>DATNIN010000001.1:0-2374 GCA_035604415.1 Candidatus Acidiferrales bacterium
AAAATCTCCCGACAAGACTTCCGTCGTGACCACCCTTTCCACCAATCCGGAGTTCAAGATCAGCGACCAGGATCTGAAATTCCTGAAGTCGCTCCGCATCAAGATCGACGAAGGCAAACAGGACAAAGACAAGTAGGTTCCTAAGCAGCCTTCTCAAGGCCGGGTAGTTCTCAGATCACAAACCACGAAGGACACGAAGTCCCACGAAAGTGTATGCAGGGCACTCCTTCGTACCCTTAGTGTCCTTCGTGGTGAAATCGCAGTTAGCTTGAAAGCACTTATCCGAGAAGCTGTTCGACCGCGCGATCCGCCTCGATGATCGACGATTTGTGATCGGGCATTCCGGAAAGATCCACGTTCGCAAAAGCGATTCTTCCAAACGGCGCCGCCCGCAGAACCTCTCCCGGCGCGGGTTTGCCGTCTTTGCCGAAATAGAATCCGGGAGCCGGGCTGGCGTAGGCATGTCCCCAGCGGTTCAGGATGATTCCCGCGATGTCGCGCCCCGCATCGAAACCGGAGCGCGCGAACATATCGCTAAGCTGCCGGCGAATCTGACGCTCGTACTCGCGGAATGGAATTGCAATCATCTCCGCCCGGCCCATGTGCCCCTGCTGCTCGGCAGTATGTCCCGGGTGCGGATAGAGAACTTTGAGAGCCAGCACGACCGGAGAATCGGGTCCGATCGTTGGCGATTCCGCACCGCAGAGCGCCAGTTTGCGGACCTGCAAAAAGCTTCCCAGGCCTTCAAACCACTGGCAGCCGGAGATCCCCATCTTGTAGAGGAATCGCCAGTTCCGCACGGCCACATTGGCCAGCATGCAAGGCGAGCGATAGAACTGGGAGTAGGCCGCTTTGCGATCGGCGGGAAGGTCGCGGACAATGCGCTTCGTCGTCCAGCTCCCGCCTGCCATCACCACGGAGCGCGCCTTCACGCTGAACGTTTTCCCCGCGCGTGTGTAGGCAATGGTTACAAGTTCAGATTTAGCCGGTGCGCCGTCGTGTTTTACCCAGACCGCGGTCGAGTCCAGCCGAATACGAGCCGCGGCGCCGGCACGATCGAGAGCGGCGAGGCTCACGCCGTTGCGGCAAACTTCTTCGAGAAAATGCTCGCCCGCAATCGCCTCCGGAATCAGCGTCTTCACGATCAGGCGTGCGATGCCGCTGTTGCCGTCGGGAAACATCTGCGGCTCCGGGTCGGCCAGGGCGCCGAGCGCATCGAAGGCGTATGCCGTATAGCCGGAGAGCGCATCGGGGCCGAGCCCAAAACCTCCGCCCTCGTCGGGCGTGAGGAACGTGCGCACGGTTTCGCGGCTTATGGCGTGCCGCTCCATCAGGTGGTCTTCGAGCGTGATCGTGTCCAGCCGGCGAGAGATGGCGTCGCCGCGGTACTCGGGGATCAGGGCTCGAGCCGGATCCGGCGACTGATATCGCAACAACTCCTCGCGCGCCTGGGCCGAAATCGGCGCGCCCTTCAGTTTCGTGCCCCAGGGATCGGGCACCCATACGCCGCCCGGCTGGCCGAATTTCGCCCCGAAATACAGGCCGTAGGGGGCCGCAGCGAGGTATGGCGTGGTGGGCAGTTGGATCTCAGGATCCGGCCCGGCCCACTTCTGATATTCGAGGCGCGGCGATTTCAGGCCGATCGAGTCATAGAAGCGCCCGATAAAACTGTAGGGATATTCCACCTGAAACAAAGCCGAGCCTTGATGCCCGATAAGCCGGTAACCGCCTACGAGGAACTCATTGCGTTTGGCCTCGCCGCCGAAAATGGGATGATTGTCGAGCACGAGGCAGGTCTTGTTCGCCGCCTTGCGTTGAAAAACCAGCGCTGCCGCCAAGCCGCTGATGCCTCCGCCGACGACCACGCAGTCGTAAGTTTCACCGGTATCGACGGTGTTGGCGGGCAGACTCTCGAATAACCCGTCGCGAATCTGGTGGCCTGCTTCTAGAACGGCCATAGTGTTGCCGTTGGAATTCGCGTAGTCGCCAACCCCGCCGTAGCCGGTCCAGTCGTCGCTTGCCGGGTCTGGAGTTGTCCCTTTCGCGGCGGTCTGGGCGCGAAGCAATTCCGCGGGCGAAACCGCCGTCAGCAACGCTCCGCCGGAGGCGAGCAGCGCCGAATTCAGAAAGTCGCGGCGGGTGATGTCGCGCTGCATCCCCAGCGTCTTGTCATGCCGGTCGTCAGTCATCGGAGCAGCATTATACGAAGTCACCAGCATACTGACGCTCGGCTCGCTGTGCTACCATCTACTGTTTTCTTTTCGCATCTGCCGTGCGGAAAGCAAGATTCCGGCGAAAGCGACGCGCACAGGACCGGAATCTGAGGCGCAGTGATGAAAGATACTCTCGGGGTCCTTTTGGCAGGCGGCGCCGG
>DATNIN010000002.1:0-49474 GCA_035604415.1 Candidatus Acidiferrales bacterium
GACTCCAGCCTCCGCCTCTTTCAACACCCCGACGATCTGCTCTTCACTAAAGCGGCTCCTTTTCATGGTGCTTCTCCTCTCGCGGTCTTATACCCGGAGAAACTAAGTTTTGGCTGGACTAAATTTCGGGGAGCAGGTCACCTCTTGACGAGGGCCCGACGCTCTTTGACAACTGAATAAGTAGCATCCGGCGCATGACCAACGGGATTGCGTTTCCGGCCCTAGGGGGTCGGAGCTTTAGCTCCGACATAAGACGACGGCGCGGAGCGCTTACATTTGCGCTGCTTCTCTCGCAGCATGTGCTCGCTGTTCGTCCCCCTCGCCCGCATTGTTTTTGGGGCTCGAATGTTGCCAAAAAGAAGTGTCACACCATGCCGAGTGATTCGGTCCGTAACTCACTGAAAACAAACAAAAGTGGCACCAAAGACTCGACACACTTTTCGACCCTCGCGAAAACGGTTCCCCGTGCCAAACCGAGGAAACTCCGACGCAAAGCGACGCCGCGCAGCCAGTGGAAGGGCGGGGTGGAACTTGTCCCGAACGAAGCCGAGGGAATCCCGCTGAAAAGACGTCAGCGCCGAACGCCTACATTTGCGCTGAAGTTCTTGCAGCATGTGCGGGTGTTGCACCCGCCGAGGCGGGTATTCGCGGTGCGCCGTCCCTCCCGCTTCACCCCTCGTCCCTGCTTCCTTGCTTCACTTCTTCCAGAAGCGGGCGACGGCGGCGAAATCGGGATCTTCGTGCGCGGCGTCCGCGGCGCTCTTGACCGCGGAATACGTCGCGTAGGCGGCTTCGGCGGCGGGCAGCTTCGTTCCACTCTCATGCGCGAGCTCGAGCGCAAGCCGCAGGTCCTTGTGCATCAGCCGCAGAGGAAAGCTGGCCGGAAATTCGCCTTTCACCATCATCGGCGCTTTCACATCGAGCACGCCCGAGCGAGCCATGCTCGATTGAAACACCTCCATGAGCCGGTCGGCCGGGACACCCGCCGCGGTCACAAGCGCCAGCGCTTCCGCGAACGCATCGACCTGCAACGCCAGGAGCAGGTTCATCCCGAGTTTCACGATCTGCCCTGCGCCATTGGGCCCGAGCAAAGGAAACTTCTTCCCCATGGCTTCGAGCACGGGCTTGACGCGCTCGAACACCTCGGCCTTGCCGCCAATCATGAAAACGAGTTCACCCTTCTGCGCGCCCCACGTGCCGCCCGTCACCGGCGCATCGAGGAAATCGACGCCTCGTTCGCCGCACGCTTTGGCCACGCGCCGCGCCAGATCCGGGGAGATCGTGCTCGAATCCACAAGCGTGCAGCCGGAGCGCAGCCCTTCGAACGCGCCGCGCGGCCCAAAAAGAACTTCCTCGAGCGCGGGCGGATCGCTGACGATCGTGATCAGCACGTCGGCGAGCGCCGCCGCTTCGCGCGGGTCCGCCGCGAGCGTGGCCCCGTCGCGAACCAGGTCATCCGCCCTCGATTTCGTGCGATTCCAGACGATGAGCGGGAATCCGGCCCGAAGCAAATTCTTCGCCATCGGCCCGCCCATCAATCCCAGTCCAATGAATCCAACTTTTGGCTTCATCTGTGGCTCTCCAATTTCAAATCAGCGAAAACTCGACCCGGCGCCGGAACGGATCGATGCGTTCGGCACGCACTTGCACGCGGTCGCCCAGCCTGAAAATTCTCGTAGCGGAGGCGCCGCGGCTGCCGCGCGTGCCGCGATACGGCTCCGTGACGATCGTATGGTCGCGGTCGCGATAGACGCACCGCTGGCCGGTTGACTCCTCGAGGCGATCGATGCTCACAAGCCCTTCGACGAAAATCTCGGTCAGCTCGACGAAGAATCCGAACTTCTGCACGGAAATGATCAGCGCGTCGTACTCCTCGCCGAGGTGGCTCTCCATGAACTGCGCCGTCTTCCATTCCATCAGCTCGCGCTCGGCCATGTCGGCGCGACGCTCCGCCTCCGAGCTTTCCGACGCGAACTCCTCCAGCTCCACGCGGCGATACGGTCCAAGCGTTGGAACGGACACTTCCTTCCCGGAGCGCACATGCGGGATCGATGCGCGGGCCGGCGGTACCGACGGATTCTCGAGCGCCCATTTCAGCGCGCGATGGACGATCAGGTCCGGGTAGCGCCGAATCGGCGACGTGAAGTGCGTGTACTCCTTCGCCGCGAGCGCAAAATGGCCGAGCAGATCGGCGGCGTAACGCGCCTGCTTGAGCGACCGCAGCATCAGGTAGGAAAGGATTCGCTCCTCCGGCTTGCCGGCGATCTTCTGCGTCAGCCGCTGGTAATGCTGCGGGCGGATGTCGATTTCTTCGGCCGCGGGCAGGGTCACGCTCATGGGGCGCATGCGCCCGCGCCCGCCGCTTGCCTTCATGGGCGGCTTGACCTGGCCGTGCCGTACGGCGATGCGGCGTTCGAAGAGATCGTCCACGCCGAGCGAATAGCCGAACGCCTGTGCCAGTTCTTCGAATTCGAGCACTTTCTTCGGGTCGGGCTTTTCGTGGACGCGGTGCAGCGAGGCGATCCCGCGCTTCTCGAGATATTCCGCCACGGCTTCATTGGCGGCGAGCATGAACTCCTCGATGATGCGGTGGGCGATATTGCGCTCGCTGCGAACGATGCTCAGCATGCGGCCGGATTCGTCGAATTCGATCACCGGCTCCGGAAGATCGAAATCGATCGAGCCGCGCGCGTGGCGCCGGCGATTGAGCAGCAGCGCCAGCTCCTTCATTCGCCGGAATTCTTCGGCAAGCGGCGCGTAGCGCTGGCTCATTTCCGCGTCGCCCTCGAGCACCTTGTTGACGTTGGTGTAGGTCATCCGCTCGGTCGAGCGAATCACGCCTGCAATGAACTCGGCGCCCGTCATCTTCCCGTCCGCGTCCATTTCCATGATCGCGCTCATCACCAGCCGATCCACGTGCGGATTCAAGGAGCAGATGCCGTTCGACAGCTCCTCGGGGAGCATCGGCACGGCGCGGTTGGGGAAATAGACGGAGGTGCCGCGCAGGCGCGCCTCGCGGTCGAGCGGCGAATCGCGCCGCACGTAACTCGCGACATCGGCGATGTGCACCTGAAGCTCGTAGTGCCCGTTCGGCAGCGGCCGGACGCAGACCGCGTCGTCGAAATCGCGCGCGGTTTCGCCATCGATCGTCACGATGGGCAAGTGGCGGAAGTCGCGCCGCCCGTGAAGGTCGTCCTCGCCGACCTGCTGCTGCGCGGCCTGCGCCTGAGCCAGCACCTCGTCCGGAAAAACATGCGGCAGATGATGCTTCCGGATCATGATTTCGACATCCACGCCGATTTCGCCCGGCCGGCCGAGGATTTCCATCACGCGCCCAACGGGCGCAAGGCCGCCCTTCGGGAAGCGCGTGATTTCGACATTCACGACGGCCCCATCGAGTTCCGGAAGACGCATGTGCCGCATCGAAGCCGGCTCTCGAGCCGGCGTCACGCCAAGCTTCTGCTGCAACTCGGGAGTGAGCTCGTGGCCCGGCGGGATCGAGACCTCGTGGAGGATGCGCGTGTCGTACGGCAGAACGTGGTTGCCGTGCGGGCCGTAGCGGAACAGGCCGACCAGTGTCGGATGCTCGCGCCCGACGATCTGCACGACGCGGCCTTCCGCGCGCCCATCCGCGCGGCGCCGCTCGATGCGCGCCAGCACGTGGTCGCCGTGCATGGCATCGCCCAGATTGTCGCGGCCAATAAAAAGATCGCCCTCGACTCGCGGCATCGGCTCGTCCGGCACGACAAAGCCGTAGCCATCGCGATGCGCGACGATCCGGCCCGAGACTAGATTCGGATCGCGCGGCCGTTTCGGCGCCGCAGCAGCGCCAGGTGCGGCAGTTCCGCCCGCGTGGGTGGCGCGGCTCGAAGCGGCGGTTGGCGCGTTCTTCTGGCCGGCCAGCCGGTAACGCCCGCCGTGAATCTCCTCGATCTCACCCTTCCGCTTCAGCTGCTGGATCACTCGCGGAAGGAAGCGCCGGCCGCGGTGCTTGAGTTCCATGCCGTGCGCGATCTGGCGGATGCTGGCCGGTTGCGAGAGCGTGGCGAGGTGCGCGACCACCTGATCTCGCGTCACCTGATCGGGGCGCGGCTCCTTTTGCTCAATCGTATGTTGTCGCTTCATAGGCGGGTTCGTGGCACCACAGACAGGCTATCGGAATTATCGCTGCGTGGCAAAACTTGCGTTAAGGAGCCGAACGAAGAAGTCCGCACGCTACTCCCGGGACGGCGGCGGAACGGTGAGAACGTCGAGCATGACGAGTCGCCCGTCCGGCTCTCGTTCGAGAGGCGGCGCATAATTGCCGAGCAGCTCGCGATTCCACCAGGCGCCCTGCTCCCGCTTCGTTTTCATGTCCGTGAACCAATAGCGGTAAATCACGGCGCGCACCTGCTGCGGAGGCCCGCCCGGAAAAGGATTCTCTTTAAACAGCGCGAGCACATCCGGCTCGTTTTGCAGGAGGCGTTCCTCCGTCCAAAGCACGAATCGATATTCCGACCACGCGCCGAGCGACGCAAACCACAGATTCCATTCGAAGCGCGGCTGATAGGGCGCGTAAATTCCCGGCGCTTTGGTGACGTCCTGAGGCTTGTAGCGGAAGTGATACGTCGTCCATGTGCTTCCGTCGGCCGAACCCTGGAATTCGATCTCGCGCCGTTCATGAGTCATGCTGGCGAACAGGCCGTAACGGTTCGCGATGCGAAATGGCTCGAGCATTACCACCGGCTTTTGCGGCAGCGGCAGGCCGGGCACGAACATCCACAGGAGCAACGCCGTCGTGGCGTAGAAAACCAAGCCGAGGCAGACACCGGCGATCGTCATGCGCACGGGCGCGAGCCGCCTGCGCCAGCGCGCGCGCCATGATTCGGAAGGGGCTTCGCCGGCCGGCATCTGCGCAGGCTGCCGATCGATGAATTCTCTGATTCGTCGCGGGACCACCCACTCGATGAAGCGGTCGTCGAGCAGCAGGAATCCGAGCGACAGCACGAGGTAGTTCAAGAATGTGTAGTTCGCCGTGAGGATGATCGATATCTCGAAGGGCGTCACGATGAAGAAGCAGGCGATGCGGAATCTCCGCGGGAGAAAGAGCATCCACACCAGCACCAGCTCGGTCGAGAGCGTAAGAGCCACCGCAAAAGCGTGAAACCAGTGCGGAAGATGCTGCACGTACCAGCCGATCCAGGTCGGCAGCGGGCCATTCTGATAGTAGTCGTCCATCGCCGTGAAGTGGCGCCAGGAATAGTCGCCGCTCGCGAGCTTCACGAAACCCGATTCGAAATAGATTCGGAACCATTCCCATCGCAGCAGAAACAGGCTCGCGCGCGACGGCGGATTCGCGCGGCCGAGCCCCGGCCAGAATCCCGCCGGCGCGAAGAACAGCCCGATGAAACCCGCTTCGAGCAGCATGCCGTCCGATTGATAGCTCGAAAAATCCTGCGCGGCGGTGACGAACGAAAGAAAGCAGACGAGCGACACCGCGAGAGTGGCGCGCGGCCAGACGTTGAAGATCATCAGCAGTGAAGCAATGACGCCCAGCCAGCAGACCACCATCAGGGCGCGATCGCTCGCGCCGAACCAGTAGAGCGTCGGCGCAAACCAAAGGCGCTCCGCGTGGATCGCCGCCGCAACTGCCTGGAGGTAGTCGCGCGCGGGAAGGATTCCGTTGGGCCCGAGCAACCCCTTGATTTGAAACAGGAGTGAATAAAACGCGGAGAAATAGAAGATTCCGAGCGCCCGAAGAAAAATCCAGCGCGGCCAGAGATGACCGGGACTTCCTTCGCTCGCGGTTTCAGGCCCGAGCAGCCATTTCACCGCCGCCTCTAACCGGTCTTCCATCGCGGGCGATTATACCGGAGCGCGCATCGACCTCACTCGAATAGTGCGAGCCCGCGGCGGGACGCACGGCAAGACGGCAGGGCGGCGAATCACTCGGATTCGCGTTCCAGCGCGCCGGGCGACCGATGCTTGATATAGGCGGGCATCGGCGGGATCGCATCGAGGCCCTGGCGGCCTTCGGTGAAATCGATCAGAAACTCCTGCACGTTGAAACGGTGGCCGTTGCGGACGCGGGCAAGCTGGCGAGCCTCGTGGAGCCGCACGTAATCGCCGGAAGGCAGCAGCATTCGCGTTTTCTGCGTGTCGGCCAGGTACGGCGCGATAATTTCCGTGAAAAGCTGAGTGCACAGAGCGGGGTCTTTGAGAAGGAAGATCACTTCGACGCGCTCGTAAATGTTGCGGTGCATCCAGTCCGCGCTGCCGAGATACACCTCCGTCTTGGCGCCGTTTCCGAAAACGAAGATGCGGCTGTGCTCCAAAAACCTTCCGATGACGCTGCGAACGCGAATCCGGCTGCTCAGCCCGCGAACTCCGGGCCGCAGCGCGCACGCGCCGCGCACGATCAGCTCGATCTGCACGCCGGCTTGCGAAGCGCGATAGAGGGCCTGAATGATTTTTTCGTCGAGAAGCGAATTGAACTTCGCGAATATGAAGGCCGGGCGCCCGGCACGCGCGTGAGCGGCCTCGCGATCGATCAGGCTGAGGAAATTCCTCCCGAGGTTCAGCGGAGCGACGAAAAGCGGCGTGTAGCGCGGCCGCTCGGAATACGCCGTCAGATAGTTGAAGACGTGATGCACGGCGGAGGTCACGCTCGGGTCGCTCGTGAGCAGGCTGAGATCGGTATAGAACCGCGCGGTCGAAGGGTTGTAGTTGCCGGTGCCGAGATGCGCGTACCGGCGAATCTGGCCGTCGGATTCGCGCCGTGCGACGAGCGCCAGCTTGCAGTGCGTCTTTAGCCCCACCACGCCATGGAACACCTGCACGCCCGCTTCCTGCAAATTACGCGCCCAGCGAATGTTCGAGGCCTCGTCGAAGCGCGCCTTCAGCTCGACCACCACCGCGACTTCCTTCTTTGCGGCTGCTTCGATCAGCGCGCGCACGATCGGCGAGTTCTCGCTCGTGCGGTAGAGCGTCTGCTTGATCGAGAGCACGTCGGGGTCCTGCGCCGCGCTCTCGATGAACCGCACCACGGTCGAGTAGGAATCGTACGGATGATGAAGGAGAACATTTCGCTTCCGCACCAGTTCAAACAGCGAGGAAGCGCCCGGCTTTAACTCGAGTTCACGCGCCGCGAAGGGCCGGTATTTCAGATCCGGCCGCGGCGTCTGATCGTAGAGGTGAAAGAGCCGCGACAGATTGATCGGGCCGTTCACGCGGAAGACTTGTCCGGGCGACAGCCGGAAATTCGCCACAAGCCTATCCACGATTTCCTGATTGGCGCTGGCCTCGATTTCCAGGCGCACCGCCGAACCCTTTCTGCGGCGATGAAGCTGCATATCGACGGATTCCAGGATGCTGCGAGACTCTTCCTCTTCGAGGTAGAGGTTGCTGTTGCGCGTCACGCGAAAGGCGGCCGCGGAGAGGATTTCGTACCCGTGATAGAGCCGCTCGGCGAAGGCGCGGACAACGTCGTGCAGGAACACGTACTCGACCGTGCCCTCGGGCGAAGGCAAGAGCACGAGCCGCGGCAGCGCACGCGGCACCGTGACGACACCCAACTGCGTCTGCGATCCCCGCCGCTTTCGCTTGAGCGTGAATGCGAGGCAGAGCGCCTTGTTCAGCACGTGCGGAAAGGGATGCGCGGGATCAACGGTGACGGGCGTGAGCAGCGGCTCGACCGTCTTCGAATAGAAATTCTGGATGTACTCGCGGGCTTCCGGCCGCAAATCGCCCAGACCGAGAACGCGAATCGATTCCGCTTCGAGCGCGGGAACCAGCTCCTCGCGCCAGCATTCGTACTGCTCGTCCACAAAAGCGTGGATTCTGGCCGTAAGCTCCGCGAGCACGTCTTCCGGCACGCGCCCGTCGGGTCCGGGTTCGCGGTTGCCGTGCTCGACCTGTTGCATCAGGCCGGCCAGGCGCACCTCGACGAATTCGTCCAGGTTGCTTGCGGTGATGCCGAGAAACTTGACGCGCTCGAGCAGCGGATTATTCGCGTCGCGCGCCTCTTCCAGAACGCGCTGGTTGAACTGCAGCCAGGAGAAATGCCGGTTAAAGAATCGTTGCGAATCAGCGACAACCTTGAGTGCCATGCGCGCCTCTGAGGCGGCAAGGGTATCGCTGGAGTGTTGCTGCAATGTTACTATGGCTGCCATTGGGTGGTGTGGAGGGCAGTGCCATGCTGGGCTTGGAGGAAACCGCGCGCCGATTAAGCCATTTATTCATAACCACTTGCGCGATGCCATACGTTGCGGGGTGCCGCTTTCCCGGCTCAAACGGCGAACGAACGATCGTGCTCTCGTTGCCGCATCAGCACCTTTCGTGCTTGCTGCCCATGAGCCACCTCTCGCATGCGCCGCCTCTTGGTAGTTCATCGTGAGGGTGAGCCTTATGTCTTGAACTAACGCAACGGCGCTAGTGAGGATAGGTGCCAGACAGCGAGCGCAGGTAAGCGATGATGGCTTGCGCGTCGGCGTGATTCATGTGGTAGATGTGCATCGGCTCGCGGACCGCGAGGCCGTTTGGTCCCACTCCCTTTTCCAGAACCGCCTCACTCTGCTCGTCCGTGTAGCCTCCGAAGCCGGCGAGCGGCGGGGCATTCATGCCCCAATTGGGATTCGCGTGAACCGGCAAAATCCAGATCGGCGCGCCCTGAAGCCGGCGCGATTCATCGAGATTGCCGCTCGCATCCCGCGGCGTGTGACATTCCTCGCACATCGCGACATCCTCGACCAAATATCGCCCGCGATCGACCAAGCTTTGTGAGGCCGGAGCGACCGGGCTCTTCTGCGCGGGAGCCGCCGAACTCTCGCCGGACGACAGGCGCGACGCAGCGATGCCCGCGGCGATGAAAATGAGCAGACCAAAAACAAATCGATGACTTGCTTTCATAGAGTCTTAATCCTGGGTTTTATTAGGATGCGGCTCGCTCCCGGAAGGAGGGTAGTTCACCGCTCGAACGGGAAAGTATCGCAAAAACGGCGTTTCGATGTCCATTACGTTTTTCGCGCTGTTCTTGGCACGCTTGCTTGCGTGAGGCGTTCGAGCGCCCATCGGGCGTGTTCGGAGATGAGAGCGTCGTCGGACGAAGCGAGGCGCTCGAGAGTGCGAACCACGCGCGAGTAGGCGGCTCGGTCCGGCGCGATTCCGGAGTTTCCCATCGCCACGCACGCATTCCGCACCAGGCCGCGCCACTTCGCGCGCTTCACCGCGCTTCCTCGGAAGGCTGCGCTGAATTCCTTCTGCGAGAGCGGCGCGAGCCATTCCAGTTCGGGTGCAAGAAACGAAACGCTCGATTCGCGATCCGAGTTTCGCTCTTCGGCGACCTCTCGCGGCTGGAACGCAGCCAGCGCCGTCACCGGCGCTTTGCGATTCCACGGGCACACGTCCTGGCAGATGTCGCAGCCGATCACGGCACGGCCCATCTGCGGGCGAAGCTCTTCCGGGATTGCGCCGCGCAGTTCGATTGTAAGATAGGAGATGCAGCGGCGCGCGTCGAGCACGTAGGGCTCCGGGAACGCTTGGGTGGGACACGCGTCCAAGCAGCGCGTGCACGTCCCGCAGAGATCGGCCGGCGGCGCCGCGCCCGGCTCGAGAGTGGGCTCGATATCGAGCGTCGTGACGATGACTCCCAGGAAAAGCCACGAGCCGAGCTGGGAATTGATCAGGCACGTGTTCTTCGCGAGCCAGCCGAGACCGGCATACTTTGCCGCCACGCGCTCGACGATCGGGCCCGTATCGGTGTAGGCGCGCGCGTCAAACGGCTCGGGAAAGCGCGCGTGCATCTCCGCAATCAGGGCCTTCAATTTCTGCTGGATGACGTCGTGATAGTCGTCGCCCCAGGCGTAGCGCGAAATCCATCCGCGCGGCGGTTCGCCGTCGGCGTCCGCGGGCAGCGCCGTCGAAAGAACCGGTGGCGAGTTGTAATTCATCGCGACGACAATCAGGCTTCGCGAGCCTTCGAGCACCAGCCGAGGATCGGAGCGGCGCGGGTCGTGCAAGTACTTCATCTCGCCGGCATAGCCGCGCGCGAGCCACTCCGGCAGGCGGCCGAGTTCCTCAAACCAATCGATCGGAGCATCGCTCCCGGCGCCTGTTGCGGCCGGGAGCTTTCGGTCCACCGGCGCGACACCACACAAATCGAATCCCGCGGCGCGCGCCCGCTCGCCGATCCACAGCGTTCGCTCGGCCGGAGTCATGCCCCCATCATGCCTCAGGAGATGCGCCCCGCAGAACACTTCCGGGCGCGCGAGTCTCAACTCCACGTGTGTTTTGCTTGTCACCACGCCGCGCGATTACATACAATCACGAGCGCTTCCCAGAACAACGGAGAATTGGATGAGCCAGCGGATCGCCGCGAAAATCACCGGAGTAGCCGGATACGTTCCACCGCGAGTCGTCACCAACGCCGACATCGAAAAGATCGTGGACACGACCGACGAATGGATCCGCACGCGCACGGGCATCCGCGAGCGGCATTTTGCGGAACCGGGAGTTGCCTCCTCGCATCTGGGGACCGAGGCCGCGAAGAAACTGCTGGCGCTGAAAGGCCTGCGCCCGGAAGAAATCGATATGATCGTCGTGGCCACGGTCACGCCGGACATGCTTTTTCCCGCCACCGCGTGCCTGATCCAGGACCGCTTGGGCGCGACGCACGCCTGGGGATTCGATCTCTCCGCAGCGTGCTCCGGCTTTGCGTACGCTCTGACGGTGGGCGCGCAGTTCGTCGGCGCGGGAACGCACAAGAAGGTTCTCGTCATCGGCAGCGACGTGATGACCTCGATTCTGGATTTCAAAGACCGCGCGACCTGCGTGCTATTCGGCGACGGCGCCGGAGCCGTGCTGCTCGAACCCGCCGCTTCCGATCGCGAAGGGATCATTGATTTCGTCCACGAAATCGACGGCTCGGGCGGCTGCAATCTCTACATGCCCGCCGGCGGCTCGCTTCATCCACCGTCGCCCGAAACGATCGAGAAGCGGATGCACTACGTCCATCAGGAGGGCCAGCAGGTCTTCAAGTACGCGGTGCGACGGATGAGCGAGCTGGCTTGCCAGATTCTTGAGCGCAACGGAGTGTCGAGCCGCGATCTCGCTCTCGTGGTGCCGCATCAGGCGAACCTTCGCATCATTCGCGCGATGCAGGAGCGGCTCGGACTGGATGATTCGAAGGTTCTGATCAATATCGACCGCTACGGAAACACAACGGCCGCGACGATTCCGCTGGGGCTGGTCGATGCGGTCGAACAGAAGCGGTTGCGGAAGGGCGATCTCGTGCTGCTGATTGCGGTGGGAGCGGGCTACACCACCGGCGCGGTGCTGATGCGCTGGGCCTACTGATAGACCGAAGTGGCGACGCGATCGCCCGCTCAGCCGCCCTCAGTTCACTCCGAAATCGTCCGTTTGCTGTCCGAGGAAAATCAGCACGGGGTTCAGGTCGCCGACGGTCGTCGAGATCATCACGATCTTCGTCGGCGACACGATGTAGAAGTCGCCGGTAAACGCTGCCGGGGCAGTCAGGGTGAACGTGCCGCTGCCATCCGTCGGGCCGGTCCCGGAGAGCGCGTAAGTTCCTGTCACGGTTTGGTTCGGCGTGTTGGCGAGCGTGGTGCTGGTGTCCTGTTTTCCGCCGACCACCGAGACGCCATCAAGCGTGGTCGCGCCGGAGAAATTCGTGGTGGCAGTAGTAGAGGGCGCTGAAGTGCCCGTCGCGAGCTGCCCTGTCCCGGTGCCCACTGTGCCCGCGGAGAACGTGTTGGCCCCCTGTGCCTTCGACTGCGGCTCAAAGAGCCCGAGCACCGCGGTATTCTGGTTCGCCAGTATGCAAAAAGACTCATTCGCGTCGATCACATAAAATACGGGCACAGGCGCCGTACCCGATAGATTCGTAACCACACGCCCAAACGAATCGCCAGGGGTGAGAGTCCCCGACAAGGTGCCTGAGACCGTCCCGCCGAAGTTGTACACGAGGGGTATGCTGAACGCACTGCCGGACGCAGACAGCTGCGCCACGGACACAAAGGGCAAATATGCGGCTTGTCCATTCGGAATGGCATTGCCCGATAGGCCGGCGACGCTCGGCCCGGTGAGCGAGTTGCTCGCCTGTGTGAACGGGTATCCGACCTGTTGAATCATTTTGCCAACCGTGACGTACGGGGTAGCCTGGCTGACGGTGTCGGTTTCCACCACGAACGCCTCAGTGAGCTTTCCAGCGGTCGTAGCAATCGGATAGACGCTGTACGTCTCGGTGGCAAACCCCGTGGGCGTAATGCTCATGGTGCAGCGAGCGGACTGGGTCGTGGTATTGAAAGTGCCCGAAAGCAGCGATGCGCTGTCGATGAGATTGGGAGCGTTGAAATCTACTTCGCCATTGTCGATCGTTCCGGGAACGCCGGAAGTCGTTGGCTCAGCAGTGAACCTGCCCACCAGAGCCGCCGGACCAGGCGAGATTCCCACAAAGTTCCCCGCCACGCCCGAGACGCCGATCACAAAATCCGTGCCGGACGTGCCCGGTAGCGTGCTTGAAGTGCAGGTCGAGGTGTTCTGCTGCACAAGTTCACCCGATCCGCGTATTCCCGTGGCGTCGAATTCCACCAAGCGGCCGTGGAGGCCTTTCGAATCGATGGCGATATCGTACGTGGGTGTTCCCGTCAGGCTGCTGAAAATCACCTGGCCGCGAAAATCGAGGCCAAGAGTGTACGTGCCGGTGAACGTGCGGAGCATCTGGTTCTGTGCGAGCGGCTGGAGAGTGTTGAAATCTTCCACGCCGCCGGTGATATTTCCGAGCCCGTCCGCGGCGAAGCTGCCGGCAATCACCACGTTGCCATTGGAATTGAACCCGCTGAATTCAAACGCGTAGTTCCCGTTCAGCGCGTCGGTCACCTTGATGCTCAGGTTTGCCATCTGGGGGGGCGCCGGCGGTACGTCACTGTCGGTGACTTGAACGGTGAAATTGTATGTGCCTCGTGTCGTCGGGACGGGCGTGCTGGAAATGGTTCCGTCGGCAGCGAGCGCAAGTCCGGGCGGCAGCGTGGTCGCGTTCGCGAGCGACCAAATGTAGGGTTTCACGCCGCCGCTGGCCTGCAATTGCGTCCCGGTTGGATATGCGGTGCCGACCACGCCGTTCGGCAACGTGGTTGTCGTGATCTTCAGCGGCTGCGGCGGGTTGACGGTGATCGTCACGGAGTTCGTTTCGGCAGGATTAATTCCCACAGCTAGGGTAGTGGCTGTGATGACGACGGTGAACTTAACAGTGACCGAGGGCGGCGCGGTATATGTCGCTTGGAACTTGGTGTTTGGACCAAAGGTGCCAATGCTCGGAGGATTGCCCTGTCCCAAAGCGATCGCCCAACTAACACCTGCGCCCGTCGTATCTTTCGGGACGGCAGCACCGATCGTGACTACGCCATTTGGCCCCACCTGGAGCGCGCTCGGCGTCAAGACAACCGAGTTGAAATCCGACGGAATGCCTGCGCAGCTTGTGCAGCCATTGTTCTGAGCAAAAACCAGCATCGCCAAGCACAAAATGGGAGGGAATCCCGCGCGCTTCGCCTTCGCCATAACCACCTCTTGAATAAGCCCGCCTCGTCGTTTCAATGAATTGCCCACATTTATTTAGAACACAGAAGCGGAGCCGCAGGTCTGGAAATGACCGGAAGCAATGGCGTATCAAGCAACCATATGGGGCAGCCGGACCGGGCAAATGCCCGGCGAAAATCCGTTGCATTCTTGAGCCAGCGCCCAAGGATCTGGCCAGTGTTCCGAATCGGACGACCCTCGCCCTTGGGCTCATGTGGCTCTGTTGACATCCCTCCTCTTGTTGAGGCTGAAGAGAGATTCTTCGACTGCGCGTCCCGACCGGGAGATCCGAAAAACGATCTCCCGGAAGGAATAAGGCGTCGGGACGCTGCGCTCAGAATGACGATCCTGACGCTGGGTTGCGAGATTATTGCATCGGCATTCGCCGGAGCGAAAACATCAGCAGAGCCGACTTGTGCCTGGGAAGCCGCCCAAGAGACTCTCCAAGTTCTTCTTATCACCGATGTTTTCGGGGATAATCAGATCGAACTATTCGTGGCCGAATCTGCCGGCCAAGGAGATCCTTTGCGCGTCGTCATCACAGGCGGAGCCGGGTTTCTCGGTTCCCATCTCTGCGATTTCTTCATCGAGAAGGGCTGGGACGTTCTTTGTCTCGACAATCTTGTCACGGGCGCCGATTCGAATGTCGCGCACCTGCTCTCGCACCCGCGGTTCAAGTTCGCCCAGCAGGACGTTTCGAAATACATCGATGTCCCGGGGGCCGTGGACGCGGTGCTTCATTTCGCTTCGCCAGCAAGCCCGCCGGACTACCTGAAGTTTCCGATTCAGACGCTGAAGGTGGGCGCGCTCGGGACCCACAATGCGCTGGGCCTGGCGATGGCCAAGAAGGCCAGGTTTCTTCAAGCATCCACATCGGAGTGTTACGGCGACCCGGAAGTGAGCCCCCAGCCGGAGACCTACTGGGGACACGTGAACCCGATCGGGCCGCGTGGAGTTTACGACGAGGCCAAGAGATTCGCGGAAGCGATCACGATGGCCTATCACCGCTATCACGGCGTGGACACGCGGATCGTGCGGATTTTCAACACGTACGGACCTCGCATGCGCTTGAACGACGGCCGGGCGCTGCCGAACTTCCTCTATCAAGCGCTCGTCGGCGAGCCCATCACGGTGTATGGCGATGGCAAGCAGACCCGCAGCTTCTGCTACGTCTCGGATTTGATCGACGGAATCTACCGGCTGCTCGAATCGAACGAACACGAGCCGGTGAACATCGGGAATCCCCGGGAAATCACGATCCTCGAATTCGCGGAGCGCGTGCGCTCGCTCGTCGGCGCCAAGGCGCCGATCGTGTTCCGCCCCCTGCCGCAGGACGATCCGAAACAGCGGTGTCCGGACATCGCGAAGGCGCGCCGCATCCTGAATTGGGAGCCGAAGGTGAAGCTGGAAGATGGCTTGAAGCTTACGTATGAGTTCTTCCGGCAGAAGGTCGAGTCAACAGGCCGCGCTGTCTGAATTTCCGCCTGAATTTTCGGCCCGCGAGCGGTTCACTAATCCGGCCTTCCAAACGAACGGTACTCGAAGCCGCGCTCCTTCATGTCGCGGGGCGAGAGCAGGTTGCGCCCGTCGATCACCAGCGGCCGCGCCATCGTATCCCTGATCTTGTCCCAATCGAGCTTGCGGAACTCATCCCATTCCGTGGCGATGAGCAGCGCTTCGGCGTCCTTGGCGGCATCGTAAGGGGTTTTGACGTAATCGACCTTGGGCAGCACCGCGCGCGCCTTTTCCATGGCCTCGGGATCGTACGCGCGGACGCGCGCGCCTTCCACGAGCAGCCGTTCGATCAGATCAATGGCCGGGGCGAAGCGAATGTCGTCCGTATTGGGCTTGAACGCGAGGCCGAGGACGCCGATCCGTTTGTCGCGAATCACCCACAGCGCCTCGCGAACTTTCTCGAAGAAGCGGTCGATCCGCCCTTTATTGATTTTCTCCGCTTCCCGTAGCATCGCGAAATCCACGCCCGAGCGTTCCGCGAGATGCACGAACGCCTGCAAATCCTTGGGCAGGCAGAACCCTCCGAATCCCAGACCGGCGGAAAGGAAACTCGGCCCGATGCGCGGGTCCATCCCCATCGCGCGGACCACTTCGCCGATATCGGCGCCGAGCCGCTCGGCAAGATCCGCCACCATGTTCGCGTAGGAAATTTTCAGCGCGAGGAATGAATTCGAAGCGTGCTTGATCAGCTCGGCGCTATTGATCGTCGTCACGAGCCACGCCGGCGGAGGGCCATCGGGGCACCCGGTCGCATGCACCGGACAAGTGAATTTCCGCTCCAGCACGGGCCGGTAGATTTCCTTGAGCTGCTTCTCCGCGGCCTCGTCCTCAACGCCCACGACGATTCGGTCCGGGTGCAGAAAGTCTCCGACTGCGGTACCTTCGCGGAGGAATTCGGGGTTCGAAGCCACGCGAAATGTCACGTTCGTCTTGCGGCTATAGACGGTAAGAGCGCGCTTGAGCTCCTGACCCGTTCGCGCGGGGACCGTGCTCTTCTCGATCACGAGCTTGGAGGACTTGGCTTCGGTGGCCACCAAACGCGCCACATGATCGATCGCGCTCAGGTCCGCATCGCCGTTTGGCAGCGGGGGAGTGCCCACGCAGATAAAGATCGCGTCGCCCGCGCCGATGGCATCGGCCGGATTCGCGCGAAAGCTCAGCCGGCCCTCCTTGCGGGCCTTCAGAATCACTTTTTCCAGACCGGGCTCATAAATGGGGACGCCGCCCGATTCGAGGGTCTTGATCTTGGCGGCGTCATTGTCCGTGCACACCACTTCGTGCCCTATTTCCGCCAGACAGGCTCCGGTTACCAGGCCCACGTAGCCCGTACCAATCACAGAAATCTTCAATCGAGTCTCCCGCTTACAAGGAATTGCGCGACTTAACTAACAGAACATTGCATTTTGATGGAGCCGATTCCACCCAGCAAGACAATTCTCGAAATGTGCTCTCTTTGCTGCGTTCGGCAGCGCGATGCAACTCGTTTCTCAAGAGGCTTTTAGGACTCTAGTACAGGATACTCTTTCCTCACATTCGGGCCGCGTACCATAGCTGGAAACGCCCTCCTTTCCTATTCTAAGTGCGTCGAACTATGGCCGAACCGACCAATTCGAAAGCGCAAGCGCCGTCCTCGGAAGACGCGCGCCGCCGGACCGACCAGCAGAAAACTCTGCTGTTGAGCGACGTTCCGGAGGCTACGGCTCTAATTCTAGAGCCATCGCCAACGGCCTCGGCCATCCCTCATCTCAGCGCCGCGGCTCTCGCCGCGCTCTCCCAGCGTTACGACATCCTCGCCGAAGCCGGACACGGGAGCATGGGCAACGTGTACAAGGCGCGCGACCGCGAAACGGGCGAAACCGTCGCCCTGAAACTCCTCAAGCCGGAAATCGCGTCGGATCAGGCGATGATGGACCGGTTCAAAAACGAGCTGCTCTTCGCGCGAAAGATCACGCACAAAAACGTTTGCCGCGTGCACGAGTTCAACCGGATCAATGGAATTGCTTACACGTCGATGGAATTCGTGGAGGGCGAAAGTCTGCGGTCTGTGCTCAACCGTTTCGGCGGGCTCCCGCTCCGCAAAGCGATCGATCTGGTGGGGCAGATCTGCTCGGGCCTCAAGGAAGCGCACGTTCAGGGAATCGTCCACCGCGATCTGAAGCCTGAAAACGTGATGATCGACGCGCAGGGCAACGTGAAAATCATGGACTTCGGCATCGCGCGCTCGATGGAGGCCGGCACGCGGCTCACCGGCGCGATGGTCGGCACGCCCGCGTACATGGCTCCCGAGCAGGTGGCCGGAAAACCGGTCGACTACCGGACGGACATCTACGCGCTGGGCTTGATCGTGTACGAAGTCTTCACGGGAGCGCCTGCGTTCCGGGCCGAGAATGCGGTAGCGGTCGCCTTGAAACAGATGCGCGAAGCGCCCACGCCACCTCACGAAGTCGAACCCACGGTGCCCGTCTCGATCGAGCGCGTCATCTTGAAGTGCCTCGAGAAGGAGCCGCCGAAGCGTTTCCAATCAATGGCCGAACTCGAAATCGCCCTGCGCGTTCCCGGCGCTCCGGCGGCGGCCCCGCCTCCCGTGATCTTCGCGCCGAGCCCGATGCATGCCACACCCACTGCTCCGATTTTGTCCTCGGCGCCGGAGACAAATCGCCCGTCGCCTGTCGTGTGGGTCCTGATGCTGGCTTTGCTGGTTGTCGGCACCTACGCCGGGTGGCGCTGGGTGCAGGCCGCGCAGGCGGCTGACGACCTTCCTGCCCCCGCTCCGCTGGCAGCGCCTGTGCCGCCGGACTTCGCGATCGAGAATCCCGGGGCGCAAACTCCCGCCGCAGCTCCGGTCGCGGCGGCGCCCGAAGCGGCGCAGCCTGCCGAGCCGAAGCCCGCGGCGCCCGTCAAATCCGCGGCGCCGGTTCCGACCAAACACATTGCAGCCAACGCTCCCGCACCCGTGAGGACTCGGCCTCAGCCCGCGCCTCCCGAGGTCTCGCCTCAGGCCGTGCAGCGGCGCGCGGACAAGGCGTTCGGCGAGAACGAACCCGTCTCGGTTCCTCCCGTGAATGACCACACGCCCAGCTATCTGTGGGTCGGCCGATTCGACCGCGAAGAGCGAGCCCAGATTACGGCGAGGAAGATCGAAGGCCTCGGGCTGCCCGTGGCGGTGATCCCGCGCCACAACGCGAACAACAGTGAATTTTATGTGGTTTTCACGGGTCCATTCGGGCCCGAGCGCGTCGAAAGTGTGATGGATTGGCTCAAGACCCAGGGCTTTCCCGGTGTGCGCCTGGTGAAGAATCCTCTCGGGAACAAGGGCCAAAGTCCGAATTAGGATCAGGATTTGCTCCCTAAAGGAGCGGAGCTCACGGCCCGCATCTGGCGGCCGGAGGCAGGCATGGCGATGGAAATGGATTTCGGAGCGCGGAGCGACACCGGCTGCGTCCGCGAAAACAACGAGGACAGCTTTCGCCTCGCGCCAGAGATGAATCTCTTCGCTCTCTCGGACGGCATGGGCGGACTCGCGTCCGGGGAAGTGGCCAGCCGCCTGGCGGTGGACACGATTCTCGCGCACTGCCGCGAAGCCGAGAAGAAGCCGACTCTGCCTCTCGCGGGTGCGCGCATCGACGGGGTTTCCCCCGAGTCGAACCGGCTGGCGAGCGCCGTCCGATTGGCGAATGCTGCCGTTTATCGCGCCGCGCAGCAAAATGGAGCCGAGCAGCGTATGGGCGCCACGGTTGTCGCAGCGCGAATTGTCGATGAGCGCATGAGCCTGGCGCACGTCGGAGACAGCCGCGCCTATCGCCTTCGAGGCAGCGATCTCGAGCAGCTCACGCGGGACCACTCGTTCGTCGCCGAGGCGATGCGCCATGGCCACATGACCGAGCAGGAAGCGGGAAGCAGCGCGTTGCAGAGCGTGCTGATCCGCGCGCTCGGCATCGATCCGGAAGTCGAGGTGGACGTGACCGAAGAGCTTGTGATGGACGGAGACACGGTGCTGCTCTGCACCGACGGGCTCACGCGCGAGCTGTCGGATGCACAGATCGCGGCGGTGCTCGGCGAAAGCGACGACGCGCAGGAAGCTGCCGAGCGCCTGATCGATCTCGCGAAACAAGCGGGAGGCGGAGACAACATCACCGCCATCGTGGTGCGCCGCGCTCCGAAACTGGTCGGGGCGTTTGCCCGGATCGGACGGCTGGGGCGATGGATTAAGAATTCCGTGTAGTGCCGCGCGCGGGTGCGCGCAATCGAATTGCGAAAGTTGGATTTCGCGGAGGATTGAAATGCCAAAGCTTGTGCTCAAGTTCGAAAATGCAATTTTGAGAGAGGTGCCTGTCGGCGAGAAGGAAGTGAGCATTGGCCGCTCGCCGGACAATGGCCTGGTGATCGACAACCCGGCGATCTCGCACTACCACGCCCGCGTCTTCAACGAAGAGGGCCGGCTGATGCTCGAGGACTTCGGCAGCCTGAACGGCACGTTCGTCAACGGGCAGCGCGTGAAAATGGTGACGCTGAAGCCCGGCGATTCCGTCGCCATTGGCAAGCACACGATTATCGTCTCGGATTCACGCGATCTCGACGGCTTCGCGACCGGAAACGGCGGCATGCGGCCAGCCGCGCCGAAAATCAACGAAACGGTCATGCTCGACACGAAGGAGCGCCGCGAGTTTCTCCAGAAGGTCGCGGCCGTCGGCGAAAGCTCGCAGGTCGCGCCGGCGCGATTGAAAGTGCCGACGCTCATCGTGCGAAAAGGCAAAACGAACCAGCGGGAATACTCACTCAACGACAAGCTGACGGTCGTGGGGAAATCGGCGATGGCCACCGTGAAACTAAAAGGCTGGTTCGCGCCCCGGGTCGCCGCGCAGATCACCCGCCGCGACGATCACGCCTACTACATCGGCGCGGCCGACAAGGTGCCCACCGTCAACGGCGTGCCAATCGTGCACCCGACCAAACTTTCCTCGGGCGACGTCATCGAAGTGGCCGGCATCGAACTCGAATTCGTCTATCGGGATTGATCGGCGACGAGAATCAGAGTTCTGTAAAATGACGCGGCATAGCGGAAGGTTGCAAAGGCTTGTTGAGTACCCGTGGTTGCTCGTTCCACTAGCACTGGCGATTGCGTCAGTATCAAGCTTTCTGCTGTGGAAGACGCTTCAGCGCGACTACTGGGACTATTGGCTATATCCCAGGTTGAAGGTTGCCGACCCCGGTCTTTATGTCTATCCGCAATTGAGATACACCCTTTTTGACATAGTCCTACTACTGTTTTGTTTAGACGGCTTGATTGCGTCTGGCCTGTCGCTCTGGAGTGTCGTTTCTTCTCGAGGTACCGCGGGATGGGCATACCGAACAATCGGCCTTTATTTCTTCTTGCTCGTCGCGCTGATACTGGGCGGGAGCCTGATGCTGTATGTGAGAAGTCGCGGATTTTGAGTGCCAGATTAGGACAGGCTAGCGATAGTCGCGTCACCAAGAACCAACCGTTGTCCTCCCCTTCCGCGAACTTGAACTGATATGATGGCGCAGCGCAAAATACCACGGGGAGTGAAAACATGTCCGAACCAACCAAGGAAGAATTGCTCGCACGCATCGCGGAACTCGAAAAGCAGGCGGGCTCGAGACCCAAAGGCAGCCTCGAATTTCGCGTCGGCGAAAAAGGGGGAGTGAGCGTGTACGGCCTCGGGCGCTTTCCCGTGACACTCTATTACGAGCAGTGGATCCGCCTGCTCGACGCCGCCGACAACCTCCGCAACTTCCTCGAAGAAAACAAAAGCCGGCTCAAACTGAAGCCGAAGGACTAGCGCGTCCAAACGCTTTTGAGGGTCAGCTCGTCTTGGTCTTCTCGAGCTCTTCGATCAGGGCGGGCACGATCTCGAAGAGATCGCCGACGATGCCGTAATCGGCCACCTCGAAGATCGGCGCGTTGGCATCCTTGTTGATTGCGGCGATCGTGCGCGAGCCCTTCATGCCCACCACGTGCTGGATGGCGCCGCTGATGCCGAGCGCGAGATAGAGCTTCGGCACCACGGTCTGGCCCGAACTGCCGATCTGCCGATCCATCGGCAGCCAGCCTTCGTCGCAAATCGGGCGCGACGCAGAGATTTCTCCGCCCATCAGCTTCGCCAGCTTTTCAGCCATGGGAATGTTCTCCGGCGCCTTGATGCCGCGCCCGACCGACACGAGTATGGGCGCTTGCGTCAGGTCAACGGCCTGCTTCGCTTCGCGGAAGAGCTCAAGCGGCTTCGTGCGAATCTGCTCCGACTTCAAATCGACGCTTGCGGCCTTCACGGGTGCCTTTCCGCCTGCGTGCTTCGCGGCTAGATCGGCGCGAAACGCGCCGGCCTGGAACGACACGACCCACGGCGGTTCTCCCGTGAAGACAACGTCGGCTGCCGTGCGGCCCTGAAACATCTGGCGGACGAAAATCAGCTTGTCGGCTTCGTGGCGATAGGCGATGCAATCGCCGATCATTCCCCTGCCGGCCTGACCGGCCGAGCCCTTGCCGAGGGACGCGGCGAGCTTCGGCGCGAAATCGCGGACTTGATAGGTGTGGGGGAGCAAAACGAGATCGGGCTTCGCGCTGTCAATCACCGCGCGCAGCGCGATCGAATATCCATCGGGCGTGTACTGTTCGAGCAGGTCATGCTCGACCAGCAGCACCTCGTCGAGCTGATAGCCCGCCAGCTCGTCCGCCAGCGCTGCAACACCTTTGCCGATGACGGCGCCCGAAACCGTACCTTTCGCTTGCTGCGCGATCTGCTGCGCGGCCGCCAGCGTCTCGAAGCTGACTTTGTTCCATTTCCCTTCGCGCTGCTCGGTGATCAGAAGAATCTTCATTGGCTAAAGTACCCGCGCTTCGTGCCGGAGCTTTTCGAGCAATTTCGCCGCGGCCTCTTTCGGCGAACCGGTGATGAACTCCGTCTTCTTCGTTTTTTGCGGGATGTAAATCCGCTCGACCTGCTGCGTCCGCGCATCGGGAACGCCCAGCGAAGCGCGCTCGACCGTGACAATCTCTTTCTTCTTCGCCGCCATGATGCCCTTGAGCGTAGCGTAGCGCGGCTTGTTGATGCCCGACTGGATCGTGAGCACGGCCGGGAGCGGCAGCTCGACCCACTGGAACCATCCCGCTTCGAGCTCGCGCTTCAACTTCATGCGCGTGCCGGTGACTTCAATCGACATGATGATCGTCGCATGCGAGCGGCCGAGCAATTCGGCAAGCAGCACGCCGGTCTGCCCAAAGCCCTGGTCGTCGCTCTGAAGGCCGGTGAGAATCAGATCGAAGTTCTCGGATTGAATCGCTGCGGCGAGCGAACGCGCCGATGCGAGGGGATCGAGCTTGAAGAACTCGGCATCGGAGATGTGGATGCCGCGGTCGGCGCCCTTGGCGAGCGCTTCCTTGATGGTCTGCTTCGCGCGCTCCGGGCCCATCGATATCGCCACGACTTCGCCGCCATGCTTTTCCTTCAGGCGCAGCGCTTCTTCCAGCGCGAAGCCATCCGGCTCGTTCGTCTCAAATCCGATATCGGCTTCGCGAATCCACGCGCCGCCATCGAGGATCGCAAGCGGCGCATCCTTCGCGGGCACCTGTTTTACGCAGACTCCAATTTTCACGGTCAGCGGCCTTCCCAGCGCTTGAACAATAGTGACGCATTCGTTCCGCCGAAGCCGAAGGAATTCGAAAGCGCGTAAGTTACTTCCGCTTTTCGTGCCTTGTTCGGAATGTAGTCGAGGTCGCAGGCGGGATCGGGATTCTCGTAGTTGATTGTCGGCGGGAGGATTTGATCGCGCAGCGCCAGAATACTGATCCCCGCTTCGAGCCCGCCCGCTCCGCCGAGCAAATGTCCCGTCATGGATTTGGTTGAGCTGATGGGAACCTTCTTTGCGCGTGCGCCGAAAACGCGTTTGAGCGCGGTCGTTTCGATTGCGTCGCCCATTGGCGTCGAGGTACCGTGGGCGTTCACGTAGCCGATGTCGTCCAGCGAAATCTTCGCATCCTTCACAGCGGCACGCGTCACGCGATAGCCGCCGTCACCGCCCTCGGCCGGCTGCGTGATGTGATATGCGTCGCCGGACATGCCGTAGCCCACGATCTCCGCGATGATATTCGCGCCGCGGCGCTGTGCGAATTCGAGCGATTCGAGGATGAGCATGCCCGAACCCTCGCCGACGACGAAGCCGTCGCGCTGGGCGTCGAACGGGCGGCTCGCGCGCTCGGGTTCGTCGTTGCGAGTCGAAAGCGCGCGCATGGCGCTGAAGCCACCGATGCTCATCGGCGTGACAGCCGCCTCCGAACCGCCCGCGAGCATCACCTCCGCGTCGCTGCGCTGGATAATCTTGAAGGCGTCGCCGACCGCGTGAGCCCCGGCGGAGCAAGCCGTGGCCGTGGCCGAATTCGGCCCCTTCGCACCGTAACGGATCGAGACGTTGCCCGCCGCGAGATTCACGATTGCCGAAGGAATGAAAAACGGGGAAATCTTGCCGGGGCCGCCGTTCAAATACTTCGAGTGCTCGCGCTCGATAACGTCGAATCCGCCGATTCCCGAGCCGATATAGACGCCCGCCAGGTCGGCGAACTCCGGAGTGATTTCGAGGCCGGCCATGCGCATCGCGAAATCCGACGCCGCCATGGCGATCTGGATGAACCGGGCCATCTTCTTCAGTTCTTTTTTCTCGACCCAGTTCAGGGGATCGAAATTCTTCACTTCACCGGCGATCTGGCAATCGAACGCGGTGGCGTCAAACGCCGTAACGCGGCCGATGCCGCTCTTTCCGGCCAGCAGGTTGCGCCAGACCTCTTCGGTCCCGATGCCGCAACCGCATACCAGTCCAACGCCCGTCACGACGACTCGGCGGCTCAAAGAAAGCTTCTCCTGTTCAAGATGGGGCGGCTCGGCGGGACTGCCTACTTCCCCTTGGAGTGCTTGTCGATGTACTCGGTCGCGTCTTTCACCGTGGCAATCTTTTCGGCATCCTCATCGGGAATTTCGATGCCGAACGCTTCCTCGAAGGCCATCACCAGCTCGACCGTGTCGAGCGAGTCGGCGCCGAGGTCATCCACGAACGAAGCGCTGGGAGTCACTTCGCCTTCATCCACACCGAGCTGCTCGACAATAATCTGCTTCACGCGTTCTTCGACGCTGGCCATTCTGATTGTTCCTCCGATATCGGCGATCTTGGATCTTGGGCTGCACGCCCGGAAAATTGCGCCCCTTTTTAACCTGCCCATTCTATGCGGCGCGTATCGCCGGGTCAACCTTTGCGCCTTGTTATGCTGCGTCCTCTGCCCAGCGCCGGAACACCGCGATCAACTCGGTCAGATTCCGCGGACCGCCTGCGCCCTTGAACGTCTGCTTCTCAATTTTACAATTGACCCAATCAGCCGCAGTCCGTTCAATCTTCAAATCCTGGAACAGCTTCCCTTCCAGATTGGTCCCGCGAAGATCAATCGAGAGCGTCCATCCGGGATTGTCAACAGTATCGACCGTAACGCCCCGCTGGTGTTCCCAGTCACCATTGCACTGGTTCAGATACCACTCTTGTAGCCAGGTCAGTTCGTTTTCGTTTCCGCTCAACTGTTACTCCGGAACGGCTTCAGCCCATGTGCATGCCGCCGTTCACATCGAGCACTTGCCCGGTGATATAGGCGGCTTCGTCGCTCGCGAGAAACACGATCGTGGTCGCGATCTCGCGGTCTTTGCCGAATCTCCCGAGCGGAATCAGCGACTTCATCTTGTCTTTCAGTTCCTGCGACAAGGGATCGGTCATCGGAGTCTCGATGAAGCCCGGCGCAACGGCGTTCACGGTGATGTTTCGCGAGGAGACCTCCACAGCGATGGCGCGCGTGAGGCCGATCAGCCCGGCCTTCGACGCCACGTAGTTGGCCTGCCCGGCATTCCCGGTCTCGGCAACGACTGAAGTCAGGTTGATGATGCGGCCCGAGCGCTGCTTGAGCATCGCTCCGAGCGCCTGCTGAATGCAGAGGTGCGCGCCGGTGAGATTCGTCCGCAGCACGGCGTCCCAGTCTTCAAGTTTCATACGCAGCGCGAGCGTGTCGCGCGTCACCGCGGCGTTGTTGACGAGGATGTCGAGCCGGCCGAATTTCGCGAGCGCTTGGTGGAAGCCGGTCTTTACCTGCGCGGCGTCCGCCACGTCCATGGGCACGGCGAGCGCTTCGCCTCCCGCGGCTTCGATTTCACCGACCAGTGATGCCAGCTTGTCCGCGCTGCGCGCCGCGACGGCCACTTTCGCTCCTGCTTCCGCGAGCGCGAGCGACGTCGCGCGGCCGATGCCTTGCGAAGCGCCGGTGACGAGGGCGACTTTTCCTTTGAGCGAGAACATGCCGCTAGCTTTCCTGAACTTCGGCGCGTGCTTGCGCGATCTTGTCGAGCGTGGCTTGCAGGCTTGCCGCGTCTTCCACGTTGAAGCAGCGCACCGAGCGGTCAATCTGCCGCAGCAGTCCCGAAAGAACCTTTCCCGGCCCCACTTCGACGAAAACATTCACGCCCTGATCGATCATCTCGCGCATCGAATCGAGCCAGCGCACCGGCAGCGTCACCTGGCGAATCAGCGCCTCGCGCGCTTCTTCACCCGACGTGATGACCTCGGCGTCCACGTTGGTGATCAGCGGGAACCGAAGCGCGGCGAACGCGGCGGCGCGCAGGTCCGGCTCGAGCCGCTTCTGCGCGGGAGCCAGCAGCGCGCAGTGGAATGGCGCCGAGACCGGCAGGATCACGGCGCGCTTGGCGCCCGATTGCGAGGCGATCTCCACGGCGCGCTTGACCGCCGCTGCGCTGCCCGCGACCACGGTCTGCTCGGGAGAATTCATGTTCGCCGGAGAGACCACTTCGCCTCCCGCGGCCTTCTTGCAGACTTCGGCTACGTCCGCCGGGGAGAGCCCCAGAATCGCGGCCATTGCGCCTTCGCCCGCGGGCACCGCTTCCTGCATGTACCGCCCGCGTTGGCGGACAAGCTTCACCGCGCCGGCAAAATCAAGCGCGCCCGCGGCCACCAGCGCCGAGTATTCTCCGAGGCTGTGTCCCGCCGTGAAATCGGGCGTGATGCCGCGCTTTTCGAGCGCGCGATAGGCCGCCACGGAAACCGTCAGGATCGCCGGCTGCGTGTTTTCCGTGAGCTTCAGCTTTTCTTCAGGCCCTTCGAAGCAGAGCTTCGAAATCGCAAAGCCGAGCGCGGCGTCCGCCTCGTCGAATACGGCGCGCGATTCCGGGAAATTTGCGGCGAGATCGCGGCCCATGCCCGGGTACTGCGAGGCTTGGCCCGGAAAGAGAAATGCAAGCTTGCTCATGGCGATGGCAGATTCCGTTGGGCTCAGCCGCGGGCGGGAACTGCGGCGATAGCGGAAAGCTCCTGTTCGATTTTCTCGTTCACGCGGGAACGGCAGAGCTCCGCCGCAACGCGAATTGCGTTCTTGATGGCGTTCGGATTCGACCGGCCGTGCCCGATGATCGTGATGCCGCGGACGCCGAGCAGCGGCGCGCCGCCGTATTCGGAGTAGTCCGTGCGCTTGCGAAAATCATCGAACGCGCGCTTCGAGAGCGCGTAGCCGAGCTGCGAAGCGAGGCTGCTCTTGATGGCTTTCTTCAGCATTGCACGGATGTGCTCCACGGCGCCTTCGCTGATCTTCAGCGCGATATTGCCGATAAAGCCGTCGCAGACGATCACGTCCACGTTGCCGCGAAACACGTCGCGGCCCTCGACGTTGCCTATGAAGTTCAGCGGCAATTGTTTCAGCAGGGTTGCGGCTTCGCGCGTGAGCTCGTTGCCTTTGGCCTCTTCCTCGCCGATCGAAAGCAGCGCCACACGCGGCTTCCGCACGCCCCAGATCGCGCGGTAGTAGATTTCGCCCATCACGGCGAACTGCTCGATCTGCTCGGGCTTGGAGTCCACGTTCGCGCCGACGTCGAGGATCACCGATACCTTTTCCTTCATGTTCGGAAAGGCCACGGCGAGCGCCGGGCGGTCCACCGCCGGCAACGTCCCAAGGACGAATCGCGCGACCGTCATCACCGCGCCCGTGTTCCCCGCGCTCACCAGTGCTTCCGCCTTGCCGTCGCGGACCAGCCGCGCGGCCACGTGGAGTGAACTCTCTTTTTTCCGGCGAAACGCGTGGGAAGGCGAATCGTTCATCGTGATGACTTCCGCTGCATGCACGATTTCGATCGGAAGGCCGCGATGCTTGTGGCGGTTCAGTTCCTCTTGGAGGACCGTTTCATTGCCGACGAGCAAAATGCGCACGCCCAGCTCGCGCGCGGCCAGGATCGCGCCTTCAACCTCCGTGCGAGGTGCATGGTCGCCCCCCATTGCATCGAGGGCAATCGTGGTCATCTTGGCTCCCAGGGACACCAGCTCAGGAACGGCAGGCGAGGGAAACTTAGGCTGTCTTGGCCGCGGTGTCAATCACCTCGCGGCCCTTGTAGTAGCCACACTTCGCGCACGCCCGGTGGGGCAGCTTCTTTTCGTGGCAATTCGGGCACTCGGCCAATGACAGCGGGTGAAGATGATCGTGGGCGCGGCGGGTGGACGTGCGCCTCTTGGAGTGTCGTCGCTTTGGATTGGGCATTCCGGCTCCTCGTGACAGGCCGCGACTCAGATCGGCCTGAATGGAAACTAACAGTGTAGCGTTTTATTGCTTTTTGAACCAGTCCTGCTTCAGGCGCGCGAGCGGGGCGAGCCGGGGGTCGGTGCCGTTCTTTTCGCAGCGGCATTCTTCGTTATTCATGTTGGCGCCGCAGTGGGGGCAAAGCCCGCGGCAATCGCTCGAGCAGATCACCTTCATGGGAAGCGCAAGATTCACCTGCTCGGCGAGGACATCGGCCAGAAAAAGGCCATCTCCTTCGAAGAAGGCAATCTCCGTATCGTCCAGATTCAGGTGGACTTCGTCGTCGTGCGCGATCGAAGTCATCGGACGGTAAAAGAGATCGAAGTCCCGGCTGATTTCTTCGACCACGGTATCCAGGCAGCGCGCGCACACCATCTCGACCCGGCTGTGCAGATTCCCGTAGATCCGGATCTGGCCAGCCACAAGCTCGGCCGTGGCACGGACTTCCAGCGGCTCTAACTGGCGGAATTCTCCGGAGTGAAAGTCGAGCGTTCCCGGGGAGTAGCTTTTCCGGATGCGCGTCTTTCGGAGGGCGAGTTCGTTTACATCCAGAAACATTGGATTTCCCCGCTATTTTCGAAGCGCAAGGCCATTATATGACCGCTGCTTACGATGTCAAGGAAGCCTCCCGGCGGAAGTGTCGCGGCTGACACCAAATCGGCACTCGGTTTCTCGGGTTAGCGCGTTTTTGCGGCCGGAGCGCCCAGCAACTCCTGGCACTGCCGCAGCAGGAAATGGTCGGTCATCCCCGCGATGTAGTCGCAGACCACCCGGTGGCGCGGCTCGCTTTGCGCCAGCTCGGCATACTGCTTGGGCATGCGGTCCGGATGCTCGAGGAAGAAGCGGAAAAGCGAGTCGAGCGCGGCGACCGACCGGTCGCGGTCCTCTGAAATTGCGGGATGGGAGTAGACGCGCGAATTGAGGAACCGCTTCAGGTCGGCGTTCTGCCCGGCCGCCTCGGAGGAAAATCCCGCGAGTCTCTTTTCCTGGCGGCGCACGTCCTCGACGGTTTCAACGCCGCTCGCTTCCACCTGCCGGCGCGTGTTCTCGATCAGATCGGTCGCCAGATGGTCCAGGACGCGCTTGAGCGCCTCGTTGAATTTCAGCTTGCGCAGCCCGCGCGGATACCGGCGATCCACATCTTCATACGCCGCGCCGAAGCCCGGCGCCTCCGCGCAAAGCTGCTCGAAATCGAGCAGACGCGCTTCGAACCCGTCGTCGAGGTCGGCGGTGTTGTACGCGATTTCGTCCACCAGATCGATCAATTGCGCCTCGAGCGGCGGCCGCTCCTCGAGAAGATATTCGGCGAGCGCGGGGAATTCCGCCGCGGAATAGTCGCGCGAATGCTTGATGATTCCCTCGCGCACCTCAAACGTGAGATTGAGTCCGGCGAAATCGAGATAGCGCTGCTCGAACTGCTCGACGATTCGCAGCGCGTGCAGATTGTGATCGAATCGGTCGCCGTGTTCGCGCATGCGCTGGTCGAGCTGCTTCTCTCCCGCGTGTCCGAAGGGTGGATGGCCGATATCGTGGACCAGCGCGAGCGCCTCGACCAGGTCCGTATTGAGATACAGCGCCCCGGCAACCGTGCGCGCGATCTGCGACACTTCGATAGTGTGCGTGAGTCGGTTGCGGAAATGATCGGAGTAGCGCGTCGTGAAAACCTGCGTCTTCGCTTCGAGCCGGCGAAAAGCGCGGGAATGGATCACACGGTCGCGGTCGCGCGCGTAGTCGTTCCGGTAAGGATGCTGCGGCTCAGGAAAGCGGCGCCCGCGCGAGCGCCGCGCGTCCATGGCGTAGGATTTGAGCGGCATCGCTGCCATCCGCGCCGTTCAGGATTTGCCGGCCAGAAGGGCGAGCGCTTGATCCGCCTGTTCGGCAATCGGCGTGTCGGGATACTCGGACTTGATCTGGGCGTAAAGCTTCGCCGCCTCGGAAGGGTTTTTCTCGGCGTAATGCCCGGCGAGCGCCAGCATCACCACCGGCTTCGGCACGAGCACGGTCGGCTTCGCCATCAGTTGTTGATAGAGCTTGACCGCGTCATCACCCTGGCCCATCCGATCGTCCAGACCCGCAAGCTCGAATTGGGCCAGGCTGGCCACCTCTGCGTCGTTGCTGCTCACGAGGCCCTGAAGCAACTGCTTCGCCTGATTACTCTTGTCGAGCTTTTCGAAACTCAGCGCCGCGTAGTAGCGCGCAAGCTCGCCGGAGCTCGTGCGCGGATATTTCGACGCTATGTCCGAAAACTTCTGCTCCGCGTCCGTAAATTTCTTATTCGCGTCGGCGTACGTGACTTCGCCCGCGGTGGGCGGCACTCCGACGGGTGCCTGGAAAATCTTCATCGCGGCGTCAAAGTCCGCGGAAGCCTTCACGCCCTGCCTCTGGGCGTACGTCCTCCAACCGAAAAAGCCCAGCGCGACCACAATGGCCGCGATCAAGAGGTATGTGGTCAATTGCTGATGCGAAAGAACGGCTTCGGCGCCGTGCGCGAATGTCTCGCGCACTTCGTCCTTCTTCAGTTCCTTGCGGGAAATATGCTGCGCCAGAGCTGCACCTCGGGGAATCTGTCAGGATTTGGATGTTATCACAAACCCGCACGCGAGCGAATTGCGGCGTCCATGGCCAGCCGCCTCAGCGGCCGCGAATCGTCCGGCGCGGGGCGCCGCAACGAGAGGGAAAAGGCCCCTTTTCGGCCGGGCAAAACGGGACCCTGACTCAGCGTGTGCTAAACCTTGGTGACGTTCTCAGCTTGAAAGCCCTTGGGGCCCTGACGGACCTCGAACTCGACAAGCTGGCCTTCGTTCAGCGACTTGTATCCGTCCATTTCGATGGCGGAGAAGTGGACGAACACATCCTCCCCCGACTGGCGCTGGATGAACCCGTACCCCTTCGACGCATTGAACCACTTCACCACACCCTGTTCTCGAGCCAACGTAGCTACTCCTCTTCGAGTGATGTCCCGATTCAGGTGCTCGTAACGCCGATTGGCAACACGAGGAATCCCGCTCGATATGAGACTCGCGTTCCCCCCACGGCATTACAAGACTCCATCAGCGGCGGGATTCTTGCACAAACCGAATTCGGTGTCCAGAGTTTGGAGCGCCTTCGCGGGCCGGCCGGCGAATGCGGTGCGATCAAGTGGAATTGCGTTTCCTCAATGCGGAATAACTACACGTCTTGAGGGTTAGCGGAAGCTGAGTAGCGCCGCGGCTTCGTCCGGCTGTACATCGAAGACCATGTAGAGCCGCGTGATTTGCAGGATGTCGCGGACGCGTTTGGTGAGATAGACGAGCTTCAATTCGCCGCCCGTGCCGCGGACGGTCGTATAGGCCCCAACCAGTTCGCCGATGCCGGAGCTATCGATGTAATCGACGTCGCCCAGGTTGAGCAGGATCTTGCGATGCCCGCTGTCGAGCAGCTCACGGATCATCCGCCGAAGCATCGCGCTGCCTTCGCCCAGCGTGATTTTGCCGCCGAAATCGACCACTACCACATCGCCGGCATCGCGGCATGTTCCTTGTAAGGACACGAAAACCTCAGGAAGAGATTCTACTCCGCTTGGGACCGGCCGTTGCCGGAAACGCGGTGCGGGAGTTTCTTGGACATCACCAAGTCGGCTCCCCCGGTCGGCCCGCGCCGCACGGTGAGATCGTCCATGAAGGCGCGCATCAGAAAAATCCCGCGCCCGGAAGTGCGCAGCAAGTTTTCATCGGCCAGAGGGTCTTCCACGTCGCTCAGCTGGAAGCCGCATCCTTCATCGATCACGTGCACCACCATCTGCTCCGGCTCGAATTCGACCGCCAGCAGAATCTTCTTCTTCTTGTCCTGGCAGTTGCCGTAGTTGTAGGCGTTGATCACGCCCTCGCGCACAGCCATCCCCAGCTTGTGCACGTCATCTTCGCCGAAGCCGGCTGCTTCGGCGACGCGCGTCACGATGTTTTCCGCAAGGTCCACGCTTTCCAGCTGCGTATCCAGCGTGACCTCGAGACGTTGCGTTTGGGCCGCCATGGGAATCGAAGAAAACCCCAATCAATCAGGCGACAATGGGTACCACAGCCGCTGCATAGCCGTCAATCTGCCGGATGGAGTAGCGGGACCCAGCGCGTCAGGCCCAGTACGTTCGGTCGAGCGTACGGTACTGGATGGCTTCGCCCAGGTGCTTGGGCTCGATCGACGCCGCCCCATCGAGATCGGCGATGGTCCGCGACACCTTGAGAATGCGGTCGTGGGCGCGCGCGGAAAGGCCGAGTCGTTGGATCGCTGCTTCGAGCAGTTTTTCGCCATCCGCCGAAATAGCGCAGTGCTTGCGGATCAGCTTCGGCGGCATCTGCGCGTTCGCATAGAGCTTCTTCTCGCCTTTGTACCGTTCCAGCTGAATATCCCGCGCCCGCAGCACTCGTTCGCGCACGCTTGCGGAGCTTTCGATCTCCGCATCGCCGCGCAGTTCCTTGTATTTCACCGCCGGCACTTCGATGTGGATGTCGATGCGATCGAGTAGCGGCCCGGAAATCTTCGAGACGTAGCGCTGGATCTGCGGCGGCGAGCAGTGGCAGTCGCGCGTGGCGTCGCCGAAGAATCCGCAGGGGCAAGGGTTCATGGCCGCGGCCAGCATGAAGCGCGCAGGGAAGCTGACCGAAACTGCGGCCCGCGCAATCGTCACGCATCCGTCTTCGAGCGGCTGGCGCATCACTTCGAGCACGTTGCGCTGAAATTCGGGCAGCTCGTCGAGGAACAGCACTCCGTTGTGGCCGAGCGAAACCTCTCCCGGCCGCGGGATCGCTCCGCCGCCGATCAGGCCCGCGTCGCTGATCGTGTGGTGCGGCGAGCGGAACGGCCGCGTCCCCACCAACCCACGCGCGTCCTCGAGCACACCCGCGACGCTGTGAATGCGGGTCGTCTCGATCGCCTCCTCGAGCGACATCGGCGGCAGAATCGTGGGGATGCGCTTGGCGAGCATCGTCTTGCCCGCGCCGGGCGGACCGATGAGCAGGATATTGTGGCTGCCGGCGCACGAAACCTCCAGAGCCCGCTTCGCCGCCATCTGCCCGCGCACATCGCGCAGATCGACCGCGTACTGGCTCGCCTCCGCCAGCATCTGCGACGTATCCACCTCGACCGGCTTGAACGATTCCGGCGCGTTGATCAGGTCCACCACTTGCGGCAGGGACTTGACGCCGAACACCCGCGTTCCCTCGACCACGGCGGCCTCCCGCGCGTTTGCTTCCGGCACAACGAGATTCTTGATCCCGCGCTCGCGGGCGGCCAGCCCCGCCGAAAGCGCCCCTCGCACCGAGCGCACCCCGCCGTCCAGCGACAGCTCTCCGAGGAAAACGTACGAGTCGAGAATTTTTCCGAAGAATGTCCCCTGGCAGCCGAGAAGCCCCAGCGCCATCGGCAAATCGAACGCGGAGCCTTCCTTGCGGATGTCGGCGGGCGCGAGGTTGACGGTCACAACCTGGTAGGCGGGGTAGTCAAAGCCGCAGTTGCGCACCGCCGCCTTGATTCGCTCGCGGCTTTCCCGAACGGCGTTGTCCGGCAATCCGACGACGTTGAACAGGCCGGCTTGACCGGGACCGACATCCACCTCGACCTCGACGAGATAGGCGTCAATTCCAAACACTGCGGCGCTGAAAGTCTTGAAGAGCATCCCAAGCAGAAGGCGTAGCCTTGAGGCGCAGAGCCTAACTCAAAATGTCACGTCACGCCAACGATACTCTCTCTGGCAATCAGGCATCCGAAAGCGATTCGTCGAAGCCGGCGCCTTCTTTTTTCTCCATCTCTCCGGCTTCGAGAATCTCGCCGCAGTCGAGGCATTCCACGTACTCGGCGTCTTTGTCTTTGGCGACCAGTTGAGTGCGCTTGTGCTGGCAGGCAGGATCGGTCATGGTGGCAATCTCGGTGAGAATCTTCGCCGATTATAGCACCGGCACGTTCGCCCCGGCGGCGCTGCCGCAGTTGACAATCGCGGGAATTGCATCTATCAGTCGTTTTGCCGGAGCATCGAAAGCGAGGCCGATTTGACCACCGAGCTGAAATCGCAGAAGCGGCTGGGCGACGCGTTCTTTTACGGGATCGTGATTCTGCTCGTGTATCTGGTCTATCTGGTTTTCGCTCCCTTTCTCGCGGCGCTCGCCTGGGCGGCTGTTTTGGTGGTCGTCACATTTCCGGCTTATGAGTGGCTGGCTCGCCGCTGGGGTCCCGCGACGGCCGCCGCTGTGAGCACCGTGGGCGTGACGCTGATTTTGATCGTGCCCACGCTGTTCTTGGCGTTCGCGTTCGTCCGGGAAGCCGTGATTGCGGTGCAGTCAATTCAACTCCAGGCCGCGAGCGGCCATCTGGCGTGGGTGGGCAATCTCTCGGGATGGATTCAGAAGCGTTTTCCCGGAGTGAGTTCGGCAAGCCTAGCCTTATCGCTGCGGCAGTATGGCGAGCAGGCAGCGCAATTTGTCGCCGAGCGCGTGGGCACCATTCTGGAAAACACCGCCGTATTCCTGTTTCATCTCGGCGTCACGATCCTGGCGATGTTCTACCTCTATCGCGACGGCGGCTCGATCGTCGCACGGCTCAGGGAAGTATTGCCCTTCGAACTCGCGCACCGCGACCGCATGCTCAGCGACGCTCGCAACCTGATTTTCGCCAGCGTTACGTCGAGTCTGGTGATTGCGGCCGTGCAAGGCGCGCTCGGCGGGGCCGCATTTGCCGCGGCAGGCATACCAGCGCCCATTTTTTGGGCCGTGATGCTGGGCTTCTTCTCGTTCGTGCCCGTCGTGGGCTCTGCCCTGATCTGGGTTCCTGCTTCAATCAGTCTCGCGGTCGCCGGGCACCTGGGCCATGGCATTTTGCTCGCCGTTTTTTTCATCGTGATCGTGGGCACAGTGGACAATTTCATGCGCCCCTGGCTCATCGGCGGGCGCAGCGAGATGGGCGGGCTGCTCATTTTCATCAGCGTGCTCGGCGGGATCGCTGTCTTCGGGATGCTCGGCGTGGTTCTCGGGCCGATCGTAGTGGCCACCGCCGTGAGCCTGCTCGATCTGTACGCTCCCACTGCACGCGCTGGAAACAAAGCATCCACCGCGGGTGGGAAGTAAATGGACGCCGTGCTAGAGTAGCGGCCTTCGAAAGAGCTGATAGGAAGCCGGATGGCCAAGAACTCCAAGCCGCAACACCCGGGCCTGCCTCCGGAAAAACTCCGGTGGCGCTGCGATCCCGCGCGCATACCGTTCGAGACGACGGCGGATGTCCAGCCGGTCTCGGGCGACATAGGACAGGAGCGCGCGCTTCGTGCCCTGCGCATGGGCGTCGAGCTGACCGCCTCCGGCTACAACCTCTTCGTCTGCGGCCTCTCCGGCACCAGCCGTGGCGGCATGATCGTGCGGATGATCGAGGAGATGCATCCGCAGACCGAGCTCGCGCCGGACCGCTGCTACGTCAACAATTTCAAGAACGCCGACCGTCCGCGCCTGCTGACTTTGCCGCGGGGCCAAGCGAATGCCTTCAAGAAAGAGGTCGAATCCGGAATCGACTTCCTCCGCCGGCGCATCCCGCAGGTTTTCGAAGGCGAGCCGTTCCAGCGCCAGAAAACGCGCATCGTCGAGCGCTTCACGCAGCGTGAAAAAGAATTGATGGACGATTTTACGCGCCGCATCGCTCGCGAGCAGTTCGCCCTCGGCCGCATGCAGGTCGGGGCCGTGGCCTTGCCGGAAATCTTTCCCGTTCTCGACGGCCAGATGGTGCCGATCGAGGAAATCCCCAAGATGGTGCAGGATGGAAAGATCGAGAACACCGCCGCGGAAGAACTCGAGCGCAAGTACGACCAGTTCCGGCAGGAATTCACCATCGTTTACCGGCGGACGCTCTCGCTCTCCCGCGAACTCGCCAGCGAAATGAGCTACCTCGAGCAGGAAGCCGCTTCCGTGCTCGTGGACGGCGTGATCGAGGAGCTCAAGGAAAAGTATCCGAGCCCGCAGATTTCCGAGTATCTCGAGGAAGTCCGCCACCACGTCCTCGATAATCTCGATCCCTTCAAGGAGCGCGAAGGCGAGGAAGAGCAGCCGCCTTCCGAGGGCGGCGGCAGCCCGCGCCCGGAACGCTCCGAGCGCGAACCTTTCCGCATTTATGGCGTCAACGTGATCCTCGCGCACACGGAGAACGAAAAGTGCCCCGTGATCTTCGAGACGATCCCCACGTACGCGAATCTTTTCGGCACCGTGCATCGCAGTTACGACGCTCGCGGCGGCTGGAATTCCGATTTCATGGACCTGCGCGGCGGCTCGCTCCTCCGCGCCGACGGCGGTTTCCTGGTGATGTACGCCCTCGATACCATGTCGGAAAGCGGCGTGTGGCGCACGCTGAAGCGCACGCTCAACCACGGCAAGCTCGAAATCCAGCCGATCGACATGTTTTTCCCGTTCAGCGCCAGCGCGCTCAAACCCGAGCCGATCGACATCCACGCAAAAATTATTCTGATCGGCGACCGGGAAATCTACGAGCTCCTCTATGACTACGAAGACGATTTCAAGAAAATCTTCAAAGTCCGCGTGGAATTCGACGAGGAGATGAACTGGAGCGAAGATGTCTTGCGCCACTACGGCGGGCGAATCCGGAAGCTGATCGAGGACGAAAAACTACTGCACTTCGACCGGACCGCCGTCGCCGCGATCCTCGAACACGGAGTCCGTCTCGCCGGACGCCGCGGCAAAATCACGACGCGCTTCTTCGATCTCGCCGATCTCGCCCGCGAATCCTGCTACACGGCCCGGCACGACGGAAATCGCGTCGTCACGGCAGGCCACGTGCGGCAGGCCCTCGATGCGAAGATCGACCGGCACAACCTGCTCGAAACGAAAATTCGCGAGATGATCGAACAAAATCTCGTCTTCATCGATACGACCGGCGACCGGGCGGGGCAGGTGAACGGCCTCAGCGTGATGGAAATCGGCGGCTATGCGTTCGGCAAGCCCGTGCGCATCACTGCGTCGGTCGCGCTCGGCAAGACGGGCATCATCAATATCGAGCGCGAGTCGAATCTCAGCGGCAAATTCCACGACAAAGGCGTCCAGATTATCTCCGGCTATCTGCGGCGCACCTTCGCGCGGGATAAGCCGCTATCACTCTCCGCCAGCGTTTGCTTCGAGCAATCCTATTCCGGCGTCGATGGCGATAGCGCCAGTTCGACGGAAATCTATGCGCTGCTCTCGGCTCTCTCGGATCTGCCAATTCGCCAGGAGCTCGCCGTCACCGGTTCGGTCAACCAGCAAGGAGACGTTCAGCCGATCGGAGGCGTGAATCAGAAGATCGAGGGCTTTTACGACGTCTGCCGCCTGAAGGGCCTCACCGGCAAGCAGGGCGTGCTTATCCCCGCGGAAAATGTGGATGATCTGATGCTGCGCGACGAAGTGATTGAAGCCGTGGCGCAGGGCCGCTTCCACATCTACCCGATCGGGACCATCGAGCAGGGAATCGAAGTTCTAACAGGCGTCCGCGCCGGCAAGCGCAATGCCGCCGGCAAGTTTGAATCCGGCACGGTCTTCGCCAAGGTGGACGTGTGCCTGAGCCGGATGGCCGCTACACTCCGCAAGTTCGACTAGCAGGAAATCGAATCCGGCCGCAGGGTAAAACTACAATAAGCGGCGCGTCTGAATGGTAAGCGTAATCGTTTTGCCGTTTCGTTCGATCAGAAGCCTGGATTTGTGGCTGACCTGGCGGAAAACGCCGCGGATTGCTGCCAGCGAAAGATCGGCGGCGGCTTCATCGTCCACGGCCGCGATCACATCGCCTTTCTGAATCCCTGCATCCGATCCAGGCGTGCCGCCTCGCACGTCCGTGACCTCAAATTCCTTCGATCCCGGCCCGCTCGCGATGATCGAGATTCCGCTCATGTCTTCTTCATCGTCGAAGCGGAAGTCGCCGTTCGGAGCGAGGATCAACTGCTGGCGAGCGTAATCGAAAATCGCATTGAAGCGGCGCAACATTCCTCCGCCGATTTCGCCGGCGATTCGCGGATCGTTTTCACCCGGCAGATTTTCTTTCGCGAAGTCCGCGATCGGCCGCTCGATCCGGTAGGGGCCGATCCGGAATTCGCCCAGCCTGCCGAAGACGCCGCCCTCTCCGCCGCCTAGTTCCCGGTCCGTGGCGGGAATCTTCATGTGCGAGGAGGAGAGGCCGTGCGCCCGAGCGTATCGGTCCGAGATCACCATCGAGGCGTCGAGAGCCGTATTCACGATGAAGCTGGCCTCGAGCATTTTGCCGCCGGCGCCGCTGAATTTCGCCTGCACCACCGGCATTCCCGCCGCAAAAGTCAGGGGCAGAGCCTTCACGGAACCGGAATACTGGTAGGCGGCGGGATCGTAGACCCGGACGGCTTGCCGCGCGTAGTCCACCTCGATCACCACGCCCGCAAAAATGTCGTTGCCGAGCCTTCCCTCGTAGGGCCGGCCCACATGGGCGCTGAAATCCTTCTTCGCAAATTGAGGCAGCGCATCGAGCATGATATCCACGCCGCTCAAATTCAGCACGGGCGCCTGCGGGATGCCGATGCCCAACTCCGCCGCGCGGTCGGGATCAATGGACGTAACGGCAGCCGTCGAATCGAGCTCGAAAAGCGAAGGCAGGCTATGGTTCACGTGAGCGGGCAGGAACACGAGATTGCCGATGAATTCGGCGGGAATTTGCGCCGCGTTTCCGCCGAATGCAAACCGCGCGGAGGCGACCGGTTGTTGCGCCGGCGCGGCGTTCGTCTGCGCGTGCGGCCCGCGCCGCGCGGCCATCCCCAGGCAAAGCGCCAACGTCACCGCAAACCCAAATGCAATCCGCCGCTTCATCCAGCCCCCCGCGCGCCCCTACCGTCCGGAGCGCGCCCTGAGATTATACGAGTCAAGGCCCCGGGGCCAGATATCCAGCGCGGGCAAACACGCGGTATTCAGGCCGCTTCGCCACAGACTCCTGCGGCCGCCCGCCGCCTTCGGCCACCTCGACGGTGAGCGCGTGGAACTGCCCGTCGCGCGCCGGAGCGATCCCCAGCACGTACTGATGCCGCAGGGCGGACGCGATTTCGTGGTACATCGGCACGAAATCCTTCTCGGATTCCGGGAAATACGCCCGCCCGCCGGTGATTGCTGCAAGCGCCAGAAGCGCGCGATCGGCTTTCGCGAAGCCGTCCGAGCTGACGGTCTCGAGCGATTCGTCGGTTTGCTCCGCGCCGGACTTTGGCGCGCTCTTCTTCGGCTTCGATTTCTTGCTTGGTTCCCCGCGGAGTGAGCCGCCGAGCGCCACCGAGAAAACGACGACGTCTTCCCCGCGCAATTTCCCCAGAAGCGCGTCCCAGCGGGCCGGTGGAGACGAATCGAGCCCCGTTGTCAACAGCACGATCGCTCGCTTGCCCGGCGCGGTAGCGAGCCAGTCGAGCACGCTCGAAACGGAGTCGTAGAAATTCAACTCTCCCATTCCGATCGTGTACTGCACCTTGTCCAGAGCGCCCAGCAGCGCGGACTTGTCCGGCGTAAACCCCAGAATCGCCTGCGGCGCTCGATCGTATGTGACCAGCGCGACCGCGTCATCCGGTGCCAGCCCGTCCAGAAGCGCATACGCAGCGATGAGATGCTGATTGTGGATCAGGTAAACGGCCGGACTCGTCTCGATCATCACCAGCACTTGCGCCGGCGCTTCCACCGGCGCGAAGAAGGAAATCGGCTGCTCGGCGCCGTTGTCGAGCACGCGAAAATTCACTTGCGTCAGGCCGCTGACGAAATTTCCGTGCTTGTCCAGGACGCTTGCGTCCACCTTTACGAGTTCGGTCTTGGCCTGGAGTGGTTGCTGCGCTGGTGGCGCGGATTCCTGGGCCCGGCACGCGGGCGCGGAGATGCCCTGCGCGAAAGCGGCGGCTATGAATAAAAGGCAGAGTGCGGGGAGAGAGTAGCGCGACCTGCGGAAGACACGAATCGAAGCGCGTCCTGTTGGCATCCCTCCGCATTGCGAGGATCGAGAGATCCTCGCAATGCGAGATTGGCGGAGCGAATTTTCCGCCGGCGTGCGTCTTTCGGTCAATTACCCGGCGGCGCGGCGGTAGGCGGAGCGGACGTCGCGGACTTGGGCGCGCTCAGATAGCCCTTCGCCTGATCTTTCGTGAGATCGAAGACCACGATCTCGTAAGGTGCGCGCGCGCCGCGGACGTAGAATTGTACCGGCTCGCCGACGGTCTTGTCCTTTTTCTCGATGCTCTTGTCGTCGGCTACCACGTTGAGCGTGTACTTGAATTTCTTCGTGTCGGTCTTGCGGAGCTGCACCTGAATCGGGCCGACGTGTTCCGGTCCTTTCGCCGACCGATTGAGCGCGAATTCGAAGATATCCCGCTCGCCCGACCGCTTCAGTTCCTCCACTTCGTCGTGATTCCGCGCGACCAGCCCGCTCTGAACTCCCAGGTCGCCCTTGATGCTCTGCATTGCGCCTTTGGTGGCTTCGAGATCGGCCTTGGTCGCGTTGAGATCGGTTTGCGTCCCGTTGAGCTGCGTCGACATCTGCCCGAATTTCGTCGTCGTGTCCGCTTGGACGGCGCCGAGCTGCTGGCGGAACTGTAGGTCGCTCTTCTGCTGGTCCGTGCGCACCGTCTGCGCGAGGCCGCGGGCGCGCGCCAGCTCGTCCTCCGTCAGGCCGAGCTTCTGCGACATCACGTCCAATTGTCCCTTCAGGTCGGCGATTCGCGAATTTGTCTTGTCGAGCTCCGAGAGCATCGCCTGTGATTTCTGCGCCGCGTCATCCTGCGTCTTCTGTAGCGATTGCCGCTCGGAATAGTTTCCGTAGAGCAGGTAGCCTACCAGCGCAAACGCGACAACGAAAAGCACCGTGACCCAGCGCGGCAATATCCCTGCTTCAACTGCTTGGGTATCGGGTGTGTTCGGGGTCGAACTCATCGAGCCTCCTTGGCGGCGAGCACTGCTCGCGGACCGGCTGAATTATCGCCGAGCCGGGGACCGAAGTCTATCCCCTGCGCGGCCCGCGTTCCCAGCCCGGCGGGGCCAGTGCGCCTCGACCGTGGTGGTCAAGCCCCCGCGCGGCGTGAATTCGCCGGTTACGCGGCACGATGCGGGGTGGATCGCCGCGACGATGTCGCGCAGCATCCGGTTCACCGCATTCTCGTAAAAAATTCCGAGGTTGCGGTAGGCGAGCAGATACATCTTGAGGGCCTTCAGCTCCAGGCAATGCTTGTTCGGCTGATATTGAAGCGTGATCGCGCCGTAGTCGGGCAGTCCCGTCTTCGGGCAGACCGATGTGTACTCCGGAAAGCGGATCGTGATTTCGTAGCCGGGAAAATGGTTCGGCCAGGTTTCGAGCTTGGGGAGCTTGGCGTCGATCCCCGCGCGCGCGTGCGCGTCGGTGTAGTCGGGCATTCGCGTTCCTCTCGAGAGGTATTTTACACCGTCCGGGGCTTTCTCCAGGCCCGCAACTATTGCCCCGCGGGTGGTAGTTGGATATGCTGTCGCGCAATACGCGGAGGGAACTCGGCCACATGATCTGCCCGCAGTGCCGGAGCGCGGATTGCTTTCGCTCGCATCGCAGCGGCCTCATCGATTTCATCTGCACGGGGCTCGGGTTGCGCCCCTGGCGGTGCCGCACGTGCGATTTCCGCTTCCATGCCCGGAGCGTCGCGCTCACGTTCGCGCGTTACGCGCACTGCCCGCGCTGCGGCAATTTCGACCTCGAGCGCATCGCGCGGGGGCGCGTCGAGGACGGACTTTTAGTTTATGTGAAGCGCTTCCTCGGTTTTCCGGCCTATCGCTGCGACCCGTGCCGTGAGAAATTCTTCAGCCTGCTGCCCTATCGTCGGATTCTTCCTTCGATGGTTTCCCCTGCGGAACGCAAGGCTTCGGCCTCCTGACAACGCGCTGCAGTCAGAAGACTCTCGCGCGGCGCTCAGACTTGATCGGGTATCGGGGGCTGATTCGGGGTGGGCTCCGCACTGCCCAATGAGACGAGCAATCTGCGAAGCTTCGCGCGGTCCTCAAGCCCCATGCCGACCATCTCAAATCCGGCTTGATGGGACCGCACGAATCGCACGATGGCTTGCATGTTGATCGAGCGCAGCCCGGCGGGAATCTTCAGCGTCGCCTCGGTTCCGACGGCAAGCTGCACGTCGCCGCTCAGCAGTCCGCCCTCGAGGCTCAGCACGCTGATCGCGGAGGAATATTTCCCGCGCGCCGACGTGATCACCGCGGGCACGTTCCGCGGCAGCCGGATGCGGCGGTACCGGCGATGCCGCACGACGTCGCGATCCGGGATCGGATCGAGCGGCGCGAGCGCCATCACCTTTTCGTCCAGGCCCGACTGCGGCAGGAACTCGTGCATCCATTCCGGATCGAGTTTCACCAGCGCCTGCGCCGCCGCCGTCCGGATTTCCTCGGGGTACGCCCAGCCGAACGCCTTTCGTGCTTCGACGAAGCGCCGCAGATGCCCCGCCGCGGCGGGCGCGCGCATCCGGCCCAGCGCTTCGATCGCCTTCACGCGCAGATACTCCGATCCATCGGGCAGGATTTCTCCCTCGGCCAGCCGCAGCAGCTTCGCGGCCGTGTTCGGATCCGCGCACATTCCGATTTCGTCGAGCGCCAACGGCAGCACCATCGCGTCGAACATCTCGATCGAGTTCGCCAGCAGCTGGCCGCGCTCCGGCGCTCCCGCAATCGAGAGCTGGCGCACGGCGGCGTCATGAAACGCCCGCCCGCCGTTGCGCAGGCGCACCGGCAACAGATCGTCGATCGCTTGCGGGTCAAGCCGGCTCAGCAGTCCGACCACCGTCGCCGCCTTGGCGGGCGGTTCGGACTTGAGCGCTTCCTTCAAGTGCCTGGCGCACGCGCTCCCGACGGCCTTCGCGAGTTGCACCACGTTTTCACGCTCGGTCCGCCGTCCCGAACGCGCCAGCCGCACTGCCAGATGCTCGGCTGCGCCTTGCGGGACGCGCATGAGCAAGCCCACCAGACCTTCCGGCATCGCTTCCGCTGTAAGCGCTTCTTCGATGAATTCAGAGATCCGATTCTCGACACCCAGTCGGGGACGCAGGCTTGCGGCCGCGGCAGGCCGAAGTTCCTCGAGGTCCGCTACTGAATCGAGCGCCTGCTGCATGGCGCGGTAATACCGCCGCGAAGCCGATTCCTGGCTCAGCCGCACAAACGCGGCGCTCAGCAGCGTTTGCAGTTCCGCATCCTTTTCCGCCGCCAGTTGCTGGCCGATCTGCGTCAGCGCGTCCTGCAACCGCTGGCTCGCTGCCTTGCTGTAAAGCCCCGCAAGTTGGCCCAGCCCGATCGCGGCCTTCTTGCGGGCCTCGGCATCCTTGTTTCGCACGCACGACGCGTACTTCAGCAGGACGTCTCCGGCCGCATCCGCTTCTCCGCGCCCCAGCAGCTCTTCCACGTATTGCTGCACGTTGCGCGGCGGTATGCACCACGCTTCGCTCGACGTCAGCACCGCGCGCTTGCCAGATTCCGGCACGGCTGCCCAGAACTGCCGGTCGAGCACGTCCGCGTGCGATTCCACGGACATTCCTGCGCTCGCCATCTTGTCCTCGCGGGCCTTCAGGAGTTTTCGCAGCGTTTCGAGCTCGTGCCCCATCTTGTCGAGCATCTGGCGCACGGCGTTGACCCGCACTTCGCCGCGCTGGAAGCGATCGAGCGCGAAGCGAATCGCGAGATCCTCCGCCAGCCGCAGCAGCATGGTCTCGTCCACTTTCGCCGACGGAGTCTTCGCCGCGACGGTTGCCAGCGCCTGCCGCAGCGTTACCTGCGCGTTTTGCGGCAGCGCGGCCAGCTTTTGTTGCCACGCCACCTGGTCGGGCGGCGTTTGCGCGGTCTTGCTGTGTGCCGCCTCGCCGAATTGCGCGAGCAGCCGCAACAGGCTCTGCATCTCGGCTTCGCCCATCGCCGGCAGGTCACCCGCGACGCCTCCGCCTCCAGGCGCCCCACTGATCAGTCCTCCAAGGAGTCCCGAGCCTCCGCCAGATCCTGAGCCCGCTACGCCCGAGCCACCTGCGACTCCGCCGCCTGTACCGGCTCCCGTCCCCGCGCTGCCTCCGGTTCCTGCGCCAGCTCCACCTCCGGTTCCCGGGCCGGCTCCGGTCCCGGGTCCACCTGGTCCGCCACGAGAGCCTTCCGCCGCGGCAATCAGCTGGATCATTTTCTCCGGACTGCGGAACCAATCCTGGACGCGCTCGGCATCCGCGCCGAGCGTCTTCACCGTCAGTTGGGCGGCCATGCGCGCTTCGGAGTAGCCGGCGTCTTCCGCCACGAACCGAATCTCGTTGACGTGAATTCCCGCATTGCTGTGCGAGCCGAAATACTGCTCCAGGCGCTCGGTCAGCGGACCGGCTTTGGGGCCGGTCTCCATGAATGCCTTGATGAGATTTGTGAGGTCTTCCCGCTCCACACTTGGGAGGAAGGCGATGCTGGCCACGCCTGCGGTATTAAGCAGATCGGCGAAGCTGCGCTCGGCTTGGGTCGATTCGAGGGGTACGCCGTCCAGCAGTAACTGGGAACCCGAGGCGCCCAGCAGCAGCCCAGCCTGGCCGGCCGACCGGACCGCTTCTTCCAGTTCATTCCAAGTGACTTCGAACTGGCTGGCAGAGCGAAGGTGCTCTAGGCCATAGAGCCGACAGTACTTAAGTAGCACGTTGAGGCTGCGGACGAAAGCGCGGGCGTTAGGGACCGATGACTCGCTGGGCACTGTCATTTCACCCGTGGGCGTTGGCATCTACCGTTCTCTAAGCGATTGTACTAGAACGAGTGGCGGGCGAAATGGTACCGATGTACCAAGGTTTCGGACCAGACAACGGGGGTAGGGAGGGAGTCAGGAGGGCAAACGGACTTCCACGTCGAGACCTGGGAGCACCGGGCGCACCCGTCGGATCACTTCGCCGGCCCCGAGCCTTTCGCTCAGCAAGACGAGCGATCCATCCTCGAGCGCGCAGATGGCGCAGAACAGATACCTGGGGAAAGCCGTATGGTATGCGTCCACGCCTCGCCGTGCCAGCTCTCCTTCCAAAGCTGAATCGCTCCCGGCATCGCCGTTAACCGGCCCACCGGCTCGCACCCCAAAGGTCTCGCTCTGAAAGCGGCCGATCAGAGATTCCAGGACTGCGACCTCTGGAGCGGGGACCACGATTGTCCGCTGGCTGGCCTCCCGAAATGAGATCTGGTGGCGCTCGCAATAGTCCCGCACCCGGTCGACGTGGCTGAAGAAATCGAGCGCCCATGCCTTCTGCCCGGCGATCGCCGGCAGCACGCGACTCCAGATGCGCGCCGCGTCCGCCCCGCGCACCGGTTCGCGATTTGCATCGGCTTCGACCAGGTCGAGCCCCACGGCCCGCATGTCGTCGCCCAGGTCGAGCGTTTCTATATCGAGCAGGTACATCTAATCCTCGTCGTCAAATCCGTGCGGGAATTTTTCGTGGAATTCAGGAGTTTGCTTTCGAACTTCGAGCCAGTCGAAAAATGCGTCCGGCGTTTCGAGCCAGACCGCGAACCAGCGGCCGATCTCTTCCTTTTGCGCGCGCTTCTCGGCGTCCACTTTGCGGTTCCGCGCGATCATCTCCGCCCGGCGCCGCCCGAGGCGCGCGACCTCTCGCACGCGCTCCGCGGCCTCCCGCTCGCCTTCCACCACGAATTTCCGCAACAGCTCGTCGAGGCGCACCAGGCACATCTCCGCTTCCGTGAACGTCGAGAAATGCAACAGGTCGGTGAATTCCTCTTCGTAGCGCCCTTCGGTGTCCGAACGCGTGGATAGGACCACGCGCATCCCCGCCTGCTCGAGCACGCTCACGATGTAATCCGCCGAGGTCTTTCCTTGCGCGCCCAAATGCGCGATCAATTGCCTGCGGATCTGCTCGATCTCCGCGGGAGTGAATCGCGGCTTGCCCAGCCCGCGCGCCGTTTCCAGAATCAGCGACTTCTTCGTGGAAATTTCGCCGACGGGATGTTTTTTGGAATGGCTGGCGCTCAAGAGCGGCCTCAGCGCTGGGTCTTCTTCAATGCGTTCGATGCGGAGTCTGGTGCGTGCGCGTCGGCGGCAAGCAGGCGCCGAAGGCGCGCGACGTTGCGATTGTGTTCTGCAAGCGTGCGGCCGAAAAAGTGGCCGCCCTGGTCGTTGGCTACAAAATATAAATAGTCGGTCGGCGCGGGCGCGAGCGCGGCCCGCAGCGACGCTTCACCGGGATTCGCGATCGGGCCCGGCGGCAGGCCGCGATGCTGATACGTGTTATAGGGTGAATTCACGCGCAAGTCTTTGTGCCGCACATCCGCCGCTGGATGTCCCTGCAACTCCAGCGCGTATTGCACCGTCGGATCGCATTGCAGCGGGTAGCCCCCGCGCAACCGATTGTAGAACACTCCGGCCACCACCGGCCGCTCTTCCGCGTTCGGCGTCTCCCGCTCCACCAGCGAAGCCAGCGTGACGATTTGCGCGAGTGTGAGTCGTCCCGGGCCCTGCGCCGCGCCCGAAGCGGGGAGCGTTTCCCATACGGCGCGAAAATCCTGGACCATGCGCTTCACCACCTGCTCGCACGTAGCGCGGCGCGTGAACTCGTACGTCGAGGGAAACAGGAATCCTTCGAGGCTCGCCGCATTCGGCGCGAGGTCCGAGATCGCAGAAGTATCGTGCGCTGCGACCAGAAAATCTCCGCGGCTGCACACGCCCTGGCGTTCAAGCTCCGCCGCGATGTCGAACATCGTCCAGCCTTCCGGTACGGTCACGGTGTGGACGTATATCTGGCCTCGCACGATCTTCCAGAACACTTCGCGCGAGTTGACGGGATGGTCGAAGAAATATTCGCCGGCCTGCAGGCTCTTGTGGAAATGCCAGTCGCTGAAAAGCGCGAACGCCAGTGGGCTGCGTATCACGTCGTTGCGCCGCAGAATCTCCGCCACGCCCCAGCGCGAAGTGCCGTGGGGAATATCCACGAAGACTTTTTCGGGCCGGTGACCGCGATAGGGGCGACTGAGCTGCGAATCGAGCCAACTCGCTCCGCCGCCGAGCGCGGCGATCAGCATCAGTGCCAGGAACCCGAGCCGCCGCATCCCGGTTAAGCCTTCTCCGCGGCGGCGCTGGGCGCCGAGCCGCGTGTTCGTTCGAGGTAATCGCGCAACAAGATCGCGGCAGCCACGTCGTCGAGCGGTTTCCCCCGCCGGCGCGCGGACGATTTCGTCTCCGCAACCGTCTGTTCCGCTTCCCAGCTCGTCAACCGCTCGTCCACCAGTTCCACGCCGATGCCGATCTCTTTCTCGATGCGCGCCGCAAACCGCGCCGCCTCGTTCGCCATCTCGCCCGCTTCGCCGGTCATGTGCAGCGGGTGGCCGACGATGATATGCGTGACTCCATGTGTACGGCAAGCCTCTCGCAGCCGCCGAAGATCGGTTTGACGGTTCACGCGCACCAGAGTCGCGAGCGGCTGAGCCGTTAGCCCCAGCCCGTCCGACAGCGCGAGGCCTATTCTTTTGCGTCCGTAATCCACCGCGAGAACTCGCCGCGGCTTCTCCGCCGTCGCGGAAATCTCTCTGGTACTGGCACGCTGGGTCATCGCCATAACCCGCTCATTATACGTGACGCTTGCGGCGGCCCGAAAACCGTCTGAAGCGGACGTGTCCGAAACATGGTTGCCTTTCCCATAAGGATGGCGTATGAAATCGAAAGCTTGCCGGGCACCGCAAGATGAATTGACCTAAAAGTAAGAGGGAGAATCGGCGTGCATCGCTACATGCGTCTAGTTCTCGTCTCCGCGCTCTTGGCAAGCGCCGCTCCGCTGTTCGCCCAGGAAGTCCCCTGTCCACATCGAACTCTGTCTGTCAACGTACTCGACGATAAAGGTCTGCTGTTCACGGGTTTGACTCCCGTTGATTTCAAGGCCTCTGTAGGCAAACAATCCATCAAGGTCGTTTCCGTGAAACCAAACGCCGCGCCCCCTCGCGTCATGATCATCCTGGACGTCAGCCGCAGCATGATCGAGAACAAATTGGATTGGGATTATGATGTCAGGGCTGCGCGCACCGTGTTGCAGGACCTGCCGAAGAACGCTTCCGTCGGTCTCGCGCTGTTTTCGGCGAAAATCAAATTGAACATTCCGCCGACTCAGGATCGGCAGGAATTGGTGGCGGAACTGAATCGCCTCAACGCTGGTGAACGCGCGTTTCCTAGCGGCGCTCGTAAGACCGCGCTCTGGGATGCCCTAGATGCCGTGGCTTCCGACTTCGATCCGCCCCGGGTGGGCGATTCAATGTACGTGCTGACCGACTCTGGCGATAACGTCAGCATCATTCACGCCAACGCCGTCAAATAGTCCCTTCTCGAAAGGGGTATCCGCCTATTTGCGGCGTCACTTCAGATGGAATTTAGTGGCCCGCCGTCGGATAGCTCTCCCGGTGGGAAGGACCTGGTGGATCTCATCGATTCCACGGGTGGCGCCATGGTCAGTGTGAGCGACGACCCTTTAGAGCCGACTTCAGGTACAACGCACGATCCGAGCCAAGTGGGGATTTTGCTGGCGGCGCAAATACGGCAAATCCTTACTTATTACCAGATCGAAGTGGAATTGCCGATGCGATTCGATAAGCCGCAGACCTGGAAGTTGGAAACCACGCCCATGAAAAATCGACACACACGCGTCATTTATCCGCGCACTCTGCCGCCATGCCGGGACCTCAAGTCTGCCGTCGTCCCAGCACCCTGAGTTGCGTTATGGCTGTCGTCCGCGCTCGCCTTTTTCCCACTCGGTCCACGCGCCCTCGGTCTTCAGAGTCTCTTCGAGGCCCGAGTCCTTCAGCAATTGCTCGACCTCGGCGCGCGTTTGCCGGTGTCCGATTCGCGCGGCGGCGTCGGCCAGCGCGTAAGTGGTCACGGCCGAAATCGCCACGCTGCGCTTCAATTCGCTGATGTCCACTTTGTCGAATGTGTCCGAAGCGGCGTGATAGTTCAGCATGTAATTCGCAATGTCCTGGTTCGCCACCATCGTGGGCACGCCTTCGAGCACGAAATCGAGATCGTCCGTGTCCCCGGGCGCGTCGAACGTGTACTCCATCGTTCCGAGAGATTTCAGCGGCTCAAGAGCTTCGCGCACCCCCGCCAGCAGATCCTTGCGTCCGCCGAGTGAATAGCCGGTTACGCGTCCCACGCCGGAATCATAAATGATCGCCGCGATCATCCGGTCGAGTTCCGCGCGATGCGCGTGCGCGTAGGCTCGCGAGCCGAGCTCTCCCTGTTCCTCACCGGTGAACAGAACAAACCGGATGGATCGCCGCGGAATGTTTCCCGAAGCATGAATCACGCGCGCCGCGTCAATCACCATCGCGGCATTGCATCCGTTGTCGAGCGCGCCCGTTCCCAAATCCCACGAATCCAGATGCGCGCCTAGCAGCACGAATTCGCCCGGCTTTTCGCGACCGCGAATTTCCCCGGCGACGTTTTCGGATTCCACTGGACCGCTCACCCGGTTAGGCATCTCGAAGTGCACGCGCACCTTTTGCCCCGATGCCAGGAATCGCGCGATGCGCTCCGCATCCTCGCGGGCCACCACCGCTTGAGGAAGGACCTCGATCCGGCCGTCCCAGGTGACGGTGTGCCGATAGAGCAGCAGGCTCGGCCGCGTGGACATCCAGAAAATCGCGGCTGCGCCCGCCTTCCGTGCGCGCTCGATGATTCCCGGCTGCACGTCGTACTCGCGATCGAGATCGTCCCATGTGACGAGCGGAGTGGAGTGCACTAGGAGAATCGCACCCTTCGCGGCATCACCGGCTCTCGCGAAAGCCGCTT
>DATNIN010000003.1:0-30468 GCA_035604415.1 Candidatus Acidiferrales bacterium
AAGGAAGGTTATCCACGTGTTACGCACCCGTTCGCCACGCGCCCACACCCTGTATTGCTACAGAATGCTGCGCGTTCGACTTGCATGTGTTAAGCACGCCGCCAGCGTTCGCTCTGAGCCAGGATCAAACTCTCATTTGAAACCTGTCTCTCAACCGTGAAGACTTTCATCTCCACGATCAAGACGAACTGTAAATCGCTCGGTCTCTCAAATGGCCTCTGTCCCGGTACACCCGGAACAAAAGCCGAAAACCAAACGGGTTCTGGCTTGTTTAATCCGATTGTCAAAGAGCAGGAACTCCCAGGCCGGCTGGAAGGACTACAGACAAACCCCAATTCTATAGACGCTCCTCGTGCGTGTCAACCACTGATTCGAAATCTCCGGAAGTGCGGAGAGGAATTTAAGAGCGAAGGGTTTGGGCTGATCAATTGAATCCGAACACTCTCGTGCAAGCGCCGGAGGCGCGACAGAAGGGAAACTCATGCCCATTCAGCGCCGTAGGCGCGACAGAAGTTAGCCCCGCCCGTAAGCTGGGAAACGGAGGAATGAAAATCGCGAGCGCCGTAGGTGCGAGAGAAGTTAGCCCCGCCCGCAAGGGCTGGGACACGGAACAACAGCGGAAATCGCGAGCGCCGTAGGTGCGACACATGGCACCAGCACCTAACCTAACCGAATACGAAGTTAGGGTCAAATTCCACGCCGTGTTTTTTCAACAGGGCGACCAACTCCGCCTCGAAATTCATTTTCGTGTGATGTGATTCCTGATTCTGTATGTATCGAACGACCGCGGGAATACGGGAAGAACTCACGCTGAACGCCGCATAGCCCTGCTGCCATGCGAACTTGTTGCCCTGCTCGTTCGCCCATCGCGAGGAATTCGATTTGATGGCGAGGATCGCCTTGGCGAGCGACAAGGGAGGCGGGATCTGGATGAGGAGATGAATGTGATCGTCCATCCCGCCCACGGAATGAACGAAAATCCCGAGGTTCTTGCAGATGCCTGCGGCGTAGGCCCACATTGGAATCATCTCTCGAACGCCACGAGCGCAAGTGCGTCGTTTGCCACCATCCCGACCGCGAAGAGATCGAGGAGCTTTTCCTTCACTGGCACGAGCCTCACAGCACGGCCTACCATTACAAAGTCCCGGTCCGCTCCCTTTACCGTCACGCCCATGCGACCGGCCTCTACGCCGCGCGCCAGGGAAATCTCCGCTCAGTCCTCGACCGCATCCTCGAAGATGCCGAACGCGCCAAAGTTACCGGCGACTGCATCGTCCGCGCCGTGCGCGCCTACACCTGCCTCACCACCGACAACAAGTGGGTCGAGCCGCCCACTCGCGTGCTTTTTTCCTCGCGCCACCTTCCGCCGTTCACGAGTCACAAATCACGAGTCACAGGTCACGGCCTTTAATCGACACACGGGCGATTAGAAAGTGAGATATCTCGCTGAAAACACGGGATCGACGCCCGGTCTAATCGACACGGATCGGCGAGGCACACGTGTGCGCAGAATTACGGAAAAATCTGTCAGCGCGTGGCCTTCGGAAAGACAAAAGCAGATCCCTCACCCCGTTCGCACACAACGCGACCGGGTTCGGGATGACAACCGAAGGCCAAAGCTAATACGACGACGGCGAGCCGCGCTCCGGCTGCGAGTTGAGGAACTTGCAGACGTCCTTCACCGCGTTGCTCAGGAGACTTGTCTCCGTCGCGTAGATCGTATCGCCGCCGTGCGCGATCACCATGAAGCGGTAATTGCCGGACCACCCGCCCGCATGCAGCATGAAATCCGAGTTCTTCGGATTCGTGGTCAGCGTCACGTTGGGGCACTTCTGGCCGAGGTGCTTGATAATTTCGACGGGATCGACCGTCGATTGCCGCGACAACACGATCTTGAGCGGCCTTCCCGCTGTCTGAGCATTCGCGACAGGCGCCACACCCGCCAGCAACAGCATCGCAAAACCAAGTATGAAGTACTTTTTCATTGCCGAGTCTCCCTTCGCCCGGCTTTCCGGCCGGGAATGAATAGTCGTGCAAAGGGCGCCGCAGTCCGGCTCGAGCGCGAATACGCCTGCCGGGCGCGGCGCAAACCTCTCCCTAGATTAGAACACCATTGGCGGAAAAACGTTGCGCGGCACCATCGGGCGTGCCCGATCGGTGAGACGCCCGGCCAGCCCGGCGAGTGGCGCTGCCGCGGTGCTTGTAATATGATGCGCCCCAATCGTCGCAGTCACACTCAACGTGGGAGGTCCAGTGTCTAGCCCTTCGGCTCAAAGTGCGTCAGGTCCCGACCTGCACGGCCAGCTCATGCAGTTCGCGACCGGCTACATGCCGTCCATTTGCCTCTATGCCGCGGCAAAATTGAAGATCGCCGATCTGCTGGCGGCCGGGCCGAAACCGGTGTCCGAGCTGGCTCGCGCAAGCCGCGCAAACGAAGGCGCGCTCTACCGCATCCTGCGGGCGCTGGCGTCCCTGGGCGTCTTCCGCGAAACCGCGCTCTGCACGTTTGCAAACACGCCGCTCTCCGAAACAATCCGAAGCGATGTTGCCGGCTCGGCCCGCGACACCGTGCTGTTCATGGCGGACCCGATGCACATGCGCGTGTTCGCCGAGATGATGCATTCCGTCGAGACGGGCGGCACGGCGTTCAAGAAAGCGACGGGCATGGGTCCGTTCGAATTCTTCCAGCAGAACGGCGAGGAAAACGCAGCGTTCAACGCCGCGATGACCTCCATCACCTCAAACTTCGTCCCGCCGGTGATCGCGGCTTACGACTTCGGCGAATCGGGGACGCTGGCCGATGTCGGCGGCGGGCACGGCATCCTGCTCGCGATGATTTTGCAGAAGCATCGCGGCCTTCGCGGCATCGTGTACGATCTTCCGCACGTAGTTGAGGGCGCGACGCCGCGGATCGAATCGCTCGGACTTGCCTCGCGTTGCGAGGTTGTGGGCGGAGACTTCTTTGAAGCCGTTCCGCAGGCGGACAGCTACGTCATGAAGTCCATCATCCACGATTGGGACGACGCGCGCGCCATCACGATTCTGAAAAACTGTGCGAAAGCCATGCGCGGTCCAAATGGCAAGGTGATCCTAATCGAATACGTGATCGTTCCGGGAAACGAGCCGGACGTAGCGAAATGGATCGACTTGGAAATGCTCGCGATGGCTGGCGGGCGCGAGCGCACCGAAGCAGAATATGCGGACCTTTTCGCGAAGGCCGGGTTGCGCCTCGCGCGAGTGGTCCGCTCCTCGTCGCCGTTCTGCGCAATCGAAGCGGTGAAAGCCTAGAGAGGTGATGCGATGAAGACGAACTACTGGGCCGTGCTCGTTTGTGCCGTGCTGTACTGGCTGCTCGGAGGGCTTTGGTACGACTTATTGTTCAGCAAGCAGTGGATGGCGCTCGAACACATGAGCGAAGCGCAGGCGAGCTCCGCGAATCCCGTGTGGATCTGGCCCTTCATCCTGACGTTTCTTTTGAACCTCCTCATCGCGTTTGTACTCGCGCAAGTCTGCATCTGGCGCAACGCGAACACCGCCGGCCGCGGCGCCGCGATCGGCGTGCTGCTCTGGATTGGCATCGTCGGCCCGATTGTGTACACCACGTACATGTACGAGATGCGGCCGAAGGAGCTCTTCGCCATCAACGAGTTCTACCCGCTCGTGGGACTCTGCATGATGGGCGCCATCCTCGGCGCGTGGAAGAAAAAGGCCGCCTAGCGCCAGCCGTTGCGTTCGCGCAGCGCCGTGATGTGCGCGACGTGATGACGGCCGTGCCACGCATAAAGCGCGAGATTCTGATCGAGGCTCATGGCGCCCAGTTCGGGATGCTTGAATCTTCGCGCCCAGTCGGCGGGCGCGAGCGAACGCAGAAGCAGGACCCAGCGCTTGTGGAGATTTTCGAGCAACGCGAGCGAAGTCTCGATCGGCGTGGCACTCACGTCGCCCAACTCGGCCCAACGCGCCTCGTCGTACGGCTTGATCGTGGGCTCGTCTTCGGTCAGCGCCAGCTTCCACCGCACGTAAGCATTCATGTGGCTGTCGGGAACGTGGTGGACCACCTGGCGCACGGTCCAACCGCCGGGGCGATACGGCGTGTCGAGCTGCGCGGGCGTGAGGCCGGCGACGGCCGCCGAAAGGCGCGCGGGAGTTGCGGCGATGGCGTCGATGAAAGCGCGGCGCTGCGAATCCGTGAGCGTCTCCGGCCGCTCGAACTTGCCGATCGGGTAGCGCAGGTCTGGTTCCATCTTCAACTCTTTGGAAAAAAACAACAGCAGATCCCTCGCCCGCCGCGGCGGACTCGGGATGACAACACAAGTGGAGCGGCCGCTAGCGGCTGGCGCGCGGCTTGGCGGCTTCGTATAACGGAGAGAGTTCGCGCAGGCGCTTCACGGTTTCGACCACGCGACCGGCGACGTAGTCGACTTCTTCTTCCGTGTTGAAGCGGCCAAGGCCGAAGCGGATCGAGCTGTGCGCGAGATCCTCCGATACTCCGAGCGCGCGCAGCACGTAGCTCGGCTCGAGCGTGGCCGAAGTGCACGCCGAGCCGCTCGATACGGCAACATCGTTGATTCCCATCAGCAGCGCGTCGCCTTCGACGCCGGCAAAGCTGAGATTGAGATTGCCCGGCAGCCTGTGAGCCATCGAACCGTTGACGAACGTATCGTCTAGGCGGCTTACGATTGCGGCTTTCAACTTGTCGCGCAGACGTCCCAGCCGCTCGCCCTCCTGCGCCATCTCTTTCTCGCAAATCTCGCACGCTTTTCCCAGCGCGACGATTCCCGGGACATTCAACGTGCCGGAGCGAAGTCCGCGCTCGTGGCCGCCGCCATCGATCATCGCCGAAAGCTCGACGCGCGGATTCTTGCGGCGGACGTACAGCGCGCCAACGCCCTTGGGGCCGTAAATTTTGTGCGCGGAAATCGCCAGCAGGTCGATGCCGAGCTTTTCGACATCGACCGGAATCTTCCCCACGGACTGCGCGGCATCCACGTGAAAGATCACGGCTTTTTCTTTGGCGATCTTGCCGATTTCCTCGATGGGCTGGACGACACCGATCTCGTTGTTCGCGTGCATGATCGAAATGAGGATCGTATTCGGCTTGATCGCGCGGCGGAGCTCGTCCAGATCGATGAGGCCGTCTTTCGCCACGGGCAGGTACGTGATTTCGTAGCCGGAGTTTTCGAGGTGTTTGCAGGTGTCGAGGACCGCTTTGTGCTCGGTCACTTGCGTGACGATGTGGTTGCCCTTCTCGCGATACGCCTCGGCAACGCCTTTGATCGCGAGGTTGTCCGATTCGGTGGCGCCGCTCGTGAAAATGATCTCCCGCGGCGAGGCGTGGATCAGCCGCGCGATCAGTCCGCGCGCGGTCTCGACAGCTTCCTCCGCCTTCCAGCCGAATTCATGGTTGCGGCTCGCGGCGTTGCCGAACTTTTCGGTGAAGTAAGGCAGCATCGCCTCGAGGACGCGCGGATCGACCGCCGTCGTAGCCTGATTGTCCATGTAGACGGGCAGTTTGGGCGCCATTTGCGTCCATTTTAGTCCGCTTTAGCGCGATGCGTCCACTCGCAGAGCGCGCCAACTAACTTTGGCGGGGCGGCGCCCACTTTTTGAGGAAGGAGGTCACGTCGGAGGGGCCGATGCGCGTGCTGTTTTCGAACTCGCCCTGCTTCTGGCTGTAGACGAGCTTGCCATCGGAGTCGAGAACGACGAGCGCCGGAACTCCCTTTTTCAGCGGCACTTGATACTTGGCGGCGAGGTCGAGATTCTTGTCATATTCTTCGCCGATGTTGACGTGCACCACGTGAAAATTCGCGTTCACGAGGGGAGCAATCGCCTTCGAGTGAAACGTGGCGTCGAGGACGTGGCAGTCGTAGCACCAGTTCCCGCCGAAAACCAGGATCACGCGCTTGTGATCCGTCGCGGCACTTGCGAGCGCGGCGTTGATTTCGGCCTGGGCCTCCTCGGGCGGCGGATAGAGATCGGTATTCGGCTTTGCCGGCTCAGGCAGGCGCCGGGGCGGATTCGGCTCCGGGTCGCTTCTCTGCGTTGCGAAAATTCGCCATTCGCTGCCTTGCTGCACCCACGCCTCGGCTGCCTCCACGACGAACGGCTGCACCCCGGAACTTGTCTTGAGCTTGAATTCAATTCGAAGCACCAGCGAGACCACGCCTGGCTGCGGCCGCTCGATTTCCAGCACCTTGGGCTCGAAATCGCTCAGGCCTTGTGCTGCGACCGCAGACCAGAAAAGCGGTTCTTCGCTGGCATTCTGAGTCTTGCCCTGCGGCGTCTGATTTTGGGCGGGTGGAGCCGTTGAGTAGAAAGCGAGGAGCGCGGTCTGATTGTTTGCGACGATGGCCGCTTTCCAACGATCGAGCGGCTCGAACCCAGACTGGGCTCGAGCGGGAAGCGGCCACGACATCATCAGGACTACGAAGAAGACTGCGCGGGCCGGTTTCACCTTTCCACCTCGCGTGGCGCCGAAGCTCCGCCGATTCTATCGCACACCACAGCACGATCCTAGCCGCGCCGAAGGCAGACCGCGGACGAGCACAGTTTATTAGCCTAGTTGTCAACCGGCTGCTACAATGCTCCGACATGGCTGACTGGCGGCAAATCCAGGCGCGCATCCGCAAGGCAAAAAACAGCCCGGACGCGCAGGCGAAACTTTCCGAACTGTATCAGCGCACGCGCGACGCGATGGTTGCGTGGGAATTGGGCGCGATCGAAGAGAAGGCCGAGCACACCGGCGAAGCAGGGAACTGGTACACGATCGCCGCGCAGCGATTTCGCCGCGCCGATTGGAAGAAGAAAGCCGAAGAGGCGCTCACAAGACTGGGCTTGCCGCTCCCGCTTCCAGGCATCCTGGCAGCAGAGCCTCCGGCAACATCCGCAGAACCGCCAGCTCTTGCCACGCCTGAATCCTATGAGTCGCATCCCCAACTTGCTCTCGGTGAAATCCCTATGACAATGGAAGAACGTGCCGCACCGGAATCATCGCCGCAAGCTACCGGCACCGCTGCAAACGACGAGGCAGGACGAAGGAAGCGGCGCCGCGGGCGTCGCGGCGGACGCGGCCGCCGGCGCAAGGGCGGTCCAGCGCAGCCGGGGCTGCCGGCGCAGGCTTTCGCCGAGCGTCCGGCAACGCAGCCGCCGAGCCTGGACACCGCATCGGCACTCGCGATTGAGCGGCGTGCCTCCGATCGAGTCGAGGTCGAGCCGCCCGCACCACAGGAACTGCGAGCCGCTCGTGTGGAACCGCCGCCACCGCAACTGCCATCCGAACGCGCGGCGCACGGGCGTGGTGATCCGGCGCTTGCCTCGCGGATGGCCCATCTGGAGTCGATGTTGCGTCGGCTGCTCGGAAGTCCCCTGCATCGCCTCGATGAGGCAGAAGATGCTCCAGCAGGACCCGGCGTTTTCCTGCTTTCGGAATCCGACCAGACGGAGTCGTACTACGTCGAGGCATGCCAGACGCTTCGCATTGGCTTGGGCAATCTGGCGCGCGGGGCACGTGGCGGAAAGAATATCCGCGGCGCGAGGGGGCCGTCCGATGCTGGTCTGAAGGCGCGGCTGGCCGAACACTTGGGGATCAACGAAGCGAAGGTTTCGCAGTACCTGAAGGACCACTGCGTGGTCCGCTGGATCCAGTTGGACGATGAAGCTCCTCTCCTCGCGCATTTTGCCATCGGTGTCCTCCGCACTCCCCTGAACCTGGATTGATTCGGCCATTTCGCGTGTCCTTAGTAGGGGCGGGTTTGAAACCCGCCCCTACGCCTACGCTTCCATTTGGCTGCGTCCAGCCGCCATTCAGCCCCCCATTTACCCCTTTGGGCGCATGTACCTAGACGGACCCTTGGAATCGAGGCAAACTCTGGTACCGTAACCGGTTACGGGTGTTTGCGCACTCGTAGGGGTCGAGCTTTCACGGGGCGTTCGAGCGTTTTCAAGACCAAGTTTTTAATAGGGGATTCCTGAGGAGAGGTGGAGGCTTATGCCGATGACAGTGGGCAACCGGCTTTGGAAGACTTTTGACTGGGCGCTGTGCAAGACGGCGGGGGTCGCGTTCGATACGATCCAGTATTTCAACAAGCACAACCCCAACCCATCGTTCACGCCGAAATGGTCCGACAAGCCGCTGCTGAAGTCGTGGGAGAAGTCGAAGCCCACGCTCGGCTGGCCGCGGACGACGGATTCCCTCTGCCCCGACTGCGTGAAGGAAGCGCGCGAAGCCATCATCGACGGAAAGAAGGACTGGACCGACCTCGTTCACGAGAAGGTCGGCGAGATCAAGGCCCAGATTATCGAGCGCGACGGCCAAGTCTGGATGGTGAAGGAGTGCGCCATCCACGGCAAGTACGAAGACCTGATGGCGGTGGATTCGAAATTCCTCGAGTGGATCGAGGGCAATTTCCCGGGGCGCGACATTCCAGCGCACAACGACGAGAAGCTCCACAACCACGGATCGAGCACGGTGCGGCACGGGCGCGGCTCGGTGCTGACCGTTGACCTGACGAACCGTTGCAACATGATGTGCGATCCCTGCTTCATGGACGCGAACCAGGTGGGCTACGTCCACGAGCTGAGCTGGGAAGAGATCCAGGAAATCCTGGACAACGCGACGAAGATCAAGCCGCGCCGGCAGATGTCCGTGCAGTTCTCCGGCGGCGAGCCGACGATGTCGCCCTACTTTTTCGACGCGGTCCGCTACGCGCGCAAGGTGGGGTACAACAGCGTGCAGGCGGCCACGAACGGCATCGAGTTCGCGAAGAGCAAGGAATTCGCAAAGAAGGCGTTCGAGGCGGGCCTGCGCTACGCCTACCTGCAATTCGACGGCATCGGCAACGACGCGAACAGCCACCGGCAGGTCGGCAACCTGTTTGACGTGAAGCTGCGCGCGATCGAGAACCTGCACGAAGCGGGCGTCGAGATCGTGCTCGTGACGACGATCGTCAACAACGTGAACAACGATCAGGTGGGCCCGATCGTGAAGTTCGCGATGGAAAACCCGAAGAAGATTTCGTTCGTGTCGTTCCAGCCGGTTTCCTTCACCGGGCGCGACGAGGACATCACCCCGGAACGCCGCATCCGCCAGCGCTATACGCTTTCGCATCTTGCGAAAGACGTAAGCACGCAAGTGGGCAAGGTGGAACCCACGCGCGATTGGTTCCCGATTTCCTACATCGCCACGTTCGCGGGCTTCTCGGACCTCTCGCACGGGCCGGATTCGCAGTGGGGTTCGCTTTCCTGCGGCTGCCACCCGAACTGCGGCGTCGGCACCGCTCTGATGATCAACAAGGAAACGAAGGAGTGGGCGCCGGTGCCGCGATTCCTCGACGCGCCGTCGCTTACCAGGGACGTCACGGCGATCACGGACGCGGCCCGCGGCAAAAGGTTCTCTAACTTCATGATGGCGCTGGCGCTGCTGAAGAATTACAAGCCCTTCCAGGCGCCGCCCAGCCTGAGGCTCAAGGACCTGTGGATGAAGTTCGACAAGACGTGGGCGCTCTCAAAGAACTCTGACAAGAAGTACGGGAAGACGAACCCGAACCGCACCTACGAAGACGCGATGAAGCGCCGGGCCGAGGATCCGTGGAACTTCCTCTTCATCGCCGGTATGTGGTTCCAGGATCTCTTCAACTACGACTTCCGCCGCACGGAGATGTGCATCATCCCGTACGCCACGCAGAAGGGCGAAATCTCCTTCTGCGCGTACAACACGGGCGTCGGCTGGCGGCAGATCATCGAGAACATGCACAAGAATGCGACGGTCGCGGAGTGGTACAAGAACCACGGCAAGCATGAGATCTACGCCAAGAATAAGAAGGTCGATCTCGGGAGCTACGAGCACTCGCTCAAGATCGACGAGGAAGACGCGTCGCGCGTGCGTCACCTCGAGCACGATATTCCGCAGACCGCGGCCGAGGAAGACCGCATCCGCCGCAAGCAGGCGTATGAGGAAGCTGCGAAGGTGCGGAGGATTTACGAAGAGCTCGTGCTCAAGAAGAAGTCGGAGCCGGTCGTCCAGATCGGATCGATCGACGACATCCTGACGGCTGTTCCGGGCGCGACCGTGAAGCGGGTGCAGATCGAGCCCGCGAACGGCAATGGCAATGGCGCTGTGGCCGGGAAGTCCGAAGCTGCAACGGTCGCCGGCGACTAACGAGTCAGATTTATTGGAACCGTAGGGGCGGGTTTGAAACCCGCCCCTACACAACAACATCATTACGAACAGCCTCGGCTCCGGCCGGGGCTGTTGCTTTTTCTACCGGATGGAATTCTCGATAGAATAGCGGCATGCCGGATCGAGCACGAACGCGGGAGCTTGCCGCTGAATACATCCGCAAGGGCGACCCCCTGGGATGGTTTGAAAAGCTCTACCAGGAAGCCGAACGCGGAGACGCTGCAATTCCCTGGGCCGACCTAGAGCCCAATCCGCGCCTGATCGATTTCTGGAGGGCGCACCCGGTCGAGACGGTGGGCAAGCGGGCGCTGGTGATCGGAAGCGGCCTTGGCGACGACGCCGAGCAGCTCGCCGCTTGGGGATTCAAAACGACCGGTTTCGACATCTCGAAAACGGCGATCGAGGCCTCGAAGAAGCGCTTTTCCAAGACGCAGGTCGAATACGCGGTGGCCGACATGTTTGATCCGCCCTCCGCGTGGCTCCGAAGCTTCGATTTCGTGCTGGAGATTTACACCGTGCAATCGCTCCCGGCGGAGTTGCGCGCGAAGGCCATCGAAGCGGTATCGCGATTTGTGGCGCCGGGCGGCCTGCTGCTCGCGATCGCGCGGGGCCGCGAGGAAGGCGAGCCCGAAGGACAGGGCCCACCATGGCCGCTGACGCGCGCCGAAATGGATGGCTTTGTCCGCGCGGGCCTGAAGGAAGAGTTTTTTGAAGATTACGCCGAGCCCGAGCCGCCGTGGGTGCGGCGATTTCGTGCCCTGTATCGCCGGCCTTGATGCGCCGCCTCGGGGACGAGCCACACGCGGATAGTTCTGGTAAACTGTTGCTATGCCGATCTACGAATATCTCTGCGATGACTGCGGCGCGCATTACGAGCGCATCGTGATGAACGGGAATACCAAGATTACGTGCCCGAAGTGCGCGAGCGCGAAGCACACGATCCAGCTCTCCGTGTTTGCCGCTCCGGCGAATAGCAGCAAGTCCTCCTCTTCCGGCGGCTCCTCTCCGGCTTCTTCGGGAGGCGGTTGTTGCGGCGGCGCCTGCGGCTGCCACTCGTAACGAATCCCTACCGCGCGCTCTCTCTCCTCTGCTAGGATTCGCCCTGAAAGCCGCTGAAGCACGCGCGAATCAGGGGGGATTCGAGTGATACGAGGAAAATCTTCCGCTCTCGCCGTTGTTGTAGTTTTTCTGCTCGCGGCTTCTTTTTCTCCGCTCGGCAAAGTCCATGCCCGCAATTCCGCGCAGAGCGGGACCGCACTTAATGATTGCGACCGGAAATGCCTCTACGACTTCATCGATCGATACCTGGCGGCGCTCGCGGCAAAAGATCCGTCCCGCTTGCCCTGGGCGGAGGACGTCAAATTCACCGAGAACAATGTCGCGCTGCGCGTTGGCGACGGTTTGTGGGGCACGATCACCGGAAGGGGAGCGGACGATCTCAAAGCGGCCGATCCCGGGAACGGCCAGGTCGCTTATTTCGGAGTCGTGGACGAGCGCGGCAATCAGGCGTTCTTTGCGCTGCGGCTGAAGATCGAAGATCGGAAGATTTCAGAAGTCGAGACGATCGTGGATCGCAAGGGCTACGGCCCCGGTCCATTCGGCGATCCATCCGCGATGAAGCCCGTGCCGGTTCTGCTGGAGGACGTGCCTCCCGGCCAGAGGCGGCCGCGCGAGAGAATGATTTCGCTCGCCGACGGATACTTCAACACGCTGCAACTCAACGATGGCCAGGTGTTCACGCAATTCACGGACGATTGCAGCCGGCGGGAAAACGGTGTCTGGACCGCGAACGATCCGAATCCCGACCCCAAGTCGGCGCTATCTCAGTACGGCAAGATTTCCTGCGAGGCGGGGTTCAAGCTGGGCAACTATCGCTGGGACGACCGGCTGCGCGGCAGGCGCTATCCGCTGGTTGACGAGGAAAAGGGCCTGGTGCTCGCGGCCGGATTCATCGATCATTCCGGGCGCCTCGAAACCTATACAACCACGGACGGCGTGACGCACCAGTCGCCGATGAAATCGCCGCATTCGTTTTGTTTGCTGGAAATGTTCAAGATCACGGACGGCAAGATCCGGCACGCCGAGGCGGTGTTCATCACCGTCCCGTACTACATGCCGTCGCCCTGGGTAAAATAGGCGGCGACCGAGTCGAATATGGTTCAGAAGGGAGCATGCGCCCATGGTTGATTTTTCGAATCAGCCCACGATGAAGGGATTTTTCGCGCCGACGCGCTTTGAGGCGGACGTGTACGACTGCGAGGTGATCGGGAAAATCCCCACGGACCTCAACGGCGCGTTCGTGCGCCTCGGCGGCGACTGGTTCTATCCGCCCACATCGGCGGACGATTCGCCGTTCAATGTGGACGGCTACATCAGCATGTTCCGGTTCAAGAACGGCGTTGTCGATTACAAGGGCCGCTGGGTGAAGACGCCGAGATTCAAGGCGGACCGCGCGGCGCACAAACAGCTCTTCGGCGTTTACCGGAATCCCTTCACCGACGATCCGAGCGTGAAGGGCCTCGATCGTTCGGTGCAGAACACGACTCCGCTCGCCTTCGCCGGCAAGCTTTTCACGTTGAAAGAGGACAGCCTGCCGTACGAGATCGATTGCAATACGCTCGAAACGATCGGCCCGTACAACTTTCACGGGAAGTACAAGAGCCTGACGTTCACGGCGCACCCGAAGGTCGATCCGGTGACCGGCGAGATGATCTGCTACGGCTACGAAGCCACGGGCCTCGAATCGAACGACGTATTTCTCTACACGATCAACAAGAAGGGCGAAGTCACGCGCGAGCTGCGCTTCAAAGTGCCCTACATCAGCATGGTGCACGACATCGGGTTGACGCAGAAGCACGTGATCATTCCGGTGTTTGGATTCGTGACGAGCATGGACCGCCTGAAAGCGGGCAAGGTCCACTGGGGCTGGGACAGCACGAAACCCGCGTACGTGGGAGTCGTTCCGCGCGACGGCGAGGCGAAGGATGTCCGCTGGTTCAAAGGCCCGGAGCGCGCGACGGTCCACACGCTGAACGCGCGAACCGAGGGTGGAAAGGTGATCCTCGAAGCGCCGATTTTCGATTCGAATCCATTCCCGTTCTTCCCGCCGATCGACGGCTCGCCGTGGGATCCCCAGAAAGCGCGGGCTTTCATCCGCCGCAATACATTCGACCTGAATTCGAAGGACGATGGATTCACGGAGGAGAAGCTGTTTCAGATGAACGTGAGCGACCTGGGCCGCGTGGACGATCGTTATCTCTCGCTGCCGTATCGTTATGCTTTCACGGCGTACAGCGACCGCGACCGGCCGTTTGACGAAGCTCGCGCGGGCAATTTGAGAGGGCGTGTGAACAATTGCTACGGCCGTTTCGATCTGGCGACCGGGAAGATGAGTTCCTACTTTGTAGGCCCCACGCATGGCTTGCAGGAAGTGTGTTTCGTTCCGCGCAGCAAAGGCGCCCCGGAGGGCGACGGCTACATCATGGGGCTTGCTTCGAATTACGCGGAGATGCGTTCGGAATTGGTGATCGCCGACGCGCAGCGTTTGGAAGAAGGCGATGTGGCGCGCGTCATCCTGCCATTTCGCGCGACTTCGCAGGTGCACGGAAGATGGATGGGCGAAGATCAGTTGCCGTTTGCGTGAGCAGCGCCGTGAAGGGAAAGATGCCCGCAATGACGAAGAGTTCGCTGACGCGGCGTGATTTCATGGAGAAGCTCGCTTTCGTGTGCGCCGCCCTCGGCGCAGGGGCAATTTCCGGCGGGCCCTTCTCTTTCGAGCCTCGGGCGGCCTCATGCGAGCGTCGCGCAGCAGTCGTCTCCTTCCACATGGATCAACCGTATCTCGATACGACCGGAACGGCGATGCCTTATCATCCTCCTCGCGGCGCGCGTTCCGCGGCGCCAGTCGCACACCTCACCGAAGAAGCGTTTCGGCGCAAACATTGCTATGTGTGACGACTCGTCGATCCTCGCGAAGCGTTCGCGCTTTTTGACGCTGTAGGGGCGGGTTTCAAACCCGCCCCTACGGTTCTCATGTGGAACAGAGGTCGCTGTGAATGAGAAGGCTACTTCCGACCGCCCTCGCCGTCAGCCGCTCCGATTTCGCGGTTTCGATTACTCTTCGCCGGGAGCTTATTTTGTCACAGTGTGCACGCACGACCGGGAATGCACTCTGGGTGATGTAATTGAGGGATCGTTCCGGCCAAGCGCCGCGGGCAAGATCGTCAGGGAGTGCTGGTATGAGCTGCCGTATCACTATGCGGGGCTTGTTCTCGATGCCTTTGCGATCATGCCCAACCATGTTCACGGCGTATTCGTGTTCGTCGACCCCGTAGGGGTAGGTCTCAAGCTCGCCCCTACCACCGCGCGTCGCCGAACGCTTTCGGAGGTCGTGCGCGCTTTCAAGACATTTTCAGGGCGCCGCATCAACGAATTGCGTGGCACTCCTGGCGTTGCAGTTTGACAACGAGGCTACCACGAACACATTATTCGCACCGAGAAGAGCCTCCGCGAAATCCGCAAGTATATCCTCGACAACCCGAGGAATTGGGCCACCGGTCTCGAGAATCCACTGTAAGACCAGGCTGCGGTTTGAAATCCGCCCCTACGGCAACATGAAGCGCAAGCATTGGGAATTATATAGATGACTCCCGTAACAAAACATAGGTACTTATCCGTAAGTACCAAGGAGATGGAACAAATGGCAATCGAAGAATTGGGTGATGTTGCTGAGGAAATGGCTTCTAAGTTGGGCATCTACGGTGAAGAACGGTCGGTCTGGGTATCTAATTTCTGCATTCGTATCCGTGCGTTGCGAGACTCTCGTTTGCCTAACATGGATGAAGTGTATAGGTTTATGAAAAGCAACCCTTTAACTTCGGCGGAAATGTTGCGCGAAATTCAGAATGCCGAAAAGTAAGGGACTCAACTATATAATTCCCCAAGCATTGACGCCATTCATCGTGTTGCGTACGATGCGCGAGCATCCTGATCGAGCGAGCAATCAAGCCATGAAGCGAATTCTAAAAGTTGTTTTGTGGGCCGCGATTGCGCTGGCAGGAGCGGGCGCGCTCGCGGCGATTGCATTCGAGCGTCGCGAGCCGCTGAACGCCGTGTGGTTCGTCGTCGCTGCGGTCTGCACGTATCTCGTGGCCTACCGTTTCTATTCCGCGTTTCTCGCGGCCAAGATCTTCGCGCTCGATGACAGCCGCGCGACGCCTTCCGAACGCCTCGAAGACGGCCGCGACTTCGTTCCAACGAACAAATGGGTGCTGCTCGGGCACCACTTCGCGGCGATTGCCGGGCCCGGGCCGCTCGTCGGACCGACGCTCGCGGCGCAATTCGGGTATCTGCCGGGAACGCTGTGGATCATCGTCGGTGCGGCGCTCGGCGGGTGCGTGCAGGATTTCACCATTCTTTTCTGCTCGATTCGCCGCGACGGAAAATCGCTGGGGCAGATGGCGCGCGAGGAAGTGTCGAAGCGCGGCGGGATGATCGCGCTGCTGGCCGTGCTCGCGATCATGGTGATTTTGCTCGCGGTGATCGCGCTCGTGGTGGTGAAGGCGTTGCGGGAGTCGCCGTGGGGCACGTTCACTCTCGCGATGACGATCCCGATCGCGCTGCTGATGGGAATCTATCTTCGCTACGTGCGGCCGGGACGCGTGCTCGAGGCTTCGTTCGGCGGGATCGTGCTTGTGGGTCTGGCCGTGGTGGCCGGGCAGTGGGTGAACGCGTCGGCGGCGTGGTCGCGCGCGTTCACGCTTTCGGCGCCCGCGCTGGCGATTGCGATCATTCTCTATGGCTACGCCGCCTCGACGCTGCCGGTGTGGCTGCTGCTTGCGCCGCGCGATTACCTGAGCTCGTTCATCAAGGTGGGCGCGATCTTCGCGCTCGCAGCCGGTGTGCTGGTCGTACGGCCGACGCTCGCGATGCCCGCTCTCACGCGCTTCACCGACGGCACTGGCCCTGTATTCGCAGGAAAAATCTTTCCGTTCTGCTTCATCACGATCGCGTGCGGGGCAGTGAGCGGCTTTCACGCGCTGATTTCCTCCGGCACGACGCCGAAGATGATTTTGCGCGAAAGCCATGCGCGAATCGTGGGCTACGGCTCAATGCTGATGGAGTCGTTCGTCGGCGTAATGGCGATGGTAGCGGCCTGCGCGCTCCAACCCGGCGTCTATTTCGCGATCAACAGCCCCGCGGGAATCGTCGGCAAGACGGCGGACGCCGCCGCGATGACGATTAGCTCGTGGGGCTTCGCGCTCGACCCGCAGACGATCACCACGCTCGCGCAGCGCGTGGGCGAGCGCACGCTTCTCGACCGCACCGGCGGCGCACCCTCGCTGGCCGTCGGCATGGCGCAGATTTTCAGCGGGACGATCGGTGGCGAGCACCTTCTGAGCATCTGGTACCACTTCGCGATTATGTTCGAGGCGCTTTTCATTCTCACGGTGCTCGACGCGGGCACGCGCGTGGGGCGCTTCATGGTGCAGGATCTGGCCGGGCACGCCTGGAAGCCGCTCGGGCGATCGGGCTCGACGTTCGGGGCGCTCGTGACGAGCGCGGCGATGGTGGGCGCGTGGGGATATTTTCTCTGGCAGGGCGTGCAGGACCCGCTCGGCGGGATCAATTCGCTGTGGCCGCTCTTCGGGATCGCAAATCAACTTCTCGCGGCGGTCGCGCTGGTGGTGGCGACGGCGATCCTGCTGAAAATGGGACGCGGGCGATGGATCTGGGTGACGCTCGTGCCGATGGCGTGGCTCGTGGCCGTCACGATGACGGCGAGCTACCAGAAGATCTTCGATTCGAGTCCGCGCCTCGGTTTTCTCGCGCACGCCCGCGACCTGGCCGGGCAGCTTTCCGCCGGAACAATTCCCGCGGCGCAAATCGCCAGCACGCAGCGGCTGATGTTCAACGATCGCCTGGACGCCGCGGTGACGGCCGTGCTCGCCGCGATGGTGATGGTGCTCGTGGTCGAAGCCATCGGCGAATGGATCGTGATTCTGCGCGGATGGAAGACGGCCGTGCTGCATGAGGCACCCTACGTGGCCACGCGCTGGGCCGAAGGGGACTAGTGCCGTTCCAACTTTTCTGAGCAAAGGAGTTCAATTTAGCTGCCACCCTAAGAAGACACCGAGCTGGCAACCAAACTTGCCGAAACAAGTTGGAACGGCACTAGAATGGAATCGCAGTAACGCGAGAGTTCGGCAATGCAACTGCGGCCTCGGGACGCGGCATCTATCTTGTTGGCGCGGGTTGGGGCGCATCCGCACGGAGAACCAGATTGACGATCAAGCGAGTGATCTTTTCTGTTTTTTTGTCATGTGCATGCGCGGGCTTGGTCCATGCGCAGGATGCGCCGGCGGTTCCGGCCGCATCCGCATCGACTTCCGATCCGGCGCTGGCGCGAAGGCCTGCTGAGAAACCCGCGGTCAACGAAACAATTTCTCTCACAGTCCCGAAGGGCACGCCTTTGCAGGTCGCGCTCGATGAAGAAGTGCGCGTCGGAAAAGTCGGTCAGCCGGTGCGCGGGCGCGTCGTCGAACCTGTCTACGCATTTGACAAAGTGGTGATCCCGGTCGGAACCGAGGTCACGGGCAAGATCACGAAGATCGAAAGCGTCTCCGGCGGAAAGCGCACGGCCGCCGCATTGGACGCGGATTTCACGCCCTCGCACAAAGTTGAGGTCGAGTTCAACAATATCAAACTGCCCGATGGCCGGGAGATTGCGGTGCAGACCATCGTCACACCCGGTTCGGGCCAGGTAATCGAATTCGTGTCTGCCGCTGACAGAAGCGCAGGCAAGGGCGGCCAACCGAACGCAGCGGAAGAAAAGGCGGCCGCAGCGAGGCGGGCAGCAAAGCAAGAATGGGCCAACGCGATCAAGCAGGTGCAAGAACCGGGGAAGATGCACCGGCTGGGGCATTATGCGGTCGCGCAGCTGCCCGTTCACCCGCAATACATCGACGCCGGGACGGTGTACAGCGCCGAGCTCCAAGATTCCCTGGATTTCGGAACCGAGCCGCTCACACCGCAGCTCGCTGCGTCGATCGGCACGACGCCTCCCGATGGAAGCGTTGTCGCCGCGCGGCTGGTGACGCCGCTGAATTCGGCGACGTCGCACCAGGGAGACGCCGTGGAGGCGGTAATTTCGCGGCCCGTGTTTGACGGCGACCGCCTGCTCCTGCCCGAGGGAAGCAAATTGCAGGGGTCGGTGATCCAGGTGCAACCGGCCCGCCACCCCGGGCGGAATGGCGAGCTTCGCATCGTGTTCCACGAATTGCGGCTGGCGGACGGCTTACAACAGAAAATGAACCAGAAAGTGGAAGCGAGTCTGGCCGGCGTCGAGGCGGCCAAGGTCGATAATGTGAAGCTCGATTCAGAGGGCGGCGCCAAGGCGGCCGCTCCGGCCACGCGATTTCTGACGACGGGCGCCGAGGTGGGGCTTGGCGTGGCGTCGTTCCTGGGCGACAGCTTTGGAGAGACGGGCCCCCGAGCCGCGGGCGGAGCGGGAGGCTACAAGTTGATTGGAATTGCGCTGGGGTTGGCGGTACACTCGCAGCCCTTCGGCATGGCGATGGGCGCTTTTGGAGGGACGCGGGCGATCTACGCGAATTTCATCGCGCGCGGCCACGATGTCGTCTTCCCGAAGAACACGGCGATGGCAATCGGCATCGCCACGCGGCAACCTACTGTGACGGCGCCCCCGACGCCGCCCGTGGCGCAGCAGTGAGGCAAGCTATGAACCTGAAGACTGGTCTGCACAGCACGTGGTCGTGGCTGCGTCAGGTGAGCGGCGACGCCGCGTATGAAAACTACCTTCGCGCCACCCACCGCCGAATGGCCCAGAGAGTGATTTCAGGGGCCTGCGGCTCCGCGCGGCCGCTCTCGCGCGCCGAGTTCTACCTCGATTCCGTCCGCCGCCGCTATTCCAGTGTTTCCCGCTGCTGCTAATCACCCACAGAGTTCGTTGACGGGAACCGCCATAGACCGATAGAATAGGGGTTTGCCGATAGGGCTGGGAGGAAGCATGTACGCCGTAATTCGAAGTGGGGGAAAGCAATACCGCGTCGAGCCGGGGCAGACCATAGAGGTCGAGCTGCTCGATGGGAAAGTCGGCGGAAAAGTGACGTTTGAGGAAGTCGTCGCGGTCCGCACGGACGACAAAAAGATTCTGGGCGGCGAGCAGACCGCTAAGGCCAAGGTCACCGGAAAAATCGTGAAGCACTTTCGCGGGCCGAAGCTGAAAGTGCTGAAATTCAAGACGGGCGGGCAATACAAGATTCAACGCGGCCACCGGCAAGGCTTAACCGCCGTTCAGGTCGGCGACATTCAGATCGGATAGGGCAGATTTCATAGGGCAAGCTCCCTAGAGGTTCGTCATGGCACATAAGAAGGGCGGCGGGTCATCCACAAACGGACGCGACTCGCACGGACAGAGACTCGGAGTGAAGCGGTTCGGCGGGCAGGTCGTCACCAGCGGCAGCATTCTGGTCCGCCAGCGCGGCACGCACTACAAGGCGGGGAAGAACGTGTTGCGCGCCAAGGATGATTCGCTGTTCGCACGCATCGACGGCGTCGTGCTCTTCGAAAACAAGGGCGGGAAAGGACGCTTCATCAGTATCCTGCCGGTCGAGGCAGCCGCGTCCAGCTCCGAAATGGCGCCCGCTGCGCCGGCAGCCGACTGAAATTTTCATTCGCATGACGCACCTCCCGGGCGTCACCCACTTTTGTTTTTCACTTCTTTCGTGGCGTATGCTCTGGTCGTGTACCCTCTCGGAACGGGCATTCCATGTTTGCTGATGAAGCCAAAATTCTGGTGAAGGGCGGCGACGGCGGAAACGGCTGCATGGCGTTCCGCAGGGAGAAGTACGTTCCGCGAGGCGGGCCGTCGGGCGGCGACGGCGGCAATGGCGGCGACATCTATCTCGAAGCAAATCCCAACGACAACACGCTCCTGCGCTATCGCTACAACCGCGAATTCCGCGCCCAGCGCGGGGGCCACGGCGAAGGCTCCGATTGCCACGGCCGCTCGGGCGAAGACACGATCCTCAAGGTTCCGGTCGGCACTGTGGTGTTCGACGCGGATTCTGGCGAGCAGCTTTTCGATCTCATCGAGCCGGGCCAGCGATTCCGCGCGGCGCGCGGCGGGCACGGCGGGCGAGGGAACGGCAATCCCGCGTTCGTGAGGCCGTGGCATCAGGCGCCCCGTGAACACGAAGACGGCCGGCCGGGCCAGGAGCGCCATCTGCGTCTCGAATTGAAGCTGCTGGCGGACGTCGGCCTCGTCGGCTTCCCGAACGCCGGAAAATCGACGCTGATCTCGCGCATTTCTGCCGCGCGCCCGAAGATCGCAGCCTATCCGTTCACCACGCTTGAGCCGCATCTGGGCGTCGTTTCCGCCGATCCCGACGCCGCTCCCGGCAATGGACGCACGTTCGTGGTCGCCGATCTGCCCGGTTTGATCGAAGGCGCCCATGAAGGCGTCGGCCTGGGAATCAGGTTCCTCAAGCACGTCGAGAGGACGCGCCTGATCGCGCATCTGGTGGACACCAGCGACGCGAGCGACCGCGACCCGGTACACGATTTTGAAATCATCGAGCACGAGCTCGCCGCGTTCAGCCCGGAGCTTGCCGAGAAGCCGATGATCGTCGTCGCGACGAAGCTCGACGCCACGACGAATCGGGAGCGTCTTGAAAAGCTGCGCGCTTTTGCCGCGGAGCGCGGCCTTGAATTCCACGCGATATCATCCGCGAGCGGCGAGGGCATCGTCGAACTCGTGCGCGCGATTGCGAACGCGCTCGATCGCATTCCGAAACCTGTTGCGGCTGCAAGCGCGTCCAATGAGTCGGAGCAGGAAAACATGCCCGGAGCGCGGGAGCCGCACGAGCTGCCCGCCGCGCCTCATCGGGAGGAGCGTTGACATCGCACGCCCCGCATAAGCCGTCCGGCGGGATGCATCGCCGCACGGTGGCGCTCTTCGGTGGGACGTTCGATCCCGTTCATGCGGGCCACATCGCCGTGGCGCAGGCGGCGCAGCGGCGATTCCATCTCGACACGATCTATTTCATTCCGTCTTCGCGCCCGCCGCACAAGTCCGTGCGGGAGCTCACCTCGTTCGTGCACCGCTACACGATGACGGCGCTAGCCTGCGCGGATCATCCGGGGTTCGTGCCGTCGCTCGCCGAAGCTCCCTCGGCGGGCGCCGCGCCCCACGTGTTTTACACGATCGACACGGTGCGGCGATTTCACCGCGAGCATCCCGAAGATCACGTGTATTTCATCGTCGGCGCGGACCAGTTCCTCGAAATCCCCACTTGGAAGAATTACGATTCGCTGCTCGACGCCTGCGATTTCATCATCGCGAGCCGCCCGGGGTTCCGGCTGGACGCGCTGCGCCTCGTGATTCCGCCGGAGAAGCTCGGCCGGTCGGCGGCGCCGGATCCGAACAAGATCGTGCTGCGCAAATCGGCCATCCACCTGCTGACCACCGTGGCGAGCCACGTCTCATCCACCGAAGTGCGCGAGCGGCTCGCACGCAAACAAGGCATCCACGGACTTGTGCCCACGCGCGTCGAGGAATACATTCTCGGACAGGCCCTGTACCGGTGACACGGAACAATCTTCGCGCCGAAATTCGCCTGGCCGTCGAGGCGGCTCAGGAGAAACAGGCCGTGGATATCACGGTGCTGAAGCTCGCGGGCGCGGCGTTCGCCGAATATTTTTTGCTTTGCTCCGGGCGCAGCCAGCCGCAGATCCAGGCCATCGGCGAAGCCATCGAAGAGCGTCTCGACCGCGAGGGCGGGCGCCTGGCGCATCGGGAAGGGAAGCTCGGCGCGGAGTGGGTCCTGCTCGATTACGGCGACTTCGTGGTGCACATCTTCAGCGAGCGCGCGCGGCAATACTACGATCTCGAGCGTCTCTGGCGCACCGCCGAGCGGCTGGACTTCCCCGCGCCTGAGAAACCATCCGAGCCGCGCGGCGAATCCGATAGCGGCGCGACACAGCCATGAGCTCGACGAACATCTTGTGGGTGGCGGCCGACCCGGCGTCGCTGCGCGTCCTTGAGCTTGCGGAAAAACTTGCCGACACGGCGACGACCCTGTTGATCACGGGCGAGAGCGGCTGCGGGAAGGATCAGCTCGCGCGGTGGATCCACGAAAATGGCTCTCGCCGCGACGCCCCCTTCCTGAAAATCGACTGCGCTAGCTTGCCGTCGGAGCTCGTCGAATCCGAACTCTTCGGCCACGAACGCGGGGCGTTCACGGGTGCCGTGGCGCGCAAGCCCGGGCGGCTTGAGCTGGCCCAGGGCGGCACGATCGTGCTCGATGAAGTGGCGGCGCTCGCGCCGGGCATGCAGGCGAAGCTGCTGCGCGTGCTCGAAGAGCGCACGTTCGAGCGGCTGGGCGGCAACGAAACGCTGCACATGGACGCGCGGCTCATGGCGCTTACGAACACCGATCTCCCGCAGGCGGTCGCCACGGGCCGCTTCCGCGAAGACCTTTTCTTCCGTCTCAACGTGCTGGCGATTCCCGTGCCGCCGCTGCGCGAGCGCCGGGCCGACATTTCTCCGCTTGCCGCGCACTTTCTCGCGCGGCTCGGACCGGTTCACGGCAAGCCCGAGGTGGCACTCGATCCGGCCGCGCTGCGGCTGCTCGAGGCATACGCGTGGCCGGGGAATGTGCGCGAGCTGAAAAACGCGATCGAGCACGCGCTCGTGTTCGCGAAAGAGCCGCTCTTGCGCGCCGAGGATTTTCCCGAGATTCTGCGCGCGGCGGGGGATGCGCACGGCTCCGCAGCGGCATTGCGGTCGCTCGAAGACATCGAGCGCGAAGCCATCAAGGGCACGCTCGATGCGACGCACTACAAAATCGGCCGCGCCGCCGAAGTCCTCGGCATCAGCCGCAAAACGCTGCTTGAGAAGCGCAAGAAGTACGGCCTGATTTGAGATTTTCGTAGCGCCGGCGTCTCGCCGGCTCTTTTCCGCCGTAGGGGCGGGTTTCAAACCCGCCCTCTACGACTAATCCGCCAGGCTCCATTGAAGAGATGAAAATCCGGCTCGTCATGCTCGGCAAGACGCGGCGCGAGGAAATCCGCGCGCTCCTCGATGACTACGCCGCACGCATTCGGCGATATGCCGAAATCGAGATCAGCGAACTGCGCGAAGCGTCGCCCGCCGCGCTGCGCAAGCTGAAGATCGAGCCGGGCGCGACGGTCGTGCTGCTCGATGCGGCGGGCAAGCAATTCACCTCGTTGCAATTTGCGCACTGGCTCGGCGACCTTCGCGATCGCGGGACGCGGGAACTCGTTTTCCTTTGCGGCGACGCCGAAGGGTTTCCAACCGATCTTCGCACGGGCGCAAAACACAAGATTTCGCTCTCCACGCTGACCATGCCGCACGAATTCGCGCGCGTCGTTCTCGCCGAGCAAATTTACCGCGCCTTCGCGATTCTTTCGGGGCATCCGTATCCGAAATAGCGCACCCTCCCTTGACGTTTCGACTGGGCGCGGCCACTATTGTGAACTGTCTTCGCGGGGCGCGATTCGATGCCGGAAGGTAAGGGGCTGCTCATTGTTTACACCGGACCCGGCAAGGGCAAGACCACGTGTGCGCTGGGAACCGCGTTTCGCGCCGTGGGGCAAGGGCTGCGCGTGCTGATGGTGCAGTTCATCAAGGGTTCGTGGCACTACGGCGAGCTGGACGCGGCCAAAATGCTCGGCGACGACAAGTTCGAGATTCGTCCCATGGGCCGGGGTTTCGTGAAAGTGGGCGGCGCCGAGACGGACCCGGAAGACGTGCGCCTCTGCGAGCAGGCCTGGGATTTCGGGCGCGAGCAAATCTACAGCGAGAAGTACGATCTCGTGGTGCTCGATGAGATCAACTACGTGATCAGCTACAAGATGCTCGATGCGGACCGCGTGGTGGAGTCGCTGGAAAAGCGGCCCGAGCGCGTGCACGTGATATGCACGGGGCGGAACGCGCATCCGAAGCTGGTCGAGGCCGCCGATCTCGTGACGGAAATGCGAGAGCTGAAGCATCCGTACACGAAGGGCATCCTCGCGCAGCGGGGAATTGATTATTAGGGACGAGGGATGAGCTTCTTGAGTTCGAGCATCTAGCCATGGCCTGGTTCAAAAGAGAAAAAGGCGCGATTGAGAATCCCACGCCGGTGGACGAGCGCAGCGTCCGCACCGAAGGCCTGTGGATGAAGTGCAGCTCGTGCCGCGCCATCATCTGGAAAAAGGATCTTGAGGCGAACTGGGGGGTCTGCCCCAAGTGCGACCACCATTTCCGCCTGGACGCGCGCAGGCGGCTCGAGCTGCTGCTCGACGACGAGAACTGGATCGAACACGACGCCGATCTTGCCTCAAACGATCCGCTCCACTTCACGGATACGAAGCCGTACGCGCAGCGCCTGAAGGACGCCCAGGAAAAATCGGGCATGAAGGACGCGATCCTCGTGGTCGAGGGAAAGCTCGGCGGGCGGCCCGTAGTTTGCTGCTCGATGGAGTTCGGCTTCATCGGCGGCTCGATGGGCGCGGTCGTCGGAGAAAAGGTCACCCGCGCCATCGAGCGTTCGCTCGCGCAGCGACAGCCTCTGGTGATCGTTTCGTGCTCCGCCGGAGCGCGGATGATGGAAGGCGCGGTAAGCCTGATGCAGCTCGCCAAAGTGGCGGCGGCGCTGGCGCGGCTCGACGAAGCGCGCGTGCCGTTCATTTCCATTCTCACGGATCCCACCACCGGCGGCGTCAGCGCAAGCTATGCGATGCTGGGCGACCTGAATATCTCCGAACCGGGCGCGATGATCGGTTTTGCCGGGCCGCGCGTGATCGAGCAGACGATCCGTCAGAAGCTGCCCGAAGGTTTTCAGCGCGCCGAGTTTCTCCTCGAGCACGGATTCCTCGACGCCGTGGTGCCTCGCAAGGAATTAAAGTCCTACGTCGCACAGGCGCTCGGTTTCTTCCTCGACTCCCCATGAACTACGACGACTCCGTCCACGCGCTGATCGCGCTGGGGCGCGAGCTGGCTTCACCCCAGCAGGCACGGGTCCAGAAGTTTGGGCTTTCGAACACCCACATCCTGGCTGAAGCCCTCGGCAATCCGCACCGCGCGGCGCCGTGCGCGCATGTCGCCGGGACCAACGGCAAAGGCTCAACGGCGGCCATGCTCGAATCAATCCTTCGCGCCGCCGGGCTGCGAACGGGGCTGTACACCTCGCCGCACCTCGAACGGATCAACGAGCGAATCCGCATCATTGGCGAGGATATTTCGGATGAATATTTCGCCGCGGCCTGGACGAGCGTGCACACCACGATCGAATCCCTTCTCGCAAGCGGCAAGCTGGCAGCGCACCCGACGTATTTCGAGTGCGTCACGGCGCTGGCGTTCGTGGCCTTCGCGGAACATGGAGTGAATTTCGCCGTCTATGAAGTGGGCCTCGGCGGCAGACTTGATTCGACCAACATCGTGGAGCCGGAAGTAGCCGTGATCACGTCCATCGATTTCGACCACGAGAGTTTTCTCGGCCACTCGATCGCGGAGATCGCGTCGGAAAAGGCGGGGATCATCAAGCGGGGCGCATGGGTGGTAAGTTCGGCAGAAAGGCCGGAGGCGCGTGCCGTGATCGCCGAACGCTGCAAGGAAATGGGAGCCCGGCTCGTGGAAGTGGACGCGGCGTGGCGCATCGAAGAGACGCACTCCACGGGCGGCTGCTATCGCGCGGTTGTGATGGCATCCGATTCGCAAGAGAGGCTTTCAATCGAGCCACCGCTTCCGGGGCGTTTTCAAATTCGAAATGCGCTCACGGCCGCCACCGCCGCGCGGCTCCTGGCGGAACGCGGGTTTCCGGTCACGAGCGATGCGATTGCACAAGGCATCCGGACGGTCCGGTGGCCCGGGCGCCTCGAGCGGCTCTGCGAGCGGCCCGCCGTGTATCTCGACGGAACGCACAATCCCGCGGGGGCGAGGGAGTTGCTGAAATTCTGGGAAGAGAATTTCGCGGGCCGGCGCATTCTGCTCGTTTACGGGGCCATGCGCGACAAGGCGGTCGATGAAATCGCGGGACTGCTCTTTCCGGCCGCCGATTTCGTGTTTCTAACGGAACCATTACAGCCCCGTGCGATCTCCGCCCCTCTGCTTGCCGAAATGACGGGCCATCTCGCGAAGAAGTCGGCCGTGGTACGTGATCCTGCCGAGGCGCTCGAACAGGCGATCGAGATGGCTTCTCCCGAAGACGCCGTCTTTGCCACGGGCTCACTGTATCTGGTTGGTGATTTGCGGCGTTATTGGACGAAGCGAAGCCGCCGAGAAACCGCGGCTCCCATCCTCTGATTGCCCTACCCGCTCTCTTCAAAGCGATGGACATCTTCCACTCCACGTATCGAGCCGATCCGAATTTACGGAGAGACAAGTTGGCCTCTCGCCTCCTCTGAGGGTTACCAATTTGGCTGTTGGCGGGAAGTACGGAACTTTCTATCCTGCGATTGTCCTCTTTGTCTCGCGTGGATGTGAAAGTGGTGTTCCTGCGGGCTCGCTCTTGGCTGGGGAACTAAGGATGCGCGTTTCATCACTTATTTACATGAACGCTAGCAGCGAAATCGAAACTGCCGCGTCTAACGTTCTCATTAGAGGGGTGGTCGCATGACACGTGACGAAAGGCGGCAAATGCTGGAGTCGTTTGGCCGCGCGCCTGCGCTGCTCTCTGGCATCCTGCGTCAGCTCCCCAAGAAAATGTGGCTCTACAAGCCGTCGCCCGAGCGCTGGAGCATCCACGAGATCATCCTGCACCTGGCAGATAGCGAGGCCAGCTCCTACGTGCACTGTCGCCAGCTCATCGCAGAACCGGGGAAAGCCGTCGCGAAATTCGATGCCGCGCGATGGGCCGGCAGCCTCGGATACTTCCATCAAAGTACGCGGGAAGCGCTCGAAGTGATTCGCCGCCTGCGGAAGATGACGTACCACCTGGTCGTCGCGCTACCCGAGCCGGTGTGGTCGCATACGTTCGAACACCCCGGGGAGGGCGAGATCAGCCTCGAAAGATGGATCGAGCGACAGGAGCGCCACATTCCGCACCACATCGATCAGATGAAGCAGAACTACGACGTCTGGCTCGGCACGCACCCGCCAAGAAAGCCCGCTTCGACAAAGCAGGGAGCTTCGTCGCGCATCGTTTCTCTCTCTGCCGAATACTGCTAGCGCTTTTTTCAGCGCGAGTCTGGCCGCGCTTCCAGCTGGCACCCGAGGAGCGCCGAAGCTCACAAGTTGCCCATGGTCGGGCGGCGATGGTACGATGTGCCCTTGATGAGCGCCGAAAACAGCCGCAAACCACGAGTGGGCCTCCCGTATCGCACTAGAAAAGAAGAAGTTACGGGAGAATCCGCCAAGCTTGAGAAGTATCTGGGTTCCGTTCGCCGGGCAGGAGGAAACCCGGTGCCTGTATCGCTTGCGCTCCCTACGCAGGAATTGGAAAGCCTGGCGCGAACCCTGGACGCCTTCGTATTGACCGGAAGCCCCGCGGATATCGATCCCTCGCGATTTGGAGCCTCCAGGCATGCCAAGGGCGCTGATCCGGACTTGGACCGGGAGCGAGTCGATTTCGCGCTCCTGGAGCACTCCTTCGCCGAAAACAAGCCGGTCCTGGCGATCTGCTTTGGCATCCAAAGCCTCAACGTGTTTCTCGGCGGCACGCTGATACAGGACATCCCGAGCGAGCTGGGTACGTTGATCGAGCACGATTGGGAGGTCGAAGAGGGAGCCGGGGAGCCGTTTCACGCCGCGCGAATCGAGCCCGGGTCGCGCCTTGCGGAAATGGCGCGGGCGAGCGAGGTGACTGTGAACAGCTCGCACCACCAGTCGATCCGGGAGCCGGGCCGCCACTTGCGCATCGCGTCCCGCGCGCCCGACGGCGTCATCGAAGCCGTCGAATGGACGGGCGATGCGAACTGGGTGATGGGCGTGCAATGGCATCCGGAGCGGATGGCCGAAACCGACGCCTTGGCGCAGGCACTGTTTCGCGAACTCGTTGCAGCGGCCGCGGCGCGCCGGATTCTCACGCAAGCTTGATTCGGATGTTAAGGCCGCGAAGGCCGGCAGGGAGCTTTCCAGTTCGCGACGCTGATTTCTCAACTTCCTTCCTGGGGGACACATGATTTCGCTGGCGGGCAAGGCGGCACTGGTGACGGGCGGATCGCGAGGCATTGGGGCCGCGACGGTCAAGATGTTCGCGCAGGCGGGCGCAGACGTCGTGTTCAGCTATCACCGCAACCGCGAATCCGCAGCGCAGGTCGAGCAGGAGGCGCGAAAGCACGGGACGCGCATCGAATCGTTCAAGGCCGATCTGGGAAAGATGGTGGATGCGAAAAAGCTCGTCGCGTTTGCGCACCAGCGCCTCGGCCGGCTGGACATTCTGATCGCCAACGCGGGCATCTGGAACCATGAGGACGCGCCGATCGAGAAGATCAGCGAGCGCGAGTGGGACGAAATGATCCGGGTGAATCTGAAGAGCGTGTATGCCGCAGTTCACCATGCCGTCCCGCACATGATTGCCCAGGGCGGCGGCCGGATCGTCACGCTCGGTTCCGTGGCCGGGCAGCGCGGAACCGCCTTTCACGCACACTATTCCGCCACCAAGGGCGCGATCATCAGCTTCACGAAGGCGCTTGCGGTCGAGCTCGCGCGGCACAACATTCTCGTGAACTGCGTGGCGCCGGGCTTCGTGGATACCGGGATATGGAAAGCAACCGCGAAGAACCGCGGCCAGATGCAGAAGTTGCTCGCGGCGTATCCGTTGAATCGCGTGGCGACGGTCGAGGAAGTGGCAGGACCGATTCTTTTTGCCGTGTCGGACCTGGCAACCTACGTGACCGGAGAAGTAATCAACGTAAACGGAGGATCCTTCCCTTGCGGATAAGCGCACGCCCAGTGTTTGCCGCGGCTCTGCTCGCCGCTTGCTTCTTGCACGCGCCACGCGCGGCGGCGCAAGAGGACCAGTTCCTCATGCCCGAGCAGAGCGCGGCCAAGGCCAAGCAGGTGCTTGCGCAGGCCATCGACGCGCTCGGCGGAAGCGCTTATCTGAATGTCCGCGACGTGACGTGCACGGGCCGGCTTGGTTCGTTTGACCATTCGGGCGAGTTGACCGGGTTTGGCGCGTTCATCGACTATACGCAGCCGCCGACCAAGGATCGCCAGGAGAACTTGCCCAAGCGCAATGTCATTCAAGTCTTCAACGGCGACAAGGGATGGGAGCTCGATCGCGGCGGAGTCGCCGAGGCGCCGCAAACCGACATCGCGCAATTCCAGGAAGACAACCGGAAGGATATCGACAATATCCTGCGCCACCGGATTCACGAGCCCGATATGGTCTTCCGGTATGGCGGGACGGATGTCGTCGATCTGAAACAGGCCGAGTGGATCGAACTGGTGGATAGCGAGGACCGCACGATCCGGATCGCGTTCGCGCTCGCGACGCACCTTCCGCTCCGCAAGACGGTCGAGACCCGTGACCCAAGAACGCAGATGAAGAGCCAGGAGATCGATTACTTCTCAAATTATCATCCGCTCGACGGCGTCCAGACGCCCTTGCAGGTCACGCGCGAGCGGAACGGGATCAAGATCTTCCAGGTGTTTTTCGACAAGTGCGATTACAACACGAACCTCTCCGATGCGCTCTTCACAAAAGAGTCCCTCGACCAGCGCTGGGCCCAAATCCCCAACAAAGACAAATACAAAGACAAGAAAGATAAGAGCGACAAGGACAGGGACTGATTCTCGCGCTCTTGCGGCAAGATTCGGCCCTCGAACCGCCTTTCGGCGTCGCGCACCCCAAACCTCTGTTTCCTTGGTTTCGCGCTGCGTCCGCGTCTCTGTGTTGTAGCAACGTGAAAATGTCACCCTAATGGCCCGATGAAAATGTCACCCCCCCCCCTGTGAAGTTATCCACCGGAGTGGTGGAGTTTGGTATCTCCGTAATAGATCGCGACTTTTCCTTCGAGAGATTCATAGAGCTGTACCTTGGCCCCGGCGAAGCTGAAGCGTTTGTGTTGGGGCGGGATCTGGAAGCGGCGGCCGTCCCACTGCACGACGTTGTCGTTGCTGACCGCGCGTTCGTGCCGGAAGCAGCAGATGCGGTCGAGGTCGGCAGGAGCGGGGTGCCAGGCTTTTTCCGACTCACGCGGCGCGCGGCCGAAGCGGCGGTTGTGGTCGGGCAGGAAGCGGCGCAGGACTTCGTTGGCCGCTTCGAGATCGGCCGCGCCGGCCAGGCGCAGTTCGCTTGAGAGGCGATCCTGAAAAG
>DATNIN010000004.1:0-41001 GCA_035604415.1 Candidatus Acidiferrales bacterium
ATATCCAGGGATCGCAGCTCGAATGTATAAACGGAGAAGCCGATGCTTCCCTGACACGCGAAAACCTAGCTCCTTCTCGAAGGCTGGGCGTCCTCGCGAGATGAGATAGTAGCCAGGCTCCGTGTAACGGTCCTGAGTCGACTTGTCTCCATCGTGGTCGTACGTGCCTGAGGCGGCCTGCTTAACACGCCGGACGACACGTCGCGCAACTTCCAATTCTGGAAGGTTCGATCCGCGCGAGAGATCCTCAATTGCATGGCGGTAGATGTCCCGCGTGGAGAAATCCATGCCGGCGAAGTCTGTGTCATTGCAAAGAATTTCATCCACCAGGCTGACGCTTTCAAAAAATTGCTGCCAGTCGAATGCGGAAATCAATCGCATGCTTGTGATGATGTTGCGTACGGACACGTTCGCGGTTCCTTGCTGCTGGAGCTCGGTTCGGACCATTTCATCGGCGTTTGTTCCCGCCGCAGCCAGGCGCTGATCGAGCCAGACCAGCACGGGCCGAACTTTTGGATCGAAATCCCGCAAGCGCTGGGCAAGTTGCACGGCAAACGCTCTTTCTAAAGGAGCATCCTCAAAGCGGCGGAGCGCCGACAGCGGAATGGTTTCAGCTTGACCATTCGAACCGAGCAAGTCATCGGCGAACGCGTCGGCTTCCTGGCGGGCATTTCTGCTGCGAACTATCTGTCCCGCAATCCTGCGCAGGTTTTCGACCAGCACGACGCGAAGCGTGATGGCCACCGCCCAGAGCTCGCCAATCGTCAGCGGTTGCACCCTCTGATAGGCCGCCACAAAGCGGCGGAGCACTTCGGGATCGAAACGGCTATCCGTATGCGCCACGAACGCCCAAGCAACTCCGTATACACGCGGATAGCCCTCCAAATGACCGGACGCGAGCTTAGGCAATTTGCGATAGTAGCCGATCGGCAAATCATCCTGAATCTCGCGAAGCTGCTCATCGACGATGTGGAAGTTGTCGACCAGCCACTCGGCCGCAGGCGTAATAGCGTGCTCGTCCTGAATCGCCCGAGCTGTGGCGCGGTAGCAATCTAGGAGCACGCGGCCGTTATCGAGGACACGCGGAAGGAGCGGGCGGCCTCGGCTCACTACGGTTGTGACGATCTGCGCTGCCGCCAAGCTCTCGGCGTGCTGCTCAAGCCGCTCGAGACTGAAAAGCTCGGCGCGGATCGGCTCTTCCAGATCCGGAAGAATGATGGTCGGCGGTTGATTGTTCTTCATTTGGAGAGATCGACGACCTGAAGAAACGTTCCCATAGCGGCGAATTCAGGATAGCGCCGCGTGCAGCGCCGCGCAACCCCGGCACGTCCAATCGTGCGAATTGACAGGCTCGCAGCGGGCATCATAGGCTCGATACGAGTTCCGCAAGCGACCGCCCATGCCCACGAAATCCAAACCTGACGGCGCCCAGCGGGGACGGATTCTCGTCGGTCCCGCTGGATGGTCCTACTCCGACTGGAACGGCATCGTCTATCCAGCGCGGCGGCCGCGCGGTTTTCACGAGGCGGCCTACCTCTCCGAGTTTTTCGACACGATCGAGATCAACACGTCGTTTTACAACCCGCTCCGCCCCGAGCTCGCGACGCAGTGGCTCGAACGCGTAGCAGGAAATCCGAGGTTTCTCTTCACCGCCAAGCTGTGGCAGAAATTCACGCACGAAGAGGGCGCAAACGCCGCGGATGAAAATGCCGTGCGCCTAGGATTCGACGTTTTGCACGGCGCGGGGCGGCTGGGCGCGGTCCTTTTGCAGTTCCCTTTTTCGTTTCACAATACGCCCGAGAATCTCGAGCGCCTGCGGCAGATCCTCGGCGCGTTCCACGAGTATCCGCTTGTCGTCGAGGTGCGCCACGCGTCCTGGGCGTTGCCGGAGTTCTACGCGTTCCTCCACGAGCACAATGCAGGGATCTGCAACATCGATCAGCCGCTAATCGGGCGCTCGATCAAACCGGGCGAACGCGCCACGTCCAAGTTGGGCTACGTCCGCTTGCACGGTCGCCGCGCCGACACGTGGTTCAGCGACGATCCCGACGTTGCCAGCCACGAGCGCTACAACTATCTCTACAGCGACCGAGAGCTCGAGCCGTGGGCCAGACGCATCCGGCTCGTGGCCGATCAGACCGAGACGACGTTCGTCATTTCGAACAATCACTTCGAAGGCAAGGCCGTGGTGAACGCGTTGCAGTTGATAAACATGCTGACGGGCAGCAAAGTGAAAGTCCCCGAAACCTTGCGCCACCGCTATCCGCAGCTCGAGCCGATTGCCGACGCGCCATCGCAGGAGCCGACGCTATTCCCTCTCCCGCCGAAGTGAGTCTCCCAAAGAAAGCGATATCGCGGACCGGTCTGGACGCAGGCCTTGCATCAGTGCAGAAATTGATTTGGATGGGGGATGAACGCTACTTCTTGAAGAGATCTTCGAAGGCCTGGCGAGCGTTGCTGGGTCTGGCGGCCGCTGGAGCAGCCGGGGCATTCGTGGCGTAGGTCACCGGGGACGTGTCTTTCTCCACCGTCATGCGAAACTCGAAGAAAGTACACTCGTTCTTCGCGTCCTTCTTGGCGATGCGCTCGGGAATCGGCTGCGTGCACTCGAATTGCCTGCCCGTATCGAAGTGAACGCACTGCTTGCAGCAGTGAAGCGCCGTATGGCAGCGTGGGCATTCTCCGTTCGGATCGAATCCCGGCGCCAATACAGCGCCGCAGCTCGAACATCGCGCCCTCATCACCGTGCCGACCATACGAGGCGTGCGCGGCCCGAGCATGTCCTGTTTCGGACGCGGCTCGCTGGGGCGATCGGTGCGTTCGGCACGCTCGCGCTTCTTGTCTTCGGATTCGCGGTCGTGATATCCCCTCTGCTTATACTTCCGCTCCATGGAAACCTCCTGGGGGTTAACCCAATGATACCCCGGAACACCTTGCGTCAAACGGCATCTTCATGCAGGGTGCGCAAATACGCTTTCGCTGAGTTACCAACGAATTGGTTCATGACCCGCGTGCCGCCCGCCGCCTCGCCCAAAACCTCGAGAGACCCTCGAACGGCAGATCGGGTTGGAGAAACTGTTGCGGCCGGCCGAAACCGGCCAGCACCGCTTCGGCCGCCAGATAGCCGCTGCGCACGGCTCCTTCCATCGTGGAGGGCCAGCCGGTGCGCGTCCAATCGCCCGCGAGATAGAAATTCTTCACGCCGATATCCTGTCCCGGGCGCCAGCGGTCCACACCCGGCTCGGGCGAAAAGGTCGCACTGATTTCCTTGATCACCGTGGCCTTTACGAGTTGGGCTTCGCGCGTGGCGGGAAGAACGTCCACTAGCTCGCGGCGGCAGAGGTCGATAATCTCCTGCCGCGAGCGCGAAACCAGATCATAAGACGCACTGATGACCAGTTGCAAGTATTGGCCGGTCTTCCCACCTTCGCCCTCGCCCGGTTTGGCCCCCGCTGCAGTTGCGCCGCCGGCGTTCCCTTCTGCGTACAGGAGGGTCTTGTTGAACACCCACTGCGTCGTGTGGTCCATCAGCGCCAGAAACGGTTCCGTCATCACGGTGCGGTCGAACCAGAGATGCACGCCCGTGATGGGTGCGTTCCGCAAGTGCCGCAGCCCTTCAAGGGCGCCGCCCTCATCTCCCATTTCTTTTGGGAGCATTCCCAGAAGCGCGTTGTGCGTGACGGCCGCGATGCAAGCGTCCGCGGAAACTTCCGACCCGTCCTCAAGCACCGCGCACGCGAACCGGCCGTCGCGCAAGCAGATTTCACGGACTCCACATCGCAGCCGCACCAGGCCACCGCGCCGCGCTAGCGCGTCACGGCAGCCTTCGTAAAGTGCTCCGAGCGGCACCGACGGAATTCCCACTCGATACCCAGCGCGGCTGCCGAGAAACGCCTTCCAGAAAACGTCGATTCCGTAGCGCGCGTCGGTGCGCGCCAGCTCTTCGTCGAGCGCACTCACAAGCACGACGCGCCAGAAGCGCTCAATCGCTCCCGCCGTCTGCTTCATCTGGTGCAGCCAGTCGAGCATCGATATGAATTCGATGCCGCGTGGCTCGCCGCCGGACCACGCAATCGCGAGCAGCGCTCTCGCGATGCATTGCTTATCCGCCAGTGTCAGCGCGCCGAAGGAGAGGAATGACGGCGCCATGTGCAGCGGCGGAGGCAGCCAAGACGCTTCGATCGTGGAGCGGCGGCCATAACGATCCGCGAAATACAGCCGGTCGTAAAAGCGAATCTTGCCCGCGGCACCGGCGCGGCGATAGAAATCGGCGAGGTTCGTGCAGCAGCCGAGAGTGACGTGCTGGCAATTGTCCACCTCGCTGCCGTCGGGCAGCGTATAGGAAGTGGCGCGCCCGCCAAGGTGAGGGCGCTTTTCGAGCAGGCGAACTTCGACGCCCGCTTCAGCCAGCGCGACGGCGGAGGCCAGGCCCGCCAGACCGCCGCCGATCACCAGAACGCTTTGCGAGGGCATCCGTCTTCCACCGGCCTGTCATCCTTGCCGTCAGGAGATATTGGATCTTTTCCGTGCTCGACAACGACACACGCGAGGAAAAAACGTCGAACCCGCGCTCCTCGATCCGCGCGAGCAGGCTGCTATAGGTGCGGATCAGTGCTCTCAGAGTGGCGCGGCTGTCGGCATCCACCTGAGCGACGAGCGGAGCGCCTTCCTCGTAAAATCGCCACGCGCGATCCGCCGAAAACTCAAGAAGGTCGCGGAGCGCGGGCGTCAACGGCCCGCGCAATTCCTCTTCACGCACGCCGAACCGTTCGAGATCCTCCTGCGGCAAGTACACGCGGCCCATCTCGTAGTCGCCCGGCACGTCGCGCAGGATGTTCGTGAGTTGGAACGCGAGGCCCAGCCGCTCGGCCAGGTCGGGAGCGCGCGGATCGCGGAAGCCGAACACGTGAAGACAGGTGAGGCCGACCGTGCCCGCCACCCGGTAGCAGTATTCCGAGAGCCTGTCGAATGTAGCATAGGAAGCAACAGTCAAGTCCATCTCGGCGCCCAGAATCAGATCGTGGAAGTAACGCGTGGGAATCTCGAAGCGCGCGATCGTGTCGGCGAGCGCGGGAAGAATCGCGTGCCCATCCGTTCGCCCGGAGACGGCTTCGTCGAGCATGGCGCGCCAGCGGGCGAGCCCGCGGCGTTTCGATTCGAGGTCGCCCGGCTCGTCCGAAACGTTGTCCACGAGCCGCATGAAGGCATAGAGAGCGCATAGCGCATTGCGCTTCTCTTTGCGCAGACCGAAAAACGCCAGATAGAAACTGCTGCGCGCGGCCCGTGCGATGCGATTGCACTCCGCGTAGGACGCTCGAAGACTTTCAGCGTTCGCATAGATCCACAAACCACGCTTAAGGTCATCAGACGGGATTTCGCTAGCGACGTAAGAAGGAGCTGACGCGTATTCGGTCGAATCGGCTGGGAAGGCCTTCGCGAAGGCCGCGAGTCGCGAGACCAGCGCACGGGCGATCAATCGAATTTTCGTCGTCTTCGTCAGCGCGGGCCGGCGTTCAAGGGTGTTATACCCAGAGGTTTCAATTGCATCAAGCACGGCCAGCCCCCCGCGGCTAAACAGCTCCAAGTCAACCCGCAGAGTCGAGTCAACGCGCTGGGCCAGCGGCAGGCCAGCAGCGAAGAGTTCTCGCGTACGCGTAATCAGGGCTTTCATCAGAGCGACGTAGCGTTCATCACAGTGGCGTTCGACAATATCGGCTTCCGTCAAACCGTGAGCGGCAAGTGCGTCGAGTGGAATATAGATGCGGCCCTTTTCGAGGTCACGCGATACATCCTGCCAAAAGTTTGCGAGCTGCAAAGCCGTGCAGGTGAAATCCGAGAGAAGCTGTCGTTCGTTATCCCGGTAACCGCAGACATAAAGCACGAGTCTCCCGACGGGATTCGCTGAGAACCGGCAATAGTGGAGCACTTCATCCCACGTGGCGTACCGATTTACCTTTTGATCCTGCCGGAACGCGCGGAGCAGATCCACAAACGGCGCGACGGGAATGCTTTTTGCGACAATTGTCTCTCGCAAAGCGATCAGAACCGGATGCGACAACTCCGCGCTGCGGCGCCAGCAATTCCGCAATTCATGTTCCCAGGCGTCGAGCAGCTGGAGCGCCCGGTCGCGGTCCGGAATTTCGTCGCCGAGATCGTCCGACCAGCGGCAATACGCATAGACGTTGTAGAAATGCTGGTGCAGTTGACGCGGGAGCAGCCACGAGACGACACTGAAATTCTCGTAATGGTGCGTGGCGAGCCAGCGGGTGTAGCGCTGTGCCTCGGCGGCGCTGCAACCTTCGGGCGGAAGATTACGGGCGATTTCGAGTTCGGGTGTGGGCAGCATGGAGCGCAGCGTGCGTGGTGGTCAGGGGATGACGGCCGTCTTCAGCTCACCGTTCCGGTTTTTCATGTGCTGGAACACGCTCGGGAGTTCCACGAGCGGCACCTCGCCCGTGATGAAATCCTGAGCCCGGATCTCCCCGCGGGCAATCGTGTCCAGCGCCTCGCGAATGAATCGCGGCGTATGGTGGAAGGTTGACTTGATCGAAATCTCCGAATAGTGCAGGGTCCACGGGTCGATCCTTACTTCGGTTCCCTTTGCGCAACCCGCGAACAAGTTCACCGTACCGCCTTTTCGCACCATCTCGAGCGCCCACTGCCAGGTGGTCGGCTGCCCAGCCGCCTCGATCACTGCGTCGGCACCTCGGCCACCCTCGGTCATTTGCTTCACGAGAGCGACGGGATTCCCGATTTCTGATGAATCGAACGCCATTGCTGCCCCCATGCGTTCCGCGGCCTGCACTCGGGCGGCGCGCCTGGCGACAGCGATCACGCGCACGTGGCGACCTGAGAGAATGCGAATGAATTCGAGTCCGATGGGGCCGCATCCTATCACCACAACCGTGTCGCCCGGCTTGATACCGGTCTCATGGATTCCGCGGAGGACGCAAGCAAGCGGCTCGACCATGGCAGCATCGAGGAAAGACATGCTGTCCGGAATTTCGAGCATGTTCTGCCGGACGATCCTGCCGGGGATGCGAATGTATTGAGCGTACGCGCCGTTGTTGAAGAGCAGATCCTCGCACAGGTTCGGCTGGCCCTTCCGGCAGTAAAAGCATTCGTTGCACGGCGCCGAATTCGCGGGGACGACTCGCATGCCTTTGCGAACGCTACCGTTGACGGCACTGCCCTTTTCTACGACGATGCCCGCCAGCTCGTGGCCAAACAGCGACGGCGGCTGAATCATTCGCGCGTGATATCCCTGTTTCCATACCTTGAGGTCGGTGCCGCAGGTGAGAGCGACCTCCACGCGAACCAGCACTTCGTCCTCGGCAAGGCGCGGAATATCGACGCGCTCGATCTTCACGTCTTCAGAGCCGTAGAGGACCGCCGCAGTCATGTGCCCGCTTTTGTCTGTTCTGATCATTCGTGCGCAATCACCACTTTCAGAGTATCGTGTTTCGGGCGCGCCGCCAATTCCAGCGCGTCCGCAATGCGCTCGAGCGGAAAACGGTGCGAGATCAGCTCGCGCACCGGCAGCCGGCGCTCGAAGACCAGCGCCACGGACTCTTCCTGATCGTCCACCGAGGCGCTGTAGCTGCCCAGAATCTCTTTCTCCTCGATCCCGACGGCCGCGGCTGGAAACTCCACTTTGAGCACGGGGTCGTTATGAGCAAACAGTAGCACACGGCCGCCGGGACGGGCGATGGCGAGGGCCTCCGGCACCAATGAAGCACTAGGAGCCGCCAGCAGGACCGCGTCCGGGCCGCGCCCTTCTGTGCGGCGGCGCATCTCTTCCAATAGATTCGCGGCAGCCGGATCGAAGGATTCCTTGGCGTCGAAGCGGAGGCTTGCGGACCTGCGTCCCGCCATCGGGTCGCTCGTGTACACGGTCGCGCCCACATGATTCGCGAGCATTGCGAGGAGCATGCCGATCGGCCCCTGGCCGATGACAAGCACCGTCTCACCGGATGCAACGCGCGCCTTGCGGACGGCCTTCAGGCAGGTGTTGACCGGCTCAACGAAGGTGGCTTCTTCGAAACTTACATCGGCCGGCAGCGCGACCATTCCACGCTGGACAATCCAGGGCATCGCGCGAACATATTCGGCAAAGCCGCCACCGTTCGGATCGAAGCCAGCAGTGAGGCCGGTCTTCTTGTAACCCGCACATTGGGAAAAGAGTTTCTTCTCGCAGTAGAAGCAGGCGCCGCAGGGAATGTGATGAAAGCTCACGACGCGGTCGCCCGGCTTGAACTTCGTGACGCCGGGCCCGGTCTTGACAACCGTACCGGCAAGTTCGTGTCCCAGAATCTGCGGCGGGGTGATGAACCCGTGTTGAATCTTCTTGATGTCCGTTCCGCAGATGCCGCACGCGGCCACGCGGAAAAGCACTTCGCCGGCGCCAATTTCGGGAATCGGCACTTGCTCTACGACGACGCGGCCCTTGCCGCGGTAAACACCCGCCCGCATCTGGCCTTCCCGCCTGAGCGGGGAGTCCATCGAGCCGACTTGAGTGACCGTATTGCTCATTGTGTGGCTGCCGTCGCTTTCGGCGCCAAGGTACTTGTGCGCTCCACGACCATCGCAACGTATCGATCGAGAAATCGCGCGAGGGACTCGGCCGCCTGCTTGCTGTTCTGGCGAAGCTTGACGAGACCCGGGATCGCTTGCGGGTGAAGAGCCACCTGGCCCATGACGCGCGGGATGCTCAGCTGGCCTTCGTCCGTAAATAGCTGATTCATATCGAGCGGCAAATTTTCGTCCAGACCATCGCTGATGGCCCGAATCGCCACGGCGGGGATTCCGCAAGCGGCGGCTTCGCGAAGAATCTCGAAACTTTCCATCTCGACGGCGTCAGATGTCCGGCCGAGGTGATGTTTTTCATCCACGCGGGCGATCGCACGTTCGGCAGTATGAAATCTCTCGACGACGCTCGCACCACATTCCGCCGCGAACGACACGAGCGGCTCGCTGCTCGGCAGCAACTGGCTATCCAGATCCGCCCGGGGGACCTCCGTGAACACGCTGCGGGCCGCGAGCACCTGGGCGATCCGATATTCGGGACGGAGCGCGCCCGCTAACCCCGTGGAGACGCAGAAGCTCAGGGAATCACACTCGCTGCGGATTGCTCTGGACGCTTGCAGCGCAGCCTGCTTGGGGCCAACGCCCGTCAGAACGACGCCAATCTCCGCGCCGCCGATGGTGGCGACGTACACACGCGCCGGACCCCAGCTACCGGACCGAAACTCACGTATGGCACGCCACGGGGCGAATTCGCCTTCGAGCGCACATGTGATGAGGACCTTCATGTCACCAGCAACAGACAGTACGAACTTTCTCTGCCTCAGGGGTCCATACCCCCGCTTATGAGTTACAGCCACGCCGCGGCGATTGCCGCGACCTAAGACAGCTTATGAAATCCTTTGCGCCGCGAAGACATCTAGGCGGCCTGCACTTGCGCGACGGGCTTTGCCCCGGTCCGCCCATGAACATAGCCATGGTCGCCGTACCAGCGCACGGCGCGTTCGAGCGCCGATTCGACGGCGCCGGGTTTGTAGCCCAGTTCCTTTTCCGCCTTGTCGCTCGCGACGAACATGCGGTGGCGCGACATCTTCACTCCCTCGACGGGAATCCGCGGCTCGCGTCCCGCGATTCGCGAGAAGAACTCATCGGCGTAGCCCGCGGCGAGCGCCACGGCATGCGGCAATCGAACCCGGGGCGCACGGCGACTCGTGATTACCGCAAGGGCTTCCAGAATCTGTTTCAGCGTCATGTTGCGCGCGCCAAGGATGTACCGCTCCCCGATTCGCCCCTTCTCTGCTGCGAGTAAGTGCCCGGCTGCAACGTCTTCGACCGCCGCCAAATTCAATCCCGTGTCAACGTACGCAGGCATCTTCCCATTCAAGAAATCGACAATGATGCGGCCCGTCGGCGTCGGCTTCCAGTCGCCCGGCCCGACCGGCGCAGTCGGGTTCACAATCACGATCGGCAAGCCCGCGGCAGCCGCCTTGATCGCTTCGAGCTCCGCCTGAAACTTCGAGCGCTTGTAATGGCCTACCATCTGATCCAGTGCCGCGTGCGTCTCTTCGTTCGGAAGTGAACCGTTGTGAGTGGGCACCGCTATCGTCGCCACCGTGCTTGTGTAAACCACGCGCTCGACACCCGCCTGGCCGGCCACGTCCATGAGCCGGCGCGTGCCCTCGACATTGGTTTCGTAGATTTCCTGCGGATCTGCCGACCACAGCCGGTAGTCGGCGGCGACGTGAAAGACGCGGCGCACGTCCTTCATCGCGCGGTGGAGCGATGCCAGATCCCGCAAATCTCCTTCGACGCGCTCGACGGCGAAGCCCTCCAGTGCCTGCAAGTTGCTCGACCGGCGCACGAGGACGCGAACGGAATGCCCTGCGGAGACGAGTTGCCGGGTAACATGGCTCCCAAGGAAGCCTGTAGCGCCCGTAACGAGCGTGGTCATGGAGTGCGGAGAGCCTCTTCGTCGCGCTGGGCCCGGAAAAACACTGCCAGGCCCCTGGCCGGCAAGTTCGTGCAAGCCGCCATCATCTACCCCCAGTATCCATTCGTCTGCTGTATCTCTTCCGCGGGTATCTGCACGCCCACGTATTTCGCGCGATCTGTACGAAGGTTATCGTAGCGCGCCAGCGCGTACAGCGGGAAAGAATTTCGATACAGGTGATATTTCAGGTAGAACACCTGCGGAAATCCAGTGCCAGTGAACTCGTCCTCGTCCCAAGTGCCGTCCTCATTCTGATGCGATATGAGCCAGGCAACCGCGCGCTCGACGGCCGGATCGTCAGGGTGAACAGTGGCGAGCAAGCCGATCAGGCCCCAAGCCGTTTGCGATGCCGTACTCGTGCCCTTCGCCTTGAGCGTAGGATCGTAGTAAGACAGGATCGATTCACCGAAGCCACCATCGGGGTTCTGCACGGAGCGCAACCAATCGGCCGCGCGCCGGCACTCCGGAGCGGACGCCACTCCCAGAGCCTCGAGCGCGCGCAGCACGCCGCTCGTCCCGTACACGTAATTCACGCCCCAGCGGCCGAACCAGGAGCCGTCAGGGGTCTGGTCACCCCGGAGATAAGCACGAGCGCGCTCCAGCACAGGGTGCTTCGGCGACCATCCCATCTGCCCGAGGCACTCGACGGCGCGCGCGGTGACATCCGCCGTGGATGGGTCGAGCATCGCGTTGTGGTCTGCGAAGGGAATGTTATTGAGGAACTGCAAATTGTTTTCGTGGTCGAACGCACCCCAGCCGCCGTCGCGATTCTGCATGCTCACGAGCCAGGCAAGCCCGCGGCGAATCGCGGCGCGGAGGCGCGATGGCTCGGGGTCGGCCACCCGGCTCAAGGCCATCAAGACGAACGCTGTGTCGTCGACATCCGGATAGAAATCATTGCGAAATTCGAACGCCCAACCGCCCGGCGCGGCGTTGCGATTCTTCGCCTGCCAATCTCCCGGCCCGAGGATCTGATTGGCCACCAGCCAGCGCGACGCAGCCAGGAGGGACGGATGCGCGGGATCCAGGCCCGCCTCTTCGAGCGAAACCATGGCGATGGCCGTATCCCAGAGCGGAGAAATGCACGGCTGGACGCGCAGCGTATCCTTTCCCTCAATTTCGTAGCGCGCGAGAAATCCGATTTCGCGAGCGAGCAGCGGATCGGTGGTATCTCCACCTTCCGCCAGCAGGGCGAAAATCGAGTTCATCATCGCGGGATAGATCGTGCCCAATCCTTCGCTGCGCTCGAGACGCTCGTTCATCCACGTCCGTGCGCGGGCCAGCGCTGCCTTGCGGAACGGCTTCCACGGCGAGCTTTCATATAACTTCACGCCGCGGTCCAGGGCGAGAAACACGTTTTTCCAGGAGATGACGCGCTTGTCCCACTTGAAAGAACGCGGTCTTCCTCCGGGACGCAGGAACAGCTCATCGACGGTGAGGCCATCGGGCAAACGCCAGCCGGGCTTGCGCGCGTACACAATGGCGAGCGGAATCACAATCCCGCGCGTCCATGACGACATCTCGTAGATGTTGATGGGACACCAGTCCGGCAAAAGCATCAATTCGGGTGGGATGGCAGGAACGAGGCTCCAGTCGATCGCACCAACCATGGCGAGGTAGAAGCGTACGTAGGAGTTCGTGGCTTCGAGCCCGCCCAGTTCATGGACTTTCTTCCGGGCGCGCTCGAGATGCGGAGAGGCCGCCGGGTCGCCGGCCAGACGGAGCGCCACCCAGGCTTTTACCGTCGCATTGAGTTCAGCGGGGCCACCGTAGAAAATATTCCATCCGCCGTCCGGGAGTTGACGTTCGCGAATATACTTCGCGAGCTTCTCGATTTTCCCGGATTCCGACTCGCCCAGGATGTGGAGGTAGAGGATGTAGTCCGATTCGAGGGTCGTATCGGCCTCGAGCTCGCCCCACCAGTAGCCTTCCTGGCTCTGAGCGGAGAGGAACCAGTCGACGCTGCGGCTGATGGACCACTCCAGCTCTGATTCGACGTTTCGGCGAGGAGCAACTGCGGCGCCATGTGCAGCGCCACTGCTGGGGACCTCCACGCGCAGTCTCGCCTCCGGTGTCATCGCCCCCTCAGACGCAACTTGTCACTGATAGAATGGCAGATCGTGCCAGGTTCATCTCGACGCGCCCTCAAACCCGCCGATTCTGCTCCCGGGCAGCAGCCCTGTCCCGAGCGAGTCGGGGTGCGCGCAATCTCCCGGCGTTGCAAGTAGTTACAGGCCAACTCGGTAATATTATCTTTTGTATGCCGCCTGCGGTCAACTGAAAACACGCCGCCAGATTCTTCTCAGCGCCAACAGTGAGATGCGTCAAACGCCGCTGGGGCTGGCTGAGGAAACCGAATTATGAACCCTGCCAGTATCGGGACCTGGAACGCCGGCGCCCGGCGAATGGAAGACGAAACTGGAAATCTTCGCTAGCCGCGGTTGCCGCTCTTGCGTTCCCGTTCGAGATTGCGAATGCGCTCTGCCAGTTCCGGCAGGCGTGCGAACCAGGCATATTGTTCCTTGAATTTCTCAAGCGGCCGGGCCGGCGTTCCCCACACCGTTTGCCCTTCGCGGATGGTTTTGCCAGTCGGGATTCCGGCCTGTGCACCGACGATGGCGCCGTCTTCGATTTTGCAGTGGTCCGCGATGCCGACCTGACCGCCGATCACCACGCGCTTACCAAGAGTGCTGCTGCCCGAAACACCCGTCTGCGCCGCGAGGACGGAGTGCTCGCCGATCTGGACGTTGTGAGCGACCTGAACCAAATTGTCGATTTTGACGCCGTTGCCGACTCGCGTGGTTTCGAGCGCACCGCGATCGATGGTCGCGTTCGCTCCAATCTCCACGTCGTCGCCGATCTCGACGGTTCCGATCTGAGGGAATTTCCAATAGCGCCCTTCGCCGAAAACGTAGCCGAACCCATCAGCGCCGATGACGACTCCCGAATGCACCTCGACCCGGTTCCCGAGGCGCGAGCCGGCGTAGAGCGTGACTCGGGGGTGAAGGCGGCAATTCTCGCCCACGTAGACGCCACGGCCCAAGAAACAGAACGCCGCGATCGCGGTCCCGGCGCCGATTTCCGCGCGATCTTCGACGACCACGTAGGGGCCGACGGAGACGCTCAGTCCAAACCTTGCGTTCGCCGACACAACTGCGGTGGGATGGATCGCGGCTTCCGGCGCGGGTCGTGGCAGCAGCCACTCGGCCGCTTTTGCGAACGCGAACTTCGGATCGGCTGCCTCAAGCATCGTCTTACCTGCCAACCGCGCGCCCGGCTGCGCGAGCACGCATACCGCGGCCGACCGCTCCGTGCGCTCCCGATGGCGCGGCGAATCCAGATAAATCAAATCCTCGGCGCGGGCGCGCTCCGGACTTGCAACACCGGAGATCGGCGCGAGCGGATTGCCGTCGAGCTTAATGTCGAGATACTTTGCGAGTTCACCGGCAGTGCGTGTCATGTCGGCCTCTCTTGTCGCTGGAGTTGACTATCTCCAGGCAGACGATTCCTAGAACGGATAGATTGGTTTCTCACCTGGCGGGCGCGTCTTCCAGCGCTTGTGAACCCATAGCCATTGATCGGGGTGGGCGCGAATGTAGTCTTCGATCACGCGAGTAAAACGCGAGGTGTTCTCGATTACGTCGGATTCCTCGTTACCGGTGCGCGCCAGCTCAACAGCAGGCTCGAACCGAAGACAGTATTCCCGCTGCTGCGGATCCCACGAAAGAAAACCGGGCACCACTGCGGCGTCGGTCCGGAGGGCAATCCGCGCAAGGCCCGAGGTCGTGGAAGCTAGAATGCCGAAAAACTTCACGAAGACGCTTTCTTCGGGGGCCGTGTTGTGGTCGGAGAGGACCCCAACCGTGCCGCCTCCGCCAAGAACTTTCAAGATTGAGCGGGCAGAGCGGTTCTTATCGATCGGCTGATTCCCGGACCGGCAGCGGTACGCGTTGATCATTTCGTCCACGCGGCGATTGGCAATCGGCCGGACCAGGAAATGCAGCGGGTAGCCGTACAGCGCCTGTGCGAAGGGGGCCAGCTCCCAGGCGCTCATGTGTCCGGTCAGGAACAGCACGCCCTTTCCCCGGCGGCGCGCTGCGTCGAAGTTTTCGAATCCATCCACGACGACGATGCGCTCGATATTTTCGCGCGTGTATTTCGGGAATTGCGAGAACTCGCCCGCCATCCAACCCACTTGCCGAATCATCCCGCGGATCGTCTGCTTGCGTTGCTCATCGGTCCAGTCCGGAAAAGCGAGGCGCAGGTTGAACATGGCTGCGCGGCGCAATGGCGCCCGCACCCAATAAGCGGCGGCGGCGAAGCAGGCACCGGTGAACCTCGCTGCCGGCCGAGGCAAAAGTCCCAGAAGCTTCAGTCCCGCCCAAGCCACGGCATACTCGACCCATTCCCGCATCGCGAGCCATTATACGGTTAGGAAGTTCAAATTGAATCGGCCGATGCTAGACTCAGCCCCATCTTGAGCGAAATTCAAAAGAGCGGATCACGCCTCGCACCCGCGACTCTGCTCGCGTCCGTCGTCGCGGTGGCGATCTGCCTCTTCGGCAACCTTGGCGCAATTGGGCTGGTCGGCCCCGATGAGCCGCGTTACGCGTGGATCGCGCGCGCCATGGCCCAGACGGGAGACTGGGTGACGCCGCGCCTCTACGGGCAGCCGTGGTTCGAGAAGCCGATTCTCTACTACTGGGCCGCGGCCGCGGGATTCCATTTGCGCCTTCCGGCTGAATGGGCCGCGAGACTGCCGTCCGCACTCGCCGCGCTTGCCGCAGCACTGGCAATTGGCTGGCTTGGGCGGAAACATTATGGCGGTGACACCAGTTCCCTAGCGAGCCCGGCGTTGCTCGCGCCGCTCCTTTTTTCCTCGTCCGTTGCGGCGATTGGATTCGCGCGATCCGCTGGACCCGATATGCTTTTCGCGGCTTCGATTACTCTAGCAATGGCAAGCGCGGCTCGCCTGTTTCGCCGCGCCGGAGCACTCCGCGGTGAATCAGCCACTTCGCGAAGCGATTCCCTTCCTCTGCTCCTCTTCGGTTGCTTCCTTGGGCTTGCTGCATTGGCGAAGGGACCCGCGGCGGTCGTCCTGGCGGGTGGGACGATCGGTCTGTGGGCGATCGCCACAGGACAGTGGCGCGCGGCGTTTCGGGCCGCGCATCCGGTCGCGATTGCTGCATTCTGCGTTGTCGCACTTCCCTGGTACGTCGTGTGCGCGCTGCGCAATCCAGATTTCATTCGCGTCTTCATCTTCCAGCACAATTTTCAGAGATACCTGACGCCTCTGTTCCAGCACCGCCAGCCGTTTTGGTTCTTCGGCCCCATTCTGCTTCTGGCGCTTCTACCCTGGACTGCGCTCTTGTGGCCGGCGACAGAGGAAGCCCTGCGAATGTGGCGCGAACACTCTTGGAAGAATTCTCCGGGTCTTTTTTTTGCATGCTGGACAGCGTTCCCTGTTCTCTTCTTCAGCCTTTCCCAGTCGAAATTGCCGGGCTATATCCTGCCAGCCATCCCGCCAATGGCTCTGCTGCTCGCAGTGGCACTCGCGCGCGCGACGGGAACGAACTCTGCGACACAGCAACGCAGCCTCAGGACCATCGGTGTTGCACTCGGGATCACATGGATCGTATTGGGGATCGTCGCGATGGTCTGGGCCAGCCGGCTTCCGCAAACGGCTCGCGATGCCGCCGGGCGGCCGATTTTCATAACCGCGATACTCGCGATCGCCGGCGGGATCGGCGTGGCAGCCATTGCTCTGCTGCACAGGCGGGCGTTTATAGCGCTCGCGCTTGCTCTCGCCGTGCTGTGCGTTGCAGCCGCTGGCTTGCGGATCCTGCCTGCGCTCGACGCTTCCTTCTCCGCGAGATGGCACGGCCAATTGTTGCGCGACGACGCGCGGCCCGATCGGATCTTCACGTACCGCTTGCAGCGTTCCTGGATTTACGGACTCGAATTCTATCTGGGCCGCGAGATCGACGAATGGTCGCAGGCTGATCGAGAATCCGCGCTCGTGTTGACTACGCCAGGGGGCCTGCGCGAAATGCGCCGGCTCGGCAGGGTGCACGGCGATCTCGAAGAATCCTATCGAGGAATCGTGTACGCGCCCGTCGCGCCGGCGACACACTGAATTTCGGTCAACGGGACGTGGGCGGAATGTACTGAAGGAAGAAATTTACGATCTGGCTTTCGTAGGCCTTGCGGTCGTCATCTGACATATCGCGGTAGCTCATTCGTTCGCGCAGCGTTTGTTTCGGGTCAGGCGCTTTGACGAAAAGCTGCAACGTTTCGTTAGCCAGCGCCGGACGATCGTCCGACTGGACGAACAGCTTGGGTACTCCCCTAGTGGACCCAAGGCGCGTCGATACCGGAGGCTCGCGCCGGAAGGGGTAGTTGAGCATTCGGAACCCGAAATCGGAAAAGCGCGCGACCTCCGGCAGAATGGTCAACCCGGATTTTTTCACCTCCATCCGCAACATGTCGCGTGGATCGTCATACGCATCGTCAACGGCAAAGGCCGTCACCCGCGGATCGGTAGCTGCCACCTCGAGAACGGCGTATCCACCCATGTCCACGCCCCACAGGCCGAGACGCTGCGGGTCCACATCGTCGCGACCCAGTATTGCGCGCACGGCCGATCGGAGTTCACCGGTCTCCCGGTAGCCGAGCGTAGTGACGCCCACGCTCGTTCCGTGCCCGATGAAGTCGAACAAAAAGACGTTGAACTGGTGATCCTGAAGCGCAGTGACCAGGGTCAGCACGTCGGCGCGCTGCGAGAGATAGCCGTGGCACACGACGATCGCCGGAGCTCCGCGCAGTCCCGGAAAGAGCCATCCTTCGCGCGTCGAGCCGTCGGCGAGGGGAAATGAGAATGCGGTCGGATGCCCCATCATCACGTTGAGGTCGAACGAGGAGGGATTCCGCGCCGGGCGGAGAGTCTGGTAAAGCATAAAACCGGAAACCGTCGAGATAGACACGAGCGCGAACAAGAGCAGCGCCAGAAGTACGGAGAAAAGTTTGGCGAGAAGCGTGGTGGGATAGCGGAGCTCGGAAAAGACGGCCATCCAGTAGGCGCGGGCGCTGCAGCGTACGCGCCTCTGCGCGCCAAATGTTAGCACATTTCCATTCGTATCCGGGTTCGCGCCTCAGAGGAGTTGCGCATGATGGTGCCGGTTAGATTCATAGGCCGGGCGAAGCTATAATGGCTATGGGGGAAAGTGCTTGGTTACCATGCAGATCGTCGATCTCCGGCAGCTGAATTCCCGGTCATTGGAGGGTCTCTTCCAGGAGGAAACTCGACGGTGGCGGGAAGAGCTGCACTGGGACTACCGCCCGTCGATTGACCTCGTCCGGAAGTTCATCGACTCGCGAGCGCTGGGAGGGTGTGCGGCGATAGAGGATGGTCACCCGACCGGGTACGGCTTTTACGTCCTCGAGGACCACAAAGGGCTGATCGGCGGGCTGTTTGTGTCCGCCCAGCATGCGCAGGCAGCCACCACGCAGCGCCTTCTCACCGAAATGCTGGGTGCGCTGCGCGCCACACCGCGCCTCGAGCGCATCGAAGCGCAGCTGATGCCCTTTGGAACCGAGCTTGACCCCGCGTTTCTATCGCAACATTTCCGGCTACACACGCGCCAGTTCATGCTGCTGCCGCTCGACGAAGCAAAGCTCAGCGGCAAGCGGCTTTCGGCGGGGCTGCGGATCGAGCCGTGGACCGACCGGGCGTTCGAGCCTGCCGCGCGACTGATCCAGCTTGCCTATGCCAGCCACGTGGACGGCCAGATCAACGACCAGTATTGCAGCGAAGCGGGCAGCTTGAAATTCCTGCGGAACATCGTCCTCTTGCCCGGCTGCGGACAGTTTCTGCCGGAGGCTTCGTTTCTGGTGCGACCCGCCACCGGTGACCGCCTCATCGCCATGATTCTCACCTCGACGGTGGCCGAGGGCGTGGGCCACGTGACGCAGGTTTGCGTCATGCCAGGTTATCAGGGGCACGGCATCGGCAGGCAGCTGATGGAGTGCTCGATCGTGGCTCTCCGTCGCAGGAATTATGAATCGCTTTCCCTGACGGTCACGTCGGTCAACAAACGAGCCGTTGAACTCTACGAGCGGCTTGGCTTTCGCACTGTGAAGACGTTCGCGGCAGGCGTCTGGCAGGCGTAGGCAGAAAACTGCTAGTCAAATAGTCGAAATAATCCTGCCACCAGAGCGACAATTCCCAAAACTAAGCAGGGCCACATTGCATAAGCTGGCCACGGCGACCATCCCTGCTTTCTTCGGACTTTCAGATACTCTGCCGGCAGAGTCCAGTCGTACCCGCGCGCGAACAGCGGATACGTCTTGTATCCGATGCCTCTCATCTTGAATTGAATGTGGGTGAACAAGACTACAAAGGCACCAATGAGCAAAAGTCCGAAAATGGCCAACGGGTCGTGCATTGCCATATCGAACAAGGCGTGGGCGCTTTCTTGCATCACTCACTTCTTGGCGCGGTCCTTCAGCAGGCCCTTCAGCTCGTCCATGAATTCCTTCACGTCCTTGAAATCGAGATAGACGGACGCGAAGCGGACATAGGCGACTTTGTCGAGCTTCTTCAGGTGCGCCATGAGCAGGCCGCCGATCTCGGCGGTCGTGCGCTCGCGGTCGGGCGCTTCGCTGACGAACGCTTCCGCCTGATCGACGATCGTCTCGAGTTTGTTCACCGGAACGGGCCGCTTTTCGCAGGCCTTCAGCAATCCTTGCAGGATCTTCTGGCGGTCGAACTTTTCGCGGCGGCCATCTTTCTTGATGACCATGTACGGGATTTCGTCGATGCGCTCGTAGGTAGTGAACCGGCGGCCGCATTTAAGGCACTCGCGGCGACGACGAATCAAATCGCCGGTGCGCGCCTCGCGCGAGTCGATCACCTTGTCATCGAGGTGCGCACAGAAGGGGCACTTCACCGCAGCCTCTCTCTCGCCTCATTGGCATGTTCGGCTTCGGCCAGAAGCTCGGCCTCACCCGCTTGCTCTTCCGCCCGCGCCATGCGTCGCAATTCGCCCATCGACCAACCTTCCCGGAGCAGCAATGGCAATCCCACGATGCAGCAAGCTGCGAAAGTGACCAACCACAGGACGATCGAGGCGATCGCCGCAGGCTCCTTTTCTACTCCAAAGATGAGACTCAATACAAGAAACGTCGCGGCTTGCGATCCCCCACCAACTGCCGGAGCTTGGGCCGCAGAACCGATCAGTGTAAAGGCGGCGACCAGGACGACACTGCCAAAGCTGAGAGTGGAAAGTTTCCCCGGAAACGCCCGGAGGACCCAAACGTACACGAATATGACGAGCGCCCAATGCGCCAGCGTGTAAAACGACAGGGCGCCTAGATCGCCCCACGTGCGTATGCCCTGCAACCCCTCGCAGAATCCCTCGAGGAGGGTGGCAATTTTCTTGCGCCAGCCGGTTCGCCAAGCCTCGTGTTGCAGTTTTCGCGCGAGCCACGCCGCGCCGCGATACCGGAAGTAGATCAAAAACACGATGACAGCCACGAGTCCGGCGAGCAGCAATACCCCCGCAGACCGCGCGACTTTCATCACTAGATCGTTCCCCGGGCCAACCGTGCCTCTCCGTTCAAACGACAGCAAGGCGAAGACGGCCAGCAAGGCCGTGGCCGCCATGTCGAAGACGCGCTCCAGCACGTAGATCCCGAACATCCCCGGCATCGAAAGCGAATCCTTCCGGGCGATGAGCACGGGTCGGATCGGCTCCCCGGGCCGCCCCAGAAGGAATACGCACGTGAAGCCGACGAGGGTTGCGCGAAATACGTTCCAGAAATGCGCTGCACCCAGCGCCCGGCAAAGACGCACCCAGCGGAGCGCCCGAATCGCATAACAGACGTAGATCGCCACGAGCGAGAGCAACAGCAGAGAAAGGCGCGCCTGACGGAGGGATGTCACAACCATCCCCCACCTAAATCCCTCCAGCGTGATCGAGTTGCGGAACCTGTAAAGAAAATACGCGAGACCGAGGAGGACGATGACGAGCAGGAAATACCGTCGCGATTTTCGGAGCATTCGAGTTGAACCGTAGCAGCAAGGTTTCAACAGTGTCAAGGAGCGCGTCCGGCGTAATTGCGACGACACGTACATGGAAGCACTCAGGCGGGCGTACTGAGGCGTACTGAGGCGTGCTGATGTACAATGCCGCGCCGTACGCAGCGGGCGATTGCCGCCGCGTTCGGCGTCGAAATGGGGGAACCAATGCGAAGGTCTACGCAAAGGATGCTCTTGCTTGCCGGAGTGGCGATGTTGTTGACCGCGGCCGCCACCACTCGATTCGGCACCGTCGCCTCCGCTGAGCCGCAATTGGGCACCCCGGCCGACGCCGCCTGTGACCGCGCGTGCCTCACGAGCTTGGGCGACAAATATTTCGCGGCGCTCGTGGCGCGCGATCCGTCGCAATTGCCCGCAACGGATGATTTCAGGTTTACGGAAAACGGCGTCACGCTGAAACCCGGCGACGGCTTGTGGCGAACGGCGAGCGGCCTGGACACCTACCGGCACGACTTCCTCGATCCCTACAGCGGACAGATCGGCATTTTCGCGACGATCAAGGAAAACGGCATGGGGGACATTCTGGTCGCGCGCATCAAGGAAAAGAATCGGCGAATCAGCGAGCTGGAGACGATCGTGATCCGCACCCCCGGCGGCGTGGCGGCTTACGAGAAATACGGCAAGCCGGACCCGGTTTGGTCGGAGATGCCGGTGCCCGGGACCGAGCTCAACCGCGAGCAGCTGATCTACACGACGAACCTGTACTACAGCGGGATGCAGAAAAACGATGGCAAGGGCGACTACTCGTTTTTCGCCCATGATTGCACGCGGATCGAGCACGCCGTCCAAACCACGAACATGCCCAAATTCAACTATGGGCACTCGGACAACCAGTCGTTCGTGACGCTCGGATGCGAGGCGCAGTACAAGCTGGGAATGATGGGATTCGTAACGAACATCCGGGACCGCCGCTACCCGATCGTTGATGAGGAAAAGCAGGAGGTAGTGGCATTCTCGTTTTTCGATCACGACTCGACCGTGCGTGCGCTGCCGTTGACCGACGGCACAACCTACTACTCCCCGCCGTTTTTCCTCACGCCTCGAACGCTGCCCGTCACCGAGGCCTTCAAAATCAAAAATGGGAAGATTCGCTTCGTCGAAATGACGCTCACGGAGGCGCCGTGGGGCTCGAAATCCGGATGGGAGAAATAGCGTGGGCCAGCGATATCTGGGGGCGGGCATGGGTCAGGGATTTCGGGACGCAGTGATTCGCAGTTTTGTACTGGCCGTGATCGGGACACTGTGCGCGGGTGGGGGAAGTTTCCTTTCGCAGCGGGCGCAGGCAGCCGGAGGGCCGGCAGGCGCAGAGGATTCGGCCTGCGATCGGAGCTGTCTCGACGGATTCGTCGATCAGTACCTCGCCGCGCTCGTAGCGCACGACCCGTCGCATTTGCCGCTCGCCAAGGACGTCAAGTCAACCGAAACCGGGCAGGCGGTGCCGCTCGGAGAAGGCATGTGGTTGTCAGCCGACCAGATTGGAATCTATCGCGTTCGCTTCGACGATCCGGAGGCCGGTGAAGCAGGAATTGTCGCGTTGACCGACGAGCACGGCTTGCCGGGCGTTCTTGCCCTGCGGCTGAAGGTGCAATCGAAAAAAATCTCTGAAGTCGAGTCGATCATCGTCCGGCAGGACATTCAGGGGCAAGGGGGCATGCTGACCACCTCGACGATGTTTGCGGTGACGCCGATCGCGCCGATCGACCGCAAGTGGTTTCTTCTCCCCGATCCGGTCATGCTTGACGCAGTAGCTCCGGCTGAACGAACGCCGCGGGAAAAGATGATTGCGGCAGCCGATGCTTATTTCGACGGGCTCGAGAGGAGCAGCAGCGCGGGCGTGCCGTTGGACGATTCCTGCATACGCCGCGACAATGGCCTGCAAACAACCCGTAACCCGAACTTTTCGCCCATTGACCCGGCATTTCCCTCCTTCAAAATCTTCGGCCTCGAATGCTCGGAACAGCTCGACTCTCACTTTTACAGCGTGATCTCGAAGGTCCGCGCGCGGCGCTACCCGATCGTGGATGAAGAGAAAGGCCTCGTTTACGCAGTCGTGCTGTTCGACCACCCCGCCGACAAGCTGACCGTGGACGTACCGGGAGTCGGTAAGGTCACCGTCCCGCCGGCGTACCGCGTTCCCAGCACCTTCATCGTCCCGGCACTGTTCAAAATCCGGAATGGCAATATCCTGCGGATCGAGACGCTCGAGCGCGTGGTGCCCTACGGCATGCCGTCCGGCTGGAACTAGCTGCATCCACGTTTGGCCGCGGCCAAGCGACCCATCCCGTCATGCCTCAATTCATGCGAGTAAGCAGTCCGCTAGCGGCGTTCTTGTGTTCGCAGACCACCCAAGCCTAAGATGCGCCGCGGGATGGAACTTTTCGGCCCGCATTTGCGTTTCTTAAGTTGAGGCCGAAAGGAATGAAGGTCGCGAGGCTGGAAACGATTGGAGCCCGACGCCCAATTGGTTCAACTGTGTCTCCGGGGCGATGGGCCTTCCTGGGAGGAGCTTGTCCGTCGGCACACGCGGCGCGTGTATAACCTTTGCTACCGGTTCACCGGCAACGCGGCGGCGTCCGAGGACCTAAGCCAGGAAGTGTTTCTCCGCGTTTACCGCACGCTCCCCAGTTACCAGCCGGCACAGGGAGCGTTTCCGACCTGGCTGACAAGCGTGACGCGGAATCTGCTCGTCGATCATTACCGGCGCACGCGCCGCGACCGGCTGACCGACTCGATCGAGGATGTCATGCCTAAGCTCGAGCAAAAGCATTCGCCGGCGCGCACGCCGGACCGTCTCGCACTGGCCGGGGAGTTGAGCGCACAGTTGCAACGAGGGCTGGCGCGGCTCTCACCGGAGCTCCGCGAAGCGGTGATCCTGCGAGATCTGCAGGGGCTCGATTACGCTGAGATTCGGACGGTACTTCAAGTTCCCGAAGGAACGGTGAAATCGAGAATCAACCGAGGCCGCATCGAGCTCGCGCGAATCCTCGAAGAAATGGGTTTGCGCCCGGCGTAGAGGCCGAACCAAAGATCATGGATTGGAACTGCACACTCACGGAAGAACGGCTCAGCGATTACCTCGAAGGTTCGCTGCTCCCCAAAGAAGCGGCGGCGTTTTCCTCACACGCATCCGGATGCGCCCAGTGCGCGCAGCTCGTGGCGCAGGTGGAGACGCTCGTCAGCCGAATGCAGAAGGCTGCTCCCGTCGAAGAACCACCTCAACTGGCCGGAAGAATTCTGGACGCCACGCTTGGCCCGCGCAAGCGAGAACAAATCCGGAGCGGAAGGTTCGCGTGGTTGCCGTCGGTCTGGCAGCCGCGGTTCGCAATGGGAATGGTCACCGTGGCGGCGACTTTCCTGATTATTTTCCACGCTTCGCCAACGTCGGGCAGCAAGGCCGCACTGAACCCGGTGAACCTCTTCCGGACCGCGAACCGGCAGATTCATCTTACTTACGCGCACGGAGCAAAATTCGTCAACGACTTGCGCGTCGTGTACGAAATTCAATCGCGCCTGACTTCCCAGCCGGAAACAATTTCGGAACCGATGCCCGCGCCCGCAGGCGCGCCGAATGCCGAACCTCGGCCGGGTGAGCCAGCGCAGCCGCCCGCTTCCGAGGAACACCAGAAGTCGCAATCGATTCCGCACTCGGGCCGCCGACAGACCCACGGCGCGAGTGAGCTGGCGGCGCTCTCGATCATATCGCGCGAGGGTTTTTCGAGCGGCGCCTCAAGGAGCGTTCTATGAAATGTGCTGAGCACGCCGAAGTGGATGCAACCGGTTACTGCCGGCAGTGCGGCAAGCCTCTCTGCCCCGCGTGCGCGCGGGAAGTGCGCGGCGCCCTCTACTGCGAGCCCTGCCTCGCGGCGATGGTCTCCGCACCTCGCGAGCAGCCACAGGACACGGCAGCAGCTGGGCATCCGGGCACTGCGCTCGCTCTGGGATTTATTCCCGGACTGGGCGCCGTCTATAACGGCGAGTACGTAAAGGCGCTGATTCATGTCGTGATCTTCGGCGGGATTATCGCGGCGTTGAGCAGCGACTTGCCCAGCGCCTATTACCCGTTTCTTGGAATCGCGCTGGGCTGTTTCTATTTCTACATGCCGATCGAGGCCTACCGCGTCGCCAAAGCGCGCCGGGCGGGCGAACCGCAGCCGCCGGACCTGGTTCAGAACGAGGCCAAGAAGCCGGTCGGCGCGATCGTGCTGATCGTCCTCGGCGTTCTCTTCCTGCTTGCGAATTTTCACCTGCTGATGAAGGACTGGTTCGACAAGGCGTGGCCCGCGGGGCTGATTATTCTGGGCGTGTGGATTCTAATGGACCGAATGAAGAGGAATTCGTAGGAGAAGCTGCCATGGCGGGCGAAACGAAAACACACTGCACCTGCATGCACTGCCGCGTGCACGGGATGATGGGACCATTGATGCTGATCGCGGTGGGCGTGATTTTTCTGATCGGCGCGTTCACCCGCTACGGCTTTGGCGACCTCTGGCCCGTGCTGCTGATCGTGGCGGGGATCGTGCTATTCACGCAGTCAGTCGCCTCGCGCGCGGGACATACGGGATCGTGAGGAGCGCGTGAGCAACGGCCAACCACAACGAAGTTCGATCTTCGCCGGGCTGCTCCTGATCGTGCTCGGGGCGATCTTTCTACTCAATCGCTTCGACCCCGCGCTCGGCCTCGGCCACCTGATCCGGCTGTACTGGCCCCTTCTGATCATCCTATGGGGCGTCGCCAAGCTGATCGACTGCTTCGCCGCTCGGAAAGCGGGGCAGGCCCGCCCGCCGATTCTTTCCGGAGGAGAAGCCGCGCTGCTGATTCTCCTCGCGATTGTGCTTTCCGGCTTCGTTTTCCATGATTGGATTCGCGGTCATTACCCAGATGCCGAGATCGAGCTCTCACCGTTTCATGAGTCCTTCTCACAGACGCGCGAAATCGCGCCGCAAACCATCCCCGCCGGATCTCACGTGATGATCGAGCTCTTTCGCGGAAGCATCGCGGTTCATGCCGTCGAGGGAAGCGAGTTGCGTGCGTCCGTCAACGAATCCGCCGCGGCGGCGAACCAGTCCGATGCAAACGCGAAGATGGACGAAGTCGAGGTTGTGATCGAGCGGGCGGGCGATGGCTACAGCATCCATCCGTCACGCCATGGCGATTTTCACGAGAGCGTGAGCCTCGATCTCGACGTGCACGTGCCGAAGACGTCGAGCGTGACGGCGCACACGGCGCACGGCGATATCAGCATCGGCGGAATCGCGGGCAGAATCGATGCCCGGACGGAGAGCGGAGATATCGAAGTCCACGACTCCGGTTCGGACGTCACGGCCACGCTGCAAAAGGGCGACGCGCAGATTGCGAAGGTAGCCGGGAACGTCCGAGTGTCGGGACGCGGAGGTGACGTGGATGTGGGCGACGTCGCCGGTGATGTCAGCGTCGACGGCCCTTTTCTCGGATCAACCCGCGCGCGCAAGGTCGGAGGAACAACCCGTTGCCATTCGCCATGGGCCGATCTCACAGTCGCGCAAATGACCGGACGGCTTGAACTCGATTCGAGTCAGATCGATCTTTCCGACGCCGCCGGAGCCGCGAAATTGCTCACGCACAATAAGGACATCGATGTCGAAAACGTGGCAGGGCGGATCGAGATCGCCGATTCGCACGCGGACGTCAAAGTAGGATATGCAGCGCCGCCGCGCGAGGATCTGGTGATCACGAACGAATCGGGCGAAGTGAAGGTCACGCTGCCGGCGAAATCGAGTTTCCAGGTTTCTGCGGTCTCCCGATCCGGTGTAGTCGAGAGCGATTTCAATGATCCGTTGCTGGAAACCGCAAATGAGAACGATATGGGGCGGCTGAACGGCCAATTCGGAGCCAAGTCCGGGGCGCCGGGACCCAAGATCACGATCACCACGAGCTACGGCACGATCCAACTGCGAAAGTCTTCCTGATTCGCGGCCGGACGGCCCGTGGGCGCAGCGCCCGGCTATCTGCTCTCCGCTCCGCGCAGGCGATCCAGCGTCGCAAAAAACAGCGGAAACGAAACGCCGACGCAGTCCGCATCGCGGATCACCGTCTCACCCTCGGCTCCGAGCGCCGCCACCGAGAGTGCCATGGCGATGCGGTGGTCGCCATGCGGATCGATCTTCGCACCGCGCAACTTTCCCGACGAGCGTCCCTCGACGCGCATGCCGTCCGGGAATTCCTCCACGCGCGCGCCCATCTGGCGCAAACCCTCCGCGAGAGTCGCAATGCGATCGCTTTCCTTCACACGCAATTCGTGCGCGTCGTGAATCTCGATTCCCTTTTCAGTGAACGGCCCGAGTGCAGCAAGCATGGGAAGTTCGTCGATCATTTCCGCTACCTGCGCGCCTGAGATTGTGCCGCCTTCGAGCAACCCGTGACGCACGGAAACGTCACCGGCCAGTTCCCCGTCACGCATTTGCACCGTGACCACGCGAACAGGCGCGCCGATGGAAATTAGAAAATCGAGAACGCGCGCGCGCGTGGGATTCAGCCCGACGTTACGGAGCATCAGAGACGATCCAGGCAGGACGAGCGTCGCCCCAATCAAGAATACGGCAGTCGAAAGGTCGCCCGGGACAGTGAGTTTTCGCGCGACCAACTTCGGCCGGGAATGGATACGGATCGTGCCGCGGCTGCCCTCGATTTTGGCGCCGAACTCGCGCAACGCAAGCTCCGTGTGGTCGCGCGTGCAGATCGATTCGCGCACGGTGGTCACGCCGTCTGCATAAAGCCCCGCGAAAAGAATTGCCGACTTCACCTGCGCGCTCGGAGTCGGCGGCGTGTAATCGATCGCGTGCAATTTCCCGCCGTGAATCTCGAGCGGCGCGTGGTCGCCTTCGCGGCTGCGGATTTCGGCGCCCATTTGGCGTAGCGGGTCGATCACGCGGCGCATCGGACGCTTGCGCAGCGATTCATCGCCGGTGATCGTGGATACAAAGGGCTGGCCCGCGAGCACACCCGCGAGCATGCGCATCGTGGAGCCGGAATTCTCGGCGTCGAGCACCTTGCGCGGCTCTCGCAACCCGTCGAGGCCTTTGCCCACGATGCGGACGTGGGCCTCTTTCGATTCGATCTCGACGCCCAGCCGGCGGAGGCATTCGAGCGTGCTGTGGCAATCCACTGCCGAAGCATAGTTCGATATCTCGCTCGCGCCTTCTGCCAACGATGCAAGGATGGCATAGCGGTGCGAAATCGACTTGTCGCCGGGAAGTTCGACCACCCCATCGACCGTACCGCCCGGCGAAATCACCTGTTTCTTCACGCTGCGATTCTAACATGCTCACGGCGCGCGACTTGCGCCGCTTCAGCCCCACGGCAGCCATTTTCTTGACGAAATGCGAGAATCCTGCTAAAAACATCCCCTCTGAGCCGTAACTTCTCGCAAGTACAGGCTCCCGTTCAGGGAGTCTTCCTCCGGGGGGAAGGACGCCATTGCTGAGTAGCACGGTGGACTTGCGGGTGCGGACAGACTCCCCGATATGATGGACGACAACGGCGGCAATCGGTCGCAGAAGAACGCCTGAACAGTCCCTATGAAATCTTTCCACGGAGGAACACTGATGCGCATCAGACTCGCAGCCGCCCGCCTGGCGGGTGAAGGCCGGCTCGGACGCAGTTTGACCAGGATATTCGCAGCCGGAGCCGCGCTGGTGCTTGCGCTGCTCGGCGCGGGCGTAGCTCGCGCAGCCGAGAGCGCCGGCGGCGAGGCGAACCTCAAGCTGCCTGATTTGTCGCTCGTGCAATTCCGCGGCGTGGATGGTCACAGCCTGCTGCTGTGGGGAATCCTCTTCTGCATTTTCGGGCTGGCATTCGGCTTGACGATTTACGTGCGGTTGAAGAACTTGCCGGTGCACCGCTCGATGCGCGAGATGTCCGAGCTCATCTACGAAACCTGCAAGACGTATCTAGTGACCCAGGGAAAATTCCTCTTTCTGCTGTGGATTTTCATCGCCGCCATCATCGTCCTCTATTTCGGAGTCCTGCAACACTATGAGGCGATTCGCGTCTTCATGATCCTGTTCTTCAGCGTTGTCGGAATCCTGGGCAGCTACGGCGTCGCCTGGTTCGGCATTCGCGTAAACACCTTCGCGAATTCGCGGACCGCGTTCGCGGGCCTGGCTGGAAAGCCATTTCCGATTTATCAGATTCCGCTTCGCGCCGGGATGAGCATCGGCATGATGCTGATCAGCGTGGAACTGCTGATGATGCTCATCATCTTGCTGTTTGTTCCCGGTGACTACGCGGGAGCGTGCTTCATCGGATTCGCAATCGGCGAATCGCTGGGCGCCGCGGCACTGCGCATTGCGGGCGGCATTTTCACGAAGATCGCGGATATCGGCTCCGACCTGATGAAAATCGTGTTCAAGATCAAGGAAGACGACGCGCGCAACCCGGGCGTGATCGCGGACTGCACGGGCGACAACGCGGGCGATTCGGTGGGACCGAGCGCCGATGGGTTCGAGACTTACGGAGTTACCGGCGTCGCGCTGATCACGTTCATTCTGCTGGGCGTCTCGAACCCGGTGATACAGGTGCAGTTGCTCGTCTGGATTTTCGTCATGCGCATTGCCATGCTGGTAGCGAGCGCGGTCGCTTACTTCATCAACAGCGCGATCGCCAGCGCGCGATTTGCGAACGCGGACGAGATGAACTTCGAGTCGCCGCTGACATCCCTTGTATGGATCACGTCGATCGTTTCCATCGCGCTCACCTACCTCATTTCCTACTGCATGATTCCCGATCTCGGCGGCGACACGACACAGTGGTGGAAGCTTGCGACGATCATTTCCTGCGGGACGCTGGCCGGCGCCGTCATTCCGGAACTCGTCAAGGTCTTCACGTCGATGGACTCGAGGCACGTCCGGGAGGTGGTGCGTTCAGCGCAGGAAGGTGGCGCATCGCTCGGAATCTTGTCCGGCTTCGTGGCTGGGAATTTCTCAGCCTATTACCTGGGATTGACGATGGTTGCGCTGATGTCCATTGGGTATCTCGTCAGCCTCGGTGGGCTCTCTGCCCTGATGATCGCCGCGCCGGTGTTTGCGTTCGGCCTCGTGGCCTTCGGCTTTCTGGGGATGGGGCCCGTGACGATCGCAGTCGATTCCTACGGCCCTGTGACGGACAACGCGCAATCGATCTACGAGCTGTCGCTGATCGAAAATGTTCCCGTCGCGGAGCTCAAGAAGGATTTCAACATCGACGTGAACTTCGAGCGCGCGAAGGAGCTGCTCGAGCAGAACGACGGCGCGGGCAACACGTTCAAGGCCACGGCGAAGCCGGTTCTCATCGGGACGGCCGTTGTCGGCGCAACCACCATGATCTTTTCGATCATCATGGCCCTAACGGACGGCCTCAAGATCAACGTCGAGAAACTCTCGCTCCTGCACGCGCCTTTCGTGCTCGGATTGATCACTGGAGGCGCGATGATCTTCTGGTTCGTCGGCGCCTCGACACAGGCGGTGACGACCGGCGCTTACCGGGCCGTTGAATTCATCAAAGCCAACATCAAGCTCGAGGGCGTCGAGAAAGCCTCGGTTGAAGACAGCAAGAAGGTGGTGGAAATCTGCACGAAGTACGCCCAGCGAGGCATGCTGAACATTTTCATCGCCGTGTTCTTCGCGGCGCTGTCCTTCGCGTTCGTCGAACCGTTCTTTTTCATCGGCTACCTGATTTCAATCGCAGTTTTCGGTCTCTACGAGGCCATCTTCATGGCCAACGCCGGCGGCGCGTGGGATAACGCAAAGAAAATCGTCGAAGTCGAGCTCAAGCAGAAAGGGACTCCTTTGCACGACGCGACCGTCGTGGGCGACACGGTTGGCGATCCGTTCAAGGACACATCTTCGGTGGCGCTCAATCCCGTGATCAAGTTCACGACGCTATTCGGATTGCTCGCGGTCGAGCTCGCGGTGTCACTGACCGCGTCCCAGGGGAACGCTCACTTGACGCACATCCTCGCGGCCGCGTTCTTCATCGTCTCGTTTACCTTCGTCTATCGGTCCTTCTTCTCGATGAGAATCAAGGCCGGCAGCGACTAGATATTGGTATATCGGAAGTCGGAGTTAAGCGAGAAACCGGGGAGGGCGTTCGCCCTCCCTTTTTCTTTGCGCAACTCTGCCCTAAGACTTGATGAGGCCGAGGAACTGTCGCGGATCGTTGGCGAAGCCGAGGAACACGGCGCTAAGGTCGCGTCCGCCGAGGTGCTTCGTCATGATTTCGCCGAGAACGCTGCGGTAATCGGTCGTGACGGCGAGGTCGCGTCCCTCATGGAGCTGGCCCTCATTCATTCCGGGCCAGCGCGTATAAACCTTTCCGCCTTTGATATCGCCGCCCATCAGGAACATGCAATTGGCGTGGCCGTGGTCGGTGCCGCGGTTTCCGTTTTCACGCGCCGTGCGTCCGAACTCCGACATGCTAACGAACACGACGTCACCCATGCGGTCGCCCATGTCTTGATGGAAGGCTGCAATTCCCTGCCCCAGATCGCGCAACAGATTCGAGAGCTGCCCTTGCACGCCGCCTTCGTTGACGTGGTGATCCCAGCCGCCGCTATCGAGGAACGCCACTTCGAGGCCGATGTCGGCCTTGAATAGCTCGGCGATCTCCTGAAGACTCTGGCCGAATCGGCTCCGCGGGTATTGTGCGCCGTTGCCGGGCTGATACGAATCTGGATTGATCTTCTTGAGTTGATCGATCGCTTCAAACGTCTCATGCCCAACGCCGCGCATAGCCTCATCAACCGTCTGCGCGTACATCGCCTCAAAGCCGCCTTCGACCGTCTGCTCCGGGCCGTACATCTTGAACTGCTTCAGGTCCGGTATGGAGACCGTTGGCGCGCTGCCTTCGAGCGTCCGCGGTAGATACGGGCCAAACGCGACGGCGCGGAACGGAGACTTCTGTTCCTCGGGCATCGATTGCAACGCGCGGTTAAGCCAGCCGTCTTCGGTGGCTTTCACGCCGGGCGTGCCTGACTCCATGAAATCCTGCGCGTCGAAGTGCGAGCGCGTCGGATCGGGCGAGCCGACAGCTTGCACAATCGCCAGTTGGCCATTCTGGAAGAGCGGTTGTAAGGGCTGTAGGCTCGGGTGCAAACCGAAGAAGCCGTCGAGGTCGATGGCACCATCCTCGCCGCCGCGCCGCGGCTCGGGAATCGCGATCGACGGGCGCAGTCGATAGTAATCCGGCTCGGCGAATGGAACGACCACGTTGAGGCCGTCCATCGCGCCGCGCTGAAACAGCACCACCATCTTCTTCTTACTCGGCGTGACGGTAGATGCCACCGCACGCTGCAAGAATGACGGCAACGACGCCATCCCCAGCATCGCGATGCCGCCGTCTTTCAGGAAATATCGCCGGGAAATATTCATCGTGGTTCTCCCTAGCGCCGCTGGAATTCGGGCGTGCCCAAAATCAGGCCGGAAAGCAAACCTTCGTTCACCTGTTTGACCGGGTCGTCGAGGCGCGCCTGCAAAACCTGGGGATCGTTCAGCCGGCTCTCGAGCGTCTGGCGCGTCTGCGGTTCCACCTGCCCGTCGAGGAAAAGCTCCAGTGAGCGCGTGAGCGCCAATTCGGGGTCCTTCGACGCATCCTCTCCAAACATCGTGCTCAGATCCTCACTGGCACCGGGCATGTGGCTAGTCGCGAACGCGAGCGCGAAGTTGAGTCGGTTCAATAGAGCGCCCGTGTTGACCCAGGTCTGCGCCTTGTCCGAGTAGCCGGTGGGCGGCTGGCACAGGAACAGCGGCTCGCCCATGCGGCCAACCCACATCACCAGCGGCAATGAAATCGTGACGTCCGCGTTCAAGGCGCGCGCCGTGCTGGCCACCAGCTCGAACGGCGTCTTCACCTTGGCGCGATACGCCTGCTTCGACCAGAACTCCGGCGAGTAAATCATTGTCTTCAGCACGCTGCGAATATCGCCGCCCGTCGCCTCGTAGTTCTTGGCCATGCGATCGATTAGCGCTGGCGGCGGATTGTCCGAGACAAAATGGCGCGCCAGCTCGGTCGAAATGAACTTGGCGGTGCGCGGATCGTTGGCGAGCATTTTCAACGCTTCCTCGCCGTCTTTTTCGCCCCCATAATCGAACGTGCGGCCCATCACCACCTTCTTGCCCTCGGCGTGAAATTCCGGCCGGAAGAGATATTCGGGATCGCGTCGGGGTTCGCGGACGGTCCATCCGGTGAGGCACCGCGCCATTTCGATCACGTCCTGCTGCGTGTACCCGGCATCGACGCCGACGGTGTGCAGCTCCATCACCTCGCGCCCGTAATTCTCATTCAGCCCGCGGTCCTGTTGCTGCGGGCGCGCACCAGCCTGCTCTCCCGGAAAACCTCCCCCGGGAGCGGGAAAGGTGCCCGGCATTGGCGGAAACCCTCCGCCGAAGATTCCTTGATAGCGCGCGCGGCGCATCGCGATTTCCTGTTTGTGCCGCTCGAATGCCACCGGATCGACGCTCAGCCAGTTGTCGAGGAAGAAGAGCATCGCCGGGCTCTTGGCGGTCGAGGTCAATAGGTCCTGAAATTTTCCCATCGTGTGCGGCCGAATCGTGTCGCGAACGTACGACGTGAGCAGCCAGCGGTCCGCGCCTTTATTCGCAAAGACGTTGAAGTGATTGAACCAGAAATCCTCCATCACGGCTTCGAGCTGGCGGTTGCTGTAGACGGCGCGATCCAGCTTGCCCATCGAAAGCTCGGCGACGATGCGATTCGGGCCCTGGATCTTCGCAAGCGCCTCCTGAGCCTTGTCGATGTTGTCGTTCCCCGTCTCCACCACATCGGCCATCGCTTCCCGGCGCTTATCCATGATCTGCTGCTTGTATTCGTCCTTGGTCTCTCCGGCATTCTTGGCAGCCAGATTGGGCGGCGGGAATTCGTCCAGGAGTTTCTTCGAGGGCATCGCCAGCGTCGGGTACTTCTGCAAACGCGTGTCGAGCGCGGAATCGTCGATCGAATCCGGGTGGAGCTGCTGGTCGATCCACTTTTCGAGACCGAGCTGCCGGACGCGATCGACGTCTCCCGGGCGAGGGCCGTAAGCCAGACGGTTCAAGGCGTGGACGATCGCCTGGTCCTCCGTTAGCTCAGTAATCGGCAGATGGCCTTTGAATTTACTGTCGAGGGTCGTTGGTTCCGTGTTGACGCCGGGCTTCGCCTCATGTCTGTCGGCGCTTGCATTCGGGGCGGCCAGTGTAATCGTTGCGGCCAGCAGGGCAATCAGCGTTGCGCCTAAGAACACCGCGCCTGCCGTGTCGAGACGGCTACGGCCGCGCCGGCGCTCGGACCGGGTGAGTTGCCTCTCCCGAAATCCGCCCGCAGGCCGGCATATGCAGCGTTGGTGCATGGTTTCCACGTAGATTGTAACCCCGCCGCTAGACAAAAGTTGCGGCGTCGGGAGTGGAGTGTGCAATACGCGCAAGGGGGATTTACGTGCGGAGCTGGAGCAGGAGCTTCTTCAGTTTCTGCTCGTTCTCAGGCGTAAACTTCGTGAACTCGATTCCCATGCCGTTATCGTTCACGTAGCGCACGTTGCATTCCACTTCGAACGAGTTGGAGCCGCACGTCAAAGCCAGCGGCAGGACGGTTTCTGGCGGCTGCGTGTCCTTCGTGCGGCAAAACATGCCTCCCATACCGATCACGGTCGCGACTCCTTCGATGCGCGGTCCACTTTCCCCGCGCGTGACTCGAGTCGGGAGCGCCCCCGGCACCACGATCCGCTCGTGGCGCCGCAGATCTACCTTAACCGTATTTTGCACGTGTCGCCGTCCTATCCGTGGCGAGCCGCGCGAAAACCGTCGAGCGTCCAGAAATCCTGCGCTTCGTCGTGACGCAAAACGTAGTAATTGCCGTCATCGGCGAGAACGCGAAAGTAGCTCGCTTGAGGGGAATACCACCGGCCATCGAGTTCGTGTACCACGTACTCGTGTCCACGAAGGACGAACCGAAGAGGACGTTCGTCGGCGCGGTGCCCCGCATAGCATTCGACGCGAATTTCGCTCATCGCGCCTCCGCGGAGTGGAAGGGTTTCCACCGCAGGGGAAAATCAGCCAACACAGGTAGTGTAGCAGCTTTGGCCGCCAGCACAACAATAGCTCGACGGCCCGGAACCTACGGGACGATCACGATGAGCTTGCTCTTCCCAGACGCCGCTTCCCGGGCCTCGCGCGCCTCCGCGTTATAGGCGGCGCCCAAAAGCACGATCATCGCGGTCAGAAACATCCACAGTAACAGGCCAATTGCCGAAGCCAGGCCACGATAGACCACGTCATACGGCATCCTTCGGACGTAATAGCCGAACGAAACATCGACGGCCCACCAGAGCACGGTAGCCACTGTGGCGCCCGGCAACAGCACGCGGAAGCCGGTGTGCCCTGGACGCCCGATGCGATAGAGCACGACGAGCACACCCATCGCCAGCACGAAAACGCCCGCCGCGTAAGACGCTATTCCGAGCACGTGAGTAAGCTCGGGCGAAGACGTGTAATGCACCATCCAAGCCCGCACCTGCTTGCCGAACACAGTGAGTACCACCACGATCTGAATCGGCACGATCGTCAGGCACAACAGGCCCAGGGCTCGCACCTGCCGCCTCCAATATCCCGGTTGGAGCAGGTCCCCCTCGACAACCCGGAAGCCCTCGATGAAACCCATCATCACCTGAGTGCCGGCGAGCAGTGTCCCGCCTAAACCGAGCAAGGCCCATCTCCACGGATGCACGGCCTTTCGGACGAAGTACTCGGCCACCACTTGCGTGCTGCCGGGAGGGAGTATCTGAGTCAGACGCTCCGGGATTTCCCGCAAGGCATCGTGAAAAAGTGACGTGCCGCTCAGGAGCCCCAGCACAAGGAGAAGCAAGGGAAAGAACGCCAGGAACATGTTGAAGGCGATTGCCTGGCTGAGGGTCACGCAGTCCGGGAAAATCCGCCCGAACGCGCGAACGAGGTTTCTCAACACGGCTTCCATCGTCTTGGGCGGGATTATACGGGAACTCGAAGCAATCGCACGCCCTGTTTCGCGATGGCGCGCCCGCCGAATCGCCTCCGCCCGGGCGCCCTTGCTGGATCGTGCAGCCGCGGGGTAAACTGCCGAGAAATGACAACGCAACCGAAGATCACACAAAGCCGAAGCGAAGAGGTCGTCCGCAAGCACAGGGAGTATTTGTGGCCTGCGGTCACAAACTACTATCGCGAACCGCTCGTGGCCGACCATGCCTCGATGCAATACCTGTGGGACATCGAGGGGAACAAGTATCTGGACTTCTTCGGAGGAATCGTCACGATTGGCGTCGGGCACTGCAACCCGAAGGTGACTTCTAAGATCAAGGCTCAGGTCGACAAGCTCCAGCACACCTCCACACTCTTCCCCAACGAAGCCATCGTCGCGCTTGCGGAAAAACTCGCGCAAATCACGCCGGGAAAATTGCAGAAGAGCTTCTTCACCAGCTCCGGCACGGAAGCGAACGAAGCCGCCATACTGCTCGCCCGCATGGCTAGCTCCAGCTATGACGTCGTCGCGCTGCGGCACGCGTACGCGGGCGGGTCGACTCTGGCGAAGGGAGTGACGGCGCAGGCGGCGTGGCGCAAGAGCGGTGTCATCAGCGTGGGCGTGACCCACGCTCTGAGTCCTTACTGCTACCGCTGCCCGTTGCATTTGAAGTATCCCGATTGTGGCGTGGCCTGCGCGAGCGATGTCGAAAACGTGATTCAGACCGCCACGAGCGGGTCGATTGCCGCATTCATCGCCGAGCCGATTCAGGGCGTCGGGGGATTCATCACGCCGCCGCCCGAGTATTTCAAGATCGTTTACCGCATCGTGAAGAACTACGGCGGGCTTTTCATCTCGGATGAGGTCCAGACCGGCTTCGGGCGCACGGGCAAGAAATGGTTTGGCATCGAGCAGTGGGAGGTCATTCCCGATATCATCACGTGCGCCAAAAGCATGGGGAACGGCGTGCCGGTCGGCGCGACGATTACGACCGCGGAGCTAGCGGACAAGTTCCAGGGGCTGACAATTTCGACGTTCGGCGGAAATCCCGTCACTTCGGTCGCGGCCCGCGCCGTGATTGAAGTGATCGAGGAGGAAAATCTCCGCGAAAACACGTATGTGGTCGGCGGATATCTCAGGAAGAAGCTTGAGGAGCTGAAGGAGAAGTACATCCTGATCGGCGATGTACGCGGGATGGGAATGATGCAGGCGCTCGAATTGGTCCGCGACCGCCAGACGAAGGAATCCGCGCCCGTCGAAACCGCCGAGTTGATGGAGCGTGCGCGCGCCAACGGACTGCTGATCGGCAAGGGAGGACTTTACGGCAATGTCATCCGCATGGCCCCGCCGATGAACATCTCGAAGGCGGACGTGGACGAAGGCATTCGCCTCCTCGATAAATCGCTCGGGGAAGTCTCCGTCCGATAGCCGATGCAATTTGAATTTGCTGTTTAAGGGAGATTCCCACGCCCGGACTCTTCGATCGCGAAATCTACTTGGATATCGAGACGCTGCGCCTGTCGCACGAAGTGCCGGGCGGTTGGGGAAATATCCCGGCGTTCGGGGTTGCCGTCGCCGTCACATGGGACCGTGAACATAACTTCCGGCGCTGGTTCGAACCCGACGTCGGAAAGCTCGTGGCCGAGCTCGAGAACTTCACGCACGTCGTCACGTTCAACGGCAATCGGTTCGATATCGAAGTGCTTCGTGCCTACGCTCCCGTCGAGGCCATCCGCCAGCGCTCGTTCGATGTCCACGAGGCCCTATTCAAACAGTTGGGACATCGTGTGAAGCTCGACCAGCTCGCCCGCGATACACTCGGCACGGCAAAGAGCGGCGACGGCTTGCAGGCAGTCGAATGGTGGCGCGCCGGGCAAAAGGATCGCGTCGCCACGTATTGCGAGCAGGACGTGGCGATTTTGCGCGACGTCGTCGAGCACGGACGCGCGAAAGGATACGTCGTCGTTTCCGCACGGCAGGTGCGCGTGAAGTGGGACTAGCGCCGCACGCCGCGCTCCGCAATGCCTTCCGCTGATGTATTCTTCTAATTGATGGATTTCGCACCGCGAAAACTCAGCCTCGCCCGAGCCGCTCATTCGCCGGCGTGGTGGCCCGTATTCGTGCTGATTGCGGTCACCGTGTCGTTCCCGAGTGTGGCCGCCGTTTCCCAAACGGGCTCAAGCGGCGAGTCGCAGCTCATCTACTGGCAGCAGATAACCAACGCCCAATTGAGACTTGACGGCAAGGCGCCGCTCGCATGGAACGTGTACCAACCCGGAAAGAAGGACAAAAAGGCCAAGAACAAAGACCCCAACATCGTCCTCCTGCTGCTGGGTCACCGGTACTTAATGCTCGATATCCGGGCGCGCCTCGTGTACTTGGTATTGCCGTCGGATCTTCATGCACAGGGAAAAGACTTCGAAAGCGGCGACCTGGCGCAGGAGTCCCGCATCATCCCGACCATGGATTGGACAGTACGAGATGTCGGGCCGGCGGAATTGATCCGATTCACGCTGGGCGATTACGGCCGCGTCCTTGAGGTTTCGCTAACCCATATGCCCGACATGCGCCCGTTCTACTGACCTCTGCGAATTGACTGGCAGCAGGTCAGCGGTGCGAAACACCCGCAACCCAGGGAATTCCAACCAGCCCTTCCTGGACTCTCACCTCGACGAGATCGCCTCGGCTGAAGCTGTCGAAGTCGCTCCGATCCACCCAGACGCGCTCAACGCGGTGCCCTTCACGCCACGATGTGACCACCAGACGGCGGCTCGGCAGCGCGCCCGTCATTGAAAATTTCCCGACGACGCGCGCGACCTCAAGCTGCGCCGGCGCGCGATCGAGTGCTCCGTTGGCGAACAGAAGCACGGAGAGCAGCCAGGGCAGGGGCACCAGTCCGTAGTAGATGCGTTTCATTCCTTCCACTTCCGCATGGCGCAACGCGCGGCGCTCCACCCAGATGGCCAGACCGAGCGTCGGGAAAAAGAGCGCACCGATGAAAATCAGAACACCGTCCAAATCAAGCGCCGGATAGCGGCCGCTGGCGGCCACGAACGCAAGCGCTCCGAGGACGAAAAGAGCCGTGCGATTCAACAGCTTGCGGCGCAGCGAGAATTCGGCGGCAATCGAACTGAGACCACAGGAACCGCAGACGTCCGCATCGCGCTCGGCTCCGCAATTCAGGCAGCGCGTCATCGGACCGGGCGGATGCTCGCGGCTTGCGTGTCGAGGCAGACCATGTTTTCGTCGCGGCCGTTCGCCAGGAGCTCGCAATCGATCCCCTGGGCGCTGCGGACCGCCTGCTCGTAGGTTGCCCCCGCCGCCGTAGCGCAATGCGTCGCGCCCTTGAACGTGACGCAGACTTCGTAACGTTCGCGCGTCTGCTGGAACGACGAGTAAACCAGCACTCCGACCAGCGCGATCGCGCCCAGCGCAATGATCCACCGAACCTGATTCGATCTCTTTGCCATAAGTCTTCCAAACCAGCCTATCAGATCGGATGCCGCCGCGCAGGCGTTCCGGTGCTCTCCGCCCGGCGCGATAGCTCTTGCTGGATGTGTTTTCTCAGATACGCCGCCAAGCCTTCGAGTTTGGACACGTCCTTCAAATCGCGCAGCGTGAGTTGGGGAAGAAATGCCAGCACCGACGCTGCTGGCGTGTGCGCATTGCGAACGAGCGCGATCCGCACATTGTACTGGCACGACCATTTCGGATGATGCGCGATCGCCACGACGACGCGTTCAGGGACTCCCGATTTGGCAAGTACTTTGAGCACCTGGCTCTCCGTGAGAAATGGATTCGCCAGAGCAAGCTTCACCGCCTGCGCATGCCCTTCGGCAAGGAGCGCTCCAGCTACGCGCGCGGGACCGCGTCGCGCGAGCGTCAGTTTCTCTCCCACCGCAAGATGAGGCACGCGCGTCAAGATCACCTCTTCGGCCACGCGGCGGATGTCGGCAGGCGCGGACGGCAGCAGGCTCAGCCGCACGAGATCGAACAGAAAAAGCTGCCGCACGGCAGCCAGCGCGAAGCGCTTGGGCGTGCGCGGATGCCGCGCCAGACGCAGCCGGACTCCTTCGCTCGACGTCCACTTCCCCTCCCCAGCCACAGCGCTGAGGACACTCGCAGGCAGGTCAAGGCGTTCGAGCAACAGGATGACATGAGGCTCTTCCAGATTCGGATTCTCGAGAAGGGTGAGCAGGATTTCCTCACTCGCGTCGTGCACGAGGGATTTCAGTTCGTCGCCGGAGGCCAACCGCGCGCGCTCGATCCGCGCATCTGGCTCAGGCGGCATGTCCCGTTGCGCCGGCTATCCGGCCGGCCATTCGCGCAGCGGCCTCCGCGGGAGAAATCTCGACCTTCACGCCGCGCGCTCGAGGGATTGCCCTCTTCAGCTCCGCCTCGATTGCACCATCGAGATATTTTGAGCGGCCAAACACTCCGCCCACATTCGCGATCGGAACGTCCCGCTCATTCCAGCCAAGATTTTTCGCCACGCTGGCCGCGAGCCCGGCGAGGGAGGCGGCCGCGCCCGAAAGAATCTCGCGTGAGACTGCGTCGCCGTCATCCGCCAGTTTTGCGACAAGTGGAAACGTCATCGGAAACACGGCATCCGGATTCTTGGCGATTCGCTCGACGAGCAAGTCCCAATCGCGGCACTGGTGCCAGGCGAAAATCCGCTTCGAGAGCGCTGTCTCCGGGCCGCGGTGCTCTTCCGCCAGCACGACAGCCTGGAACGCGCGGCGCCCGATGTCGAATGCGCTGCCTTCATCGCTGATCCACGGCCCTCGGCCGCCCGCACGCACGGTTCGGCCGCTGGAATCGCGCCCAAAAGCGGCGGAGCCGGTGCCCGCGAGGAGGATCATTCCTTCGGCCGGGCCGAAGGCCGCTTCGAGAGCGATCTCGAGGTCGGTCGTCACGCGGACTTTGGCGTTCGGATAGCCGCGCTCGAAGAAACTCGTCACGCTCCGAGTCACGCTGGAGCGTCCCGCGCCTCCCAGGCCGGCGCAGATGCCGCGAACATGGCCGGAGTGAATCTTCTGCTGCTTCAAAACGGAGTCGCCTGCGTCGCTGAGAGCGAACCACGCCCTCGCGTAGCCTGTGCGCAGCGGATTGGACGGCCCGGCCGACGTCCGGGCCACCACGCGGCCCTCCGCATCGGCAAGTACGCATTCCGTCTTCGTTCCTCCGCCGTCAAACCCGAGAAAGTAAGAAGCATCCGAAGCGGCGATCTTCTGCGGCATCAATCCCCTTTACGTTGCTGTTCTCGTTCAGAATGATTAGTGACACTCGGTAGAGTGTCGCTATGCAAATACGAAGGGGAAGGATACCCAAAGCGCGAGAGCTCTCGCGCTTTGGGTGCGAGCTGAGCCGGACTGGCCAACTCCGGTTGGCCTGGATG
>DATNIN010000005.1:0-2820 GCA_035604415.1 Candidatus Acidiferrales bacterium
GGCGGAAGAGCGCAAGATCAGCTCGGAGGAGGCGGAAACCGCATCGGCGACGCCGCTGACACTGCATCTGACCACGCCGCGGAACAGTTTTGCTCCATATTTCGTCGAGGAAATCCGCCAATATCTCGAGCGCACGTATGGCACCGCCGCGGTGCATGAGCAAGGGCTGCGCGTCTATACGACGCTCAACGTGGCCATGCAGCGCTCTGCTGATCAGGCTGTCGTCGACGGCTTGCATGAATACGACCGGCGGCACGGCTGGCGCGGCGGGCTGCGCAATATCGTGAAGGAAGGCGTGGCCAAGCTCGATAGCTACGATTCGGACGACTGGCACGGAACGATCGAGAAGGGCAGCTACGTGACCGGGCTTGTCCGCGCCGTGGATAATTCGACGGCGACTGTGAAGATCGGGCCTTACGCGGCAATGGTTTCTGCCTCGTCGATTTCCTGGACGGGTCACAAATCACCCGGAGAGCTTTTGAAGGCTGGCGACGTGGCGCTCTTCAAGATTCTCGACATTACCGGGACAACCGCGAAGGTGGAACTGGAGCAGCCGCTGACCGCGCAGGGGGCCCTGCTGGCGATTGACAATCCGAGCGGGGAGATCAAGGCGATGGTGGGCGGGTCGAGCTTCGAGGACTCGAAATTCGATCGCGCCACTCAGGCTTTGCGGCAGACCGGCAGCTCGTTCAAGGTCTACGTGTATGCGACGGCGATTCAGCAGGGATTTTCGCCGTTCGACACGATCGTGGATGCGCCGGTGTCCTTTCGCAGCGGCGGGCAGGAGTATTCGCCGAAGAACTACGACGAGAAATTCGAAGGACGGATCACGTTGCGGCGGGCGCTGGCGGATTCGCGCAATGTTCCCGCGGTGCGGCTGCTCGATCAGGTTGGAGTGCAGAAGGTGATCGATACCACGCGGCGCTTCGGCGTCACCAGTCCTTTGCCGCCGTATCTGCCGCTGGCGCTTGGCGCTGCTGATTTGACATTGATGGAGCACGTATCGGCGTTCACCGTCTTCCCCGATGACGGGATTCACATCGAGCCGCACATGATCCGGCGCGTGACCACCTACGACGGCGCGCTGCTCGAGGAAGCCAAGCCGCAGGTGACCGACGTGATTCCGCCGGACGTGGCGCGGACGATGGTGGCGATGCTGGAGGAAGTGGTGCAGTTCGGCACCGGCGTGCGCGCCAAGGAGTTGGGGCGGCCGACCGCCGGCAAGACCGGCACGACGAATGATTTCACCGATGCTTGGTACATCGGCTTCACGCCGTCGCTGACGGCCGGAGTGTGGATCGGGAATGATGACAAGCGCATTTCGCTTGGGAAGAAGGAGACGGGGGCGCGGGCGGCGTTGCCAGTATGGCTCGAGTTCATGAAGGGCGCGATGGACAGCAAGCCCGTCGAGGATTTCCCGAACGTCGTGCCGCTGGAAAAGCTCGCGCCCGCGAGAGTCGTGCAGGTAGATACTCCGGATACGGCTCCGCCTGCCGATGCCGCCGAGCAGGGGCTCACGCAGGTGGCAGTACCTCCGCCGCCGACGGCAAGCCCGAGAGCGAATCCGAATCCCTGAGCGTTCCGGATTGCCGGGTTTTTGTTCGAAATTAGGCCCGGTGCTTATGTCTTGACAGCCGCGTTCACCCGCCTAAGATTCCAGGAGGATCTTCGGACGCTTTTTCGCGATTGCGAGCAACTTCAGAGCTGCGTGCTGTGGCTGTCGAGTTCCTTGCTCCCAGCTCTCGACGGTATTGGCGCTTACATTCAGGAAACGCGCAAACCGGGTTTGACTGGCATTGAGCGATTGCCTGATCTCTCGAATCTCGTGCGGCCGTAACCCTTTAGGCGGTGGTGGAAGTTCGGTAACGCGGAGATCCACCCTTTCACCGTTTTCGTAACGAAGGGCGTCTTCGAGCGCCTCGTGCAGTTCGGAGAATACCTTGATCTTTTTCTTTCCTGTCGCCATGGATCGTCCTCACGTTTGTTTTATGCTCGCAACTAAACTGCGCAGTTGATTTCGTTCGACCGGGTTCAGATCGTCCTGTTCGTTCTTATCTAGCAGAAAAAGCAGGTGCACATGGCTGCGATGTTCGAGGTAGAGGTAAAGGTAGCGGAAGCCGCCGCGTTTTCCCTTTCCCCTGCCAGGATTTGTGATGCGAGCCTTCCGAATTCCCGCCAGCCCTTTGACCATTGGTCCTCGATGGGGATTTGCCAAAAGATCGTCTTCGATGGCACGCAACACTTGATCCGCCGAGCCGGCCGCCAACTCCCGAAGCCGACGGGTGAATACCAGAGATTCAATGAATACCACACAGTCGGATATACCACTGAGTGGTATACGTCGTCAAGGTAAATCAAGCGTGAGTTGGTGAAGCAGGCCCCGAAGGACTCTGCTCGCAATCGAGCGATGGAGCGGGGCTAACGACGCCGGAAGTGATCCCAACCGTGGATTTGGAGCAGTGATTCTTGCCCCGCCGAGTTGACGAGCAGGAGCTCTCGCTTGCGCGTAACTTCGCCGATGCAGGTTAGGCGAACGCCGCTCGGAGCGCGCTTCAGCTCTTTGACCCTACGCTCAGGTACTGTATATACTAGCTCGTAGTCGTCGCCTCCGTTCAGCGCGAAATCCATCTCTGCGGCGGGCGAAAGTCGCAGACGTCGGCGCCATGGTTCCGGGATGCGAGCTTCGGGAATGCAGTCGGCATACACGACCGCGCCGACGTGACTGGATTCGCAGAGGCGCGCCAGGTCGATCGATAGGCCGTCGGAAATGTCCATCATGGCGGTTGCTACGCGGTGGCGTGCTAGCCAGCTTCCGAGCTT
>DATNIN010000006.1:0-38363 GCA_035604415.1 Candidatus Acidiferrales bacterium
GCGCTCGACGCCAGCGGCAATCCGCTGAACGCGTCGCGGCCGGGACCGCAGATCATCCTCGATATCGTGCAGAGCACCGGTGGCCTCCCCTGATTCCCCAAAATAAGGAACGTCACAAATAGATGACGCGGCGATGGTAGCTGTACGGCATTCGCCGACGGCCTTTCAACTGTTCCGGCCGGACGTACCTCTCGATCAGTTTTTCCGTCGCCATCTGCGCCGTGCCGAGCAAATCCTGCGCCAGCGCGCGCGCACCGCGGGAGCGTGCGGCGAGAGCAGCCGTCGCGAACGCGAGCGGGTCCGTGGCCGAGCGAATCTGCACGGGATCGGTGCCGAGCGTGAGGAGCGGCAGAACTTTTTCGTAGCGGATGCGCACGGTGATGGATTGCGTCGCGCCGATCAGGTTGACTTTGTCCTCGCGCCATTCCCAAAGACGTAGGTAGGTGCTCGGCTGGAGGTTTAGCATGCTGCCGCCGCTCGTGAATTTCTCCATGGGGACGAAGACGTCGGTCGTGTTGGCGGTAGCGCGCTCCCAGAGCATGTGCGGCGCGAGGCAATCGGTGGGAAGCTGGGGGCTCGAGACGTCGCTGATTTCGGTCGGCGTGATGCCGCTGGTGGGATCGGTGTCGAGCTCGAGGTCCTGCTGCTCGGCAAGGGCGCTGACGCCGCTTTCCGCCAGCTCGCGCTGCAAGCCGCGGTAGGCGGAGTTCAGGAACGGCAGCAGCAGAGTGTCCGTGAAGACGGCGCCGGCCGAGTCGTTGACGAGCGAGCGCGCCAGGTTCAGCGCGTCTTCCGCCTGCGAGTACGCCGTGGTGGGGACGACGGGCATGGGTGCCTCCGGAGAGATTCAGTGGCTAGTGACGAGTGGCTAGTGACGAGTGGCTAGTGCCGAGAAGGGCGTGACTCGTGATCCGTGGGAAGACGCGGCCTTGCAGAGGCCGTGCTGAAGAGTATGTGCGCCCGAACGAGAGGCTCAATTCTCAGGGTGAGGCGGAACGGCATCGACGCGCCTAATCCACTCAAGTCCCAGCCTTCCCTTTCCAATTGTCAGACGAATCGGCGTTCCTTCCGAAGCGGCATCGTAAACAGCGCGAGGGACTTCTACTTCCACGTCGCGCTGGGAATCCGCCCAGGGTCTAACGCGTATGTAGTAGATCGGATGGCTTCCGTATGTACCGCGCTTCCCGAGGCAAGGCGACAGTCTGGTTTGCGCACTCTGATCCATTGCGCCATTGAACGCCAGGACAGAGACCGCGAGCAAGGCAACGGTCGGAACGCAGAATCCGAGCCTGCCAAGGATGTTCATTACGAATGGATAACGCTCAAGCTCTTTGAATTTCGGCACCAGGAACGACGCCAAGAAGAAAACCGGAAGAACGTAGAGCAGCCAGAGATAGAGATTTCCGTCCAAGAGCACCCACTTGGGACCGACGTAGAGAAAAAGAAGCGGCGAACCGACAAAGAAGACCAGCCATGCCACCGCTTGGAACACTTTGTGACCAGTTTCTTCCGGGCGCTGAATGTCGAAAAGAAGGCGAAAACGCCTCTTTCTTTCTTCAGCCGAAGGCATGGGGTAGGCAAACATGCTCGTGACCAATCCACCGAGGCCAGCCAGACTTGCGAGAATGAGGGTCGAAGTAGAATGCGGACCCTGTGGCCCGCGCAGAAGAATTAATGCCAGAAGCAGCAGCGCCATCGTAATTACGTTGTAGCTGCTCCGCGACATCGGGACGAGCCTCCCAATGCCATGGTATGCGTGCCAGCCTGCCCGCGAAACAGTCGCCCACATCTCAGTGCCCAATGAACAACATACGTAAGTGACAAACAAGCGGAGCCACTCGGTGGCAGTTGAGAGGAGGCGCGACGAGCGAGGGGATGCGGTGATCGGGGGACCCTCCCCGGCCTATCTCTTTACATTTAATTCGTCGCATTATATGCTGTGCATGTGATCAAGTCGTTTGGGTCGCCGGATACGGAGCGCCTGTTTAATCGGGAGCGAGTCCGGCAATTCGAGGCCTTCGAGCGACAGGCGCAACGAAAACTGGCAGCCATTCATGCCGCCAAGACGTTGGGCGATCTGGCTGCCGTTCCCGGCAATCGCCTGGAGAGACTAAAGGGCGACCGCAGGGGGCAGCACAGCATACGAATCAACGATCAGTGGCGCATTTGCTTCGTCTGCAAGGATAGCGACGCGTACGACGTTGAAATCACGGACTACCACGATTAGGGAGAGAGCAAAATGGCCAAGCTGAAGCCTGTTCATCCTGGAGAGATTCTGCGGGAAGAGTTCATGGTGCCGTTGAAGCTGAATCCGCACAAGCTTGCGCTCGCCCTTCGTGTGCCCGCTCCGGGCATCTACGAGATTGTGAATGAGGAGAGAGCGATCTCCACGGCGATGGCTCTCCGCCTCGCGCGCTTCTTTCGCACTACGCCGGAATTCTGGATCAACTTACAGGCTCACTTCGATCTCGAAATCGCGCGCGACAAGGAACAGCGAAGAGTGAATCAGGAAGTGCGGCCGATCACGGTGCCTGCCTGAAAGCATCTGCGACGCGCATGGGAGCCTCCATGAGTTACGAATCACTGGGTATAGGCGATTGGCGCAGATAGAGCGCGACGCCGAGCACGGCGCTGATCGCGGCGCTCGCGCCGCCAATCGTCAGCGTGTGCGACATTCCCGCCGTCAAATTAAAATGATTCGGGTCGATGCCGATGGCGGCGAAGCCTGTGACGATCCCGTTCGCGCCGCCGGAAACCGCCGCGGCGGCGACGCCTTTGATCCAGATCCGTATGTTCATGGGGGAACCCCCGTGGAGGCTTCTCCGTGCCCTCTGTGGGACTCTGTGTTCTCTGTGGTGAGCTTTTCGAAAAGCTAAAACACAGAGATCGCGGAGAACGCACGGAGACCGCAGAGAAATTCAGGTGCGGGAGAGGAATGCAGGGACGTTACCGCGATCCGAAGCTTTGGTGTGCCGCGGCGTAGCGCGGTACATCTTTCTGTTTCCGTGCGTCCTCGAGTTTGCGCAGCGAACGGTTGGCCAGCGCACCAATCGTGAACACGCAGAGCGCGAATAGCAAAGTGCCGAGCGCCACTTCCATTGCCGTCATTCCACTTCTCTCCTCGCCATCATGATGCCCATTACGATGGCCAGAACAAAGAATACACCTGAAATCGCAAGCGTCCCGAAGAATAAGCGTGGCGTTAGTTCCTGGCCGCCATGCTGGACGACCGTATCGAGAATCGGAAATACGAATACGAGAACTGCGGCATCGAGAAAGAACGTTGTGCACAGATCGAGAACCTTCAGCAGCTCTCGCGGCCTAAGGGCCGACAGGAGTTTCATAGCGCGTTACCTACTGCAGTTATATATCATTGTGTGAACGCCTGCGGCAACCCGTCGAGCCGCTAGTGAAGAATAATCGCGGGCATGCCGTAGCCGCTGTAGGTGACGCCGGCGGACGGAATCGAGATCGGGAACGTCATCGCGCCGCTGGAGCTGGTCGAGCTGGAGGTGGCGCTCGAAAGCGCAAGCGGAGCGGTACCGCTGTAGGCGATTTTTCCGGTGGTCGCGTTGCCGGTGAACGCGAAGATGTACGCGCCGCCGGCGAGCGTGACGGTGCCCTGCGTGCACGATTGGTCGCTCGCGCCTCCCGCCGTAATGTTCACCGCCGTGACGGAGCACTTCACGTTGCCGGACGCGTCCGTGATCGCCCAACTGTAGAAATCGCTCGTGCTCGAATCCGTGGTCGAGACGTCCACGGCAATCTTCGAGAATTGAATGTTCGGCAGGTAAATCACCGACGTGTTGATCGCGTTCGTCGAGCTGGGCGCCTGCCCGCCGGTGACGAAGCCCATCGCATATTTCGTAAACAGCGCGGGGCACGGCGAGCCGGCGTCCTGCACGTTCGTGGTGGTGGACGCGAACGCCGCGCAGTTCCCTGCCGTGGGGCTTCCGCTCGTCAGCGTGGCGGGCAGCGCGCCAACCGTGAGATTCCCCGCGACCGTGAGATTGCCGTACACGGTGGGGTTCGTGCTGCTCAGCGATGCGGGCTGCGGAATATTCGGACTCGCAGAGCCCTGGCTCAGCGTGATGTCGTCCACGTAAATCTTGTTGGGATTTGCGGCGGTGTTTTCGAGGATGAAGACGCGCATCGAGTGCGCGATGGTCGAAGAGAGCGCATAGGCATTGGGAACGCGAAACGTGATGGCGTAGTTGCGGCTCGCGGTCCAGAGGTTCGCCGTGGCCACGTTCCAGTCCGCGCCGCTGACGTTGCAATTGCAGGTGATGCCGTTGTTGTAGGTGAGCGAGGCGTTGGTGCTCTGCCAGTTGGCGCCGTTGATCGCGGTATTGGAGTCGCCGGCGTAGTTGGCGGGAGTGAGGACGCGCGCGTTCGATGACGCGCTGGTGATGCGGTTGCCCTCGGTGCAATTCGCGTCGGAATAGAAGCGGAAGCCCGGGCGGAACGCGATGCCGGTGGACGCCGCCGCGACGCGGAACGCGAGCGTGTAGTTCATCGTCGCGTCCACCTGAATGCAGCCGGAATTGATTCCGAGGCCCGCGGTGGCGTTGTCGCCGATCGCGACATTGTTCGTGCCCTGCGTGAAGGAGTCCGCCGCGGGCGATCCGGACGACGCGTTCTGCGAGTAGATCCCGCTGCCGGCCTGATTGATGTTCGTGCCGCTCACGCCGCCCCAGTAGTAGAGCGTGGTCGAGTTGCTCCATCCCTCGAACGCGGAATTGTTTAGCAGGTTCGGTCCCGCCGTGTCGTTCAAGCCGAAGTGCATCGAGGGCAGCCAGTTATGCCCGTTGTTATCGATCGCGACCATCGACGTGGAAGGCTCGTTGGGCTTCACGACCGTGTGCGAGGAAAGCGAGATGTAGGGATCGAGCAGGTGGATTCCGACGGCCGAGCCATCCGCCGGGAATTGAAAACAGTTGTACACGTTCTCGCAGCGGTTGTTCGGGCCGATCACCACGCTCTGCGCGCCGATAATGTTGTAACAGATCTGGTTGAACGCGGTGGACGCGGTCTCGCAATCGTTTCCGTAGAATTCGTCGTTGTTCGGATAGTTGCCGTTGGAATCCTTCGCGAGGACGAAGCCCTGCCCGGCGCCGGGCGCGAGGTAGCAACTGTTCTGTTCGAGCACGACGACGTTGAAAACGCCCGCGAGGTACGCGCACGTGTCGCCTGTGCTCTGCGGATCGAATTCGTTGTGCTTGATCAGCGTGTTGGTCGAGTCCAGATTTCCCGTCGAAGTGTTGCCGAAGATTCCGTAGGAATTGCCGCCGGTGCCGAGAACGAAGCGGTTGTTTTCGATATCGGCGTGGCCCACGCTGGTCATGTTGAGGACTACCGAAGACGCGCCCGTCGCTTGCAGATACATCGCTTGAATGTGGACCCAGTCGACGTTGCGCGTGGCGGCGTTCGGATTATCGACCGTCGTGCACCCGGTGCCGCCGCAGGCGATGTAGCCCGAAGTGTCTGGGCGCGGCACGGTGCCGAGGCCGCTTTCCTGCTGCCCGATGAGCGACGAGCCGTCGCCCAGCAGCTCGATGGCATCGTGCGTGGTGGCGTCCGTCACGGTGAGCTGCGCCGGCCCCCAGAGCAGCGTGGTGGCGGCGGGAATCGCGATGTGCGAGGTCGCGGTAAGCGTGCCGGTGAGGCCGCGCGCGTCGCAGGCGCCGGAGCTGGTCGATGCGGCCGTGAGGCACGCGTTGATTTTCGCGGCGGCGTCCGAGCCTGAAAAGCGCTCGGCCTTTTGCACGCCGTTGAGCGAATTGACGGCGGCGCTGCCGTTGACGTCCAGATTGAATTGCGGGCTGGTGGTGTTCACGCCGAGAGAAGTGGGCGTGAAGCGGTGCTGCGCCTGCATCGTGCTGGTGAAGAACGCATTCAGGCCGCCGGTGAAGCCGGTGTCGGTAAAGCTCGTCGTCGAGGCGCCGGAAATAAACGCGCTCGTGTTCGAGAATTTGTTGATGCCGGCGATCGTCGATCGAAAGACGCAGTAACCGAGGATCGGCGTGGTGCCCGTGCCGGGCGATGCGGTCCACGTGACGCTGACGGCGTTATTCGCGCCGCCGACGGTCACGCCGGACGAAATCACCGACGGCGCGGAAAGCGCCGATGCCGTGCTGCAATTGCTCGCCGTGCTCGCGGCCACGTAGTAGTAGTAAGTTCCCGCGGCGAGCGTGCCGCCGGTGGTCGCGGTGCTCGCGACGCCGGATGGCGGAAGCGCGGTGGCGAACGCGATGTCGATATTCGGGGCGCTCGACTGGGAGACCTGCGCGTTGAACCCGTTCGTCGCGGGATTCGCGAACATGAGGCCGCCGACCGGATCGATCCCCAGCGACGCGTAGGCGCTTCCCGATTTGAAAAACCGCGCGGAAGTCCCGTCGTCGTTGCCTTCGATATCGAAATAACTCGTCACCAGTCGGCCGTTGCCGTTGTCGGTATTCGAGGTGTCGGTGACGTAGTCGAACCCGTTGTAATTCTGGCGGGAGCCGCCCGCGACCGGATTGCCCGAGCCATCCACCACCGTGAACGAACACACCGAGATGCAGCCCGTGACCGAGTAGTCGTTCAGCGACCCCGCCGTGATGCGGATGGCGGGGCCGCTCACGCCGCCGTTGCCGCCGAGCGAATGGTTGATGGTGACTCCGGAAAGAGTCGTCGCCGAATTGTTCAGGCTGATCACCGCGTTCGTGGTCAATCCCGTGTCGCTCTGCTCCGCGTGGTCGAACGTCATCGAGGAAAAGAGCGGCAGGTTGGCCCCGCCGGTGGCGGTGATCGCGAAGAAATCCTGCGCGGTGTTTTCTTGCAGGACGTTGCGAAACACGAAATTGCCGGGACCCACGCCGGTGGTGTTCGCGCGCTGGATATACTGAAATCCCCCGCCCGACGTGATCACGTCTTCCATGCGGACCAGGCCAACGAGCGCGGAATCGCCTCCGATCGGCGTTTCTCCGGTGAAGAGCGCGGTGGGCAGCGTGTTGCTCGCCGATTGCAGGCAGCCGCCGTACATCCAGATCCAGATGATGTTCGTGACTTTCAGCGGCACGTTGTCCGCCTGCCCGGTGGGCGAGGGCGCCGTGCTGAGGCAGACGCCTTTCAGCGTGATGAGGCCGCTCGCGAAGATGCTGACCGCCTGGTTGCGTCCCTGGATGGCAAGATTTTCAAACGTCGTGCCCTGCGTGCCGCTTCCGAGAAAGAAGACGGGCGCGGCATTGGGGCTCGCGCCGGGACGCCCCATCACGATCCACGAAAAAGGCGCGCGGGGAAAGGGCGAGCCGCCGCTGCGCTCCGTTCCCGTACCGAGAAAATGCAGCCCCTGGCACGGCAAATTGAACACAGGCGCGGTTGAGGGCGTCTGCGGCTGGCTGACCTCGTACGTGCCGGGAGGAAAGAAGACCGTGCCGCCATAGGTTCCGGCGCATGCGGCGTTGATCGCGGCCTGAATCGCCGCGGTGTCGTCGGCCGTGTTGTCGCCCTTCGCGCCGTAGGCGGTCACGTCCACGCGCGGGCGCGGCCCGGCGACGCTTTCGTTTCCGGTGACGTTGAGCGTGCCGGGCGACAGCGTCGTGGGGCTGAAGTTCGAGGTCGTCAGCGTGCCGTTTATCGTCGCGTTGCCGGAGACGGTCAGGTTTCCGCCGAGCGTCAGGCCGAACGCGGAGATGTTGTTGCCGGAGCCGGAGGAAGAAAGGTCGGCGGGGAGAATGACGTCGCGATTCGTCACCGTGCCGGTGATCTGAGCGCTCGATATCTGCACCATGTAGCGGCCCGCCGGCGCGTAGAAATGATAGTTGCCGATGCCGTCGGCCTGGAAGGGATTCATCGCTGGGACGGTGAGCGTCGCGTCCGTGTAGATCGTCGCGAGCGGCGAGCAGGGCGTGCCGGTGGCGGACGGTGTGCAGACGCGCACCGTCGCGCCGGCGACGGGATGCCCGCCGGGGCCAAAGACGATGTCGTCGTGCCGCGACCCTTGCGCATGGGCGAGCGGTGCCCATAGCCCAAGCACTGCCACGGCCACAAGCAACGCTGCGCCGCGCAGGGCGTCCTCGTAGCGGCATCCGCCGCGGCGGATGCCCGGCGAACGTACTTGGCGACGCTCCGCCACTTGCACGTTCTGGGCGCTCGCCTGCACGGCTATTCCCGCTCTGAAAATCCTCATCATCGCCTTCCCTTCTCTGCCTCGCGCAGCCATCGCACTGCACCGTGGATTGTAAATCCGCTGATGTTGGACGGCGTGAACAGGGTTGTGTGTACGTAGACTTGCGGATTAAGCGCGATTCGACACATCAAGGTCCCGGTAGGGGCGGGTTTGAAACCCGCCCCTACAAGCTTCTCCAACCGCTATTGATTCTCGCCCGCACGGCCTGCAGTTCCCTTTCCGCGAGGGGCGGCGGGGGCGTTTTCCGCACCTTTGCCGAGGCCGTGCAGCGCGGCCTTTTCGGCGTCGAGGATCGCGCCGCAATGCTTGCAAACGGCGACGCCCGTCTTCACCTTCTCGCCGCACGCGGGGCATTCGCTCATGCGCATCGGGACGTACGCCCATTCGCGCTCGACTCCCAGCGTCATCGCGGCGCGGCGGTGCAGGTCCGAGATTTCGCGGAACGAATGGCCGCGCGCCCAGAGCGTGTCGCCTTCGCCGATCAGCCGATGGTAGTACGCGTCGCGGCGGGCGGTGGCGGCGGCAAGCTCTTCGCTCGTGGGACGCGCGCCGGCGCAGACGAAGATGCCGTGGTCGTGCAGGTCCTGCAAAAGATCCTCGGCGATTTCGCGCGCGGTGATCGTGAAGGGGTAGCGGCGGTTGTCGCCGAGGTCGATCGCGTCGCCGCGCGACGTGATCAGCAGCAGTGCGTAAGGGACTGATCCCCCAGGCTCGACGATCTCCCGAGCGCCTCTGGCCGAGGCCTCGGGAGCCCTATCTTGCCGGGGACCTGGGGGCCCCGTTTTGGCGCACGCCGGGATGTGATAGACGCCGTGCGTGCGCGAGACGTACCAGTCCTGGTCGGAGATGGAAGCGATCGTGACCGTCGAGGCGGTGTCGGCCTGCGCGGGGGCGAGAGGGAGGATATCGCGGCGGCTGCTGCCGAAGTGCGAGAGCGGGCGCGGGACGTCTGATCCCCCAGGCTCGACTAGCCGTCGACCTGGGGGCCCTATCTGGCCGGTAAGCTTTTCTGGCGTTGCTGTTTCGGTGGGCAAGGGATTTCCTTTCGGGGGAGTGAGGCGTGATTCGTAACTTGTAACTCGTGATTCCCGTTGGAGATGCCGTTCCATTCGAGATGCAGTTGTAGGGGCACGATACATCGTGCCCGGTGCTGATGCTTGGCACAGCGATGCCCATTCGGCTCGATCGCCGGCGGCGCGGTCAAAATCGCGGGCGCGGCGGGCTTCGCGCGCGGCGATGGCGAGCCGCTTCGCCTGGCTCAGCTGGCGGCGCGACCACTCGATCGCGCGCACGATCCAGTCGCAGGCCGCGGGCGTCAGTGGGATGAATTCGCCGCTCGCGCTTTCGAGCGTGAAGCAGTGCTCGTACTCGCCGCGCGCGGGGTACGGACCGAGCGCCGGAATGCGTATGCCGTCCTCGACTTCGATCGTCTGCTCGTACCACAGCTCGGGCGAGCCGTAGTGCTCGGGCGGCGTCCAGCGCTCGACGTGCCAGCGGTCGAGCGGCAAGTATTTTGGGACCTGCCGCAGCTCGACCGTTTCGCGGATCACGTTGCCATGAGGATCGCGGTCGGTCCAGCGTCCGCCGATCCACGCAAGGCGCGAGCCTCCCCATACGACGCGGAAGTTGGGCTCGCCGTAGCGATTGGCGCCACCGGCTTGCGTGACGCGGCGCTGGATCGAGGTGGGCGCCTCGTGCGTTTCTCGTAGCACTCGAATCACAGGAGAGTTGCGCGGCTGGAGATTCGTAAGAGAATCGAAGAAGCTTGGTTCATCGGAGGGACGGCATGACAACCCCGGAGAAGATATCCATTCGAGCGCGAAGCCGGGCCGCGAGCGAGGCGCGCCTTTGCCGCCGTCGCGCCCCCGGGATGGCCGCCGCGCGAATCATCATCGCCGGCGCTTGCCTCCTGCTGGGGACCGCCGCCAGCGCGCAAAATCGCGGCTACATGCGGGTGGTCACGCCGAGAGGTACGATGCCCGGTGAATCGACTGACCCGGCGCACTACGGCTGGATCCCTTTCCAGTATGCGAACATGCCTTCGGATTCCGAAATCGAGGCCTTAAAGCTGGAATCCAACAGCGACGCAACATCCGGCACGAAGGACACAAAAGCCGGCGGCAACGCACGGAAGGCATCCGATCCGCACGCGTCGGCGCCCAAGCTGGTGCACAGACCCGTCGTCATCGTGAAGGAACACGACCGATCATCCATGGCATTGGTCGTGGCGCAGACCAGCCATCAAGTCCTGCCGGAGGTCGATATCGTCCTGACGACGAAGAATGATGTGCCCACGCTGACGTACAAGCTGACCGATGCGAGCGTCATCTCGATTCGACAGGGCGGTACGAATGAGGGCACCGAAGCGCCGCTCGAGCAGGTCCGGTTCAATTACGCGAAGATCGAAGTCGAGCAGTAGGCGGGACGTTGGCCGAAGCTAGGCCGGCAGATAATTTTGATCCGTAGATACCACGTCACTTCGCGGAGGTAATCGCCTTCCCAGATTTCGCGGGCGCGGCGGCGAGCTGCGAGACTTCTGCTGGTGCGGGCCCAGCAGCGGGAGCGGCGGGATTCGTCCCGGCCGCGGGATACTTCAGTTCCAGCCACTTGTACCATCCGCCGTCCATGATCTTCACGTCGAAGTAGCCGAACTGCGCGAGCTGCTTCACGATGTCGGTGGTGTCGTTGGGGCAGGAGCCGTAGAAGATCAGCGTCTTGTTGCGCGGAAGCGAGATCGGGAAGGACTTGATCCGCATCACCCAGGGATAGTTGATCGCGCCGGGGATGTGTCCTTCGGCGTAGCCGTCAACGGGCTGCGTATCGACCAGCGCGATTTTCGCGTCCCTATCCTGCATCAGCTTCAGGACGTCGGCGGGAGCGATCGTCTGCGCGGGCGCCACGGCCGCTCCCATCGCGACGGTGGGGTCGGAGAACGCGGCGTCGTCTTGCGCGCGAACCGCCGGCGCGCTCAAGATCATCGCTGCGCTCAAACCCGCCACCGCGAGCAGCTTGGTCATGGCATCCTCCCGCGCGCTGATTTTGCGCCCAAGCGCTGACTCATGGGCGTTGAATCATCTCAAGGCGGTTACCGGCCGGATCGATCGCGATGCCTATGAGGATGCCGGTGTTTCCGAACGCACGAGGATCGCCGGCCATCGAGCCGCCAGCCGCCTTGACGGCGGCGACTGTCGCCGCCATGTCCTTCACGTTCAGGATCACGTGCGCAATCGGGTCCTTCAGGTCGTCGGAATCGCGATGCGTGATCACGATCGGCTCGCTTTTGTTGGCCTTTGCGGCGTCGATCGTCGCACCAAAGTTCACGAAGATCTCCGCTCCTCCGGGCACACTGATGCGATTGACCTCAAACATGCCGAACGCGGCCTCGTAGAACTTCGCCAATGCAGCAGTGTCTTGCGCGCCGACTCGCACCGAGTTCAGCGTCACCTGCGCGCGCACTGCCGGCGCGACCAAAATCATCGCCGACAAAAGACCCGCAACCGCGAACAGCTTGGTCATCGCATCCTCCCGCGCGCCGCTTCTACGCTCAGGCGCTGATGTTACTCCCGGTGGAAGGAGCCCGTCAACGTGGCAGAGGATCGGTGGCGATTCCAGCAACGCACCGTAGCTGAAAGCGGTGTATGATGCCCGCAATTCCCCGGACCTGAAGGGCAATCCACACAAGGAGATCACATGAAGAGAATACCGATCCTGCTCGCCCTCGCGACGCTATTCGTTGGCGTATTGGTGTGCTACGCCGCCGGTGACGCGATCATGGGCACCTGGAAGCTGAACGAGGCAAAGTCCAAGATCAGCCCCGGAACCGCGAAAAATATCACCGGCGTCTACGCGGCCGTAGGCGACAGCGTGAAAGTCACCGTGGACGGTGTCGACGCCAACGGCAAGCCCACGCACAGCGAGTGGACGGGAAAGTTCGACGGCAAAGATTACCCCATCACGGGTGATCCGGCAGCCGATTCGCGAGCGTATACGCGGGTCGACGACCACACCCTGACGTTTACCAATAAGAAGGGCGGCAAAGCTTCGCTGACCGGTCGCATCGTCATCTCGGCCGACGGTAAGAGTCGCACCGTCACCACGACCTCAACCGACGCCAAAGGTAACAAAACCACCAGCACCCTGGTTTACGACAAGCAGTAGCCAACAGACCTGCTAAGTCACGACGGGCCGCGGATTCCCGCGGCCCTTTTTCTTTGAGGTGGCATGGATCCTGGCGGCACGTCGTCCGCGCGCAGCGTTTCGGCCACACGCGAATGCGAGCTGGACTTACAATACAGTCAGGAGGAGTGATCCATGAAAAAGGCCCTAGCGACGAAGCACGTCAGCACCGGAAGCGCGACAGCTCTGGCGGTTGCCGTCGCCGTCGGCGCGGTGGCGGTCGGCGCGCTCGCGATCGGAGCGTTGGCCATCGGCCGGATGGCGATCGGAAGAATGTTTGTCGGACGCGCGAAATTGAAGTCACTGGAGATCGGCGAACTGACGGTGACGCGTCTTCGCGTCTCGGAGCTTGAGGTCAGCGACTCGCTCAGCGTGCCGCCAAAAGCCCTCGCCGGGGAGTGAGGATTTGGATAGAAGTGATCGGTCGGGCTCGCCAGCGGCTCAGCGCGGCGCGCCGTGCCGTGCTGCAATCCCCTTCTTCGGCGGTGTCGCGCAGCCTAAGTACGATTCATTCTTTCAGACTGATCGTCGAACCTAGCCTTCGGGGACCGCAGCCGCGGCGAGCGAGCTTGTCGATGCCGTGCGAGGCGATAGAGTGACCTGGAAATCCGAAATGGCTTCATCCAGAATATTCGAATAAATCACAAACATTCCCACCACTGCATCGAGGACCATTTGCACCACCAAGTTTATCAGCGCGGAAGCCACGGGGCCCGGTAGGAGGGCTGAGATAAATCCCATCGTCCATCCCAATGGGAACATCACCGCAACCGCGGCGATGATTCTGTAAATCACGGCTCGCCAACTGAAGGCCCACCAGACTCGCGCCGTGCGTTGGAGCGTTCGGGGGAGCGGCGTAGCTCCTTCTCCGCCCCGGTTTGAAAGCAACACGATCCGAAAGCGCCGGAAGTTCTTGCGCAAGATATACGCGATCATGAAGAACGCGGCGAGGTAGTAAAGCAGATAAGCACCGTACGTTGAGATGAACACGGTCGCCGGGCCGTGCGAAAAGCGCCGCAACATTAAGTAATCTACCCCGGCGGCGACAGCCATCGAACTGAGGACGGTTCGCCAATAGAAGGCCCACCAGATCCGCAGCCCGTGTCCCAAATTCGGTTGGATGTAATCGCCGCGCTCAGCGACGGAACTCGCCGGGCGGGGCACGTCGAACATGGAAGGCGGGCCGGGCATCGCGATGCGGGGGATTGTGCCGAACAGTACCGCCGAAGTCAACTTATGGATTGGGTCAACTGCGGTTCAATTCATGTTGGTTTCGTTGCCCGCGCGAGCTCGGGAAATGACGCCCTTCTGCAATCCTCTTTTCCAAGGGTTCCGCGGAGAGTAAACTCTTGCCGTCATGAAAACACGAAGCGAGCGAAATCGAGTTGTGCGTTTCATCGCGTGCGCGGGATTGTGCTGCGTTGCCGGGATTTCCGAAGCGCAAAGCGTTACATTGCCGCATCAGCCGGATGCATCGCCCGCGGCGCCGCAATCCCGAAGCATCGGGATCGCGCAAGCGCCGGCGCCGCAGCTACCGCAGCTCGCCGATGGCGTGGTGTACGCCGTTTCGCCGAGCGACGCCGATCCGCAAATCAAGCGATTCACGGCAAACAACCTTGTGCTCTTCAAGAATGGCGTGGCGAAGAACGCGAATCTGCTCGTCTTTTTCCCGTACACGGGAGGCAAGCCTGAGAGCGGCTGGCCGTTCCTCGAGGCGGGCGCGAAGGCCGGGTACCGCGTGATCGGCCTGGAATACGACAACACGGCTTCGGTCCCAACAACGTGCGGCAAAAACCTTGATCCCGCGTGCTCGGACCGCTTCCGGCAGAAGCGCGTGTTCGGCGACGATGTCACAAAGGATATCGACGACCTGCCGGCCGAGTCGATCGTCAACCGGCTGACGAAGCTTTTGCAATATCTCGACGCGCATCACCACGACGAAGGCTGGGGCCGCTATCTGCGAGGTGGCAAGCCCGATTGGCCGCGCATCGCGGTCGCGGGACACTCGCAGGGCGCGGGGATGGCCGCGTACATCGCGAAGAAGGAAAAGGTCGCGCGCGTGATCGTGCTTTCGGGTGCGTGGGATCGCGTGGAGGCGACCAAGGAATTCGCGCCGTGGGTCACGTCGCCAAGCAAAACGCCGCTCGATCGCTGGTACGCGGCCTATCACGCGAAAGAATCGCGCGCCGACGCGATGAAGCCGGCGTACGTGGCGCTGAAAATTCCGCCGGGGCACGTCCGCGTGTTGACGCTCGAGCCGAATCCGGCGTACCCCGTAAGACCGGGCGGCGACGCGTATCACCTGAGCATGGCCGCGCCGGGCGTTACGCCGCTTGACGCGCAGGGCAATCCGGCGTATGCGCCCGATTGGGCGTTCTTCCTCGGCGCAGCGAAGTAGGACGAGATTCCCCACGCAGAAGCGAATGGCATAGCGTAGCCAAGGTCGTGCGCCGGGCAGGATATATCGTGCCCCTACGAAGAAAAACACCAATTCCCCACCCTTCGCGCAGTCACTCTGAGCGGGGTGCGCCCCTGCGAAGAAAAAGCGTAGCGCAACTGATCCCCCAGGCTCGCTGATCTCCCGAGCGCCTCTTACCGAGGCCTCGGGAGCCCTGTCATTACGTCGACCTGGGCGCCCCATCTGCAGCGCTCGCACAACCTTTTGGAGTCCGCCGGGTTTAACCGATTGGATATGGGCGCGCCTGTTTTTTTCGAGGCGCGGCCAATTCCGCTTCATACTAAATCATAGCTGGCTGGGCCTCGATTAGCCGCCGAATGCCCGCCCGAGCGGAGCGAGGCGAAGGGGGATTTCACGCATGCGCACGCACCTGAGAGCACGTCATCTTCTGCTTCTGGCATTACTTTTCGCGATACCCGCGGTATCGTTCGCGCAAGTTTCCGTGGGCGTGGCGATTCACATCGGTCCGCCGGCGATCCCGGTGTACACGCAACCGCCCTGCCCCGAGGAAGGCCTTCTTTGGACGCCCGGCTACTGGGCCTACGGTCCCGCAGGCTACTACTGGGTGCCGGGAGTGTGGGTGGCCCCGCCGCAGGCAGGCGTGCTGTGGACGCCCGGCTATTGGGGTTTTGTAGGGGGCGCTTATGGCTGGCATGCGGGCTACTGGGGACCCCACGTCGGCTTCTATGGCGGCATTAACTACGGCTTCGGTTACGGCGGCGTCGGCTTCTACGGCGGACGCTGGGAAGGCGAACACTTCCGCTACAACACGGCGGTGGTGGTCGTGAACCGGACGGTCGTGCACAACGTGTATGAGGACCGAACGGTGATCCGCAACACGACGGTCGTGAATCGCGCCAGCTTCAACGGCGAAGGCGGCGTCCGCGCCCGGCCCACGAATGACGAACGCGTCGCGATGCACGAGCAGCATTTCCAACCGACTTCAACTCAGTACTCGCACCAACGCTCGGCCAGCCAGGATCATGGACAATGGGCGTCGGAAAATCATGGCAATCCGCACAACATGGCTATGGGTTCGGTGAATGAGCGCCAGAATCGCCAGCAGCAGCGCATCGCCAATGGAGTTCGTTCCGGGCAGATGACGCCGCACGAAACCGCGCACGTGGAGCATCAGGAAGCGGGGATCCATCACGAGGTTCACAACGATCGCGCTGCCAACGGCGGCACGCTGACGCCGCAGGAACATCATCAGGTCGAGCACCAGCAGAACCACGTGAGCCACGAGATACACGACGACAAGCACAACGATCAGCATGACGAAAGAGACGGACACCACTAGAGCGAAGGTCGATTCGTTTCGTTGCGCGGAAGTCGGATTGGAAATAAGGGGCGACCAGCATGGCGGTCGCCCCTTTTTGTTTTCGCGCGGTCAACGCAGGATACGATGAGGCGAGCTTCTGGGCGCGCTTTACGGCGCGGCGTAGGTCCAGCCGGTCTCGATGACCTGCTGATTCGTCGTGCGCAACGCGTCGATTTGCTTCTGTAAGTCCGCCCGAGCCGCCGCCTGACTGGGTAAATCAGGACAGCTCCACAAGCCGTTGGACTTCCTCTGGTATTGCGTTTGGAGAAACGCGTCGTAGCGCCCTGAGATGATCCTCGCGTCCGTTTCCGCGGAGTCGAACGCGGCGCTGAAATAGGTGATCACCTGGCCCGGCTTCGAAACGCAGTAGTAATGGTGAGCCGCTCCGGAAGCCGTCGCAGCGTGCGGGGCAGGTGCTGCGGCGGCGGGTGGCGGTGGCGGCGCGGATGCGACGACCGCAGTATGGCTGGTCGCGTTATGACTTGTCGCAGTGTGGGTGACGCCGGCTGAGGCGGCTGGAGCGGGCGCCGCGGGTGCGGCTGCCGCTTCGCCGGGCGCTGGTGCTTCATAGGTCCAATCGGTTTCGACGATCTGCTTGTTCTGCAAAGTGTCGCGCTGGTCGCGGTACATATTCTGCGCGTTGAAAATCGTGTCCGTGGTTTTGCACGTGACCGCGCCGATGTATTTGTACTTCTGCGCGAGGAATTTCGTGAATGCGCTTGAATACGGCGCGCTCGAGGGAACGTCCGCCGTATCGAACGCGTCGCTGAAATAGATCGTCGGCTTGCGGACGTCCGAGAAGCAGTACGAAGCGCTTGGCCCACCGGGCTGAGTTGGCGCAGGCGCCGGAGTCGCGGCCGTCGGCGGCGGGGCCACTCCTCCCGGCCCGGGCGCCGCGGAATAGAGCGATTCGGCCGAAGCGGAGCTCGCGGCTTGTCCCGGCTTCCAGGTCACCTGGACCACTTCCCAGCCCTGCGTCTTCCAAACGTTTTCTTCGGCGGTGAGGACCTGCTCCTGCATCGCGGGATTCGTGCTGAGCGGCTGGCAGTATGTCGTTGAGGTTGCTTCGAGGTGATAGTTCGCCTTGATGTACGTGGCCCACGCGCCACTGATCGCGACGCGTTGATTTGCCTCCATCGGAATCAGCTGGCTGACGTACACGGTGACGTGTGAGGCACCGGGCGTGACGGACGTGGCAACGCAGTGATAGGACGCCATCTGCTGCGCCGAAGCGCGCGGCGCCGCGAGGATTGCGATCGCTAGAATTGCCGCCACCCCGAATCGTGCCTTCATGTGGATAAACCTCCGCGCGTGAGCTTCGTGGTGAAGCGCGGATGGTATCGCCGAAGGTGTGGATGGTCAACCGGTGACGAGATTTGAATGTAGCGCCGTGCTTCAGCACGGCACCGGTATCCGTTGCGTGCCGCGCTGAAGACCTCGACGGACTGTACCCCTACGAAGACCCACAACGCGCGCTGTCATCCCGAGTGAGGCCATCGGCCGGCATTGCGCCGAAGGCCGACGAGGGATCTGCTTCTGGAATTGGTGGCGAGAAGCAAAAGCAGATCCCTCACCGACATCCGCAAACAGCGCGGCTGGGTTCGGGATGACAACGGTGACTTCGTAGCGCCGGCGTCCTCGCCGGCGATTTTCCGCCACGCGTGCGGAAACCGACACCGCCGGCAAGATGCCGGCGCTACGTAAATCAGTACCCGGTCGGGATGGCGAGGTTGTCGATGAAGGCGCCGCTGCGGGGCGACTCGTTCCACACCTGAAATCCGGTCACGAAGTAGAAGATGTACGCCGAAGCGAGGCCTCCGCTCGCGCCGTAAATCGGGAACACCGTTTGCCCGCCGACATCGTAGAAGTCGATGTCCTGCATCACGGCGCGTCCCCAGTGCGAGAGATCGAGGAAATCCACGCGCGATTGATTCGCGTTGATGCTCGACTTGATGGGCACGCCCGCCATCGACTTCTCGCCGGTGAAGAGCAGATCGAGATCGCTCGCGCGCCCGCCCGCTCCCTCTTTGATGATTTGAGAAATTGTGACACCGAGCTGTTCCCACTGGTGCTCCTGCTCGAGCGAGGTGTAAGCGATCAGCTTGCTCACTTGGTTGGTGCCGAGAGCCTTGCGCACTTTATTGATCGCGAGGCGGACGGCGCCGGGAGTGAGCGCGGAGTTGTTGCCGTTGACGCGCGGCGTGGCGAGCTCGACCGGATACGTCGCGCGGTTGAGGTTGAGCCACGTGCCGGTGGTCGCGTTCGACTGGTGATAGAGGATGCCGAAGAGCGAGACGGGCGAAGAGCCGGTGAGGCCGTCGTGGACGATCACGTCGGTGGCCGTGGTGCCGCTGGGAAGCGCGTCCACCTGAATGAGCGAGTTGAAGGGATCGACGAGCAGGACGTTGGCCGAGCCGCGATTCGTGGTGAGCGTCGAGTCGTACACCTGCACGGTCTCGTTGTAGTAGAAGAGCTGCGCGCCGGGCGGCTTCGCCATCGTGAACTGCGCGGCGACGCCGGAAGGCAGCCCGCTCGTGGTGACGGTGCTGATCGTGCCGAGAACGCCGTTGCCGTTGGTCTGCATCAGCTTGTCGAGGAACGAACGGAACTGCACCATCGCGTTTTTCACTTCGCGCTTGGCGGCGTTCTCGACGGCTTTTTCGGGAGCGTTGCTCGCGTACTCGACGAGCTTGGTGATTTCGACGGCGTGGCGGAAAAATACGGGCGTCACCTGCGCGACGTCGTAGATGGTGCCCGAGCCGCGGCCCAGGTCGCCGCCGTCCATATTGGCGAGGCCGGCCTTGCCTCCCGGACGGATTTGCAGCGGAAGCCGCATGTTGCGCGCGCTGACGCGTTCCACGTCGCCGCGCTGCTGGATCATGGTCAGCAGGATGTCGTCCCGTTCGTAGAGCAGCGGAAGTTTGTCGCGGACCTTTTCGAGTTGCAGCGCGACCGATTGCGAGTTCTGCATTTGTGCCATGTTGTTGGATTCCCCTTTGGCGTGACGCTGCCCTCAACCGGGCGCAGCATCGAATTTGTTGTCGTGCTGGGATGTCCTTCACGGACGTTGGCAAGGAATCAGTGGGGTCGCAAAGGCAAGGCGGCGCCCGCAATGTGGGACAGCGCTGCGGCACTGGCCGCAACCTGCACCCACGAACAGTTGTGGCGCCGCGCGTCGAGCGAGATGATGCCGGCGCTGGACAAAGTCTGGGCCAGCGCGCGCTCCGCGTTCCCGCCTTCGCAGACACGCCAACAATCTCTAACTGGGGGTCTGCAAAATGAGAATTCGACAATTCGCAGCGGTATGGGTGTGTCTGACCGCAATCGCACTGGCGGAGCAGCCCGCGCGCGCACAGAATTGCACTGGGAGCCAGGATGCCGCGGTGCAGTGCTTCGTTGGGAATGCCGTAAGAACCAACCTAACTTCGCTGCGGTATGGCATGACCATGTCGCAGTTCAAGTCCTACGGTGTGGCCATCTCAAAGGTGCTGCAAGCGCAGCAGGCGTACCTGGTCCTCGCCGGCATGTCCAGCGCCATCGCGGACGCGATGCCTCCCACTAACGCGGATGGCACCGCGAACATCGCGGCGCAGCAGGCCGCGGTGTACGCCATCGTTCACGCGGAAATCCTCAACGACCTGCTCACCATCCCGGCGGAGGTGAACGAGCAGCAGCTGAAATGGCTGTCGCTCGACATGGTTTCGTCGATGAACGAAACCAACGGCATCATGCTGTCGCCGGGATTCTTTATTCGTATTACGGATTCCTACATCACCACGGCCACGTCGAACGGCGTGGTGAACTGGACGCTGGTGAATGCCAACGTGATGGCGATGGTGAACAATCTCGCGGGTGCGGGTCTGCTGAAGCTGCCACCGTCGATGACGCTGTCGCAAGCGCAAGGGTTCGCCGGGGATCTCGCGCAGGCGATCTACAATTACAAGCTCGCCACCGGCCGCAAGAATCTGTGAGGCGTGATTCGTGACTTGTGGCCAGTGGCAAGTGGCGGGATGTCCGTTACGGATGAGTGAAGGGAAATCGAGACCTCTTATGTAGCGACGGCCTTCGGTGACGCGGCAACTTGTTTCGTCGCGCCCCTGGTGTTAACGTAGGCGCTAAGTCATGCGGCGAACACTCACCACGATCGCCCTGTCTGCGCTCGCTACGATCACGCTAGCCGTGGTGCGCGTGAACGCGCAATCGCTGCCAACAAAGAAGCAGGCCGCCGACCTTCTCGCAAAGGCTGCCTCGCAAGCGCGGATCACCGAGCCAGGCAGTCCGCCGTTTCATTTTGTGTCGAAGGTGCATTACTCAGTCGGGGCGAGCGTGATGGACGGCACGTACGAGGTTTTGTGGGAGGCTCCAGACCGCATGCGAGAAGAGTTCCGGCTGGGTTCACTGAGCGCGTCGAGCCTCTGGGTGGGGGACACGCGCTATGTCCTGCGAAATACGCCCTATCTGCCATATCAGCTGTGGAGAGTGCGGGAACTCGTGTTCTCTGGTCTCTCCGGCGGGGAAGAGGAGCATCCCAAGGTAACGAAAGTTTACGCGGGTACGAGCGACTCTTCTGCCCGGACTTGCATCGAGATCGACGGTCCGTCAGGCCGTCCGACGGCTTGCCTGGACGCCGCGAGCGGAGAAATGCGGTCCTACGAATCGAGCGAGCGTTTCGGAGATGTGCAGATGCACGTGCTGAGTGACGACTTTGCGAAGGTGGGCCCGGCTCGCTATCCGACGCATTTTCGCTCGACGATTGCCGAGGAGAGCCTTGAAGTACATGCGGAGAAAATGGAGATCGTCAGCCGCTTCACGGACGATGTCTTCACGCCCCCGTCTAGGGCAACTGCGTACGGCTGGTGCGCACAACCGGATATCGAGAGAAAGCCTGGAACGTCTGACTATGTGGGCAATGCTTTTTACCGGCCACCTACACCGAATTCCAGTCTCCTCGCGCTGTACTACCGGGTATCGGCCGACGGGCAAATCGTCGACCTTCGAGAACTCCTTCCCGATGGGACCGCCAAGTCCGCTGCACTGAATTCCTTCGGGAGCGTGCGCCTTGCTCCTCGACTGTGCTGGGGCAAAGCCATCGAATACGAAGGCGTCCAGTGGCAATGGATGTTCGCTAACAGGTGACGCCGACCTCGGTGCGCCGGTTCACTTTCATTCGTTACAAATTCAAGATGTCGGAGTCGGACATGCGGGCATAGTCGACGTCGCGCGGGCCCATCGAGCGCGAGCCATCGTTCCCTCCACCGCTCGAGCCGGCGATATCGACGCGGCGCTCGGCGGCGCGCTGGCGTGCGCGGCGGTCGTGATTCGCGGCGACAACGGTGGATGTCCATTCGTTGAGGACGCGCTTGGCGACGCCGGGCAGCGCCTGTCGCGCGCGTCCGGTGATCAGCGAAACGATCGCGCGTTCGTGCTCGGCATCGAGCGAGCCGGACCTGAACGCGTCGCGCATCTGCTGGGAAAGCTGGCGATTCGAACGGAGCGTCGTGTCGAGTTCGCGGTAGATTTCGCCGACCATGCGGTTGCGCGCGCTTTTCGAGACGCCATCGGGCAACAGGCGTTCGACCTGCGATTCGATCACGTCGAGGACGCCTTCGACCGCCGCCGCGTTCGTCGCATGGAAGAATTCGGCTTGAGCTTGGCTGGGAGCGGTGCCGTCCGATCTCCCAGGCTCGGCTAACCGTCGACCCGGGAGCCCTTCCTGCACGTTGTCATCCCGAGTGAGGCCGTCTTGTGGCCGACGAGGGATCTGGTTTTGCACTTCCGAACCAACAGCAGATTCCTCCGCCCCGGACTGTGCAGGGGCGTTCGGAATGACAGGCCGAGTGCGAGGCGCTGACGATGAGCTGGGGTTCCCTGCTCGGTTTTCTCTGTGGCTCAGTGCCTCGGTGGCCAAGCCATTCATTGCCTGCGCGAGGGAGGCGAAGGCGGCCGGGTCGAGCGCGGCGACGGCGCGAGCGAGTTCGGCGTGATCTTCCGGGCGGCGCGAGAAGAAAAGCGCGTCCATGCGATCGAGGTCGGAGAGGAGGGCGGTCGCGGCGCGGGCTTCTTCGGGAGTGGAGAACGTCTCGCGATAGGATTGCGCGTCCTGCCAGGCACGGCGGAGTTCAGGATTGGCGTCGAGTGCGGCGCGGAGATTTTCGGGTAGCGCGGCTGAATCGTCGTCCTCCGGATTCGTAGGGGCGGGTTTGAAACCCGCCCCTACGGTGTCGCGATTGGTTTCGGCGGTGTTGTCCGCTTCGGGCGCGGTTGCCGTATGGGCAGAATCAAGGCCGAGGATTTCGTCGTCGGTGGGGCGATGGGATTCGCTGTAGGGCGAAGGCTGACCCGGACGCGCGGGGGCGGTCCCGAATCCTCGGGAGCGTGTTTGCGCGGGAGCTGCGGGAGCTTCGTGCGTGGCTGCGGGTGCGGTGGGCATGCTGAAAACCTCCATCAAAGGGCGTGAACGAGCGGGCGGGAGCGACTCGCGATAAGGCGTGACGGTAAGACGGTTCTACGGAAGGACGCTAACGCATAGTACCTACGGGACTTAGCATCGCGCCAAACGCGCCCACCATTCGAGAAATTGTAACCTTCGTACTATTCCGCGCGCAGCGGGCTACCGATAAATTCAGTCCAGCAGGGGAAGACATCTGGCCGTCCATGGGGGACACCAGCAACGCCCCGCAATAGATTCTGAGGTGCTGGACATGAATACGACGACAACCGTTGGATCCGTAGAAGAAAAAGTGAAGCCATCCGGGGCCGCCGCGCAGAGTGGGCAGAGCCCCATCGAGCGCCGCAGACGCCGGCGCGCCAAGATTTCCGCGCAGGTGCACGTCCGCGTGATAAACGGCGCGGAAAACTTTGACGAAGTTTGCATGAGCGTGGACGTCTCGCGCGACGGCCTGCTCTTTCACTCCAAGCGCCCGGGCTACTGGAAAGGCCAGCAGGTCGAGGTGATCTTTCCGTACTCGACCGAAGCGGCCGCGCTGAACACGGCGCAACTGGCCGACATCGTTCGCGTGAGCGACGTGCCGGCCGGCAAGCACGCCATTGCCGTGCAGTTTCAGACCGCGAAGCACGAAGCCAAGATGGACCACAAGGGACCCGGGCACGCGTTCGATGCCGGCGCGGTCGGCGGAACGGCGGCGCAGGGGCCGCAATCGATGGTGCTTGCCGTCGAGTCCGATACGCGCACGGCGGAAATCATGCGCAACGTGCTTCAGCAGGACGGTTACACCGTCGTGATCGTGCCGACGGCGCAGGAGGCTTTGGAGATTCTGCGCACCACGATCCCGGCCGCGTTCATTGCCGAAGTCGAAGCCGGGGACATGTCCGGCCACGACCTCTGCCTGATCATCAAGCGCAACGACCGCTTGCAGACCGTGCCCGTGATTCTGCTGACGCGCGGAGCGCATCCCGCGGATTACTCGGCGAGCCATCAGCTCGGCGCGGTGGTCTGCATGGCCAAGCCGTTCCAGCCCGAGCGGCTGCTGCACGTGGTAAGGCTGGTCGCGCCGCCGCCTTCGATGAAGAGCGCGTACGGCGCGTCGCGCATGTCGAACGGCAATATCGAACGCTCGTTTTAATTCACCCTCTCAATAGCAAGGCAGGCCGCAGGGGCGTCCGCTGAGGACGCCCCTTTTCGCATTCTCTTCTATTTCCTCCGCGATCCCGATGTTTCGGGACTGCGCCCGCTCTGCGGTCTCTGCGTTTAATCTTTTCGATGGTACGATGTCGCAGATGAGCGACAAATTCGTAATCGGGCTCGTGCAAATGCGCAGCACGAAGGACGCCGACGAAAATCTCGCGCGTGCGAGCGAGAAAATCCGTGAGGCGGCCAAGCGTGGGGCGCAAATCGTCTGCATGGACGAGCTTTTTCGCGGCGAATATTTCTGTCGCAAGGAAGATGCCGCGCTGTTCGACCTGGCCGAAGCCGTGCCCGGCCCGACCACCGAAGCGCTGGCGAAAGTGGCGCGCGAAAGCAAAGTCGCGATTGTCGCTTCCCTCTTCGAACGCCGCGCCGCGGGGCTCTATCACAACACGTGCGCGGTGATCGACGCAGACGGCACGTTCCTCGGCAAATACCGCAAGATGCACATTCCGGACGATCCGCTCTACTACGAGAAATTCTATTTCACGCCCGGCGATCTCGGATTTCCCACGTTCGACACGCGCTACGGACGCATCGGCGTGCAAATCTGCTGGGATCAGTGGTACCCGGAAGGCTCGCGCGCGGTGGCGCTGGGCGGCGCGCAGGTGATTTTCTATCCCACGAGCATCGGCTGGCATCCGGCGGAGAAAAAGGAATTCGGCGCGGCGCAGCTCGACGCCTGGCGCACGATTCAGCGCGCGCACGCGATCGCGAACGGCGTGTACGTCGCGGTGGTGAATCGCGTCGGATTCGAGGGCGGTCCGATCTCCCAGGCTCCCCGCACCGGGGATCTGGTAGCCCTTCGTTCGGCGGGTGATGCGGGGCTCGAGTTCTGGGGCGGTTCGTTCGTTGCCGATCCGTTCGGGCAGATCGTGGCCGAGGCGCCGAACGACAAGGAAGAAATCCTGGTCGTCGAATGCGATCCCGCGAAAAGCGAGGACACGCGGCGGAACTGGCCGTTCCTGCGCGACCGCCGCGTCGACGCCTACGAGCCGATCCTCAGCCGCTGGCTTGGGAAGTAATGCCGCGCCGAAAAACCCGCACGCGAGTTTGCCTTTCGGCCGCAGGGGCGGGTTTCAAACCCGCCCCTACAACGTCCACACTGATAGAAACCTGCGAAGGGATTCCACGCAACCTTGCCGACTGAAACGAATTTCCGCATGCCCGCCGAATGGGAGACGCACGAAGCGACGTGGCTCGGCTGGCCGCACGAGCTCACCGACTGGCCGGGAAAGTTTTCGCCGATTCCGTGGGCGTTCGCCGAAATCGTGAGGCATCTCGCGCGCGTGGAGCGCGTATTTCTCCTCGTCGAAAGCGCTGCGGCGGAGGCGCGCGCGAAGGGCGTGCTCCGAAAAGCGGGCGCCGATATCGGCATGGTCACGTTCTTCCGCATCCCGACCGACCGCGGATGGATGCGCGATTCCGGTCCGATTGCGGTGGCGGATGAGACAGAGAAAAGCGCGCTGCTCAATTTCGTCTTCAACGGCTGGGCGAAATACGACGACTACAAGAAAGACGCGAAAGTGATCTCGCGGGCGAACGCGAAGCTGAAGCGCCGCGTCGTGCTGCCGGAGCACAAGGGACGGCGCGTGGTGCTCGAAGCCGGCGCGATCGACGTGAATGGCGTCGGCACGCTACTGACCACCGAAGAATGCCTGCTCGGCAAAACGCAGGAGCGGAATCCTGGATTCACGCGCGAGGATTACGCGGAAATCTTTGGAAAATACCTGGGAGTGACGAACGTCCTATGGCTGAATCGCGGCATCGCCGGCGACGATACGCACGGCCACGTCGATGACCTCGCGCGCTTCGTCGATCCGACGACCGTGGTGACCGTGGTGGAGCAGGATCCCACGGAGGAGAATTACGCGCCGCTTCAGGAAAACTTCGCGCTGCTGCGCGAGATGAAAGACCAGGACGGGCGGCCGCTGCGCGTCGAAACGCTGCCCATGCCCGCGCCCGTCTATTTCGCGGGACAGCGCCTGCCCGCGAGCTACGCCAATTTCTACATCGCGAACGGCATCGTCCTCGTGCCCACGTTCAACGATCCCGCCGACCGCATCGCGCTGAACACGCTCGCAAAACTCTTCCCTGCCCGCAAAATCGTGCCCATCTATTGCCGCGACCTCGTCCTTGGCCTCGGCACGATTCATTGCATGACGCAGCAGCTGCCCCGCATCGACTAGTGCCGTTCCAACTTTTCTGGTCAAGAGAGTTCGATTTGGCTGGCACGCCGAGAGGCCAGTTGGCTGACAACCAAGCTTGTCGAGGCAAGTTGGGACGGTACCAGCCACAGGGTCGTATTAAGGTGTGGGTAACCCTCGCAAAACATGGGTACATAAGGACTATTGCCGCCGACGGCCTTGGGCTGCAGCATATAGGGAGGGACGGCAGGCTGCGGCACGCCCGCGGGCCGATCCAACACGGGGGACAGAACACCGGTGGCACAGATTCCGGCGAACGGGGCGAAAGCGCATGCCTGATGCCGCACGAATTGCTCAAGCACAGGCCCTGGAAGTTCCGGTCATACTCCAGGGGGCGAAGACCGCCGACGAGACGGGCCGTCGCGAACTATTCACCGAGAACGCGACAACCACACTCGTATTCGACAACGGCGCCGTGCTGAATCTGCGGTTGAAGCTCGTGGTCGGACAGGTCGTTTTTCTTCACAACGAGCAGAACAAAAGAGAAATTCTGTGCAAGGTGCTGGAGGCGCCGGCGGAGGGCGAGACGGGCCACACGGAACTGGAATTTACGGCCGTCGCGCCCGGATTCTGGGAAGCCGTCGTCGAGCAGCCCGAGGCGAGCGCGCAGAATCCGCAACCCGCCGCGGAGATGATGCCGGCGCAAGAACCGGTGCCAGCGCCAGCTCCAGAACCTGCTCCAGAATCGTCTGAGAATCCGCTGGCGATGATGAGCTCGACCGCCTCCACGGTGACGATGTCGCCACCCCACGAAGAGATCGTTCCGGCATATGAGCCGGTTCCGGAAACTGCGCCTGCTGCGTCCGCGACCGCGCCGAGCGAAGAATGGAGGGCGCCAACCGGCGAAGAGATCGACGCTGCCCTTCGGACAATGGAGGCTGCGCCAACGTCGCTCCCTTCACCCGGGACGGCAGACGCGTTATCTCATCCGCAGGATGCCGCGGATCCGAACGACCCGAAGTTCCAGCAGCATCTCGCCGCCATGATGGCGAGGGATGCCAGACTCGCCAAGTACGCAGCCGCAAAAGAGAGTCAAGCCGGAAAGATTCATCGAGACGCCGCATCCAAGGATGCACCGGAAGGCGCGACACCTGCCGACGCCGCAAGCGAGCCAGAAGTCGTTCCGATACGAGTGCCCTTATCGGACAGGCTGACAACCGGAAAAAACGCAGTCGTCGTCGAAATCGTCGCGTGCGTCCTGATCGCAATAGCGCTCGTTTTCATATGGCGCGCGATACGTCCCGCATTTGTCCATGAAATCCCGCCGCCCCAAGCGGCCGTGGCTCCGGCAAAACCAAAGGCGTCGCCCGCTCTTCCTTCGCACTCGTCCGGACCAGCTTCTGCCGTTGGCGCCGTGGCTCCGGGAGCGGCGGGAGCATCATCGAAGGCGCCGCAGCGCGCTGTCGCGCAAAAGCCTGCTGCCCAGCTTGCGAAAGTTGCGGCCGCGGCACCAGCAGCCGTCGGCAGCGGATGGGGCAGCGCCGTTGCGAAGACCTCTCCCGCGCCGGCCGACGCCCAAATGCCAGCGCGCCGAGACACGCTCGCGTCCAGCGAAGCCGCCGCGCAGCCAAAGCATCGAAAACCGGATGAGCCGGATTCTCTCGATACCGTTCCCGCAAAGATTCTGTTGCGACCTCAGCCGGCGTTTCCGGACTGGGCGAAAAGCCTCGACATTGACGACGTGGTGACGCTCGACGCCGTGATCGACGAAAAAGGAAACGTGGCGGAATTAAAAGTATTGTCCGGTCCGCGCCAGCTTCAACATGCGGCGGAACAAGCGGTCGGGCTCTGGCAATTTGAACCGGCGCAATCGGCCGGAAAGCCGACCACCACCCACATGGTCCTCACCGTCGAGTTCCAACGCTAGTCCGGGACTCGACACGATTCATTGCATGACTCAGCACCTTCCACCCGCTTGATCACGTTCCCACTGCGAACGAGGTAAATGGGCGGCATCGCGCCAAGGTCATGTGCCGGGCATCCGCCGCGGCCGGCTGCGCCCCTACGAAGAACGCGGCGGGGCCGATTGCTGGGACTGCGCTTGGGCGGCCTGGCGCTGCTGCTTGAGCAGATACTCGCGATGGAACATGGCGTGGGCGCGCACATTTGCATACCCGGCGGGGGCTTCGATCTTCGCGACCTGGCCGGCGTCGGCAGAAAACCAGCGCATGCAGATTTCGAGTTCGGTGGCGTGATTGTCGGCAAATTCGTCGGGCATGATGCTGGGTAGGATGACCTCGACGACGTGGTCACCAGGCCCAGCGGTAGGGGCGGGTTTCAAACCCGCCCCTACAGTCGAGGGTGGATGGCCTGCGCCCTGCCAAGGATCTGCGCCGGCGTCCGCCGCGGCGGACTGCGCCCCTACGGAGGCGGAATCGCCGGAACGCACGACGACGGGGGCCTCGGCGACGAGCTGAGCGATTTCGCGGTACTGCTTCGTGCGCGATTCCTCGTCCGGGATGACGAACTCCTCGAGACCGATCATGCGCTTGACGAGCGCCATATTTTCCGGGTGCGCGAGCACGCTCTGAATCTGCGGATCGCTGCTCCCGAGCAGTTGCATCAGCACGGCGCGCTGCTGCGCCCACAGCGTCGGGTACTGCTCGTCCGTCTCGGGATAGCTGAAGAGATTGCCCTTCAGGTCCGCGAGGCGAATCCATTTCGATTCGAACGCCGAGCCCGCGCCGAGCAGCGTGACTTCCACATCGTTCGGACGATTCCGCCGGAAGCAATCGACCCCGAGCAGCATGATATCCGCGTGAAAGAATTTCATCCGCCGCCAGACAAGCCCGATGCGGCCCATGGCCTGATCGCGCGCCATCGAGTAGCCGGCGGCGGTGTCGGTGTTGGCCATCGAGCCGCCGAAGAGCGCCGGGAACGCGCCGGTGAGAAATTGGGCGATCGGGCCCATCAAGTTCGCGGCGTGCTGCGCGAGATCGCCAGGCACCTGCGCAGGCTCCGGCTGGAAGAATCCCGCTGCCAGGGATTGTCCCGGCTTGGCGCGAGCCGGATAGTGCGCGCCCGGCTCGGCGGTCTGACTTTGCAGCGCGTCGAAATCGAGGACTTCGCTATCGGCGTAAATCGGAGGGATGCCGTATTCGTAGGTTTCGATTTGCAGATTCGAGAGCGTGTTGAAACGCTCCTGCACGCTGATCAGCGAATCGCCGAGCGCGGGGCGGCCGCTCGATCCGTCGCCGGGCAGCGCGTGCAGGACGCGCCAGTGATCGTCCATATTTTCGTTGCGCGATTCGCAGTACGCGTCGCCCGCGAAGGCGACGTACGCGCCGTCGGGGAATAGTTGCAGCAGCTCATCGCGCAGCGATTTGTCGTCGAGCGAGAAAAACGCCCACGGGCGCAGCCACGTCCGCTGGAACGTGATGAGATTCGGATTGAAGTCGCCGCCTTCGGTGACCGGTCCGCCCTGCGATTGCGCCAGCCGCGCGAGGCGTTCGTATTGCTGCATGCTGGTGGCGACCGGAGTGCCGATTTTGTCCGCCGCGTGCGGATACGCCGCGCGCAGCCGCGCCTGGTGAACTTCCATGTTCCACTGGATGTACGGATACTCGTGCATCTCGTTGGCCCACGGCGGAGTTTTCAATTCGAGGCCGCCGACGATGGTGATCACTTCCTGTCCGTTGGGCACGCGCAGGCGCGTCTCGGCCGTCGGCACGGTGACCGTTTCCGCCGCGACGAAATCCTCCTCGGTGAGCAGGGCGCCGCACTGGGGGCAATGCGTTCGTAGGGGCGCAGTCCGCCGCGGCGGACGCCCGGCAATGGAACTTGGCGAGGTTTCGCCATCCTCCGGGAATTCACCGGCCGAGGCACCGCGCTCGTGGCTCGCATTCGGTGAAGGTTCACCGGGCACGACTGATCCCCCAGGCTCGACTAGCCGTCGACCTGGGGGCCCCTCATGCCCGCAATCGGGGCAGACGTACACGTCCGCGCCGAGCTTGATCTCGCGCGCGGCGATTTCCGTCTCGGGATGAAATCCGAAGCGCTGGCCATCGACGACGAAGCGCACGTACGCGCCGACTTTCCCGCCGGTCCACAGATTGAATGCTTCCTCGACGATCAGGTTGCCGATGCGATTGTTGCGCTCGACGAGGCCCGCGACTTCGGTGGCGGCCTTCGCGGCGGCGACGTCCTCTTCGGCCTGCGCGGACGTTGGGAAAAAGCGCACGCGCGGCACGTCCTGCGAGAGAACGGAGACGAGCGAGAGGCCGAACGCCTGATAAATGTTGGTGACGAATTCGTAGCGCGGCATGTCCTCGACCGAGCTGCCGCCGGCGAGCTTCTGCTCGAAGGGCAGGTGCCAGTTCTGGTCGCGCTCGCTCCACCAGAGGTATTGCAGGCCGCGCCAGAATTGGTGTGCCTGCTTGATGCGGCGGATTTCCTGGCGGCGCGAGGATTCCGATTCTGTCGAGAATTGGTGTACGAGCCGGCGCAACGCCTCTTGCAGGCGGTCGGGCAACTGCTCGTTGTTCGCGCCGTATAGCGGCGCTTCCTGCACTGCGCTGTCATCCCGAGCGAGGCCGTCTTGTGGCCGACGAGGGATCTGCTGTTGGCCTTCAACCGGGACGATTGAAGGATCCGCATTCGGAATTCGTGTCTGTGTGGGCATTCGTTTCTCGCTTGTGGCGGGATGCGGGTGTTCTGCTATGTTCTTAGGCAATGAGGCGCCGAAAGTACGAGCCGATACGCTTCACGGTGCGGGCGCGCGTTATGCTCGCCCTTGTCGGTGTAGGAATATTTTCCACGGGCCTAGGGGTCCTACTTCGGGGCCGATTGGTATACCTCAACCATTGGTTTGCCCCCGTGTTCGCGCCATTTACCGTGGGGATCGGCGCGTTCTTACTGCTAATCGCCATCTTTGGCGGCAGAGGGAGATAAACAGGCGCCGGAGGTCGGTGTTGCCTTCGTAGCGGCCAACTTTAGGTGGGCACAGTTCAAAAGCGCCGGCCTTCCCGATGAAGACCATCGGGACCCACAAATCGGGAAAGGCCGCCGCTACGAAACCACCGTCGGATAGGCGGCATAGCGCAAATAATGCACGGAGCGCACAGACAGGAGTGTCTGTGCCACAAAACCATCGTTGGGTTGGCAGTCCCTACGGCGCCGGGGCGGGCGGCGGGGCGTCGAGGGTGATCGAGGTCTGGCCGAGGGCGAGGGCGGTGGCGATGTGGGCGCCGCGGTCGTCGGACGGGAAGCCGAAGCGGCAGCGCACGCAGTGAACATTTTGCAGGTCGAGCTCGCCGCCTTCGTAGCGCAGCCGCGTGCCAACGAACGTCACGTTGCGCCAGCGAATCCCGTCGAGAGTCTGCGCCGCGCCCGCGATGGTCAGGTTCTCGACGCGCACATGGTCCGCGAATGAGCGCGACGACGGCGGCAGAAGAATCTCCGCCGTATCGGGCATGAGCGTTGCGTCCAAGTAATTGCCACCCAGCAGCGGCGGTCCCATCACCTGATTCGCCGCAATCTCGCGCGGCGCGGTGAGCCGGACGGCTTTTGAGAATGTGGTGACGAGTTGCGCCTGATCGGTGCCCTTCACGATGCTCGTGGTCACGCTCGGAATTCCGTCGGGCGGCACGGTGATCGGCGGATTCATCGAGGATCGCAGCTCGGCGAGCGAGATGCGCGCCTGCGTGACGTGCTCGAGAAAACGCGAGTCGTCGGGGCGCAGCTGTACGACGCGATCTAGCTGCGCGAGTGCCGCTCGGAAGAAATCGGGCTGCGCGTCGGCGGACTGCAATCGCGCGGCCGTGAGGATCGACTCGGCGCGGTCCACGTCGATTTCCGACGCGGTGAAATTCCCTGCCCCGCCTTCGCGCGCAGCCTCGTCGAGCGAGCCCATGAAGTCGCGCTGCCATGCGGCGCCGGCCAACGCCGCCGAATCAGCGGCGATGGAAGCTTGCGCTGCGCGCTGCTCTCGCGAGGGATGCAGCGTCCAACGAATGCCGCGCCACGCGAGCGTGACGAGCAGCAAGGCCAGGAGAAAAGGGATCGCCCAACGCGCGTACTCCGGCATGCGAACACCCCGGCGCCTGTGCCGGTGCTTGGCGCGGCGCGGGCCATGCTGCGAATCCGTTGGCGTGTCCGATGACCCCAAGTCAGCGAAAGCCTCCGCTCGACATCTTAGACCATTCGGCGGCGGAGCGGGGGTGAGGGATGAGGGGCGAAGTACGAGCGCGCGGGCGGTATCGTCGCCGACGTTTTTCTTCGTAGGGGCGTAGCATCGCTACGCCCGGCAAACATCCTTGGCACGGCTGCGCCATGTGCCAGCATGCGTGCGGCGGAGCGCGCTTGAGGCGATTGGCGGCATTCTGCCAAGAACGCGCGGAGGGAACAGACAGGAGTGTCTGTGCCACAAAACCGTCGCCGGCGGACCATGCAGCAGAGTCGCCGGCATCTCGCCAGGCATTTCCGCTGGGCGTCCGCCGCGGCGGAATGCGCCCTGCGGCCTAGCCCTTCGCCAATTCGTCGCGCAGCAAATTCACGAGGTCGCGGTGGTCGGAGAAGACGTGCGTCTCGGGCGGCGGCGACGGATGGCTGGAGCGTTGCCAAGCATCAGCGCCGGGCGCAGCATGCTGCGCCCCTACGGGAACCGTGACAGCGGCGCGATGGACACGGGCGATGAATCCGCGCGTGGCCCGGCCGGAATGATTCGGCAGGGTTTCCGCGGCTTCGATGTCGACGCGATGGATGGGACTTTTGACGTCAGGCGCGTTGGAAGCGTCGCCAGTGGGATTTGCGTAATCCGTGGCGCTGGCGCTGCCGTTGTCGCTGGCCTGGTGTTGTTGCGCAAGGAATGCGGCCTCGGCTTCGCGCGCCGCTTCGAGCGCTTCGCCCATGATTGGATTGACGTGATAACGCCCGCGAATGAATGGCATGGCTGTCTCCAGGAATCGTGATTAGTGAGTGGTGATTAGTGACGAGTGAGAGGACGAAGCGTGACTCGTGACTTGTAACTCGTAATTCGTGACGCGTCGCGCGAGATGTCATCTCCGATGACGGGTTTCCACGAATCACTAATCACTAGTTACGGCCTTCTTCGCTGATTCAAATTCGAGCATGCGGTTGATCTGGTGCCACGAGCGCCGTCGCAAGGGCGCGGCGAGCCGTGATCGGTTCTGTAGGGGCGTAGCACTGCTACGCCCGGCGACAGAACTTGGCGAAATTTTGCCATCGGCTGGGAAATCGGCGGCCGCGGGATCGTGCACGTGGGTGAAGGGTGGTGACGCCGCACCGGGCGTCCGCCCTGAATCACTGGCGGGCTGCGCCCCTCCGACACCATTGGCGCCGGGCGAGGTTGCGGGATGGGCGGCTCCGCGCCAAGCATCCATACGGGCATCCGCCGCGGCGGATGCCCCTACGAAGAGCGGGGCTGGCGGCTCGGTGACAAGGATCGGCGGGACGCCCGCGATGCCGAGAATCGAATTCAACAGCGCGCGATTTTCGCCGCGCAGCCGGTCGATCTCCGCGCCCTGCCGGGCGACCTCTGCACGCTGGCGTGAGACTTCGGCTTCGAGCGCGCGCGCGTATCGAGTCGTCGTGATGCGCCGCCAGACTTGACGTAGATTCATGAAGAGCAACCCTCAGTGGTTGCTAGGATCGTTGAGAGTATTTCAGCAAATAGATCGCGTATGTCGTGGAAGCAGTCAGGAGGATCGGAGACACCAAGGGGCCCAGGGCGGGAACGTAGTCATGGAACAAGAATGAATCCTTCATTCCGGCCCAGAACGTGAAAGGCATGATCGTCCAGTAAATGATAGCGGGGGCAAAGAAGCACCACACAGCTGCGGAGCCGGTGAGGGCGACTATGGCGCCCGCACGCCAACGAAAAGGCGCGGCCATCGACGCGACTACCAGTAGGCATGAACCAGAAAACGAAACGTAGTGCAGAGCAAACCTGGGTGCGCCCCAGATGGTTTCCATGGCGAGGTAAAACACGTAGACGCCGGTCACGACAGCCGTGACTAAGTAAAGCGCTGCCGCTTTCATCCGGGCATTTAACCACAAGTTACATCTTGAGTGGCGAACGCTATGCGCATTACCGGCGGCGGTGGAGGAACGAGACGGGATGCGAGCGGCGAGATTCATCGAGCGCGGCTTTGCGCGCTTGGATGGCGCGGATCGTGGGGTCGGCGGAGAGAACGCGCGCGGCGAGGCGGTCGGCGAGCGGCATGTGCGAGCGCCAGCCGTCGGGATCCCCGCGGCGAGCGGCGTAGCGCGATTTCAGGCCGTAGCGCGCGGCGTCGGCGGGATCGTCGCCGTCCATTTTCTCGATGTCTTCGACGCGCGCGGAATCGCGCACCAGATTCGGCAGCGTGCGAATCAGCTCGATGCAATTGTCGGTGATGCGCCAGATCTGATCCCCCAGGCTCCCCTTACCGGGGACCTGGGGGCCCCGTTCATCGGCGTCGAGCATCTGATACATCAGCATCCAGCCGCCGACGCGGTCGTCGTCCGCCGGGATGGGGCGCGGAAGGCCGGCGGCGACGAAGACGTCACCCATCTGCTCGGCGATCGAGGCTTCGTCGGTGCGGCGCGCGAAGGCATCGGGCGAGAGGTAGATCGCGTCGATCTTTTCGCGCGGGGAGTCAGGCGTCGTCCGCTCGCGCGGACTGGACTGAAAAGGCGCCTCCGGCAGCAAGGAAGGGCTCCCGGGTCGTCCGCCCTCAGTCTTGGCGGAAGAGCCCGGGAGAAAAGACGGCGCTTCGCGACTGTCCGTTATGTCAGGGCTCAAGCCCTGACCCACAAGGCTGTGGGACATGGTACCCGCAGGGGCGGGTTTGAAACCCGCCCCTGCGGAGTCTCGTTGGACCGGGACGCTGTACAGGCTGCGGGCGATGATTTCGCGGGCAAGTTCGCGCGGCGGCGTGCGGTGCGTGACGAATTCGCGGTACGTGACAACCTGGTTGGTGGCACAGACACTCTTGTCTGTGCGCGGTTCACCTTGCAAAGCATCCGTAGGGGCGGGTCTGAGACCCGCCCCCGCGATCCCGTTACTAGGTGCGACCGCGCTTGGCAATTGCGCGTGCCAATAGACGGCGGCGGGGTGCTCGAAGCCCCAGTCGATCGAGATCCAGCGCGGGAGCCAGGGCTTTTCGCGAAGATTCGCGAAGATCTGTTCGGCGCGGACGACGTGGCGCGACACTTCGAATTTGTCGAAATACTGTCCGGCGAAAACGTCCCAATCGCCGTCGAGAAATGCGCGCTTCAGATGCGACGGCAGCGCGCGCAGCGTTTTCAGGTACTGCTCGTCTCCCGCGTAGATCGGATTGTCGGCGACGCGCGCGGGGATGAAATCGTAATCGGAGGGATCGTACGCGGCGGGATTTTCCATTCCGGACGCGGGCTGCCTATCGATCCACAGCGACTTCACCCAGGCGTGGCCGATGTTGCCGGGATTGGTCGCGCCGGCCATGCACGGAAACGCGCCAGGCACGGGGCAGCGATTGCGGCTGGTGAGGAATTGCCACTGGCGCAAGGTGAAAAGCGTCAGCTCGTCGATGCCGATGAAGAGAAATTCGGCGCCCTGATACTGATAGACGTCGCTCTCGGCGGCGCAGTAGCCGAAGCGCGTGGTCGAGCCGTTGAGCCATTCGACGACGTGCTTCGATTCGTGGAAGCTCTTGTAAAGCTCGCGCGGGACGTCGCGGCGGAAATAAAGCAGCAGCGATTGCTCGAGCTCGGAGAAAGTGCGGCGGAGGAGCAGCGTGTTCGCGTTCGGGTGCTCGTGCGCCTGGACGATCGTCTCCATCAGCAGCGCTTTCGATTTGCCCGGACCGGCCGCGCCGCCGAAGAGGCGATACTTCGCGGACGAGGCGTGGAAGGCTTGCTGCCGCGGGAAGGGATCGTAGGCGATCTCGACGCGGCGCTGTTTGTCGTCAAGCCACCGCTCGACACCGGATGTGACAGTCGTGGACATGGGATTTGCCACGGAGGCACGGAGACACAGAAAGTGTCAGAAAATGGAAAGTGGAAAAGAGAAAATGGACATAAGTCAACCGGAGGTTAAGCGCGGCAGTGCCTCTGGCTTTCCCATTTTCTATTTTCCCTTTTCCGAATTCCTGTCTCTGCGCCTCTGTGTCTCTGTGGTTAGGTGAGTGAACGGATTTTCTGTCCGACGTAAAACGCCGCGGCGCCGCCGAGAAAGGCCGCGCCGATGGGAATGTGGTGCGCGCTGAAGATCGCGCCGAGCGTGAACGACGCAATTCCTCCGAGCTGCACGATGTAGCCGATGGTTTTCTTGCTTGCGCTCATGATGGCTCCTTGGAGTGACGCGAAGTGGAAAAGGGAAAAGGGAAAAGGGAAAAGCGAAACACCGAGCGGCAGGCGCAGGTGCCGGATGGGCGGCATCACGCCAAGCAACTGCGCCGGGCACGATATATCGTGCCCCTACGAAGGCAGGCGGCACTCGGCGCGGTTGGCGAATGGGCGGCATTTCGCCAAGGAAGCTCGCCGGGCGCGGCATGCTGCGCCCCTACGAAGAGGCGGGAGAGGGCCGCTCGGGGCGGGGGACATTGTGGACGAGCTGGACGATGACGGGGGCGTCGTGCGAGTCCGATGAATCGGAAGCGCGCTTCGCCTGGAAGTGGCGCCCCCATTCCTTGATGCCGTCGAGCATCAGTTTCAGCTGTTTATCTTTCCCTTCGACCTTTGCGACGAACCTGCCCAGGCTGGCGGCGTATTCGCGTTCGCCCATTCCCTCTTTGCGAAGAGCTTCGTCAACGGACATCCGCTGGCGGCGCCGCTGCCGCTTCGGGAGGGTGAGGTTCGCGGACGGCGGCGCCGCTGTGTGCGGGGCGGGCTTTGCTGCGAGGGTCGTCGGGGAGTGACGCCGCGCTTGTTTCCGCGGCGCCTTTCTTACGGCGGAGACCTTTTTTGCGACGACGGCGGATTTTGCGTGCGCCGGGCGCTTTTTCGCGTTGTTGTTTTTCGGCATGGCGGGTTTCGAGCATGAAGTAGTAACCGAGGAGCGCGCCGTCGAGCGCGTCGCGATGAAACGCGCAGAAGAGCCGGCGCGGAATCGCTTCGCGAATGCACGGCGTCCAGGAGGGCGACTCCCGGCTATGGTGAACGAGTGCGATGCAGCGGGACATGAGAAGAAAGGGGCGAGAGTGAGGGGCGAAAGGCTAGGATGCTGCGGCGCGGCTATTGCTTGTCGTAAACGAAGGTTTGCTTGGGGTCATCGAACTCGCGGGTCAGCGTGCGGCCGTCGGCGGATAGGGTCCACTGCACTTTGTCGTGCATGATCTCGAAGTCGCCGCCATCGATGCCCCTCACCCGCCCACCCGTTTCTGTTATCAGCGTGGATTTCTTCCACTGCGCTTTGGAATACAACTGGCCGCCGCCCTGCACATTCAGGTCGGTGTGCTCTTTACCGTCAACCACATACATCTCGGTTGATTCTTTGCCATCCCACGCGATTGCGACGTGAATGCTGTTGCCTGCGCACTTGATGACGAGCGTCTCCGACTGGAGCACAACTGTTTTCGCTAGTTTGCTCTTGGCGGCATTGAAAACCCACGTCCCCGAGAGGTCGGGAGGAGCGGCAGTCTGCGAGAGGAGCGGAGAAGCGAGAACGATTAGCGAGAGCGCCAGCAGGGATCGCCGCAACATGGCTACACCTCCCGTTACGGCAGACTCTAGTACATCTCCCGTGGCGGGCGCCAGCCAAGAATCATCGCCCCTTCGTGCACCGACGAACTTCCCTTGCGACGTCAGCCGAGAATCTGGACGATGATGCCGGAGCCACCGGTGATGGACGACACCTTGGCACGGACGAAATTCGCGCGGACGTTCGTCACGGTGCGCGCCTCGCCCGCGGTGGCGGCGGAGGTGTCGATGGTCGTGTACTGAGTGTCGGAATCGGTCATCGCGGTTTGCAGGACGATGCTGACGGCCGACGGCGCGGTGCCGAAAATGGTTTGCCAGCGGATCGTGCGGCCGTTCTCGGGAAAGCCGGCGTAGCTCGGCAGGGCGAATTGCTGGCTGGCCTGTCCGGCGGAAGGAGCTTCGCTATTGAAGGCGAGCGCGACGTCGCCGGGGAAAATCGAATACGGCGGAACCTGTGCGTTGTAGTTCGGCATGGAGACTCCAGTGACTGGTGATTAGTGAGTGGTGAGGCGTCGAGTACGGCGATCGAGGCGGAATTTCTATTTGGGATCGTTTGCGCGGAAAGCGAGGATAACGAAAACTTTTCTACGCGCGTGCGATGCGCGTGTCAAGTGGTTATTCGTGTAATGTCTTAGCCCAATAATTCTGTCACCCCTTAACGGCCCAGTGAAAATGTCACCCTATGAACCGGGAGACATTTCGCTTGAGCCAGAAAGAGTTGCAACGAGTGGCTGTGATTTCATCCTGCATCAAGGGAGACCTGGCGT
>DATNIN010000007.1:0-44464 GCA_035604415.1 Candidatus Acidiferrales bacterium
CGGACCCGCCCCTGCCGTTTCCGCGCTACAACTCATCCCAACCACAAAGGCTGCCGCTTCTCCGACACGCACACGGCGCTCCGTTTCGTCATCCCTCTCGCCCGCCGTTGATTGCCGGCGGACGAAATCTAGGCTGCAAAACTTCGCCGCATCGCTTTCCGGCAGACATATGATGTTCCCATGGCGGCAAGACTCGAGGTGCGCGGGCTGACGGTCGAACTGCCGACGCGTGCTGGCTGGATCCGTCCCGTGAACGACGTGTCGTTTTCGCTCGACGAGGGCGAGACGCTCGGCATCGTCGGCGAATCCGGCTCGGGCAAGACGATGCTGGCCCTCGCGCTGATGGGACTCGAGCCGCCGGGTGCGCGCCGCAAGGGCGAAGCGTGGCTGCATTCGCCGTCGCGCAATGGAAACAACGCTGAGACCAGCGGCGCTAACCTGATCGCTGCGGCGCCCGCCGAAATGCGCGCGGTGCGCGGCCGCGAGATCGCGATGATTTTTCAGGAGCCGATGACGGCGCTCAATCCCGTCCTGCGCGTCGGCGCGCAGATTGAAGAGGCGATCCGCGTGCACGAATCGAGCCTCAGCGGCGGCGAAATTCACCGCCGCGCCCTCGATGCGCTCACGCGCGCCGCCGTTCCCGAGCCGGAGCGCCGCGCGAGGCAATACCCGCACCAGCTTTCGGGCGGACTGCGCCAGCGCGCGATGATCGCGATGGCGCTCGCGGCCGGCCCGGGCGTCCTGATCGCGGACGAGCCCACCACGGCGCTCGACGTGACCGTGCAAAAGCAGATTCTCGAATTGCTTGCAGCGCTGCGCCGGGAGCTTCGGCTCTCGCTTCTCTTCATCACGCACGATTTTGGCGTCGTCGCGCAGATCGCCGACCGCGTGGCCGTGATGTACGCGGGCCGCGTCGTCGAGGAGGGTCCCGCAGCGGAGGTCCTGCGCCACCCGCGCCATCCCTACACCGAAGGCCTGCTGCGCGCGGCACCGCGACTCGTGCGCGAGAAACTAGCGTCCATCCCCGGCACGGTTCCAGCGCTCGACGCACTGCCGTCCGGCTGCGCGTTTGGTCCGCGCTGCTCGCACCACGTGGCGGAATGCGATGCGGCCGTGCCGGAACTCATCCACGCCGGCGGCGCGAGTGAGAATCACCGCGCGCGGTGTATCCTTGCCCGCTGAACCGATGAGCGAACGCGAACAAATCCTCGAAGCGCGCGATCTGCGGAAGTCGTTCCCGGTCTCGGCCGGGGCATTCACCCGCTCCTCGCACGGCGCCATGGCTGTGGACGGCGTAAGCTTTTCGCTCGAGCGCGGCGAAACTCTCGGCATTGTCGGCGAATCGGGCTGCGGCAAGACGACGCTCGCGCGGATGCTTCTGCGGCTGATCGAGCCGGACTCGGGCGAAATGCGGTTTCGCGGGCAGGACTGGCTCGGCGCGCACGGCAGGGAACTGCGCGCGCTGCGCCGCCGCATCCAGATGGTGTTTCAGGATCCGATTGCGTCACTCAACGCGCGCATGCGCGTGGGCACGATCGTTGGCGAGCCGCTGGCGATCCACGAGCCGCAGCTTTCGCGCACCGAGCGCCGCGCGCGCGTGGCCGCAATGCTCGAAGCCGTCGGACTCGGCGGCGATGCGTTGGGCCGCTACCCGCACGAATTCTCCGGCGGCCAGCGCCAGCGCATCGGAATCGCAAGAGCGCTGATTCTGCGGCCGGAGCTTGTGGTCGCGGACGAGCCTGTCTCGGCGCTGGATGTCTCGGTTGGTGCGCAAATTCTGGAGCTGCTCGACCGCCTGCGGCGCGAGCTTTCTCTCACGCTGATCCTGATCTCGCACAGCCTGCCGGTGGTCGCGCAGCTCGCGACGCGCGTCGCCGTGATGCAAGCGGGGCGCTTCGTGGAATTCGGTACGGCGGAGCAGGTTCTTCAGGCACCTCAGCATCCTTACACACAGGCCTTGATCGCAGCTGTCCCTGAAATTCCGGCGTAGAACTGCTTTCTTGTTGGGTCAATACGGAAACTTCAGATGCGCCGCTCGATATTGGGGAAATCGAGCCAGACTTTCACGCCGCAGAAGTGCGAGCCTTCGGTGCAGATGGGAGTGGAAATTCCCGCGCGGAGGTAGCACGGCGGGCCGATATAGCGCGCGAGTTCGGGGAGCGCCGCGCGAACCTGCTCGACCTCCTCGATCGAGGCCTGATAGATCTCTTCCTGCGCGTTGAAGCAGGTCCGCATCGTCCATTTGTGCAGCAAATGCAGCAGCGAGCCCGATTCGATCAGGCGAATCGCCTTCGCATTGGGCAGCAAATAGAGCGCGAACTCGCGCGGCACACCGCGATCGAGCAATTCATTCTTGGCCGCCCACGCCTCTTCCATCGCCCGCTGATAGATTTCCAGGGCGCGCGGATTGTCGCGTATCAGCATCGGCGTCACGTAGTCGGGCGAGCGCGTATCCGCCAGCGTGAGCAGCGGGCGCGACCCGGGCACCATGCGATGCCGCTGGTCCTGGCTGTCGGCGGTGTGGCTGATTTTTTTCGCAAAGGTGAAATTCGCGTGATCGAGCGGGCGCATGAGCGGCGCGTGCATGCCGATATTGAGCGTCTCGCGGCGATACGGGTTGCGCGCCGGATTGAGCATGCGGTCGAGCGCTTCGGCGTCGGAACACTCCGCCTCGGTGAGTCCCACGACGGCGCGATACGCGCCCGCCATCGAGCCGATGGATCCGGGCGAAAAATCCACAAGCCGCGACGTGAGCCCCGCGAGGCGCACGTCGAATTCGCGGGCAAACGCCTCGCCATCGCGCGGCGGCTGCTGGAATTCAGGCACTTCTTCCATCGGCTCGTTGTCGAAGCGGTCGAAAAACTGGGGATCGACTTCGCGGACGCGCGCGACCATTTCGCCGACCACGTGGCGCGCTTCGGACGGCGTATCGTTCGCCGCGGACATCCGCCACAGCCGGTGGAGCACAATGCCCGAGAGCGTGTGCACCATCGTGGTGAACGCCGCGACAGGCAGGACGTAGCGCGCCACTTCGATCGCGCGCTTTCCCGATTGCCGCTCTATTTTCTGCACGCGCTTGGCGTGCGACGCCGCGCTCACGTGCCAGATGTCGCTCAAAATCGCGCGAGCCGCCGGTTCGAGCAGGCGCGTCAATTCGCGGTAACGCTCCCATGCGCGCGCGATCGCCTTTTCGTAAATGGCTCGCTCGGCCGGGCCGAACTTCGCGCTTTGCGTGGGGACATACGCCTGCGCACGGTCGAGCCGCACGTATCGCTGGCTCTGCTGCTCGGAGTTGTAAAACGGATGCGCGTGGAGGAACGACCAGACGAATTGCCGGCTCACGTTTTCGAGCCCGAATTCGAAATGCGCGTGCTGATAGACGGTGTGATGCCCGCCGAAGTAGGTTCCCGAGCCGATGGTCACGCGCTGCTTTTCGGTGACCTCCTCGGGTCCTACGAGATGCGGCGAATAGCAGGTGCGCGCCGCAGCGATGGCGGAGTCGAAGGGATGCGCAAAGGAATTGCGCAGCGTCACGCGCGGCGCGGCGGTCTCGACTTGCGAATTGGGCGTTGGGTCCGGCGCGGGAGACAATTGCGTGGCCATCTTCACGGCATTGTACACCGTGCGGGCGGTTGATTCACCGCGAGGCGCGCACGGCCGCTACTTCTTGGCGATTGCTGCGGCTTTGTCCGCGTACTTCTTCTGGAAGCGCTCGACGCGCCCGGCCGTATCGATCAGCTTCTGCTTGCCGGTGAAGAACGGGTGGCAGCTCGAGCAGATTTCCACGCGGATCATGTTGCCCTTGATCGTGGACCGCGTCTGGAACGTGCTGCCGCAGGCGCAGTGCACCGTCACGGCGTGGTAATCGGGATGAATGCCCTCTTTCATGGAAAACTCCTGTCTGCCAGCCGGTCTGCGCGAAGGGAAAGCGCTGTCAAACATTCGCGTCGCTAGGCTAGCGGGGAAGGCCGATTATACTAAAATCTCGCGCGGATGCCTACAGAGACCCTTTAGACATGATTGGATGCGGAACATGGACCCATTGATTCGACCAGCCAAGAAGGAAGACGCCGATTTTCTCGCCTGGGCGATCCTGGCGGCCGGGCGCTCGCACCTTCAAGAGGGATGGTTTGACATCATCTTAGGCCGGGCCGAAGCTGACTGCCTGGATTATCTGCGGCGGCTAACTCTGACGCCGTCGCGCTCCTGGTGGCACTACTCGCGGTTTCTCGTCGCGGAAGCCGATGGGGCTCCGGTCGCGGCGCTCTCCGCATTTCGCGCGCGCGACGCATATCCGCTCTCGCAACAGGCCATGACCGAGACGGCGCAGGAGCTCGGCTGGGGCGCACCGGAACTGCAGGCGATGTGGCAGCGCGGCGCCTATATTTTCACGTGCATGCTCGAGACGGACGACAACGTGTGGGCGATCGAGAATATCGCCACTTTGCCAACGCATCGCGGGCGCGGACTCGCGGGCCTGTTGCTGGAACGCGCGGTTCTGGAGGGAAAACGCAACGGCGCGCGGCAGGCCCAGATCACATTCTTAATTGGGAACGACGCAGCGGAACGAGCCTACGCGAAGGCGGGATTTACGCTGAAAGACGAAAAGCGCAATCCGGATTTCGCAGCCGCCACCAGCGCGCCCGGCCTCCGGCGCTATATGCGAGATCTCTGAGCGCGGCCTTCACGAACCGCTGAACAAAAGCGGCGCGCCGAGCTTCGATCTATAGTTGGGGCGGTAGCGTTCTGTGTTGTAGAGCATCGCCACATTGACCTTGCGCGCGCCGAGGGACAATTCCGGCAAAGGCACTTGGGCGTAGCAACCGTTCTGGATCCCGATCATCCGCCCGCTGATTCCGTTGCGAATAAGGTCCACGGCAATGTTGGCAAAGGTGATGCTCACGAGTTGATCGATGGAATCCGGTTCGCCGCTGCGTAGGTCGTAGGTGAGGTCGCTGACCATCGTTTCCTGGCCCGTGCGCCGGCGCACTTCTTCCGCAAGCGCGTGGCCGATGTCGGCCTTTTTGCGGTGGCCGTACGCGTCGGCTTCGCCGAGCTCCTTCACTTCCCCTTCGGTCCAGATGGCTCCTTCAGAAACAATGATCAGCGCGTAGTTGCTCGGATTGATCGCCTTGTCTTCCATCAAGAGGCGGCAGAGGCGATCGACGTCGAACGGAACTTCGGGAATCAGGCAGCGCTCCGAAGTAACGTACGCCGTGTAAAGCGCCGTGAAACCGGCGTCGCGGCCGAAGATTCGAAAGATGCCGATGCGTTCGTGGGAGCCGATCGTGGTGCGCTGCCGCGAGATCGATTGCTTGGCGCGCGTAACCGCCGTGGAAAACCCGATGCAGTATTCGGTCCCCTGAACGTCGTTGTCCATCGTCTTCGGGATCGCAATCACCGGGAACCCAGCACCTGAAAGAACGGATGCGAAGCTAAGGGTGTCGTCGCCGCCGATGGCGACCAGGCAGCCGACTCCCAGCTGTTCGAGGTTGTCGATGACGATCGAGGTGAAATCGTAGTACTTGCCGTCGAAGGGCAGCTCTTTCAGCTTTTGCGCGGAGAGATGCGGGGGCAATTTCGACTCGGCCACGCGCCGGGGATTGGTTCGCGACGTATGGAGGACCGTTCCGCCGGAGCGGTCGATGGTCCGCGTGCTCTCGCGGGTGAGTTCACGGATGTAGGTTGCGTCGCGCGGGCCGATCATGTGGGTGAGGCCTTCCCAGCCTTTGCGAATTCCGATTACCTGGCGCCCGGTTTCACTGGCGCCGTACACGACGGACTTGATCACGGGATTCAAACCGGGCACGTCTCCGCCGCCGGTTAAGATTCCGATCTTGTTCTTCTCAGCCACCGATGCGCTCTCCTGTTGCGGCTGTCCGCGCGCCACACAAGGGAATTGTGCGCGCGCCTTGCGCCGCAACGCAAATGCCCAATCATGATAAGGGGAGAACCGGTCACTCTGCGAGTAACTGTTCCAATCGAACGCATCACAAAGGCCGATGGGTGCATCTCGCCCTGCCGCGGCTTCCGGTACAATGGCGTGGACCGGGAGGAACACCCGGTCCAGCCTGCGCGAGGGGAGCCTTGAATGCGCCGCATTGCTCTGATTTTCGCCGGGATTCTCGGTTTCTGCCTCTGCCTGGCGCCCCTCGCGGGCGCTCCGAAGTCACTCGAAATCTATTTCATCGACGTGGAGGGCGGCCAGTCCACGCTGATCGTCGATCCGCAGGGTGAATCCCTGCTCATCGACACGGGCTGGCCCGACTTTGACGGCCGCGACGCCAACCGCATCGAAGCCGCAGCCAAGGCCGCGGGGATCGATCACATCGATTACGTCGTGATCACGCATTACCACCTCGACCATGCGGGCGGAGTGGCGCAGCTCGCCGGCCAGATGAAGATCGGCACGTTCGCGGACCACGGCCCGAATATGGAGAATTCCGACTCCACTCGGACAGCCTACGGCGTTTACGAGAAGGTGGCCGAGCAGGCGAAACGCATCACGCTCAAGCCGGGAGACCAGATCCCATTCAAAGGAATGCGGGTCCAAGTCCTGACGGCTGCGGGCGAGGAAATACATGACGCTCTGCCGGGCGCGGGCCAGCCGAATCCGCTGTGCGCGTCCGAGCCGGCAGTGCCCGCCGATCCCAGCGAGAATGCCCGGTCGGTCGGGATGCTGATTACGTACGGCAAATTCCGGTTCATCGACCTCGGCGACCTAACCAACCAGAAAGAACTGGGGCTTGCGTGCCCCAAGAACCTGATCGGAACCGTGGACCTCTACCTGACGACGCATCATGGCACCGCGCATCCGGGGAGCGGCGATTCGTCGAATGCTCGCGCCATCGTGGACGCGCTCCATCCACGCGTAGCCGTGATGAACAACGGCCAGCACAAGGGCGGGCATCCGGTGGCGTGGCAGATCGTTCATGATTCGCCCGGCCTCGAAGATCTGTGGCAACTGCACGAGGCGCTCGATGCCGGCAAGGATCACAACGCCGCGGAGACGTTCATCGCCAACCTCGGCGAGAAAGACGACGGCAACTACATTAAAGTGTCGGCAGAGCTGAACTCGACCTTCACCGTGGCGAACTCGCGCAACAATTTCCACAAAACGTATACGAAGTAACGGGAATCTTCCGGGGTCAGCGTTCGAGCGAGGCAAGCTCTTCAGCGAATTCGTCGTGCAGGCCGCGCGGCAGGATTTGCAGACTCACGATGCGGCGCAGCAATGCGATATCGGGGTTGCCCTTCGCGTAAGCGCGGTTGATGTCCGCCACGCTGATGCGGTTCTTATCCTCGTGAATGCGCTCGATGATGTCGCCGGTGTTCATCAGGCCTTCTTCCACCACCGAAAAGTAAATTCCGGAGCGCCTGCTCACGAGGAATCTCTTCACGATATCCGGCCGCCCGAAACGGATTGCGAGCTTGTAACAGGGAATGCGCGGCTGCGTGACCTTGACGACCGCTTCGCCGATTCGAAAATGGTCGCCGATGCACGCGCCTTCTTCGGTGAGGCCTTCCGTTGTCAGATTCTCGCCAAACATGCCCCAGGGCAGGTCCATATCCGGAACTTCCGTGCGCCAGAATTCATAGTGCTCGGAAGGGTAGGCGTAAACGGCCTTGTTGCGTCCGCCATGTACTTCCAGGTCCGCCTGATGGTCGCCATCGAGATTCAGCCGGCGGAGCAGGAGCGGGCCGGGCACGGGCGTTTTAAAAATGGCCGTGGTCACGTCGCGATTGACGAAATGCACCGTGCGCGGTTTCCCGACGTTGAGCGAAATGATTCTCATCTGTTCACCGCGTGCAATCCAAGACCGCTGCGCCGTTGATCCGGCCGCTCTTGAGTTCGTTCAGCGCGCGATTCGCTTCGTGCAACGGGAAAAGCGTCACCTGCGTGCAAACGGGAATTGCGGCCGCGATGCGCAGAAAATCCTCGCCATCCTTTCGCGTGTTGTTGGCCACGCTGCGAATCACGCGCTCCTGGTACAGGAGATTGTAATCGAAGGACGGAATCGGGCTCATGTGAATCCCGCCGAGCACCAGGACGCCTCCCTTTTTCAAGGCCTTCAGCGCCGGCGGCACGAGTTCTCCGGCGGGCGCGAAAATGATCGCCGCATCCAGTTTTGCGGGAGGCTCGGCCGCGGCTTCGCCGGCCCACACGGCGCCAAGCTGCAATGCAAGCTGCTGATGGTTCGCTCCGCGCGTGCAGGCGTACACTTCCACGCCCCAGTGGCGCGCCACCTGGATGGCCACATGCGCCGCCGCTCCGAATCCATAAAACGCGAGGCGTCCGCCGCGCTGGATCCCCGAGAGCCGCAGCGAGCGAAAGCCGATAATTCCAGCGCAGAGCAGCGGAGCCGCCTGCTCGTCGGGAAACTTTTCGGGGATCGGATACACGAAACTTTCCGGCGCGACAGCGTATTCCGCATACCCGCCATCCACGGTGTAGCCGGTGAACGTCGGGTGATCGCAGAGATTCTCCATGCCCGCGCGGCAATATTCGCACGTCTGGTCCGTGCTGTGCAGCCACGCGATTCCAACGCGCGCACCCGGCGAAAACCGCCGCGCGCCCTCGCCGAGCTTTTCGACGACTCCCACGATTTGGTGCCCCGGAATCACCGGGGATTTGCGCGGCGGCAATTCGCCCTCGACCACGTGCAGATCGGTCCGGCAGACGCCGCACATCTTGACGCGGACCAACACCTCGCCCTTGCCGGGCTGCGGGTCCGGCGCGTCGGCAAACACGAGAGGGTTCGTCTCGACGGGCGCGGGCGAACGCAGCAGGCACGCCTTCATTCTGATGCCTCGTCGACTTGAAAGTTCCGCTCCGCGAACATCGTTGGGCACCTCGAATCCGTGACGTGCAAGTCTCGATTTTACGCTACCACGGTACGCAAATGATCAGGGGTTCGCTTTCCCCGAGGCGCGGCCAAACCGAATTTCACAGCCTTCAGGCCGTGATGTACACTCGCCCATTCGCCAATGCTGCCAAGGATCATGATGAGTATTTTTTCGCCGCACGTGCGCGGAGCGGGACGGAATTCGCGAGGACCGCGCGCAGCTTTCCCAAGAATCTCGAGGAAGGGGCGCAACCGGCGCCAGAAAGCAGGAGAAGTTCGCGACCTTCCTCAAGGCGCTCAGGCGCAGCCTGCGAGCCCAGCGCCGGAACTGGGAGGGCTCCTTCCGGACGCTGCGGCGCTGCCGGGACTTTGGTCCGTAGCCGCCATCTGCGCGACCGCGTGCCTTTCGCTTCTGCTGGTGGAATTCGGCGGCAGCCCGCAGGCGTTCATGTCCGCTTTCCCCGGCTACTCCAATGGACTCGATCCGTACTGGGTGCTGCGCGTGAAAGCCTGGTGGGTGGCGTGCATCCTGATCGCCTTTGTCGCGCTGCCTGCGGTGGTGATGGCTCTCCTGCCCGGCAAGAGGTTGCGCGATTGCCATCTTTCCTGGAAAGGCTTCGCGGAGCATTACTGGATTTACGTGGGATTGTACGGAGCGGTGCTTCCCGTGATCTGGCTGGTCTCGCAGACGCCCGCCTTCTACACGTTCTACCCGATGTACCCGCAGGCGGGCCGCTCGTGGTTCGACCTTCTGATGTGGGAGGGGATGTATGCGGGCCAGTTCGTCGCGCTGGAGTTTTTCTTCCGCGGATTCCTGGTGGGAGGACTTTCGAGGCATCTCGGAGCGCTGGCTGTGCCCGTGTCCGTAATCCCCTACATGATGATCCATTTCACCAAACCCTTGCCCGAGGCGGCGGCTTCGGTTGTGGCCGGATTCGTTCTCGGGTGGCTGGCGTGGAAGACGAAATCGATTTGGGGAGGCGTGTGCGTTCACTGCGCGGTGGCCGCCACGATGGATCTGCTGGCGCTGGCTCACAAGGGACAACTGCCCTGGTTGAACGGATAGACGGTGTTTGTGCTAACCCTGGGCCGTAAAATAGCGCTGCTGAAACCATAGAGAAACATTCACGAGTCCGATGAGCGCGGGCACTTCCACCAGAGGCCCGATGACGCCGACGAACGCCTCACCCGAATTGAGCCCAAAGACTGCAATGGCCACGGCGATGGCCAGCTCGAAATTGTTGCTTGCAGCGGTAAAGGAAAGCGTTGCCGTTCTCGAATAATCAGCGCCGAGTTTACGCCCCATCCAGAAGCTTACGAGAAACATCAGAACAAAATAGACGAGAAGAGGCAGTGCGATGCGCAGCACGTCGAATGGCAGCCGGACAATGAGATCGCCTTTCAGGCTGAACATCACCAAGATCGTAAACAGGAGAGCCACCAGGGTAAGCGGACTAATCCGCGGAATGAACTTCGTCCGATACCACTCCTCCCCCTTTGCGCGCAACAGGATGAAGCGAGTCAGCATTCCAGCGAGGAATGGCACGCCGAGGTAGATGAACACGCTCTCCGCGATCGGACCAATTCCTACATTGACGACGGCGCCTTTGAAGCCGAATCGTGCGGGAAGGACCGTGACAAACACCCAAGCATAGACGCTATAAAATAGCACCTGGAAGACGCTGTTAAATGCAACTAACCCGGCTGCGTAGTCCGTATCCCCTGCCGCTAATTCGTTCCATACGATGACCATCGCGATACAGCGTGCCAGGCCGATCAAGATAAGCCCGCGCATATATGCCGGTTGCCCGTGAAGAAAGGCGATTGCGAGGAAGAACATCAAGATCGGTCCGATCACCCAGTTCTGCACCAGGGAAAGTGCGAGGACGCGGCGGTTTCGAAATACTTCGGACAACTTTTCGTAGCGGACCTTGGCCAGCGGGGGATACATCATAACGATCAACCCTACGGCGATGGGAATATTCGTTGTGCCAACTTGAAAGCGCTGGACGAATTGGGCCGTGTCCGGAATGAAATGTCCGAGCGCCACACCAACGGCCATGGAGAGGAAGATCCACAAAGTCAAATAGCGATCTAAGAACGAGAGACGGGCTCGTGGAATTGGAACACACACTTGTCCTTGTAGGGTCGTAGACACGGCTTCCTCAGTGCACCGGATGGCTTACATTCAGAGATGGTGACGCCTTGGAGTCAAGCGTTTCTGAATCCAGCATACGCAACCATTCGTTGAGATCCTTGTGCCTTGTGGCGTTTCCAGTATATCCGCGATGGCACATACATCTTCCCGGATACCACGGCGTACTGCCCGCGTATTCGTCAGTGTTGCAATGCATTGTGCTTGGCGGATTCGGTTAGCATTTCTTTGCCGATACGGTCGATTTCACTTTTGATGGCGAGCTTGTCGAGGCTCGCGAGAGGGAGCCAGAGAAACAAACTAATACGGCGATCGAGAATCATGAAGGCCTCGCGGAACGCCTTCTCGATCTGTTCGGGCGTGCCCGCGACCGACGCCGGATCGGGCACGCCCCAGTGGGCGGTCATCGGCTGGCCCGGCCAAACGGGACAGATTTCCTTCGCGGCGTTGTCGCACACGGTGAAGACAAAATCGAGCTTCGGCGCACCGGGCTGGGCGAATTCGTCCCAGTTTTTGCTGCGCAGGCCCTCCGTCGGCAGATGTGCGAGCGCAAGCTGCTTGAGCGCCTCCGGGCGGACGATTCCGGTGGGATGGCTGCCCGCGCTGTAGGCGGTGAAGTTCGGCCGGCCCTTGCGATTCAGAATCGCCTCGGCCATGATCGACCGCGCCGAATTGCCGGTGCAGAGAAAAAGAACGTTGTAGCGGCTTTCCATCGTCATCATCCTTTCGCGATTCAGGCGGGTTTTCTGGCGCGAATAAATGCGCTCACGAATTTGCCGTCTACCTGGGGAGCGATTGCGTCCACGTCGATGCCCTTGGCCGTGAGGAACTGGCGCGCGTCTTCGACGGTGTACACGCGCGTCGGCTCGATTTCGATTTCAGCGAACCCCGCAGCGGCGAGCTTCGCGCGGTAATCGGATTCGTCCATCGCGCCGGCGACACAGCCGACCCACAGCTCCACATTCCTGCGAATGTCGGCGGGCACGGGGCCGCGCACGACTACATCGGACACGGCAAATCGTCCGCCCGGACGGAGCACGCGGAATGCTTCTCGCAGCACGCGGTCTTTGTCCGACGAAAGGTTGATCACGCAGTTCGAGATCACGACGTCAACGGAATTTGGGGGAAGCGGAATATTTTCGATTTCGCCTTTCAGAAATTCGGCGTTCTCGACGCCCGCCTTGCGCTGATTTTCGCGCGCGAGCGAGAGCATTTCGTCCGTCATGTCGAGACCGTAGGCCTTGCCGGTGGGGGCCACGCGCCGCGCGGAAAGCAGCACGTCGATGCCGCCGCCCGAGCCGAGATCGAGGACGACCTCTCCGGGCTCAAGCTTCGCGAGCGCCGTGGGATTGCCGCAGCCGAGCGACGCGGCGACCGCTTGCGCCGGAATCAACGATTTTTGCGACTCGTCGTAGAGATTGCTCGAAATCGGATCGCAAAGACTCAGTTCGGCCGCGCCGCTGCAGCAGGCCGTCCCGCCGGCCGCAACCTGCCTGGCCGCTTCGCCGTACTTGCTCCTGACGACTTCCTTGATCTTGCTGCCCGCCATACGCGCCTCCCGGGCGACATATCTGCCCTTGCGAATGTGTTCGCAGGATACGCGCGCGAGTCATATCTGTCAAGCCACATATGATGTATACTCTCGCCATGACAAAGTCTCACGCAGGCGTCTCGCTCGATTTGCTCTTTCGCGCGCTGGCGGACCCCACGCGCCTGCGGCTGATCAACCTCATCGCGGACCGAGAGATTTGCGTCTGCTACTTCGTGGAGATCCTAAGGACGAGCCAGCCGAAGATCTCGCGCCACCTGGCATACCTGCGCAAGGCGGGAATTGTGACTTCCCGGCGCGAAGGGAAATGGATGCACTACAGGCTTACGGTCCCGCGTGACGAAGGCGCTGCGAGTATTCTGCGGGAGACGCTAAGGCACTTGCGTGAAAAGCCGGAGATGCAGCGGGATATCGCCCGGCTGAGCTCCGTCTGCTGCGCGCCGCAGAAGTTCGTGCTGCTTCAGGGCGCACCGCAGCCCGCGTTGTTGCCAACAAGCTAGCGATTCCGGAACTATCCCTTCGAGAGCAGCGTGCCGTAGCCGGGAGCTTTTCCGCTCAATCCCAGCAGGCGAACGCTCGCCCACAGCGCGTGCGGCAGGCTGGAGACTACCGGTACCTTGCAGCGCTGTTCGAGCGGCGCGAGAATTTCGAGCGTCTTGAGTGCGCCGCAAGAAATCAGGATCGCGTCGGCCGCCGGGGCCGTCTGCCACACGCCCGCGCTGAAGTCGAGCAACTCGCTCTGCGTCACGGGGGCTCGATCCTGAAACCTCTCGATGCCCATGCCCTTCACGACGAGCACTTCGAATCCCGACTCCTCGAGAAACACGCGCAAGCGATGGCTCACCTCTTCGTTGTACGCGGTCGCGACCGCGAGGCGTCGCCCGCCCACGGCCTTCAAGCCTTCGACAATGGCCGTGCTCATCGTGGTCGAGGGCAGCCCGGTGGCCTTCGTGATGCTCTCGTTCAACTGCTGATTGAAGGCCGCGCCTTTGTAGAAAGTGAGAGACGTGCCCATCACGGAGATGGCGTTCGCTCCTTGCGAGGCGAGCTGTTGCGCCGCCGGGACGATGCGATCGAACACCTTGTCGTAGCCTTCCGGCGTCATCCGCTCGAGGCCCACGCCCGTCGCGAGGAATCGCACGCCGGACGGATACATCAGGTGCGCCTCGGGAGGAACCGGAGTGTTTGCAGGAGGGAAAATCATGCCAAGCGTGGGGTCGGCGGCAAATGCGGAAGCCCCTAGTGCCGAGGCCGCAGCCCCGGCCGATGCGATCTTCAGGAATTCACGTCGGGAACTTGTCTTCACGTGTGCCTCTTTGCCGCTCTACGCGAGCTTACCGGCCAGCTCCACGAAATCGCTCGCCATCACGTCAAACCCCGCGCCGGAAAGAGGCGCCGGGTTGGCGGCCGGTCCACGCTCGAGCGGACGCGGCACGAGTCCCGCTTTCAGCCCGCAGGACTGCGCGGCCTTCAAATCATCGGGATGCGCCGCGACCATCATTACTTCCGCCGGTTTGTACCCAAGCAAGTCCGCCGCCCCGAGATAAGTTTCGCGATCCGGCTTGTAGTGATGGAACAACTCCGCCGAGAGCACGGTATCCCACGGCAGTCCCGCGAACTTCGCCATTTCGACCAGCAGCGAGACGTTGCCGTTCGATAGCGTTGCGATCACGAAATTCTTCTTCAGGCGCGTCAGGCCCTCGACCGCATCCGGCCAGGGAATGAGCCTGTGCCACACGCGATTCCAGTGGTCTTTCTCTTCTTCGCTGAGCCCGGTGATGTTGAACTCTTTCAGGATGTCTTCAAGGATCATGCGGTGGAGATCGTCGAGCTTGGTCCACTGCATCGTGTCCCTGCGGACTTTGTCCATCGACGGACCGTAGCCCGCGCGCCAGCGGTCGGCAAACTTGCCCCAGTCCACCTGCAAGTTTTTTCCTTTGCCCCACTGCATGCCTTCGCGAACGATCGAGCCGCGCCAATCGACCACCGTGCCGAACACGTCGAACACGAGCGCCTTCACACCGAGAGAATTGGCAGGCCGGGGCATCGGCGCCGAGTCTAGCGCGCTCGCGCTCGAAAGAGCGACAAGGCTCCCAACCGCAACGGGCACTCCCAGGAATTCACGCCGACGCATGGATTCTCCCTTCGGATGATTGAGCGCACAAGAGAGCGCCCCGGTTTATGCGGGGATATTGCGTACGGTGTGACTACTTAAGCTTTCGCGGCCAGCCTACGCCCAGCTAAAACCCTGGCCCGAGAGCGGCAGCGTGCGAATCCGCTTGCCGGTCACCGCAAAAATCGCGTTGGTGATGGCCGGAATCATCGGCGGCAGGGCCGGTTCGCCAAGGCCCGTCGGAGGATTGTTCGTCTTCAGGAACTCGATGTCGATTTCGGGCGGCGCCTGCGTCAAGCGCAGCGGAGGATACTGGTGGAAGTTGCTCTGTACCGCGCGGCCGCCGTTGATGGTGATCTCATAGCCCATCACGTGGCTCATGCCTTCGATCACGGCGCCCTGCGAGATGTTCTCGGCGGCACCCGGGTTGATTACCTGGCTGCCGATGTCGCCGACGACCCAAGCCTTGTTGACTTTCAGCTGGGTGCCCTTGGTGACGCGAACCTCGGCAACTTCAGCGAAATATCCCTGGTGGCTGAAGTGGAAGGCAACGCCCAGAGCCGTGTTCTTCGGCAGCGTGCGCTTGCCCCATCCCGATTTCTCCGCCACGCGCTGAAGTACGCCCGTCATGCGCGACGCGTTGAACGTCGGCGGAGCGAAAGGAGACGGTGGACCGGTCGGCGTCTTCGGCGGCAGGGGAGTACCGGCGAGCATATCGAGCCGGAACTGAACCGGATCCTTGCCCGCGGCGTGCGCGAGTTCGTCGATGAAGGACTGCATTACGAATGCGATCGCGTTGCTTCCCGGGGCGCGCATCGCGCCTGTGGGAACGCCGGTCGGCATCATCGAACTGAGCTGCGAGAAATTCGGAATGAAGCGCGCTGGGAATTCTTCGCCGGAAAGGCCGGCGCTCTGCGCGAAGCGGCCCTTGTCACCAAAAGTGACGAAGTGATTGCGCCAGGCGATGAGCTTGCCATCGGAATCGACCGCGCCCTTCAGGAAGTGGAAGCCCGCAGGACGGTAGAAGTCGTGCGCCATGTCCTGTTCGCGGGTCCATAGGAGTTTCACCGGGACGCCAACCTGCTTGGCGATCACCGCGGCCTCGACCATGTAGTCGTTCGTAAGGCGCCGGCCGAAGCCGCCGCCCATGCGGGTGAGATGAATGGTGATGTCTTTCGGGTCGATGCCCAGCGTCTTTGCCGTCTGTCCCAAGCCGCTTGCGGGGGTCTGGCTAGGCGCCCAAATTTCGAGTTTGCCGTCCTTAAAATACGCGGAGCAATTCTGCGGTTCGAGCGGCACGTGCGAAAGGAACGGGTAGTAGTACGCGGACTCGACGACCTTCGCGGCGCTCCCGAAGGCGGCATCGACGTCGCCGTCCTTGCGAAGCGTTTGGCCAGGCTCGTTCTTGGACAACTCCAGCGACGTGGTTGCGTACAGCTCGCTGCTCTGTGCAGCGGTTGGGCCTTCATCCCAAACGACCTTCAGTTTGTTGTCCCTTGCGTAGCGGGCCTGATACCAGCTATCGGCTACGATTGCGACGCCGCCGGCCAGAGCGCTGGGATCGCTGCCCGGTTCGACGATGAAAGCATGCCTGATTCCGGGCAGTGCCTTGATCTCGTCGAGATTGGCGCTGACAACTTTGCCGCCGAAGACGGGGCACTTCTCATAGTTGGCGTAAAGCATGCCGGGCATCGTGAAGTCGATCCCGAAAATCGGCTTGCCGGTGACGATCTTATGGATATCGGGGTTGGCCGTCGTCTTCCCGATGATCTTGTAATCCTTCGGGTCCTTCATCTTCAAGGTCTTGGGGTCAGGAGGAGGCAACTGCGCGGCCTTCGCTGCAATCTCGCCGTAGCCGATCGAGCGATTCGACGCCTTGTGATACACCTTTCCTGAAGCGGTGGTCAGCTCGGATTCGGGTACGTTCCATGTTTGCGCCGCGGCGGTAATGAGCATTTGCCGGCCACCGGCGCCAACCTGCCGCATCGGCTCCCAGTTCAGCGGCGTCGCTGTGCTGCCGCCGGCGATCTGGAGGCCGTACTTGGCGTCGAGGTCCCCTTGTTCGATCCGCACATCCTTCCAATCGACGTCGAGCTCTTCCGCGATCATCATCGGCAGCATGGCCTTCACGCCCTGGCCGATCTCAGGATTCTTGGCGATGATCGTGACAATTCCATCCGGCGCGATCTTGATGAACGACGCGGGCAGCAGCGTAACCGGCGGCCCAAATTGGGCGAGCACCTCCGTAACCGGCTCGACGTACAGGGCCAGCATCATGCCGCCACCAGCGATGGCGGTGGCGCGAAGGAATGAGCGACGGCTGACGAGTGTAGTTTCCACAGGACCTCCTTACCGATGGCGCGGCGAGTTACTCGCCGACGGCGACCGGCGCTTTCGTTTGCTTGGCAGCGATCTCCGCTGCTTTGTGAATGGCTTTGCGAACGCGCAGATAGGTGCCGCAGCGGCAGATGTTGCCATCCATCGCGGCGTCGATGTCTGCATCGGTCGGATGCGGATTCTTCGCGAGCAGCGCTGAGGCGGACATAATCTGTCCGGCCTGGCAGTAGCCGCACTGCGGCACGTCGAGATCCTGCCACGCAATTTGGACAGGATGAGTCCCGTCCTCCGAGAGCCCCTCGAGCGTCGTCACGTGGCGGCCCGCCGCCTTCGAAATCGGCGTGGTGCACGAGCGGACGGCCTGCCCATCCAAATGAACGGTGCAGCAGCCGCAGAGAGCCATCCCGCAGCCGTACTTCGTGCCCTTTAAGTCGAGGACGTCGCGGACCACCCACAGCAGGGGCGTGTCTGCGGGCACGTCTACGGTAGTAGGGCGGCCGTTCACGATTAGTTTGTAGGCCATGAAGTCACCTCCGAAAACCTGAGGGGTATACTGACGGCCAGCAAGGTAGCACCAGCCCGCGCGCGGTGTCAATCGCGTGCGTTGGCTGATACGTCCCTAGATCTCGCCCTTGGACATCTGACCGGCGATGCGTTCGGCTTGCCGGATCGCCAGCGCGACGATCGTCAGGGTGGGATTTTCGCCGCTGCTCGATGTGAACTGGCTTCCATCGGATACGAACAGATTCTTGACGTCGTGCGTCTGGCCGAAGCGATTGACGACGCCGTCCGCCGGCTTCTCGGACATGCGGTTCGTGCCCATATTGTGCGTTGAGGGAAAGGGCAGGCGGTGCACGGTCCTCTTGGCGCCGATCGACGTGTAGAGAGCGTCGGCTTGTGCAAAGGCGTGCTTCTGCATGGCGAGATCGTTCGGATGGTCATCCGAGTGAATGTTCGGGATCGGCATCCCGAACTTGTCCTTGCGGTCCGGATGCAGCGTGATCCGGTTGGTTTCCCGCGGCAGATCCTCGCCGATCAGCCACACGCCTGCGATATTCGCGTAGCTGTCGATGATCGAGGCGCGGTCGCGCCCCCATCCACCTGGCACGATATTCGTGGCGAAGCTGGGCAAGCCTTGCGGGAGCAGCTCCATCTGATAGCCGCCGACGAAGCCGCGCTTGGTATCGAGCCGCGCCTCGTCCATCACGATTCCGGATTGCGCGGTTCCGCGGTACATGTGGACGGGCTTGTCGAAAATTGCAAACACCGTGGATGTCATGTGCCGCATGTAGTTCTTGCCGACCTGGCCCGAGGAGTTCGCGAGGCCCTGCGGGAATTTGCTCGAAGACGAATTGAGCAGCAGCCGCGGACTCTCGATTGAGTTCCCCGCCACAGCCACAAGTCGCGCCTTCTGCCGCTGCAAATTGCCGGCGCGATCGGCGTATACGACGCCGGTCACTTTGCCGGACGCGTCATGCTCGATGCGAAGCACCTGCGACTCGGACCGGACCTCGGCTTTCCCCGTGGCCTCCGCCTTCGGAATCTCCACGTAAAGCGTCGACCACTTCGCGCCGTAGGTGCAGCCCTGCACGCAGAAGCCGGTCTGCTGGCAGGAGGCGCGCCCGTCGCGAGGCACGGAGTTGATCGCCATGTTCGTGGTCATGTATTTCGTGTAGCCGAGCTTCTTTGCCCCAGCAAACAGCACTTTGCCGTGATTGCTCGCGGGCAGCCGCGGAATCCCGTGCGTTCCGGTGACGCCCATTTTCAGTTCAGCGCGATCGTAATAGGGCGCAAGCTCCTTGAGATCGATGGGCCAGTCGAGCAGGTTGGCACCGGCAATATCGCCATAGGCGGTTTTCGTTTTGAATTCGTGCTCCTGGAAACGCAAGGCGCACGCGCCCCAGTGAACCGTCGTCCCGCCCACGAGCTTGCAAATCCAGGCCGGCAAATCGGGCGACGTTTTCGCCACGTACCACGAACCCGATGTCGTGCGCGGATCGAGCCAGGTGAAGGCGCCGAACATCCCGATTTCGTCGTTCTTGAATTCGGTCAGCTCCATGCGCTTCCCGGCTTCGAGAACCACGACCGAGATCCCTTTTTGCGCCAGCTCGTTGGCCAGCGTCCCGCCGCCGGCTCCGGAGCCGACGATCACAACCACCGATGAATCGCTGAGGTCAAATTTCGCGGGCATTCTTCACCTCACAGCCAATCCAGATCGTTGAAGCCGCGGTGCAGGTAACCGCCTTGCGCCGACGATGCACCCTCGTAGCCGAATTTCGGCCAGAGTTCGGGCTGGTTGTAGAGAGGAGTGATCGTGTCGCCGTAAACCTTCGTGAAAAACGCGCCGCCCTCGATCTGCTTGATCGCCGCGACGCGCACGTTCTCAGCGGAGGCATCCGCGTACGCCATGCCGGCGGAAGCCATGGTTGACGCGTTGAGCTGCGCGATTCCGTCGGCGAGCAATTTTCTGATGGCTGAATCCTTCGCGGCCTCATCCTGAAGTGGCGCGATGGCTTTTGCGTAGAAACTATCGTCGAGGCGGTCGTGCGGAAAAAGATCGCGCGTGAACCTCAGCAGCGCCCGCGATTCCTCGGCAGTCAAGCCCGTCGTGTCCGCGGCCGCTGCGTTCTTCGGGTCCGCGAGTATCGTCGTGCCCGTCACCGCGACGGCGGCGATGGTGGCCGCGCCTCCAGCCAGAAAGCCCCGCCGCGACAGTTTGCCAGCCCAATCGAAGAGTCCCATCGTTTCCTCCTCTTTCGCGCGCACACTATAAATCGTCCCGCTGCGGATGACCAGCCCTAACGCCTCCGACCGCTTGCGGACCGCGGTTATACTTGCAATGGAGCGCGGGCGCCACCGGGGTGCGCCGATCATGGCCAAGAAGAATTTCAAGGACCTCACCGAGCGTGAAATCCTCGCGCTCGCCATCCAACTGGAAGAAGAGGACAGCCGCGTGTACGGCGACTTCGCCGAGGGCCTGCGGGAGAGCTATCCCTCCACGGCGAAAGCGTTCGAGGAGATGGCGGCCGAGGAATCGCGCCATCGCCAGATGCTGATCGACATGCACCGCCAAAGGTTCGGCGACCACATTCCGCTGATCCGCCGCCAGGACGTGAAAGGCTTCCTCGAACGCCGCCCCATGTGGCTGGTCCGCCCGCTCGGCATTCACACTGTTCGCAAGCAGGTGGAGATCATGGAACTGGAGACTCGGCGGTTCTACGAACATGCGCTGGAGAAGGTATCGGACGCTTCCACGCGGAAGCTGCTCGGCGATCTCGCGGAGATCGAGCGCCAGCACTCCGAATTCGCGGAGTCACTCGAAGAAAAGCAGATCTCCACGGGCGAACGCACCGAAGAGGAACGATCCCGCCGGCGGATGTTCATGCTTCAGATCGTCCAGCCTGGTCTGGCGGGATTGATAGACGGATCCGTCTCGACGCTGGCGCCGATCTTCGCGGCGGCTTTCGCTACGCACAAAAGTTGGGACGCCTTTCTGGTGGGGCTTGCGGCATCGCTCGGCGCAGGCATTTCCATGGCTTTCACGGAGGCGTTGTCGGACGACGGCTCGCTGACCGGGCGCGGGCAACCGGTTTTCCGTGGAGCCGTGACCGGTCTAATGACGACGGTCGGCGGACTCGGACACACCCTCCCTTTCTTGATTGCGGATTTCCACGTCGCCTTTCTGGTGGCTGTGATTGTGGTGGCCGTCGAACTCGTCGTCATCAGCTACGTCCGCCACAAGTATATGGACACGCCGCTTTTTTCCTCCGCCTTTCAGGTGATCGTAGGGGGCGGTCTCGTCTTCGCGGTCGGAATCGTGATTGGGGCTCGCGGGTGATGCATCGCCCGTCTTCACCGTGGACTTTGTCCCTTGGTTTACGTATAAGGTGAGCCAATGCCCTCCGGGGCAAATCCGCGGACGGAGATGAAAATGGCCAAAAAAAAGGGATCAAAGAAATCGGCCAAGGCAGGATCGAAGGCTCTCGCGAAGTAAGACCGAAACCCACCGGGTGTGCCTTCTCCATAAGCGCACGCCCTGAAGAGATCGCTTAACAACCTTACATCAGGGGCTGCCGGCTACGAGGCCGGCGGCCCTTTTTCTTATGTCTGGGAATGGAGTCGCGCGCCTAGAGGTCGGCGTCGGCCGTGCGGCTGGAAGCGCCCACTCCGGCTTCCACGGTGGGGCGGGGAGCCCGGCGCATCGTATCGATGAACACGCGGACAATTTCCGGATCAAACTGGTTCGCGGCGCAGCGCTCCAGCTCCGCGAACGCGTCCTCCGGAGTCCGCGCTTTCTTGTAAGTGCGCTCGGAAGTAATCGTGTCGTAGGCGTCCGCGATGGCGATCACGCGCGCGCCGTGGGGAATGTTTTCGCCCTCCAGCCGGAGGGGATAGCCGGTGCCGTCATAGAATTCGTGGTGGTGCCGGACCATCTCCCGAATCCGGACCATCGGCTTGAGCGGCTCGAGAATTCTGGCGCCAAGATCGGTATGCGTCTTCATCGTCTCCCACTCGGAGGCATCGAGCGGGCCGGACTTGTTCAGAATCGCTTCGGGAATTCCTACTTTCCCGATATCGTGCAGCAATCCTGCCAGGCGAATCTCCTCTACCTCCGAAGAACCTACGCCGAGCGCCTGCGCGATCATGACGGAGTAAGCGGACACTTTCTGCGAATGGCCCTGCGTGTAGTGGTCCTTCGCGTCGATCGCGAACGCGAGCGACGTGACCGTCTCGACCACCGCCGGAGGCAGCGCGTCACCCGATCCTTCGCCACCTTGCTCGCTCAACGAGCGCGTGAACTGTTCGAGGCGGCGATAGATTTCCTCGAAAGCCTCCGGGCCGGTAGCGAACAATCGCTTCAGCGTGACGCCGAGATAGGCTTCGAGCACATCCTTCTTCCATCTCTTCCGGTCGTTTGGATCGCCCTGCTCGGCGCTCGAAACGGAATTTCCGCCCTGATGCTTGGAGAGGTACATCGAGGAGTCCGCCACCTGGATGAGTTCCTGCGGCGTCGAGCCGTGCACCGGAAAGGCGGCGATGCCGAAGCTGGCGGTGATGTTTTTGTCGCGCAGCAGCGGGTCCGATGCGATCCAGCCGCGGAGCTTGTTCGCGAGCTGGCGAGCCTGCTCGACCGTGGTTTCCGGCATGAGAATCACGAATTCGTCGCCGCCATAACGCGCGACAACGTCCGACCGGCGGCAATTTTGTTCGAGGATATGACCCACCCGTTGCAGCACCACATCGCCTTCGAGGTGGCCGTAAAAGTCGTTCACGAATTTGAAGCGGTCGAGATCCATCAGTACCAGCGCCAGTGGCCGGTTCGCGCGCGTGGAACGCTTCCATTCCGCCGAGAGCGCCTCCATCAGGAAGCGGTGCGTCTTCACGCCCGTCAGACCGTCGGTAATCGCCTGCTCCTGCGCCTTCTGGAAAGTCAGCGCGTTGTGGAGCGCGCCGGCAAAAAGATCGGCCAGCGTGCGAAGCAGCAGCACATCTTGTTCGGGGAAATCGCAGGGCTCGGAAGTTTCCACGTAGAGCACGCCGAGGAACTGCTCGCCGTATGTTACCGGAAGGGCGACGGACGCCGCCGAGCCGGCCAATACGAGCCGCGGACTCGAGGTACTCGCCTCGCGGACAATTGCCACCTGGCCGCTCCGGGCCACTTGTCCCACCAATCCTTCCCCCAGCAAAATCCGGCGTCCCACGGCCTCTCGCCGGGCCCCCGCTTCGGCCTGCACCACCAGCTCCTTGGCCGAATAGTCGAGGATGGCGATCCCGATGTGGTCGTAGCCGAGGTGCTTTTCCATCTCCGCCGCGATCTTCGCGAGCATCTCGTCCGGATCGAGCGTGGTGATGGCGTGGCTCGAAACATTATTGATCAGCGTGAGCTGGCGCGACTTTTTCTGCTCTTCGGCGAAGAGCCTGGCGTTTTCCATCGCGATGCCGGCCTCGCTCGCGAGGACGCGCAGAAACTCCACGTGCCCTTCGTCGAACACGCGTTCCTTCGGGCTGTGAACCGCCATCACTCCCACCGGACGGTCATAGACAATCATCGGCACAGCGCAGATCGAGCCCGCCGACGGGAGAGGTTCGAAGCCAAGCCGCGTCGCCTCCTCCAGGAAGTGATCGCGGATCAAGAGCGCCTGCTCCGAGCGCACGACGTACTCCACCATGTGCTTCCCGCACGGGCGCGAGCGTTTCGGGCGGCGTTCTCCGTCCGTCACTTCGATCTCGTAGCGGACCTCGCCGGCCTTCGGATGGTGGAAAGCGATGAAGAAGCTGCTCACATCGAGCACTCGGCGCATTTCTGAATAGATGCGCTCGAGCAATGCATCCAGTTCGAGCGTCGAGCTCAAAGCACGGCCAATTTCGTTGAGGATGTGCAGCTCTTCGCTGCGGCGCGACGTCTGCTGGATCAGGTAGCTGTTCTCCACCGCCATGCCGATCTGCTGGCCCAGCGCGAGCAAAAGCCGCCGTTCCGCGGGAGTGAAGCTGTGATTGTCCGGCGTCCCGAGCAGCAACACGCCGAACACGCGCTCTTTCGCCTGCAGGCTGATGCCCACCACCGTGCGCAGCCCCTGCGCGAGCAGCAGCTGGCGCACGCGGCGGAACGCGTCTTCCTTTTCGAGCGCTTCCCAGCTCGCATCGCGCGTCAGGTCGCGAAACACCACCAATCCGCCGAGCCGCGCCACCAAGTTGACGAAGTATTCGTCCAGATTCGATTCCTGAATGGCGGCGCAGAATGAATCGCCCAGCCCCGTCACAATCACGGATTTCGGCCCATTGGCTTCGCCGTGTTGCAGACACAGCGCGCCGCTCGGAATGCGCACCACATTCAGGACGCGCTCCAGCGCCTGGCCCAGCATGTCTTGAATTTCGCCGCCGACGAAACCCGATGTCGCCAGGTTCAGGCTCGAAAGCGCCAGCATGTTCCGTTCGACGCGCCGCCGCTCTTCTTCATACACGGACATGACCATCAGCACGCAGGTGAACATCTCCGGCAGCAGCATCAGCGGGATAAAATCGACTCCGACCATGAGGTGCCAGCGGAGTCTCAACTCCGCCGCAATGCAGAGCGCCCCCCAACCGAAAAACGTGATCGCGAGAAGCACGTCGGCGCGTGCCTCCTGCTTCCGTCCCTCCTGCCAAAACGTATACGCGACCATGAGAAAGACGAGCCCCACTGCAAGGATGATCGGAGGCACGTTCAGCCAGCGATGCGCGTGCGCAACAGGCCAAGCGGCGGTGACGACAGCCGCAGCGATCATCGTGCGAACGGGGATTTTCAGTCCGGCATACAACCGTGCGGCGCAGTAGAAGGCCAGCGCCGAGAGGCCCAGAACCAGCTCGCTGGATTCCCCAATCCACCGGTCCCATGGATCGGCAGTTACCCATGAGAGCAGCGCCCCCGCGACGAAGTGCAACGAGAGAAGAAGCCACGCCGTCGCCCAGGCGAGGAGGTATTCCTGGCGCTTTACCCGGTAAAGGAATACGAAGAATGTGGCCAGCAGAAACGTGCTTGCCAGCAACACTACTCCGGTGGCTGTGACGTAACTCGACAACTCAACACCCCGTGTCTATCACTGCGGACGCTTCCGCCGAGAATAGCAGAAAATTGGGCGCCACCCCGCCGTGTGTCCATCCAGGTTTCGTGGAGGTCAACCTCTTGCGATATCGCTGAGGAAGTCCGGACCGGGGCCTGCGCGACACTATGTCGCGTGTGCATCTCCAAGTCAACAGTACCCGGGTACCAACTCACGCGGCTTCATGGACTTGCGCCGCTGCGCCGCTCGATTTTGGCGCCTCGTTCCGATACTATGGGTCGTTTCGAAATCAGGAGAGAAAAAGGTCAGTATGGCTCCCGCATCAAAGCCGCGTGTTCGCTTCGCCCCGTCGCCCACGGGCTATCTGCACGTCGGCGGCGCCCGGACCGCTCTCTTCAACTGGCTGTTCGCACGCCACGAAGGCGGAACGCTCCTGCTGCGCATCGAGGACACCGACGTCGAACGCAATCGGCCTGAGCTCGTCGATGGAATTCTCGAGGGGCTGAAGTGGCTGGGGATCCAGTGGGACGAAGGCCCGCTATTTCAATCGCAGCGGCCTGATTTGTACCGGGCGGCTTCCGAGCGCCTGTTCGCGAGCGGTGCGGCCTTCGCCTGCTATTGCAAGCCCGCTGCGTACGCCGGCGCGGACGCTGCGCCTGACGAGGCGCAGGAAGGCGAAGGGGACGACGAAGGCCCCAAGACCCAGAAAAAGTTCGCTTGCCCCTGCCGCGATTTGAGCGATGCGGAGCGCGCCGCCCGCGAGGCATCCGGCGCTCCCCACGCCATCCGATTCCGCGTCGCGCGCACCGGCGTCACTAAATTCGAAGATGCCGTCTTCGGCCCTCGCGAGGTGCAAAACGAGGAAATCGAAGATTTCGTCCTGCTGCGCTCGAACGGCTTGCCGACCTACCAGCTCAGCGTGGTCGTGGACGACATCGACATGCGCATCACGCACGTGATCCGCGGCGCCGACCATCTGTCGAATACGCCCAAGCAGGTGCTTCTCTATCAGGCGCTGGGCGCGGCTCCTCCGATTTTCGCCCACGTGCCCCTGATTCTGGGGCCCGACCGCACGAGGCTCTCGAAACGTCACGGAGCCACGAGCGTCGGTTCGTATGCCGAAGAGGGATTCTTGCCGGAAGCGTTTCGCAACTTTCTGGCGCTGTTGGGATGGTCGCCGGGAGATGACTCGGAATTCATCCGCACCGGCGAACTCATCGAGCGATTTTCACTCTCTGGCGTGAGCCGCACGAACGCGGTCTTCGATCGCCCGAAGCTCGAATGGTTCAACACACAATATCTTCAGAAGCCGCCGGTGGAAGACGTACTGCCCTATGTGGAGGCCGAGCTGAAGCGCGCGGGATTGTGGGAGGGCTCGCAGGCGAGCAGGGACCGCGCCTGGTTCGCGCACGCGGTGGACCTGATTCGGCCGCGCACGCGCTTGCTCGGCGACTTCACGTCGTGGGCTCGCGCATTTTTCACCGACGATTTCGACTACGACGCCGAGGCGCGCGAAAAGTTCTGGAAGGACGAGCGCCTTCCGGCCATGATCGAAAAACTTGCCGCCACGCTCGCCGCTCTGCCTGACTGGAACCACGATGCCTGCGATGCCGCTCTGCGCGCGCTCGCGGCGGCCGAAGGCGTGAAAGCCGGTCTGCTCATCAACGCCACGCGCGTCGCCATCGTCGGCCGCGCCGTGGCCCCGCCGCTATTTGAGACCATGCTTGTCCTCGGTAAAGACCGCGTCGTCGCACGGCTACGGCGCGCCCTTCCCGTTCTCTCATCCCGCTAATTCTGCTGATGGATTACGCGAGACCCGGCTGGGCTTCTGCCCAGATGTCTATTGGGGGCGGCTACCTCGAGGAACTTGCGGAGAAAATTTCCGGATGCATCGCTTTGCTGGTTGCGCCCGCTGCAACGACTTGCAGTTGCACGCTCACCGGCACTTTTACCGGCGGCAGGCACGCGGAGTTGTTGCAAGCCTGATAGCGCAGCACCACCGGGATCGTGGTTGCGCCCAGCGATGCGCTCGCTTCCGCGGAAAGCTTCAAACGAAACGTCACGCTTTTCGTGTACACATTGAGAGGCTTGTCCGGCGAGAAGGGAAATTTCTCGTTATGCCCGGTTGGATACTCCGTGTCTGCGAGTGTGATTCCCCCGGGGAGCTGCGGCGTGAGCGTGGTCGGGATCAGGTACGAATCCAGCGGCTTGTGGGAGTTCATGTGATAGCCGTTCGCGATGTCCACCACGATGGCGGCCTGAAATTCCTTACCTCGAGGCACGGGATCGAGCGAAACATACGCGTGCGTCTTCACGACCTCGGCAGCGCTTTTCGGGGCTGCGGCTTCTTGCGACAGGGCAATCGCGCCACCCGACATCAGCAACAACGCGCACAATGCGGAAACCTGCCCGAACCGTCGCGGAATGTTCATAGCTGGCTCTCCACATCCTTCACAACCTGGCTTTCGACCAGCGCTCCGACGTATTTCTTCGCGATCTTTCCATCGCGCGAAATCAGGTAGCTTGTGGGCATCCCCAGCAAGCCGCCGAACTGCGTTGCGATGTCATCGCTGCCGAGCACGATCGGATAATTCATCGTGGTTGGATGGCCGCTGACGTTGAACTGCTCCGTTTGCACGAAGGGATCGACTACCTTCTTCCCCTCCTCATCCATCGCCACGCCCAGCGTGGTAAAACCCTTGCTGGCATACTGATTCTGCATTCCGATCAGAATGGGGATTTCGCCGCGGCACGGCTCGCACCACGTCGCCCAGAAATTCACCAGCACCACCTTGCCCTTCATGCTCGCGAGCGCAACGTTGTTCCCTTGCAAGTCCGTAAACTTGACATCCGGTTCGTTTGCCAGCGTAGCGGGCTGGCCCGAACCGCCCTTTGATACCACGCCTTTGCACCCCAGAAATCCCGTCGCGACCACCAAAAGAACCACCGCGGGCAACAGCGTCCTTGCAACCCTATTCATACAAATAGCTCCCCTTACTGTGCAAAGCGATTCAAGAATGACAAGTGGCCCGAAAGCAAGGTCAGCTTGTTGACGAAAATCAATGCGCCGATAACCAGTAGCAGCACGCCGCTGAAAACCTCGACGGCGTGCAGATGCCGGCGGAACTTCTGATAAAACTTCAGGAACCGGCCGATAGCCACCGCCGTCAGCAGAAACGGAATCGCCAGCCCCGCCGAGTACACGGCCAGAAGCACGACGCCCTGCCCGATGGTGTCCTTCGTCGAGGCTACAAGAAGCACGCCGCCCAGGATCGGACCAATGCAGGGGGTCCAGCCGAACGCGAAAGCGAAACCCAGAAGGAATCCGCTGACTACGCCGGGGCTCTTTCCGCCCACATCGCGCAAATGGACATCGCGATTCAGCCAGCGCGTCATCGAGGGTCCGAGCAGGAAAATCAGTGACGCCCCGAAAAAGTGGATAGGCTTCAGCGCGAAATTCTCCATGGGACGCACCGTTAGCGCCACTCCGATGAGAACCAGCGCAAACCCGACGATCAGTCCCACGCGAACCGAAATCTTTACGAGCCAGCCCACCAGGTGCAGCCCGAAAAGCACGATCAACGAGCCTGCGATCGGGGCGAGGAGGGTCTTGTTCTTCAGCAAAAAGGAACCTACGGCGCTTGCCGATGCTCCAAACGTGATAAAGACCGCCGAAAAGCCAAGCACGAAAGCGAACGCCGAACTCAGCAGCTGTCCGCTGGAACCCTTGCCTTCCTTCAGCTGCTCAACGCCTACACCCGACAACATCGAAACGTAACCCGGCACGAGTGGCAGAACGCAGGGCGAAAGGAACGAAACCAATCCCGCAATAAAGACACCAAAAATCGAAACGTCCATCAGAGTCCTTTCGTCCTTCCGGCGCCCCTTCGATCCCCAAGGTCCCCTGGAGCAATCCGCACAATCGGCGATTTTCCCACAAGGATTAGACGTGCGCCACCGGTTTTTGGTTCTGGCCGCTGACAACGGGCGCAGGGAAATCCCGCCAGCTGACATCATAAGGCGACTGCGCCCACGACGCGTCGCCCGCTCTCATTTCTCTAAGCCGCTGAAAACGCAGAGCCGCGCGGCGGGGGCAAATTGGCATGCCGGATGCCTTTCCACCATGCGCGGGCCCGCCCGCTGGAACCGCAAACGGCAAGACGATTTGCCGCGTGCGGTGGGGGCCCGCAAAACTTCTTGCGAGGAGGTACGGATGACGCCCAACCAAGTGACGCTTGCGCGCGTCGCGGCGGCGTTCGCAGCCGTGGCGTTGTTCACCTTCGGCGCCGATGCGCTGGCAGCCGACCTCGCAGCCGTCCTGTTGACGGTCGCGGCGATCGCGCTCGACGGCCTCGATGGCTACCTGGCGCGCAGCCGCGGCCTCGCCACGCCGCTCGGCGCGCAGCTCGATATTCTCGGCGACCGCGTCGTCGAGAATCTTTTTTTCACGCTCTTCGCCGTCAGCGGCCTGATCTCGCTCTGGGTGCCGGTTCTGTTCTTCGTCCGCGGAACGTTCACGGATTTCCTCCGCAGCTTGGCCGCTCGATCCGGCCGCAGCGGCTTCGGACGCAATTCGATGCTGGAGACGTGGTGGGGACGAAGCCTCGTTGCCTCTCGCGCCAGCCGCGCGGCGTACGCCGCACTGAAGTGCGTCTGTTTCTGCTGCCTCGGCCTGTTGCTCCCGCTCCGCCATGTGCCCGCCGGCCAGTTGAACGCCTGGGTCGGCGCATTTGCCAATCACTGGCTCCTGGTCGCGGCGCAGGCGCTGACGGGAGCTACCGTCATCTTCTGTCTCGTGCGGGCGATCCCCGTGATCTGGGAAGGCCGTCGATACCTCGCCGCCACGGAAAAGGCGCCGTCAAGAATGGCAGTGGGGGTGACGCGATGAGCTTGCCTGAAAAAATCGGCGCGTTCTTCGATCTCGATGGCACGCTCGTGCCCGCACCCTCGCTCGAGTGGCGCTTCATCGGCCATCTCCTCGCCCGCGATCAGATCGGCGGCGCCGACATCGCTCGCTGGCTCGCTCGCTTCGCGAAGACGCTGCTGCGCGACCCGCACGACGCGACCATCGGCAACAAGTTGTATCTCGCGGGCTCGCGGGAATCTCTGGCCATTGATTGGGCGAATTCGGTCGGGCCCGGCTCGCCGGAGCTTTTTGCCGGAGGAATCGAGCGCGTGGCCTGGCACGTCGCGCAGGGGCATCGCGTGTTTCTCGTCAGCGGCACGCTGGCCTGTCTCGCGCATGTGGTCGCGCAGCGTCTTCCGGGGCCAATCGAGGTTTGCGCAACCGAGCTTGAAGTGCGTGACGGCCGCTGGACCGGCCGCCTCGCAGGCGAGCACATGAGCGGCCAGGCAAAAGCTCGCACTGTCCGCAGCGTGGCGGCGCGATTCGGTCTCTCGCTGTGGGAGAGCTACGCCTACGGCAACTCGATCACGGATCTGCCCATGCTCGATTCCGTCGGACATCCCGTGGCCGTGAACCCGCCAGCGAGGTTGCGCCGCATCGCGCGCAGCGAAGGCTGGCCAAGCTGCGATTTGGCAAATCGGTCCGCAGGTTCGGCTTCACGCCCGCACCAACTTTCACCGCGGGAAGCGCGATGAAATCCTCGCGCCGCTTCCTTCCGCTGGAGGCTGCAAGCGAGGAAGCGATCGCCTGGAATGGCGGCGAAATCGATCTCGCCGAATCCCGCCCGGCAGCCCTCTGGCTCGACGAAATTCGCCGTGCTTGCGGCGCGTTCGAGTGGGTCACATTCACTTATCTCGCGTGGCTCCTTGCGATCCTCACGATTTTCCATCGCAATATTCCCCACGCCACGCCCTATCTCGCGCTGCATCTCTCGATCGCGGCGGAGATCGCGTGGCTCGTGTGGTTCGCCGCGCACTCGCGCAACGCAGTGGTGCGCTTCGCGCGCCACTGGTATCCCCTGCCGCTCTACATTTTCCTTTTCGAGGAATTGCAAGGATTGGTGCACGCGATTTTCCCCGGCTGGTTTGACCGCTGGCTGATCGCATTCGACTACTCGCTCGCGCGAGCTCATCCCTCGGTGTGGCTTGCGCAATTCGCATCTCCGGCGCTGAACGATTTCATGCAGTTCTCTTACATGACCTATTTCCTGTACCTCATCATCCTGCCGATGATTCTCTACGCGCGGCGCGAGCAGCTCGCGTTCTGGACCGTGATGACCTCAACCGCGGTCGCGCACTATTCGGTGTACGTCGTCTCCGTCCTGCTGCCGATTGAAAGCCCTCACTACTCGCTCGCTCCGATTCAGACCAAAACACTCGCGGGCGGCTACTGCACGGCGCTGATCGAACTGATCGAACGCTTCGGCCGCGTCCATGGCGCGGCGTTCCCCTCGGCGCACGTTGCCGGCTCGATGGTGGCCATCCTTGCTTCGTGGAGTTACCGTCGATGGCTCTTCTGGGTCTGCCTGCCGTTTTTCGCGAGCATGTGTGTAGCGACGGTGTATGGCCGCTACCACTACGTCGCGGACGTGCTGGCCGGCCTCGTCGTGGGCGCGATGGGATTCTCGGTGGGTACCTACCTCGTAAGGCGGAGCGGAGCTTTGCCGGAATTCGAAGCGTAAGTCTGAGCTTCAGCGCAAGTCGGGATGCCGAGTGTGCCACTGGGTCGCTTCTTCGTAGGCCAGCGCGATGGCCAGCAGCCGCGCCTCGCTCCACGGCGGCCCGATGAGTTGCATGCCAACGGGCAAGCCTTCGGCGGTGAACCCGCAAGGCACCGAGATCGCTGGATTCCCAGTGAGGTTCGCTGGGCGGGTCAATCGCAGGAGCTCCGCCCTTACTCCGGTTCCCCCCTCGCCCGCAATCCGGACTTCGGATTCGCCGATGCGCGGCGCGGGAATCGGTGAAGTCGGAGCCACGATTGCGTCCACGTGCTCGAACGCCGCGAGAAAATCCTCTTGCACCTCGCGCCGGCTCTCTACGGCGCGCAGATAATCGACCGCTCGCAGTTCGTGCCCCCTGGCGAGGTGCGCGCGAACGTCGTCCCCATACTCCGCGGCGCGTGCCGGATAGTAGCCCTGCGATTCGTGGTAGTGGCTTGCCTCGGCAACAACCAAGTTGGTGGCCGTGTCGATTGCGCTGGCCAGACGCGGCAGCGACACCTCCTCGATGCGAGCGCCCGCGGATTCGAGCCTCTTCGCGGCCGCCTCAACCAGACGCCGCACATCATCGTCCAGGCGCTCGAAGAAGAATTGCTTCGGCCAACCCAGCCGGAGCCGCCGCGGCCGATTCTTGCGCAGATTCCGATGGTTCGGCCGCGGCTCGCCCTTTGGATACTTTCCCGCCATCGCTTCGAGCACGATGCACGCGTCCGTCACGCTGCGAGCCATCGGACCCACATGGTCAAAGCTCCGCGCGAGCGGCACAACGCCCTCCGCACTGACGAGCCCGAACGTCGGCTTCAGCCCCACGATCCCGCTCAGCGCGGAAGGAATCCGGATCGAGCCTCCCGTATCGGTGCCCACGGAAGCGAAGCTCATCCCCGTCGCCACGGCCACCGCCGATCCGCCGCTCGAGCCTCCCGACATGCGCTCGGGCGCCCAGGGGTTGCGCGAGCTTCCGTAGTGGGGATTTTCGCCCGTAATCCCGTAGGCAAACTCGTGCATGTTGGTCTTGCCGATCAGAATCGCCCCGGCCCGCGCGAGCAGGCCGGCTACGTCGCTGTCTGTCTGGGGCACAAAATCCGCGAGAATTTTCGAGCCGGCGGTCGTGCGAATCCCGCGCGTCCAGAAATTGTCTTTGAGCGAGACCGGAATGCCGTGCAGCGGGCTCCGCGCGCGGCCCCGCTTTAGTTCCTTTTCGGCGGTTCGCGCATGGCGCCGCGCCCGCTCGGAAAGAACCGTGAGGAAGGAATGCAGATCGGGGTTCCACCGCTCGATCCGCGCAAGCGACGCCTCCACGAGATCGACGGGCGAAATCTCTTTCCGCCTCAGGAGCCGCACCGCGTGCTCAATCGAAAGAAACGCCAGTTCGGATTCGGAACGCAGGGTCACGATGCTCCGCTCAGAAGATCTTTTCTTGCTTGCGCAGGTTCCCGGCAGACCCGAGATTCGCGATGCGGAATACGATGCTGTACTGGTTTTCGTTGCGGATCGTGCCAAACGAAAACCGCCGGAATTCGAAGCCGATGCCGCAGCACGAGCCGTTGTATCCGACCTCCACGATCTGGTTTTGAAACACTTCCTGCGTGAAGTCGTAGCTCGTGCCCGCCGTCACGTTCCAGCCGTGGCGGTTCTGATCTCCGTAGCCCAGCAGCGCGCGGACTTGATTCGACCGCTGCTCGAAGTTCGGAGGCGGGACTTCCGGATTCAGCGGGAGGTTGACCGTGGAAAAGTGCGCGAGCGTGAGGAACGATTCCTTGTAGGGCTTGAGCTTCAGCAGCGTTCCGATCGCGGTCAGCCGGTTGCGCTGCGGATCGTAGTTGATTATGAATTGCGTGTCGAAGTGCTTGCCCGGCTCGATGCGCAAGTCGCTCACGATGGGCGAAAAATGCCGCGCCACATCGGCAAAGGCGAAGGGTGTGAGCGCATCGAGCGTCTGGAAGACGTTGGGCTGGCCGGGAACGAGCGCGCCGCCGAAGGTGGGATCGAAGAAGTACTTCTGCATGACGCTCCACGTGATGAATTCCTCGGCGTCCTCCGTGCCCTTCCGGCGGTAGAGGCGCTGCGTGATTCCGTACTCGATTTCGTTCGTGTCGGTCAGCGTTTCATCCTCGTCGAACCGGGCGAATCTCCCGAACTCGTTCACGCCGTTCACGTAGCGGTAGACGATGCTCGGTTCGATCACGTGTTTCCACTTCGTGTCGCCGTCCCACACCCGCTCGAACACGGGAAGCCGTATGTCCACCGACAGCTCTTCGGTGTTGCGGAAGAAAGTCTGATCGACGAACGCCCCGTTGCGCAGTTGTCCGCCGTAGTACGTCGAGCGGAACGTGAAGCTCGGCGTGGCGTTGAGCCATTCGCCGAAGTGCAACGGAATCGCCACGCTCGGCGCGATTTCGCTGCGCTCGACGTAGTCCGGCGTTTGAAACGGCGTCACGTTTTCGCCCCGGTGCTCGGCTCCCGTAAAAGCATCGAAGGAGAAATAGAATGGCAGGCGGCTCGAAATCGCCCGGTCCACCGAGCTGAATCGCGCTTCCGGAGCGGTCCGCAGGATCAGCGAATTCTGCTGCGGGGCGCTCACGTAGTTCCGGTAGCTGTTCGCCGCCACGTTCAGGCTGAAGCCATCGAAATTCTTCGTCAGGAACGCCGTGTTGCGCACCTCGGAGTTCACCGCTTCCTTGAATGTATCCGACCACGCGAGACGAAACGTGAGCGACGTGAGCTGGTCGAGGTCCGCCACGGCCCGCCAGCCGCCCGGCAACAGCGACGTGAATAAAAGCTTCGCTTCGTGCCCGCCCTGCTTGACCGGCGTCGCATCCGGCTGTTCGAGGCCCCGGTCGATCACGCCGAAATAGCTCGCCTCAAGCTGCGTGTTTTCCCACGGCCGCATGCGCAGTTGCCCCTTCTCGCTCCAGCCGCGATTGCTGTAATAAGACGCCCCGAGCGTCACGTCCATCCAGTCCAGCGGCGCCCAGTAGAACGCGTCGCCCAGCACGGTCCCTTTTTGCGATGTGTTCCCAAGATCGGGAATCATGAATCCGGAATCGCGGCGTTTTTCCGCGGGAAGCGTGGCGTAGGGTAAGTAGAGAACCGGGATCGAAAACAGCCGGAAATTCCCATTCTCGAGATGCACCGATTTTTGCAGCCGGATGGTCGCGGCCGGTGCGTAGAACTTCCACGTCGGCCGGCCTGGTTTGCAGACCGTCAGCCACGCCCTGTGAACCCGGTACGTGTTGTCATCCAACCGTTCCGCCTCTTCGGCTTCGAAGTAGAGCGGATTGGGGCTGATCAGGAGCGTCGGCGCGGGGTGACGCTGCACGGCGAACGTCCCACTCACATGATGGAAAGTGCCGCGGCCCGTGCGCAATTCGTACCGCGCGTCGTCGGCTTCCACATGTTGCGTTGTGTAATCGAGCTGAATGTGGCCGCGTGCCTGGACCACTTGTGTTTCGCTGTCGTATTCGACGTGGTCGGCGCGAATGCGCGCGTTCTGGTAGTGCACATCCACGTGGCCGTCGGCGTAGAAAATTTTCCCGGCCTGCCGCTGCTGGTCGGCTTCGAGTGTCGCCTCGCCGCCTGAAGTCAGGCCCTGCAAGGGCCTCGGCGGCGCGTTCTGGGCTTCGAGCGCGCGCGGCGCCGCCAAGGCAACCGGAAGCAACGCTGCACAAAGCGCGAGTCGGCGGACGGATTGCGAGAGCTTTGCGTTCGGCATCGACTGAAAAATGCAAAAAAGAGAACTGAGCCTAACACGCGCCTCTCGCGCCCGCAATCGCGCCATCCTCCGATTCGGCCAGGATCGCCGCGCCGCAACCTGTGTTGGCTGATCGGCCACATCGCGGCAGGATCGGGCGATATCAGCGGCCGCTCCGGCGTGCTATGATTCCTGCGTTCCACTGGAACCTCCGCAGCGCAAAACGGACCAGTGATACGCAGCTGCTCGAAGTGTGGCGCCCTCTTGCTTGACGACACGGAAAGCTGCTCTTTCTGTGACGTCGCTTCTATCGAAAAGAGCGAAGTTCCGGAGCCTGTACCTGCCGGCGCGGCCAATTTGAGCGAAAGCCCTGAGCCGGAATGGCGCCTTGAAGTCTCCCGGCGCCTCGAACAGTACCGCGCGCGCCGCCACCGGCTGAATCCCGACGATTCCCAATCGGGCCTTCCCTTTCACGAAGCGCCGCCGGTTCACTTCGCCGATGACGAGTTCCGCGAGCCGCGGCATTCCGTGTCGGCCCAGCGCCAGCGCCTCGCCGAAAGACGGGCTGCCCGCCAAACCGAACGCGTCGACATCTGCATTCAACCCGAACTCGATTTCTCGAATGCCCCGGACGATCGCGCGCACCCGCAGAATCTCCTGGTCCCGGTTGCAACTCTCGTCGAGCGCCGCTGGGCCGGCGCTCTCGATGCCATCTTCCTGGGGCTAACCTGCGCTGGATTTCTCGGTTTGTTCCGGTCTCTCGGCGGACAGATCACGCTGGAAAAGGTGGACGCAATCGTGTATCTCGCCGTGGCTTACCTTTTCTACAGCTTGTACTTCTGCCTGTTTACGACACTCGCGGGCGCCACTCCCGGAATGCAGCTTCGAGGTTTGGTGGCCGTCCGCCTCGACGGCAGCCTGCCCGACACGCGCCAGCTCCTGTGGCGCAATTTCGGCTACCTGCTCTCCGGCGCGACGCTGATGCTGGGATTCCTCTGGGCCCTATGGGACGAAGACCACTTCACCTGGCAGGACCGTATCTCGCAGACCTACATCACCGCCGCAGCCCCGCTCTCTGAAATGGACTTGCTCGACATCCACGCGCGCCATCACACGTTCGCGCACAAGTAGACTCTCTCGCTCCAAATCCAGCGAATTGGCCGGGCCGATGTTATAATCGGGGTTCCTCTTGGCGCGGGGCGCGCGACCGGGAAAAGGAATCGGACATGAGCTCTCTCACAAAGAAGATCGTCATCGCGCTGTCGGTGGTTGTGTTCGCCTATGTGACCACCGGCTACGTCCTCGGCCGCTCCTCGGACGACAAGGCGTTCCGCGCTCTCACGGTCTATAGCGAAGTGCTCGAGCACGTCCAGCGCGAATACGTGGACGACCCGAACATGCATCAGGTGACGGCCGGCGCGCTTCACGGCCTGCTCGATTCGCTCGATCCTCAATCGAGCTATATGAGCCCGCTCGAATACACCGATTACAAAGAGAAGGTCGCGACAGCGGCCAAGGCCCAGGCGGGTCTGGCGCTCACGAAGCGCTTCGGATACATCAGCGTGATTTCCGCTCTCCCGGATAGCCCGGCGCAGAAAGCCGGTTTGCAACTGGGCGACGTGCTCGAAAAAATCGCCGGCTTCACCACGGGTGACATGGCCATCGAGCAGGCCCAGCTCCTGCTCAGCGGCGAGCCGGGATCGGTCGTCAAGCTTTCCGTGATCCGCCGCGGCAAGACCGAGCCCCAGGCGATGGAGCTCACTCTGGCGAAGCTCGCGGCCCCGAAACTGGTCGAAGACAAGCTCGAGGGCGACATCGCCTATCTCCGCGTTCCCGAATTCGAAGCGGGCGCGACGAAACAGATTCGCGACGAGCTCGTTCAGCTCGATCACCAGGGCGCGCACAAGCTGATTCTCGATTTGCGCGATTGCTCCCTAGGCGACGATCAGGAGGGCATCTCTACCGCGCAGCTCTTCCTTTCCTCCGGCACCATCGCGTCGCTCAAGGGACAGACAATCGCTCCGGTGGTTTCCTCCGCCGATGCCTCGAAGGTGGCCTGGACGCAGCCCGTCACGGTGCTGATCGGCAACGGCACGGCCGGCCCTGCTGAAATTGTCGCCGGCGCTATCGCGGACAATCATCGCGGCGAGACGGTCGGCGACCGCACCTACGGCACAGCGTCCCTGCAAAAGCTGATCCCGCTCGAAGACGGCTCCGCGCTGATTCTCACTCTGGCGAACTACTACACGCCGGGCGGCAAGGAAATTCCCGCCGAAGGCGTGACGCCCACGCAGCCCGTGCTGCCTTCGCCGGACGATCTTGCGGCTGCGACCAGCGCGAATCCACCCGCTCCGTCGAGCTCGCCCAGCGATCCCGTCGTCAAGAAAGCCATCGACGTGTTGCGGAATCCGGCCGCTGCGCGGAAGGCCGCCTAGGCGATCGTGACCTTATCGCGCGGGAGATCGGCCGCGCCGTACGCCCCCCGCCGCGCCCCGTGGACTCTCGCGGCGCTCGCTCTCGTGGCTGCACTCTCCCTCGCCGGCTGCGTAAAGAAAACCCTCCGCAAATCCGAGCTTCGGGCCGTTACCGCGGAAGTTGTCAGTGCCGCGCAGGCCGCTACGGGACATAAGTCCGAAATCACGATCCGCCCGGAAATCCAAGCCTCCGCCACGGGTACGGGACACCTCGCAGCGGACGACATCTATATATCGCTGGAAAATCCGTCGCAGGCCGTCGCGTTGAAGGAATCGCTCGCTGAAATCGCGCGCCGCCACAAGCTCGCGGTCGCGCAGACTTCCACGGGAGGCGTGGTTCGCCTCGATTTTTCGTTCCGCGGAAATCGCACGCACTCGATTCTCGTCGTCACGCCGCTCGCCGCCCGCGCGCGCCGCCCTGCTGAGCGCGCTACCGGAAATCCCGAGCTTGCGATCATCCTCGACGACCTGGGCCACGACCGCTCCGCCGCCGACTCTCTTCTCGCGCTGCCATTTCCGTTGACCATTTCCATTCTTCCGCACCTGCCGTTGTCCGCACAGGTCGCCGAAGAGGCCTTCCGCCGCGGCGACGAGGTCATGCTGCACCTCCCGATGGAGCCCGAGTCCGAAGACACCGGCTCCGAAGGCGCGAAGCCCGAGGCAATCGAGCTGCGCGTCGGAATGAGCGCCGGGCAGGTTGAATCGACGCTCCAGGAGATGCTTGACACGGTCCCGCACGCAGCGGGCGTCAACAATCACGAGGGGTCGCGGGCCACGGCGGATGGGGCTCTCATGGGCGCGCTGATGCCGGCTCTTCGCGCGCGCGGCCTATTCTTCATCGACAGCCGCACCACTGCCGCGACCGTCGCTTACGACTCCGCCGAGCGCGCCGGGGTGCGTGCCGCATCCCGGAAAGTCTTCCTCGACGACACGCCCGAGCGAGGAGCGATCCTCGCGCAGCTCGAACTCGCCGCGCGCGACGCCCTCCACGACGGCTCTGCCATCGCCATCGGGCATCCCCATCCGGCCACGATCGCCGCGCTCGCCGAAGGCATCCCCGGCCTCGAAGCCCGCGGCATCCGGCTCGTGTTCGCCTCCGACCTCGCGCATTAGCGGCGGCAATCGCGAAAAAGCGATAGACATTTTTTCGCCTGTCATTCCGTACAGGCGCGAGGACTGGAACGAAATCTGGCCGCGCGTTCTATTTCGCCGCGCAAACCCCTGCGCTACCTTTCTTTCACGGCCCTGCGATTGTCTTCTGGTCCCCGCGGGGCAAGGAAGGAACCCATGTCCCACTGGATCGGAACCACATCTCCCGCTGACGCCGGAATGACGGACTTCAAGGAATGTCTCAAGCAATTGCGCGACGGACACCCGAGTGACGCCCTCCTCCATGCCCGGCGCGCCCTGGGCATTGCTCCAAAAAACCCGTTTTATCTCTCTTACACAGGCTTGTTGGCTGCCGTTGCCGAAAAGCGCTATGCCGACGGGGAAGCGCTCTGCCAGGAAGCTCTCGGGATGCGGCACAATCACGCCCAGCTTTACCTGAATTTGGCCGAAATCTATCAGCAGTCCGGCCGGACCCAGGAAGCCATCGCGACACTCGAAAAGGGTCTGGTATCCGCGGGCCGGGATTTCCGGATTCGCCGGGCGCTCCAGAGGATCGGCTCGCGACGCGAACCGATTCTGACGTTCCTGCACAGGAGCCACCCGTTGAACCGGACGCTTGGCAAGTGGCGCCACCGTTTCGCGGGCCCGTCGCAGGCGGCCTGAGCGGCGTGATCTCGTAAAGAAGAGTTTTCCCCGTGCAGTAGTCCGGGACGGACGCCCCGTGAATTCGCCCGCTTCCACCGAGCGGAACGAATGTGTTCGTCCCGGATCCCCCTTCTCACGCTTACCGGATGTAGCTCAGGCCTTTAGTCCTGAGGCCTTCAACACCTCACCCCGCAGAAATGTCATCCCGAGCGAGGCCGCTTTCTGGCCGACGAGGGATCTGCTCTTGTCTTTTGGTACTGCTCGGCGGGGAGCCAGGCCCGCGATCAGCTTTGGCCCAGCGGAAGGAAGTATTGCGTGCCCTTGACGGGCTGGCGAAGGCGCCGCAACAGCTCCTGCAAATCCTGATTGCGCTCGACGAAGTCGATCTCCGTGGTGTCCACGACGAGCAGATTCGAAGCCGAGTAACGGAAGAAGAAGTGCCCGTACGCGCGGGCGACCTCCTCGACGTATTCCGGAGAAATTTCCTTCTCCGCCGGATCGCCCTTTTTTGAAACGCGTTTTCGCAGGATTTCGGGCTTGGCGTGGAGGTAGATCACGAGGTCCGGCGCGGGCAGCGACGGCGCGAGCATGTCGAAATACTTTTCGTAGAGCTTCAGCTCTTCGTTGTCGAGGTTGATGTAGGCGAAAATTTTGTCCTTCTCGAATAGGAAATCGCTGACGATCGGAGCCGCATTGTCCTCCGGGCGCGTCTCGGCCAGGCGGCGATGCCGCTCGTAGAGAAAGTACATTTGGGCGCGGAACGCCGCGCCGGGCTTTTCATCGTAGAAATCGGCGAGAAACGGATTGTCTTCGCAGTCGAAGACGCGCCGCGCGTGGAGTTGCTCGGCCAGCACTTTCGCAAGGGTGGATTTGCCTACGCGGATCGGACCTTCCACCACGATGTAGCGCGGCGCCTTGAACGCGGGCTCTTTCGGCGCCGGTTGCTTGATAGCCCGCTTCTTGGATGGTGGCCCGGCCATGTCGCGCGATTATAGCAAACCGCAGTGGAGCCCCATCCCTCGCGGAGCTACCAGCCCTTCGCGATGGCGGCGACGATGCGCGCGAGCGCGTCCACGTCGCGCGTGTCGATCACCTCGGCAGGCGAATGCGAGTACCGCAGCGGCCAGCCGAGCGCGATATCCACCGAGCCGTAGGACACGAATGCAGACCCGTCGTTGCCGCCCCCGGTGACGCCGAGCTGCACCGGAATCTGATTCGCGCGCGCCAGCTTCACAACTTTTTCAACCAGGTCGCGCGGGACGATGTTGGAACCGTCCACCGCGCGGATCGCGAATCCCTTGCCGAGCTGCGCGTCCGCAAAGCGCTTCGATTCGAGCGGCGAATCCGAGCTGACCAGTGTGTCCACAGCGAAAACGTAGTCCGGAGCATGGCCCTCCGCCGCGAGGCGCTTTGCCAGCGCCGCAGCGCCCACGAGGCCGATCTCTTCACGCGTGGACCAGACGAACGTCACATCGCGGTCCTTGAGCGGCCCTCCGAACGCCCATACGGCGGAGATCAGCGCCGTGTCGCCCACGCGATCATCGAAGCTGCGGCCGTTCGCGCGCGTACCGAGGAGCCGGCGATATGCCTTCGGAATCGTGATCGAATCGCCGACCTTGATGCCGAGCTGGGCGACTTCCTCCGGGTTGCGCGCGCCGACGTCCACGCGAATCGCGCGTGCCGATTCCGCAGGCCACTGAAAATTTAGCTCGTCCCAGCCATTCGGCAGTTCCATAATCGCATCGCAATCGCCCGTGGAAGTGTGTACTAGCATCGGATGGCCTTCGTAGAAGCTCAATTCCATTCCACCGAGCGTCTCGACTTCGAGGCGCCCGTCATTCGAGATCGATTTCACTTCAAAGCCGATCTCGTCCATGTGCGCGACGACGAGAATCTTCGGCGTCTTCGAGCTGGCGGATGCCGTGCCTACATGCAGGATCAAATTCCCCGATTCGTCCGTCTCCGGTTTCGCCCAGGATGGCAACATTGCCTTCAACTGCTCCCGCATCGCCAGTTCATGGTTACTTGGAGCGTAGACTCTAACTAACTGCGGGAGGACCCACTCCGGATCTCCCGGTTTGGAATACCCTCCGCCCAAGGGCAAGCTCGTTAGCCATGTTTTTGGCGGCAAGAGATCGGATCGAGTTGCTCCCACGTAACTTCTGAGAAGAGAGGTCAAGTCTTCGACGTCCTTCAAATCGATCGCTTCCGCAGGCGTATCTGGCCATGCCGTAGCGACGCCGAGATGCGCCCACCTCGCAGGGAACGCTGGCGCGGAGAGATAACTCGATGCGACCAGCCCAGCGGAATAATCAGTGGCGAGCGGAATCTTATTCGCATCGGCCAGTTGCTTCAAATCGGCGGCCAGGCCCGAAGGCGCGCCGTTCGCTTGGTCGAGGCCGAGCAGAACACCGCTCCCAAGCTCGCGGCGCGGCGCACGATGCACGCCTTGCATTCCCGGCAGCGCTCCACCCGGAAGCAGCCGGCCGACGTAGATCATTTCGTCGGCCTCAGTCGCGCTCAAGATGCGCTGCAATCCGCGCGCGCCGGTCCACTGCTGGACGACGAACGCGACTGTCAGTGTGCCTTTGACCTTCGCCGCATCAACATCGCGCAGCAGTTCGACCAGCGCAGCAGCGCCGAACTTGTCGCCAATTGAAACGCCAGCCACTTCGCCCGCTCCCAGATAGCCACGCCGGTGAAGATCTTGATTGGGGCGAAGATTAAGAACTTGGCGGGAGATGGTAACGGGGCTGAGGATTTCCACGCCAGCCTGCCGTACTTCGGCAGCGGAACTGGCGCCGATATCCACATACATGTTTTCGATGTCGCTCGATTTTGGCGAATCGGCACGGTCGTCTTGCAGATGAATGGAAAGCCCCGCGACAACGCCGTCGATCCATTGTCCACTCGCGGTACCTACCTTCACAGGCTGCGCGGAATAGAGTTCGTTGAAAATCGGAGGCAGGCCCGATTGCGGCAGCCGCTGCAAGCGCAAGTATCCATCGTCCGTAATTCCGCTGACGGTGAAGCCCGGCTCGTCAATCGGCGTGACGATCAGCCGGTGCGGCGAGCCGCTACCCATGGTGACGATCACATCACCGAGGTTGTCCACCGTTGGATGAAAAGTCGCGACCTTTGCGCGAATTATTTCAACGATCTGATTTTCATGGCCGGAAACTGCCGGAGTCTCGATGAATTTTCCCAAATAGTCCGCGACACTTCCCTCGGGTATTGCTATGGGGGCCATTTGCGCAACGGCGGGACAAACGCAGAAGATGCAAAACAAAAACGTGAGAATAATTCCCGTTCGGAATCGCGCACTTCGGTCCGCGCTTCGAAGTTGTGCTCCTTCGCTCATTCCGTGCGTAAGGCTAGCACGTAGGAAAAAGGATGCAAGGGCGCGTCCCGGTGGACTCCTTCGGCCGATGGCTCGGCCGCGACCCCTCAGGGAGCGGACCCTGCCGTGCGGTGGTATACTCCCGCGTCGCAGCGAGATCAGGAGGCGAACATAATGAGCGAAGCAGCCGCAGCAAAGAGCAATCCGTTCGACCCGGCCCTGTTCCGGCCCGGGGCAATTTCCGCCGAAACTCTTGCCGCCAATGAAGCGTTCCGCAAGGCGACATCCGCCGGTCCCGATTGGTGGGACATCGGCGCACCGGCCTACCGCGCCGCAATCGCCGCCGGCAGAGGGCCATTCCCGCCCCCGGCTAAGTCCGAGCGCGCGCGCACGATTCAGATCGATGGCAAAGGCGGGCACAAGATTGCGCTGCGCGTGATCGTCCCCGAGCGCGCGAAGGGCGTTTACATGCACATGCACGGGGGAGGATTGGTGTTTGGCTCAGCCGAAGCGGGCGACCCAATGCTCGAGTGCATCGTGCAGAATACGGGAATGGGGTGCGCGAGCGTCGAATACAGGCTCGCCCCGGAGAATCCCTATCCGGCTGCGTGGGACGATTGCGAGTCGACTGCACTGTGGCTTCTAAAGAACGCGAAATCCGAGTTCGGCAGTGATGCTCTGACGATCGGCGGCGAATCCGCGGGCGCCACTCTCGCGGCCGCCACGCTCCTTCGCATGCGCGACCGCCACGGCTACACCGGCTTCCGCGCGGCGAATCTTTCCTACGGCAACTTCGATTCGTCCATGACGCCAAGCCAGGCGCTCTCGCCCGACAGGGGGCTCCTCGTGGGGAAAGTCAGCATCCAGAAGTTCCGCGACGCCTATCTGCCCAAGAGCGTTGACCCGCGCGACCCGGATGTCTCTGCGCTCTATGCGAATCTTGCGAAAATGCCGCCGGCGATTTTCACGATCGGCAGCATCGATCCGCTGCTCGATGACTCGCTGTTCCTCTACTCGCGCTGGATTGCGGCGGGAAATGAAGCGGAGCTGGCCGTCTACCCCGGCGCGCCGCACGCGTTCAATCTCGCTCCGATGCCGCTCAGTGCTTCGGCGAACGCGCGGATTGATGCGTTCTTGAAGCGCTCGGTTTCCTGAGGCTCGGGACGCGCAGGTTAGCTTGCGGCGGGCCGCCCTTCGCTCAAGTTTCGGATGGGTTACCGTCCGAAGCTTGAGCACAGATGGCCTGCCGTCCATGGCCTTGCTGAAGGATGGCGGAGGGGGTGGGATTCGAACCCACGAGACCCTTTCGGGCCTAACGGTTTTCAAGACCGCCGCCTTCAACCGCTCGGCCACCCCTCCGGAATCGACTGTCTGCAGCATTGTAGTTTACGAACCGCGAGTGTGCCAGTGAACAACCGGGCGCTCGATCCTAACGGCCCTAGGCTCGGCGCACTGGGGGATGCAACTTTCCGTTCCTCCGGCAGTTAAACGCCCACGCGACATTGACTTAGCCCCGCTACTCCAAGAAATCGCAGTGATTCGCGCGGCCCGAGCGCCGTTACCATCCATCCCTGACGGGCGATTTAGATGGACATAAAAGTGCCTACATGTGACAATGGGGGTGCGTTTGTTGCTCTTGTAAAACCTTTAGATTTGTTGGAGGGGCTGCAAGTCCACACTTGCAGCCCCTTTTTTGTGAGCTGGAGGCAGTGGAAAGGCACCAAATAGCTCAAACAGAAAAGAGAAACACAGTTGAAAGAACAAGGAACAGTAAAGTGGTTCAATGCCAGTAAGGGCTTTGGATTCATCCAGCGCCAGTCCGGCGAGGACGTTTTCGTCCACTTTTCCGCCATCGTGGCGGAAGGGTACAAATCGCTGAACGAAGGCCAGGCGGTTGAGTTCGAAGTGACCACCGGCCCCAAGGGCCTGCAGGCAGCAAACGTCACCAGCCTGTAATGAATCGGGGCGCGACGGCCAACGCCGTCTCGCCCTATTTTTCTATGTGGGTAGCAGTCAGAAGGAGGCAGTATCTTGAAAGCC
>DATNIN010000008.1:0-39403 GCA_035604415.1 Candidatus Acidiferrales bacterium
CACACTGGACGACTCGAAGTGGAACTCGCCAAAACCCCATCCGGTCACGACGTCCACGTCACCTCCCTCGAAAGAACTCTCATTGACATCACCGTTCGACCCGTCTATTCGGGCGGCGTTTCGGCCGTCCTTCAGGCATTCCGAGCTGCCAAGAGCCGAATCTCGGTAAGCAAACTCGTTGCCCTGTTGAATAAACTCGACCACACATATCCCTACCACCAATCAATTGGTTTTTACTTCAAGCGGGCCGGCTACAGCGAAACAGACCAGCTTCTCGTCAGGCAGGACGGAATCAAGTTCGACTTTTATGTCTGTCATGCTCTAAAGGATCCCGCGTTCGATCCGGATTGGAGGGTCTTTTTCCCCAAGAACCTCAAGTAATCTCTTTATCGAAACTCGAAGTTGAATTCGGACCGTACCATATTCAATCCGCCCTTTCGGTCGGCGGAACCGCATATTAGTTCTGACAACCATGCTCCAGCCGCCGCAAAGTGCGTCTTCGCATGAGTCATTACGTACTCGCTGTACCAGCCGGCTCGGCTCCAGCCGGTGATCGCGATCTTGTTGCGATCGATTAGCCCTTGCGAATCCAACAGATCGATCCCTTCTTCGATGTGCTCGGTCTCACGGTCATCCTCTTGTTTCTCAGATGTGCCTTCCGCTAAGAGCGGGTCGGGCGTGAATAAGACCATGAAGCCGGCGTTCGCCCACACTTGGATCGCTGCGCCGCTGAATTGCCCTTGCCCATCGATGATGAAAGAGTGGTCCTCAGGATTGTAGGCGTCATCTTTGATCTGAATGATCAACGGATACTTCTTTCCGGGTGTGTAGCGTAATCCACCTATCATTCAGCTCGCACCTTCGGCCTCGTCCGAAACTCTTCACTGTCGGCGATCATCATCTTCGGAGTCGAAAAATCTGACTGTGAAGAGACTATCCACCTTGAGGCATAAAACATTTGCAGAGAATTGGCTCGCAGCGTGACCTGACGATTGTATGGGGATGGGATGCCGAGCTGCATCGGCCTGACTTCCCTAATGGTATCATCGCGGGTCTTTTTCGTTGCCTTAAAGTCGGCAACGATCTCTGGTGTGAGCTGACGGCGTGACATTGCTTTTACGATTTCCCTATACCTGAGAATAACTGCACCGGCCCCCTCGAAAAGGGAAGATACGAGTATCTGGTCGCTCATGGCAAGACACAACGTCGGACACAGCGGCAAATAAATCGAGACGCCAGGAGACGATAAGCCCGACTCCAGATGTCCTGTTATTGAGGAATTGCTGTCCACAACGACAGGATGATCGCCGAGGTGAAAGGGGTCTTCAACCGTACTCCCGATCAAGTGCCAGTGTTTAGCAAGAAAATGAGGCCCGTACGTTTGGGGAGCATCGATGAGCATTCGGAAGGAGGAAATTTTGATTTCTTCTTCTGATGGCATCGCCAGATTCGGTTGCTGGCTGATGTCCAAGCCCCGCTTTTTCAGGGCGTCGAGAACGGCTCCGTGCGTGTCGCGCATTTGCTGCCGAAAACCCTGGGTGCGAACAAGCTGCACTGAGCAAAAGCTCGCGACTGCCTGGCGCTCTGCGTCTGTGAGATCGTGAAGAGTCCGAGTGTCAACAATGCGAGCTAGTATCGGGCTCACTTGGTGTTCGATTTGTGCCAGTGACTCTTCCAGGCTCACCAGATGGCCGTCAATTTCAATTTCGTTGAATCTTGTACCGGCGAGAATGTTCGCGATATTGGGAGAAAAAACCCTGTCGGTGAGTTTGTCGAAGCACCACACCTGCTCGGTTCCTTTTCGGGACGAGGGATTGTTGACGTGGAATCGTAGTAGGAGCCGAGGCACATAATGTTGAAGCTCGGCCTTGCCATCGTTTCTCATCGTATGCTTCCGTGAAAAGATTATCTAACAGCGCGGCCGGTTCTCACTCCGAGATACTCGCAGTCGTGGCCAAGGTCAGAAATGCACAGAGTCCCCTGAATTTTCCCCTGACTTGAGAAAAGGCATGCGTCTAACTTACGTCAATTCAACGATGTTCTTAGTAGCACGCCTGCCTGCCAGGATTTCTTCATGCTAACAGTGCAGACAAGTCTGGGCAATCAAACGACTTGCGAATCCAGACCTCCTGTCTGGGAGAATTCCACAGCGACAAATTGGGTGAAGTAGCGTTTCGATAAGCCCAAGAAAATACGCGAGATGTTTTGGTCGGGGCGCGCGGATTTGAACCGCGGACCTCCTGCGCCCAAGGCAGGCGCGCTACCAGGCTGCGCTACGCCCCGACATGGAGTGCTGCATTGATTCTAAAGCACTCTCCAACTTCGTTACCACTCCGAAACCCTATTTTCTAGGTCAACGGTGCCGATCTTCTATTAAGGTGCGGAGCCACCGCAGGAGCTTTCCCCGGATCGTTCCGCTGTGGCAAGGACGTCTGCGAGGCTTCATGCGACGGGTAACGATCGCGTGCCGCAACAGAAGCGCGTCCGCGGTATGCCTGCTTCGCTGTGCTACCTTAGGCAAATATGAAAGCTGATAACCTGAGGGACGTGCGAATAACCGTCGATGCGTGGCTTCCGCCGGAGATGGCGGAACGCGCGGAAAGCATCGGCGTCAAGAAGGCCGGTCTTGATTTCTTGACCATGCTGGTACTCGGGATTCTCGCGGGAGCTTTCATTGGTCTGGGAGCGCTTTTTTCCACGACGGTAACGGCGTCGCCCCTCCCCTTTAGTGTGAACCGGCTACTGGGAGGATTGGCATTTTCTTTGGGCCTGATCCTCGTCATTGTGGCCGGCGCCGAGCTCTTCACCGGGAACAACCTGATTGTGATGGCGTGGGCCAACAAAAGGGTCACCACGGCACGGCTACTGCGATGTTGGGCGATCGTTTACGTTGGCAACTTGATCGGAGCGGTGGCTACCGCCGGGCTTGTCTTTCTGTCGAAGCAATATTCCTTTGGCGCGGGAGCGGTAGGCAAGAACGCGCTCACGATCGCGCAAAACAAGTGCAATCTGGGCCTTGTCGAGGCTGTAACGCTGGGGATCTTGTGCAACGTGCTGGTCTGCCTCGCGGTATGGTTGTGCTACAGCGCTCGGACGACGACGGACAAGGTCGTCTCTATCATTTTTCCGATCACTGCCTTCGTCGCCGCGGGCTTTGAACACAGCGTGGCGAACATGTATTTCATTCCCGCCGGGCTCCTGATCAAGACGTTTGCGCCGCCCGAATACTGGAATCTAATCCATGATTCGGCCTCCTCGTATGCCGCTTTGACTTGGATGGGTTTCCTGCGAAACCTGGTGCTTGTCACGCTGGGAAACACGTTCGGAGGGTCCTTGATGGTGGGTTTGGTCTATTGGTTCACTTACCTGCGAAAGGCAAGCCAGCCGGACGCAAGTGACGGGGCGTGATGCAATTCGGTGCTGGATGTAACATCTGGGCCGCCTGCGCCGGGTGACTACGGCTTGACGGTTTCCACCGCGGGGACTACCATCCGCTCAAGTGCTGGGTAATTCTCTCCCGGGGAGGCTTTCATGGTCCGGTCCCTCACAGTCATCCTCCTTTCCTGTTTTTTCCTAAGCGTGAGCGCGCAGGCGGGCGAAGCCAATATCGGATCCATCGAGAACTCCGCGGGTGGCACGCTCATACTCCATGAAGGCAAGACGTTTTCGGCGACGGCGGGCGCCGTCTTGCAACTGAACGATATCGTCGTTACAAATCCGGGTGGGCTGCTGCGGCTCGCGCTGACGGACGGATCAGCGCTGCTGCTTCAGGAAAACACCGAGCTTCGCGTGGTTACATTCGATACCGCGCAGCAGCAAACGCTGGTTGAAATGCTGCACGGGCACATCCTTGTGGAAGTGGCGCCGTACACGAAGCCTGGCGCGCGGTTCGTGGTCGATACGCCGACGGCGTCGGTGCTGGCGATCGGAACCACGTTGGAAGTCGAGACGGCATCCTCGGCCGGCACGATCACGTCCAGGCAGGTGGACGATCTGCCTACGTCGGGTCGAAATCCAAACTCCTTGATAGCGCTGGAGCCGGGAACAGCAACCAAGGTTGGAAATGCTATCAAGGCCGTGCCACCGAAAAACTCCATCGGACAGCCGGCCCAGCCAACGAGCCTCCTGGGTATTCAACCCGGGACGTTCAATGCATCCGGGCTCGGACAGTACCCAAATGTCGGGGCGACCCTGGTGGGAGGATTGAATCATTTCGTTGTGACGAGCAACATCAATCCGAGCATTCCGGGGGTGACGTTCCTCTCGCCCGGCCAGTCAGCCCAGGTCACACGAGATTACTCCCCCGACCTCGGTGGACCGCTTGTGAAAGACAAGCTCTGGTTTTGGGGCAGCTATGGCAGGAACGACATCCGCAACACCTCCACGAATGCCATCCCGGGGTGGCGTGATTTCGGCGGCAATGGCCAACCGTGCACGCCCGGAATCGTCGTAAACGGCCAGCCGATTTCGATCGGCGGCGTGATGCCGAATTTTCAGTACAAGGTCCTGGGGATGGGGACTTCGACGGGAAATGCTCTCCAGCTTCAGGTCACGAACCAAGGACCGTGCCCGCTGTACTTCTTCGTTCCATCCGGGACGATCATGCAGCCCAAGGGGTTCACGGAGCGGGTGATCACAGGTTTTCTTCTGGGTGGAACGCCGAGCCTTAAGGATTTTCAGAAGATGATCACATTCGGGCTTTTCCTGCGCATCGGTCCACCAGGTCTGGTGACCGCGGAACCGCCCATGCCCGTGAGCAACGACGTAACGGAAGCAATGCGATCATACTGCGTGCAATTGCACAAGTTGGCGCCGCATCCGAAGACGGAATACAAGTTCGGCGACGAGGGCGACCAGAATGAATACGGCGGGAACCTACAGGTGCTCGACCGGGCCTTTCAACTTTTGCAGTCGGGACAGATCCAATCCTCCATGGGGCATGGGCTGGACCCGATTGTCCAGTGGTCTCTGTGGGCGAAGCTCGGGAAAATGGACCGAAAAGATTTCTCTGAGGAGTATGAAAAACTGGTGCGCAAGAATTTTGAAGCCAAGAGAGAGAAGATCGACAAGGCGACGGAACAGCGGGTGAAGGATTCCGAGGAAGAGCTCTGGAAATTGGTGCAGGTCGTATTGAAGTAGCGAGGAAACCTCGCAATTCCCTGTTTCGAAAGCCCTGCATCATCCTCGCAAGAACAGTCTGGTGCAATTCTTCAGTCCGCGGGGGTGGCGGGACTCGCCTTGGAAATTTTCTCTGCCTCGCTGAGCACCGCCGTGATGTCGGTCCAGCGGCCGGGCGCGAGACCCAGCAAAGTGTTCTCGATACCCTTCGCCCACGGGACCTTCATGACTTCGGCGTTTTTCTTCGACTGCTCCAAGAACGTGTCCGTGAATTTCTTCGCGTCCCAGTTCTCGATCTTCGTCCAAAGGGCGTACTGGCGAATGAATGCGGCGTAGTCCTTGGGGTCGCTGTCGGGGTGGAGCTGACCATTGTCCGCGAGGCTGTGACCGGCTTGAAGAATGGACCGCAGCGGCTTGAATTTTTCCTGCATGGCTTGAGGAGCGATGCGAAAGAGCGCGCCGGCCTCGGGTGGGAGTTTGATGAAGTTGAGGCAGAGCGCGCCGATTTGCTGCGTAAGAACACCGGCCGCGCCCGGGTGGCGGTCGGCCACGGACTTGGCGTCTCCGCTTTGCTGGACCGGTTCGAGGACGATTCCGGGTGGCATGCGGATGTCCTTCAGCCTCCCCGAAGGATCGAAGAGCTGAAGCTGAAGGGCTTCGTTGCCGGTCTTGCCGTTTGAAACGATCGAGAATTCGACGTCGCCCGATTCGGAATTCGCGGGCGATTGGGCGGCTGGCGGCGATTGAGCGCCGGCAGCTGCTTGGGCGCGCGGCACGCCGCTGATGCGCGAGTGATACGCAACAAGCTGCGGGTAGCCCGACGATTGCGCACTGTCGGGGGCGTGACTTTGATTCAAGAGCCTAGCCACGGCCAGGGCAGCTGCTGCGGGGCGAGTTTGGAGTTGAGTATTCTGAGGAACGCCTTCACTTGTGGCATCCAGCGTATCGGTGAACTCAACCTGGAAATCGGAATTCGCGCCCGCGGTGCCGAGGCTGCTTGCCGAGGACTGAGCCCAAATCGGCAGCAAGGGATTAAACACGGGAGTTATTCCCCCGGCGAATTCTTCGTTCCTCACCCCAGCTCCAGCTCCAACCGGGGAGCCAGTCTGGGGCGCGCCACCGCCGACGGCGTTCCCACCGGGCGCGGGTGCCGCGCCGCCGTAGTTGTAGGACAGGCGCAGCTTGAAATCGAGCTTCAGATTGAAATCATTGCCACCGACGGAGAAGATGCGTTCCGGTGGTTTCAAAAAACTATCGGGCAGGGGGCGGAATGGCGACAGCATGGCCGCCGAACTCGCTCGTCTCTTGCTGAGAGTATCCTGGAGGCTGGATCCGATGGCGTTGAGCTGATCTGCTGTTAGGGTTGCCGTGATATCGGAAATGTCTTTGAGATAGTTGTAAACGATGGTGCGCGACGTGGCCGTGCCGTCGGCGTTGAAATCCTGATAGGTCTCGGTGGTGGTGCCGTCCAGACGATAATCATAGATGTCGCGGTATTTGATATGGCCCTGCGCGTCGAAGCCTTCTTCAACTTCATACGTCGGATAATCCGACCAGCTGTTGTAAACACTCCGATCGCGCCAGCGGAGAACGCCCTTGCCATCGTACTCGGACTCGTCTTCGAAGGTCGAACTCCATTCCGTAACGGTTCGCCCGCCGAGAAAGCCGGTGTACGTGGTGGTGTAGCCGCCCGGAGTAGTCTGAGAAGGGATCGTTTCGCCGATCACTCTTCCCGACGGACTGTAGAACGTCTCATGCACAAGATTGTCATTGGCGTCGTAGTCCGCGACTCGAGTCTCGCCGAACTCGTCCTTGTCGGTGTAGCGAAGTCCGCCGGAGACGATCGGAGACTTGACCATCCCGGTCGAACCAGGAACGTTTCCGCCCGCGCTTAAAGCAGGCTTCTCCGGAGGGGGGCAGGGGGGTGCTGGTTGCGCCGCAGGCGCGGGCAGAGCAGCCTGCGCTGCGGGCTGCGACTGCTGCTTGTTTTTCGCGCGCGCTCGAAGATCGGCCGCTTCCTTGGACAGCTCGTCGGCCTTGGCAAATTCTTCCTTGGCTTCCGCGCCGAGACGGTCGCGTTCGGCAATCGACGACTTCGCGTCTTCCGGACGGTTGTCGTCGAGTTGCTGGCGTGCCAGCGCGTCGTATCCCCGGGCCACGCTGAGCGTGTGCTCGGCGAACTTCTGCCAGTACGCGGCCTGCTTGTCGAGGTAGTCGGCTTCCTTGTTCAGCTCACTCGCGTTGTCGTTGTAGGTCCCTGCGCCGTAGTACGTCTGCTCGAAATCCCGCTGTTGCTGCTGCCAACTTGCGTACGAGAGCTGGCACGTGTTGGTGGGTGCCCCGGCGGAATCCTGGGGCACCGCATAGGAAGTGCCGGAAGCGGGACTTGGATTCGGCGCTTGCTGGCCCGCGCCGCCTGCTCCTGTGGCAGGATTCGAAGGAGGCGCCGCGGGAGTCTGCGACGGTGGCGCCGGGGATTGCGCCTGGCCGGGTGCGTTCGGCGTTGGAGTAACTCCCACGGAATTGGACGAAGTTTGAGGTTGAACGAGAGTTCCGCCTCCTGGATTCGGCTGAGGAGATGTGCCGGGCTGGCCCGTCGTCGAACTACCTGTACCGCCGCCGGCGGTTTGCGTTTCTTTACGAGCACCGCAAGCGCAACCGGTACGCACGTAGATCTGCGGGGCTTGGTCGGATACACCCGAACGCCACGAGCCGTTCATCACTTCCTTTGTGGTCGTGTAAGTCTGCGCCAGGTCCACATTGCCGCCCGGGCTAGAGGCTGCCTGATCGTTGAATGCGGAAATGAACTTGTTCGTGAAAAAGCCCCCCGTGGGACCGCGCCAGTCCCACGAATAGTACCCGCGAGATTCGTGGGTCGAGTCGGTGGCAGAGATGATCGTGTAATTGGGGGGGCAGGGCAGCTTCTTCAGGATATCGTTGAAGTCCGAGGCCATTTTGCCGGAGTAGCATGCGTCAATGATGATGATGATCCGGCAGGGTCTGCACTTGCTGAAATCAAAGCTGTTGGCCGTCAGAGTCTCGTACGTGACAGGATCGCCGGATTTGTACACTCCGTTCGAATCGAGTTGAACGCCGTCCTTACCCGGAGTTATGCCGTGAGCCGTGATGTAGACAAAAAGCGTGTCGTCGGGTCCTGCCGCCAAACACTGCTGCTCGAACTGCGTTTTCAACGCGTCCATGCGCGGCGACCGGCCTGGTCCGTTTAGGCCGACGGATTCGCTGGGCTTGTTGAAACGCACGCTGGCCGGCGGGATTCCGCCGTGGCCAAAAAGACCGGTGATGTTCTGGATGTCGGCATTCTCGTCGCTTTCATCGGCGCCCTCGATAATCATGCCGTAGGTCGTACCGCCCCCGCTGGAGGCCGCTGGGGTCTGCGGCTGCGGAACAGCTGCGCGGGCAACGAGCGGTAAGTGGAGGAACGGCGTCCGATCAGCCAGCAGGCTGGCGAGCATCAAGTGCCCGCGAACATTTCGATCGGTGGAATCAAGTACGCGCGTGGATGTCCCGTAGCGCGCATCGCGGATGACGGCAGTAAGTCCGTGCGCGGCGGGCGCGTTCGCTGTCGGCTTCGACCCCGAAGGACGTTTCGGACCAGACAACAGGTCCGGTGACTTCATGTTCGCATCATGATTTCCGTAGTAGCTAAGCCCGTTAATGATCGGCCAGGATGTCACATCCCGCTTCGTCAGCTCTCCCGTGGCGGCGTCGACAAAAAAGAACTCAACAGGGTGCTGAAATCGCGCTGTCGCGTCGGGATCCACGTAGATAAACCACTGCTCCGCGGGCGCCGTATAGGTCGAAGCCGCGCTTGGCTGGCCGCTATCGTCGCCGTACACCGGAGCGACGGTTGTTCCAGCAGGAAGCGGCTCCTGCGGTCCGATGATGATGGTGGCCTGCGGGTCCGTAGTGATCGAGGAAAGGGCGCCCATCACAACGCCGACCGCGGCCGCGCGCGTCATGCGCGGAGCGCCGAGGTTGGCCGTTGCACCGCCGAAAACTGTGACCGGAAAATCGCCGGTCGGCCCCGCCGTTGTTGCGACGTGAAGCACGCCCAGGCCAGCCGGAATATTTTGAAGTGTGAACGCACCCGTGCCGTCGGTCTTCCCGGAAACGGAACCGATGCTCACCGTCGCGCCTACGGCAGGGCTCGCGCCAGCCGGCGGTGCCTGTGCGCGGCCGAGCACCACCGCACTGTCTGCATTCAGAAACGCAACTCCTGCGAGTCCGCCCGTGGAAGGCGTTCCCACACGACCGTCTTGGGAAGCGTTTCGGGGGCTGGCATGCGCGGCCCAGAAGCAGCAGGCAAGTAGGAACGCGCATAGGAAAATGGCAGGAATCTTTCGAGAAGCTGCGAGGCTGGGCATGGGTAACTCCGTCCGCGCGCGCAATCTGGAAACGTCCCAGGAAATTGGTGCATTGTGCTGCCACGGAAAACACGAGTCAAGCGGGAATCCCGAGATGAATCAGCGCGGCCCGGTGCGTGCCCTGCGACGCTACGACACGCCGCATTTCGCCGAGGGTTCAGTTGATGAAGGTTGAGCTCTGGTGGCGGGACCGGGGAGATGACCTGAAATTATCCGCGAACCAACTCGCGGCGAGGCGCGCAACTTCTTCCAGCGTACCCGGTTCCTCAAAAAGGTGCGTCGCGCCGGGAACGATCACCAGCTTTTTCTCCCGGCAGTGCAGTTTTTCAAGGGCGATTCGGTTCAGTTCAATCACTTGTTCATCATTGCCGCCTACGATTAGCAGCGTCGGCGCATGAACGGATTCGAGCACGTCACCCGCGAGGTCCGGCCGCCCACCGCGGGAAACAACCGCACAGACCGAGTCCGGCAACCGCGCCGCTGCGACGAGCGCCGCCGCTGCTCCGGTGCTGGCTCCGAAGTAACCGACCTTCAAGGATTTCAGCTCGTCGCTGAGCAACGACCACCGAGTCGTATCGAACAGCCGTTGCGCGAGCATCGGAATGTCAAATCGAAGCTCAGCGGTCCACTGATCGACCGATTCCTCTTCCTTCGTAAGCAGATCGAATAGCAGCGTCGCAAGTCCTCGCGATTGCAGGACGCCGGCGACATAGCGATTCCGGGGGCTGTGACGGCTACTGCCGCTGCCGTGCGCAAAGAGGACAACTCCCACCGGGTTGGCGGGCAGCGCCAGAGTGCCATACAATTCGACGCCCGCTGCGTCGATCGTGACTTCGCGCTCGGGCTTGCTCGATTCGGATCTTTTTGCGGAAACCATTGAAAGACCCCGTTCCTCGCTCCGTGCCGGACTCAGGCTTTGCTTCGGGCCATCGGTTCCGCAGCTTGCCGAAGCAACGCCTGCACCTCTTCATCCGTCACTTGCGAAAAATCCCGGTAAAACTGCCCGATGGCGTAAAACAATTCGGGCGTATCGAGGCACATCAGCTCATCGACTTCCCGCTCCAGGTGACCGCAAGTCGATTCCGGCGCGACTGGAACCGCGACCACGATACGAGCCGGTTTCATCTGACGAAGGGCCTTAATTCCCGCGCGCATGCTGGAGCCCGTGGCGATTCCGTCATCAACTACGATCACCGTTTTCCCGCCGACGTCCAGCGGAGGCCGGCCAGCCCGGTACACGCGCTCCCGCCGCTCAAGCTCCTTCTGCTCCTTGGCCGTGGTGGATTCAATTTCGAGCTCCGAAACACCGAGAGATTCGATGGTTTCACGGTCGAGGATTCGAATTCCTCCGCTTGCGATCGCCCCCATGGCAAGCTCTTCGTGTCCAGGAGCACCCAGCTTGCGGACAAGAAACACGTCGAGCGGCACTTTCAGCGCTTGGGAGATTTCAAAGGCTACGGGGACGCCGCCACGCGGAACCCCGAGAACGATCACGTCGTTCCGGTTTGCATAGGCGCTGAGCCGCTTGGCGAGCTTTCGCCCGGCTTCCGTTCGGTTTTCGAAGTACATGGCCGTCCTTTACAAAGCTCCTCGTGAATCATGGAGAGAACGCCCAAAGACATTCTCCGACGGGACCGTAAAGTGTGCTGTGCATGGAGTCACAGGTCGCTGTGACCGGTATCACCAACCGTTGCGATACCAGGCTCCGGATTTGACGCCTTGGTGCGTTAGAGGGCCACGCTACCGCAAGCAATGGTTCTTTTACTCGTTGTTTGGGGATCGATCTCGGATTGAAGAGACACGGGGACTGGCTGACCCGGACGCCGTTCGGCGCCAAGTGGAGTGAATTTGCGGGGCGTCTGGACGCTGCGGACCTGTCCCTATCCGGCGCCGGAAACAGCGCTGCGCGCCGCAGCCCGCCGATGCTTTCGCTGGGCTGCGATTCGAACCGTGCTAGCCTGGGCGCCCTTTTCGCCCTGCTCTTCCACGAACGCGACCTCCGTCCCAGCGCGGAGACGACTAAACCCCTCCTTAAGCACGCTGTCTTTATGAAAGTAAATCTCTCGTCCATCTTCGGTTTGAAGAAAGCCGTATCCCTGATCGGGAAAGACTTGGCTCACGCGCGCTGCGGGCAGGGTTTCATGGGTCTTCACATCCCCCCGCTGGCGCCGGCCGTACTCCTGCAACTGCCGCGCCGCCGCCTTGAACGCCTTGCTGATCGCGAGACGCAAATCTTTCTGTGGAGCATCCACTTCCAATCGCTTCGAAGCTTTCGTTCGGCCGGAGCTTTCCAGCCGGTCCGTCACGTTTGGCTCGCGCTTGATCACAAGCTCGCCGCCCGGAATGGTCAGATCGATTCGAACGTGATAGCGGCTACCTTTCCGGTGGTGGCTGTGCAACATTTCGACGGCAACCCGGCAACCCATGATCCTGTCGTAGAAAGTTTCCAGCTTGGCTGCCTCCTCACGAATCCAGCCTTCCAACGCTTCCGAAGGCTTCACGTTCCGGAATGTAACTTGCAACGGAATCTCCATGTTCATGCTCCTCTCGGCCAGCTCGAACTCATTCTGGATTTCGAATCCTCTCAAAACGACAGCCGTTCGGACTCCGGCGCCTCGTCGTGTTGCGCCTTCCTGAGCTTGCCCAGGATCGCCATGGGCCGTTCTCGCCACACACCGTCTTCTTCATACTTCAAGGTGTAAACGAGAAGCAAGCGCCAGCCGGATTGGAGGAGACGATTCACCTCTTCGCGGCCCCGCGCTTCAAGGTTGTGCCCCGTAAGTTCCGCGATGTCGAGGTGCCACAAAGGAACGGATTCGATGAGTCCAATCGGGCCCTTGTTCTCCGGGCTTGCGGCCTGTGATCTCTTATTCGCCATATCACGCCCCGCCACAACTCAGACTATCCCTGCCGTCCCCAAGCATCGGTGATCAGACCCACCGCCGGATGTGACGCGCATCACTTGCCGCTATACCCGCAAAAAATCACATATGCCCGGCGAACGCACGGCAATCTTGGCCCTGTGACTCAGGTCACAGCGGCAGGCCATGCGAACCGCTATGAATGAAACGATGCTCAGGCGAAATCGGGATCCTGGCATCCGTACGATCGGAAGCGAGGTGGCACATGGAGCTAATGGAAGTTCTCAAGAACCGGCGCGCGGTCCGTGACTACAAGGACACTCCCATCGAGCGCGGCACCGTCGAAAAGCTCATTCACGCGGCGATCCTGGCGCCGAGCGCCATGAATTTGCAGCCGTGGGCATTCGCAGCACGCCTCGGTCGAGAAGAAGTCCATCGCCTTGGATTGCGGGCAAAAGAACACTTGCTCAAGAATTTTCCTCAGGCCGGGCCTGAAGCTTCCCTGCGCAAAATGGTGGAAGATCCCAACTTCGTCTTGTTCCACCACGCGCCCGCGCTCGTCATCGTGCTGGCAAAGTCCGGCGACTCCCAGGCGAAGGAGGATTGCTGCCTTGCGGCGCAGAACCTGATGCTCGCCGCGCGCGACGAGGGGATCGGCACTTGCTGGATTGGCTTCGCGCGCCCGTGGCTGAATCTGGCCGCCACCAAAGCCGAATTCGGCATTCCGCCGCAGTATGAGTTCGTTGCGCCCATCATCCTCGGATATCCGAAGTCCTGGCCTGAAACGCATGGCCGAAACGCGGCGGAAATCTTTTGGACTAAGTGAGTAGCCGAACGCTCTGGGACCGGTGGTTAAATGGTTCGGCGGACGAGAACGAGTCAGCAGCATCGATGCGTCACGCCGCTTCGCGCCATGTCGCGGAAGATGTCTCCGGAGCAAACGTGAACTGGGAACACTTCGAGCATGGTTCTGATATCGGAGTTCGCGGGTTCGGCCGCACGGTCGAAGAAGCTTTCGAGCAGGCCGCCATTGCGCTCATGGCGGTCGTAGCGGATGTTTCCCGCATCGGCCACAGCGAGAAGGTTGAGGTCCGCTGCGACGCGCCCGATCTCGAGCTGCTGCTTGTGAGCTGGCTCAACGCAGTCATTTACGAAATGGCCGTGCGAAAGATGCTGTTCAGCAGATTTCAGGTGACCACGACCGGATGTTCTCTCTCGGCTGTGCTTTTCGGTGAAAGCGCGGACCCGGAGCGCCACCATGCAGCAGTCGAGGCGAAAGGGGCCACGGTCACAGCACTTCGAGTTGCGCGGGATCCCGACGGTCAGTGGGTAGCCCAGTGCGTGATCGACGTGTGAATCGTCGCGGGAGCACAAATGGACCTCTCATCACTGTCCCGACATTCTGACTTCGAATGGTGGATCGATCCCGCCGGGAAGATGCGCGTCCCTGCAATCATCTACGCGGGCGAGGACTTGGTCCGCGACATGGACGAGAAAGTCCGCGAACAGCTTACCAATGTCGCCACCTTGCCCGGCATCCAGCGCGCCGCATACGCGATGCCCGACGCCCACTGGGGCTACGGCTTCCCCATCGGAGGCGTCGCGGCCTTCGATCCGAACGAAGGCGGCATCATCTCCGCCGGAGGCGTCGGGTTCGACATTTCCTGCGGAGTCCGCGCGCTGCGCACGACTCTCACGATGGAAGAATTGCAACGGAACAAAGCCGAACTGGCAGAGGCGCTCTTCCATGGCGTTCCAGCAGGAATCGGCAGCACCGGTGCGATCCATTTGGACGAGCACGAAATGGATCAAATGCTTCGCGGGGGCGCGCAGTGGGCGATCGAGCGCGGCTACGGGCGCCCCGAGGATCTCGATTGCATCGAAGAAAAAGGACGCGCCTCGGGAGCCAAGCCCGAATGCGTTTCGCGCGAGGCCAAGAAACGCCAGGCTCACGAAATGGGCACCCTTGGCTCAGGCAATCATTACTTGGAAGTCCAGCGCGTGGCCCAGATCTTCGATGCGGCTGCGGCGGAAGCCTTCGGGCTGAAACAGGATGCCATCGTCGTGAGCATCCATTGCGGATCGCGAGGGCTCGGCCATCAGGTCGGGACAGACTACTTGAAATCCATGGTGGTCGAAGGCTATCGGCCGATTCCGGACCGCGAACTGGCATGCGCGCCGATCCATTCGGAATTGGGTGAGCGGTATCTCGGCGCGATGCGCGCGGCCACCAATTGCGCACTAGCGAATCGGCAGATCATCACGCACCTTGTCCGCGGCGCGTTCGCGCAAGTAACACCGCACGTGAGCCTCACGCTCTTGTACGACGTGTCCCACAACACCTGCAAAATCGAACGCCACTCCACGAACGGCGAAACGCGGGAGTTGTTTGTCCATCGCAAAGGCGCCACGCGCAGCTTTGGCCCGGGCCACCCCGAACTCCCGCCGGGTTTGCGGGACGTGGGACAGCCTGTGCTGATCGGCGGAACGATGGGTACCGAGTCCTACGTGCTGGTCGGGACGCAAGAGAGTGAGCGGCTTTCCTTTTCCTCCGCGTGCCACGGTGCGGGCCGTGCCATGAGCCGCACCCAGGCGACAAAGCGCTGGCAGGGGCGCAAGCTCGTGGAGGAATTGCAGGAGCAGGGCGTGCTGATCCGCACGAAATCGTATCGAGGAGTAGCGGAGGAAGCTCCGGGCGCTTACAAGGACGTCAACGCCGTCGCAGAGGCTGCCGAGCACGCGAAACTGGCGCGGCGCGTGGTGCGCCTCGTTCCGCTGATTTGCGTCAAGGGCTGAAATCTCGAAGTAGGTCGGCCCTCCGCACGCCGAATATCACTGCCCTGCCGTCTCGGGATTCGCGTTCCCTTCTCCATCTTCCAACAAGAGCAGCGACACGTCCGTTTGACGGAGAACTCGTTCCAAAGCCCCCTGTCCTCCATCCGGGATGCGCGTGCCCGAAACAAAAAGCGCCGGACTTTCCGCGCTCAGCGCCCGCAGGAGATCAGCCTGGTCGCTCAAGCGCACGCGGCGATACTTGACCTCGATCTTCGCGTCGCGAATCGACGGCTCCACCTCTTTTTGGAGCTTCAATGCAGCTTCTGCGTCCGGCGCTGCGACCAGAACAGTCATTCCATTTCTCTGGGATCTCTTCAGCTGCGTCGCGGCAGCCAGCGCGCGCTGCGAGCCCGCCGAGCCGTCGTAGTGGACCACCACCCTTGCATTCGCGGGAAGGCCGCGCTCGGACAACAGCAATACCGGAGTAGCGCTCTTCGCAAGCTCAAGCGCAGTCGCGCTCACGCGGGCCTGCAACCCAAACGACCATGCGCTCCGTCCGATCGCAAGGAGATCGGCCTCTCCCGCAGCTGCGCGGATTTCAGCGATTACATCCCCTCGAATCGAGCGAAACGACCACCGCACTTCTTCCCGCCTTCCCGCCGCGGCCACAGCCTTCTCGGCTTGCGCCGAATGGGCTCTGAGCTGGCTCTCCATTCTCGCGCGGTCCAGAGGAGCTCCCGCAGCGGTGGGATAGACGATCTCCCGGGCGTACGGCGATTCCGCTAGGCGCAGCAGGTTGATGTCTTCCACGAATAGTCCTAGGATTTCCGCTTCCGTTTCGGCAGCCAGCTCCGCGGCCGCATCGAGCGCGGCCCAGCTGTCGGGAGAGGCGTCGATCGCCACCAGAATCCGCCGGATAGGAAATAACCTCGAAGGGTCGTTCATTCGCGGCTCTCGAGTTTCGCCTTCTGCTCGGCGGCAAATCGCTTCGCCGCGAGTTCGATCAATCGGGCCTCTACCCGCTGGTTGACGCTGCCGTCGGGAAAATTGCCTGAGCCATCTCGTTCCCCGGCAGTCTTGCCCGTGAGAATCTCGATTCCCTGGTCAATCGTTTCCACCGCGAACACTTGAAATTGTCCCGCTCGCACCGCGTCAACCACATCGCGCCGCAGCATCAGATGCCGCACATTGGACGAGGGAATGATCACGCCTTGCCCGCCCAGATCTCCGCGCGCCTTGCACAGATCGAAGAATCCCTCGATCTTTTCATTCACGCCGCCGATTGCTTGCACTTCGCCGTGCTGGTTCACCGACCCCGTGACCGCCAGCGATTGCTTGATCGGAAGGCCGGAAAGCGCCGAGAGCAGCGCATACAGTTCCGCCGAAGAGGCGCTGTCTCCCTCGACCCCTCCGTACGATTGCTCGAAAACCAGGCTCGCGGAAAGCGAAAGCGGATGCCCCGATGCGTAGCGCGCGCCCAGGAAGGCGGAAAGAATCAAGACGCCTTTCGAATGGATCGGACCGCTCAGTTCCACTTCGCGTTCGATGTCGATCACTTCGCCTTTGCCCAGTCGCACCCGCGCCGTGATGCGGCTCGGATGCCCAAATGCGAATTGCCCCAGTTCAACCACGGAGAGCCCGTTGACCTGGCCGACTCGTTCTCCCTCTGTGTCGATGAGTATCGTTCCGCGTACGGTTTCTTCCAGCAGTTGCTGGCGCACGCGATCGGCGCGATGAATTTGGGCGTCGATGGCTCGCTGCACGTCTGCCGCCGTGATTTCCGGCCGCTTCGCTTGCCGGGCGCAATAGTCGGCTTCCTGCAAAAGATCGGCAAGCGTTCGGCGGTGAATCAGGACCTTCCCGGAGTCCCCTGCGATTCGGGAATTCTGTTCGATCACGCGGCCCACCGCGTCCCGGTCGAGCGGCAGGAGCCCTCTCGATCGGGCGACCGTGCCCACCATCCGCGCGTACAGGAGCTCGCTCTCCGGGCTTCGCTCCATTCGATCTTCGAAATCCGCCGCAACTTTGAACAACTCGTTGAAGTCCGTATCAAGCGACGACAGAAGGTAGTAAAGCAGGCGCTCCCCGGCTAGCACGACCTTCACATCGAGAGGAATCGGCTGAGGCTCCAGCGAGACGGTACTCATCAAGCCGAGCGCCTGCCCGAGCGATTCGATTCGAATCTGCGAGGATTCGAGCGATCGCTTGAGAGCGTCCCAGGCATACGGCTGCATGAGCAGCTTGTGGGCATCGAGAATTAAGTAGCCGCCGTTCGCGCGGTGCAGCGCTCCCGCCCGAATCAGGTTGAAATCCGTCGAAAGCGCCCCCAAATGGGACATGTACTCCACCTGGCCGACCAGGTTCTGATAGGTTGGGTGATCTTCGTACACCACGGGCGCGCCGCGGTCCGCGCTGTGATCGACGAGCACGTTCACTTGATAGCGCCGAAGAAACGCCGATCCCCTGGCCGCGAATGGCAGCGAGCCGCCCATGATCGCCGCCAGCGGACTCTCCGGGTGCGGGATGAATTCATCCACGTTGTCGATGATGTCGGCTTCAACGGCCTCTAGAAACTTCTCGACCTGCGGCAAGTCGGCGTACTTTTCGCGCAACGTGCCGATCAAGTGTCCCACCGCGAATGTTGCCACTTCCTCGTTGAGCGCGCGAATCTGTTCGCGCCCTTCCTGTTCCAGCCTTGGGAGGTGGTGCAACACGGCGTGAAGCTTTTCCTGTAGTTCGGACATCGCCGTTTGTATCCGCTGATGTTCAGCTTCCGCGAGCTTGCCGAATTCCTCCGGCGGCACCACCTCGCCCTTCCGCGTTGGCGCGAGAACCAGGCCCGACGGCGTTCTCAGCAAAGCGATGTCCTTGGCGTCCGCTTCCTTCTGAACCTCGTCGAGATCTTTCTCCTGGCGCTCCTTTACGTCGTGCTCGATCACGTGCTTTCGCGCCTCGTAGTTCTCGCTTTCGAATGCGGACGGGATCGCCGATCGGAGATCGTCCAGCAGGCGGCTCAAATCGTCGCGGAGTTTCGCGCCGCGGCCGGGCGGAAGTCTGAGGGCGTGGGGGTTTTCGGGATCCTCGAAATTGTTGACGTAGCACCAATCATCGGGCTGCGGCTCCATGATCGCTTTTCGTTCCAGGAGACTCCGAGCCGCCGTGTACTTCCCCGTCCCTCCGGGTCCGAGCAGAAACAGGTTGAAGCCCCGCTGCTGTATGCCCACTCCGAATTCGATCGCTTGCGCGGCTCGTTCCTGCCCAATGAGCTCGGTCAGTTCCTCGAGTTCCGAAGTGTTTCGAAACGAAAACTTGCTGGAATCGCAGCGGGTGTACAGCGCCTCCAGAGGCACGGGTTTTAGCGGAGCCATTCTGTCACCTCAAAAACGTGGTTTCGCAGCCTGCGCTTCGTGATCGCCCGGCCGACGTTGCCGGATGCCCCGGTCGATCCCCGCACACCAATCAGACGGTCTTGTCCTGCGAGTAGCATAACGATTCGAGATTGCACTGGATGCAGTTCGGTTTCCGCGCCTTGCAAACGCGCCGCCCGTGCCAGATCAGTTGGTGAGAGAAGAGAATCCATCGTTCCCGCGGAATCACGGCCATCAAATCCTGTTCGATCTTCTTCGGGTCGGTGTTTTTCGAAAGATCGAGCCGGCCCGAAAGTCGCTGCACGTGCGTATCCACCACGACTCCGGCTGCTATGCCGAAAGCCGTGCCGAGCACGACGTTCGCCGTCTTCCGCGCTACGCCCGGCAGCGTCAGCAATTCCTCCATCGTTTTCGGCACCTGGCCCCCGAATTCCTCGACGATCTTCTTGCTCGCGCCCATGATGGATTTCGTCTTGTTGCGGAAAAAGCCCGTCGGACGGATGTCCTGCTCGAGCTCCTTGGGGTTCGCATAGGCGAAGGCTTTGGCGTTGGGATACTTCGGGAAGAGCGTCGCGGTGACGATGTTGACGCGCTCGTCGGTGCACTGGGCGGAAAGAATCGTGGAGATGAGCAATTCGAAAGGATTCTCGTGTCTTAGCGCGCAGGTGGCTGCCGGGTAGGCCTCGTCCAGCTTTCCCAGAATGGCCCGAACGCGCGCGGGATCGGTCCCCCGCCCCGCCGCCTTGCCCGCGCGAGCGCTCGTGGATTTCCGCGCGGCCGCGGTTTTCTTAGCTGCTGTTTTTTTCTTTTTCTTCGCGGGCATGAACGAAAAACTATAACACAGGCGGGACTAGGCCTCGACGCGAACGCCTTTCCAGAACGCCACGCGATCCTTGATCTGCTCGGCGGCGGCTTTCGGATCGGGGTAATACCAGGCGGCGTCGGCGTTGCGCTCGCCGTTCACTTCCACGTGGAAATAGCTGGCTGTGCCCTTCCACGGGCAAATCGTGTGCGTGTCGCTCTGCCGAAAATATTCCGCGTGCACCGAATCCCGCGGAAAATATTGATTGCCCTCCACAACTACCGTGCGGTCGCTCTCCGCGAGCACCGCGCCTTTCCAGGTCGCCTTCGCCATTTTCAGCCTCCTGCTCGATCTATACGGCGAAAAAGAGATTCTGCGCCAGCGGCCATTCCGAATCGAACCACTGCCCCGCGCTGCGATAGCCGGAGCGCTCCCCCATCTGGGCGACTTCTCGTGGATTGTATTTGTGCGAGCTTTCGGTCCAAATGGTTTCACCCTCGCGCAGGTAGAATCGAAATCCCGCCTTGCGAATCTTCACGCGCTGCCAGACTTTCGAACGCAGGTGCATCTCGATCCGCCGCTCGGCTTCGTCCCACCGCACGACGTGCTCGAAATGCGCGAGATTGAAATCCCCGCCGAGCTCGCGGTTGATCCGCGCCAGAAGGTTTTTGTTGAAAGCCGCGGTCACTCCGGCCGGATCGTCGTACGCGAGGATCAGCGTCGGTACCGGCTTCTCGAGATCGGTCGTGAGCAGCAGCGCGTCTCCCGCGCGCAAGATCGACCGCACCTCGCGCAGGAACTGATCCCCCGCTGGCCGGTCGAAATTCCCGATCGTGCTGCCGAGAAAAAGGACGAGAAGCCTCTCGCCCTCGCGCCGCCGCGCCGCCACTTCCTGAAGGCCGTCCAGATAGGCTCGCTCGAACCCCACGATGCTCACCATGTCCATTTGTCCCAGCTCCTGCTGGCACCGGAAGAGCGCGCTGCCGGAAATGTCGATCGGGTAGTAGTTCACGCGCTGCCGCCGCGCGAGCGCTTCGAGCAGCCAGCGCGTCTGCTGTCCGCTTCCGCTGCCCAGTTCGGCGACCACCACCGGGCCGGGCACGCGGCTGATGATTTCGCCGGAGTACCGCTCGAGCATGCGCATTCCCGCGCGGCTCAAACCGTATTCCGGCAGAAGACATATGACGTCGAAGAGCGCCGATCCCACGGCGTCATAGAGGTATTTCGAAGGAAGCTCTTTCTGTCCCGGATGGTTCAGTCCGCCGACGACTTCTGAAGAGAATTCGGATAGGGGCTGAGCCGCGGGGCTTGCCGTTGCCATTCGCGGTGCTGACGCCATGAGCTATTCCTCCACGCAGCGGAATTTGGCGTACACGTGTGGGTAGTGCGGCTGGAACCAGTTCCGGAACGACCGGCGCAGCATGCACGCGTCGGTCCGCGGCGATCCGCCCTTCATCACGAAGTGCTTGCCGTCGAAAAAGCTCGCCGAGTAGCCCGGATAAAATGAAAATGCCTCGAATCCCGGCAGCGGCCCAAAGACGGTCGATGTCCATTCCCACCCGTTGCCGATCAGGTCGGCCACGCCGAACGCGCTTGCGCCCGCGGGATGCGCGTCCACAGCGGCCGCGTCCCAGCGCTCGTGATGGAAATTGCCGCGCGATACATCAGGCGGAGAGTCGCCCCAGGGATACGCCCGTTCCGTTCCCTCCGGCGTGCCGTACGCGGCGCGGTGCCACTGCGCCTCGGTGGGGAGCTTCTTGCCGAACCAGCGCGCGAACGCCGAAGCCTCCGCGTGGCTTACGTAAACCGGCCACGCAAGCGGCAGCGGAATCGTTCCGAACATGGCGCGATATTCCCACTGCGTGTCCGGATCCGCCGCGAGAGAGCTCGATCGCTGCACCCAGAAGTGCGGATGCTGCATCCGGTCGCGGTGAATCCACTCCCAATCTTCCGGCTTCCAGTAGCTCGATTTTTCGTAGCCGCCCGCGCGCACAAATTTCAGGTACTCGCCGTTCGTGACCGGAAATGCGTCGATCGAAAAACTGGGCACGGCGATCCTCTGTTCGCCGAATTCGTTGTCCCATCCGAAAGCATGCGGAATGCCGCGCGGCTGCCCGAGCGTGGCCACTCCTGTGGGAATCCTCACCTGACGCGGCTGCGGCGCGGGTCTCGGATCAGCGAGTGTTCCGGCCTGCGGAATCTTTTTTTCCACCGGCAAATTGTGAAGCAGATAAGCCAAGGTTTCCGCATGCATCAGGCGATGTTCAATCGCGACGTGCAGCAGCGTTCCGTCGGCGAGCGCTGAATTTGGCGACTGTACGCCACGAAAACCGTGCAGTGCCTCATCCAATTGCTCACGCACGCGCCGGTTGTACTGCTCTACCTGGGCAATACTGGGCCAATCACCGGGCACATCGGTTGGCAGGCCGCCGCCAATCGGATCGATCCCAAAGGCGAAGAGCTTGTCGAAGTCTGCGTCGTGTGGCTCGAGACCCAGCGCAGCCCTAAGCAGATTCCAATCGAACGCTTCCAGATGCCCGAGATAAAAGATCAGGCGGTGACGTTCCGGAATCGGTCGCTCGTAAAACGAGTTCGGCGGCAGCAAATCGAAAATGGAGTCCGTGCGGGCACGGGCCTCCTCCAAGCGGGAAAGCAGGGTCGGGTGAAGCTCCGGCGCTAAGCGGAAAGTCGCCATAACTCACCTCAGAGGCAGGGGTGTTCTTTTTACTCCCCCTTGGAGCCTGGGGGCAAGCAATTTTCCTGCGCAGGATTGGATGCGTCAGGGTCTAGGAAGGTGCCGAAAAAGTCGACGAAAAAAGAAGGTCGCGGACCTTGCGAAATACCTTGCCCCGATGGCTGTGGCGATTTTTTTCTTCTGGAAATACCTCTGCGTACGTGCGTCCGCCATCCGAAAAGCAAAAAACGGGGTCGTAGCCAAAGCCGTTTGCTCCGCGCGGCTCGGTCGCAAGAATGCCTTCGGCAAAATCGGAGACAACCGCCAGCGCGCGTCCACGGCGCGCGATGGCGATGACGCAAACGAATCGCGCGCGCCGCTCGTCTCCCACTTTTCCGTCCAATTCGCGCAGCAATTTGCGGACGCAATCTTCGTCCGTCGCATTCGGCCCCGCGTAGCGCGCGGAATAAACTCCCGGCGCCCCACCGAGCGCGGGCACAACCAGCCCCGAATCGTCGGCGAGAATCACTCCGTCGGCGAAACGGCTGTAATGCAGCGCCTTTCCCGCGCCGTTTTCGGCGAATGTCGGAGCGGACTCGTCAAACGCAGGCAGCTCGCGAAAATTTGGAATGAGATCGATTTCGATTGGAGAGCCTGCAGCAAGTTCGCGATACTCCCGGAGCTTGCCGGGATTCGACGATGCCAGCAGGAGTCGTACCGGCGCCAGCTTGCCTTCGCTCACGCTACCGCGATCGGCCACGAAAGTTCACGTGCACCAGCTCCTGCTGCGCCTTGGTGAGGTGGCGGATGCCGCCGGCCGCGAGCTCGACCAGGTCCTGCATCTCTTGTTTCGTGTACGGTCGTCCCTCGGCGCTCGCCTGCACCTCGACGAAGTGGCCCCCGCCGGTCATCACGACGTTCATGTCCACCTGGGCGCGGGAGTCCTCTTCGTAGGTGAGGTCGAGAAGAAGCTTGTCATCCACGATCCCGACGCTCGTTGCAGCGACGGAATCGATGAGCGGCGCCGAGCGAATCATTCCCGCGGCCACCATCCGCTCGAACGCAAGCGCCAGAGCGACAAATGCACCCGTGATCGATGCGGTGCGCGTTCCGCCGTCCGCCTGAATCACGTCGCAATCGAGCCACACGGTGCGTTCGCCCAGCGCCTTGAGGTCGGTCGCCGCGCGGAGCGTTCGGCCGATCATCCGCTGGATTTCGAGCGTGCGTCCGGATTGCCGCCCGCGCGCGGACTCGCGCGGTGTGCGCTCCTCGGTGGAGCGCGGGAGCATTCCGTACTCGCCGGTCACCCAGCCTTTGCCCGTGCCCTTCAGAAACGAAGGCACGCCGTCGTCCACGGTCGCCGTCACGATCACGCGCGTCCGGCCCATCTCGATCAGCACGCTGCCTTCGGCGCTGGAAATGAAGTCCGGCGTAATTTTCAGCGGCCGCAGATCATCGGGCGCGCGTCCGTCTGCTCGCAAGAAATGTCTCCCTTCCGTGCTTCCCGCGTTCGTTCGGCGATTCAGTTTGACGACTGCACGGGGAAGTGTCAACACGCCCGGAACAGCGCGAAAGGCCGCAGCCGACTAGTGCGCCTGCTTCGCCGGGCCCGCCGGCGGATTCACGTCGAAGAATCCCGTCAGGTCCACGTTGCCCGCAAGAGTGTCCACTTCCTGGCCGTGGATCAGAATCTTCAGGCGGCGGACGCCGGGCACGTTGCTTCCGAGCGTTCGCGCGATGGAATTCACGGCCATCTGCTCGCTCAAAATTCCCGAAGGCATTTCGGTGGTGAGTGCATCGGAGAAATCCGCGACCGCAGTTCCATCGGGAAGGATGTAAAAGCCCAGCACGACGGCGGCAGCGGGAATCGTGCGCTGGCCCGGAGTTGGGGGATTCGCGCTGAGCGCACTCAGCAACTGCCTGGAGCGCTCGATCGGATCGGCTGACAGCGGCAACGCGATTTCAACCGGAGCGACCCTGTCTGTTCCCGCGGCCCAGAAGATCTTCGCCTTCAGCGTCACGTCGGTCGGCGTGGAAATCGGCGGAGCGAGGACTTCATGCCGCGCTTGTTCGTCGGCGGACTGCGTCTCGGAAAGATGCTGGATGCGCCGGTGCAGACTGCGCAAGCTGATCAAGCCGATCGCGACGGCGACGGCCAGCACTGCGAGGGCGATCTTCAGATTGCGCGGAGTCATCTCGCCCCCGTCGGACTTGCCTGCCGGAATGCCGCAACGGCCTGCGCAATCGCGCTCGCGAGCGGCGCGGCTGTCGCGGTCAAGGAATCTGCGGTGGATACGGAAACGCTCGAGACTTCGATCGCCACTGCCGGCGCTGCAACGGAGCGCAACCCGCGCACGGCAGCTCCGCTTGCATTGACGGGCGAGCCGGCAAAGCTTTGTGCCAAGCCGCTCTGAATGAGATCGGCGAGGCGGTGGCTTGCGTCCAGATATGGACGCTGCGCTTCCTCCCACACGGCCAAGCCGGATGGAGGAGGAGCTTCGGGCTTGGCGTTTGCGACGGCTGCGCTCGGCGCCGGCGGAATGGGCGCGGCGAACTGGTGGTAGTACACGCGCGCCGTGCCGGATGTTCCTGTGGAGGAAACATGCAGGCTGACGAAAATCGCGTCGCGACGGGCGTTGGCCGCCGCCGCGCGGTCGTCGTAGGAAACATTCGAATCGTCGTTGCGAGTCATCACGACGCGATAGCCCTGGCGCTCAAGCTCCGCGCGCACGGCGCGGGCGATCTGCAAGACGACGTCTTTTTCGACCACCGTTTCTCCTCGCGCCCCGGTGTCCGTGCCCCCGTGTGCTGGATCAAGGATGATGACGGGTGCAGCGGATTCGGAGGGCGGCGCAGCTGCCTGCTGCGCGAATGCCGGCGCCGCAGGCAGGGTCAGGAACACGCATGCAAACACGAGCACGAGAGAAACCCGGGGCAAGAGGAAATTACGCACGGCGCAAAGAATATCAGAAATGGCGCAGCGCGCGTCGAAGGGATGAGTGGGTGGTCGCATGGAATTTTCAGACGGGAGAAACATCGAACAGGTGCGCTTCGAAGGCTTCGCGGCGCACGAACAGACCCGGACTGTGAAGCTCGTCGGCGCTGCGAACGTATCGGACATCGTTCAACTCGTCGTAGAACGCGTATTCCTTGGCCGGCAGCGGGCGATCTCCAAATTGGACGCGCCCTTGCGAGGCGCTGCCCGCGAGGTTCACGGAAATCACCTTCCACGATTTCTCCGAGCGCCATTCGTAAATCACAAAATGGGAAGACGTATCGTCGCCCTCGGGGTTCACCGGCAGCAGATTCCAGCGCCCGTTGTGGAAGACGTCTGCTTCCGTGATTCGCAGGATCTTTTCGAAAAACGCGGCGCTCGCCGGATCGGGCGGCTCCGCCGCAATCCGGCGCAGGGCAATCGGGAGGTGCGTTTTGGCGCCCTCGATCTCTCCTTCCTGATAGAAGCGCATGCCGGGCAGCGTTCCCATCAGCGTTCCGACGGAAGCAAGGCGCTCGGGACCAAACGCCGTGGCGCAACGATCCTCGTCATGATTCTCCAGGAATCGCGCGAGGTGCCGCTGATAGCCCACGCCTTCGGCGAGCCGGGCGTGCAGCTCCGTGAAGTTCTGGTAGCGGACGGCGTCGTACAGCCCTTTGTCATAGACGAACGAAAATCCGAGATCGAGCAGGCGTTGTTCCGTGTCCCAGTACGCCTCGGCGAGAAGGATGAGGCCCGGCACCGCGGCGTGTGCATCGTGCCAGAATTCCGTGTGGGGCGAATCGGCGCCTTGCAGGCGATGGTTCCAGACGCGCTCGAAGATGTCGTTGAACTGAAGCATGGCCATGTCGCAGCGCATCCCGTCGCAATGAGCCGCAATGGTTTGAAGCTCGGCCAGCAGCGCGGCGCGCATGCCCGGCGAGAAGTGATTCAGTTGCGCCACGTCGTCCCACGGGGGGAAGTACGGATCCTTGCCGAGCGCGAGGAATACGGGACCTTTGGGAGTGTCGATGCGATGAAAGCTCGCGGGATCCTTCTGAAAATCCTCCTGCGTACCTTGCACGTAATATTCCGGGTGCTCGCGAGTCCAGGGATGGTCCAGCGCCGTGTGGTTTCCCACGAAATCCAAGAACAGCGCCATCCCTCGCGCGCGCAGCTTTTCGCGGACGCGATCGAGCGAGTCCCAAGTGCCGATCCGCGGGTCCGGAACGTATTGCGCGATCGAATACGGCGAGCCGATCACATCTTCCGGGGTCCAGCCCGGCAGGACGCGATCAAACAGCGGCCGATTGGCCGGATCGGCGAGCTCAATGCGGCGCGCCTCCGCGCTGTGTCCCCACACGCCCATGAGCCAGACGATGTCGAAACCGCGCTGCGCGATAGCATCCCATTCCGCGTCTGGAACGTCCGCGAGCTTGATCAGGCGTCCCAAGCGCACGGAGAGTTTTTCCAGCCACGCCCACGTATTGATCTCGTAGAGATGCGGATGCGGGCGCAGCAAGAACTGCGTCGCGGGGCTCGGCGGAGGCGTCGTCATGGGTGCGAAACTCCGCCACGGAGCGCGCACGCCGCCCCTCGAAAAGTGTGACACTTAGCATGAGCACTCAGCCTTTGTTTTGAATGACTTAGCTCGAATATTACTCGGCAAGGTGTGTCGAGTAAGTGCGCTGAGGAAACTCTCTCTCCGGGCGAGATCGGGCCAGTGAACCGGGCCAAGTTGCCGCGTGTTGGCCATGCTCGCGGGACGGGCAGCGAGGGCATGACTGGGGGGTTCCGCACGAGCCCCCGTGCCTCCCTAGTTCTCGTCGTCTTCATCATCGTCATCACGGAATCAGGCTAGCACGGCCAATTAAGATTGTCAGAAAGTGGTTGTTGTGGACTTTCGAAACCGGAAGCCTCGAGGAACGCTACCGGGGGGCGCAGCGGACGACGGGGAAAACGAGCGAAATCTCTTTCGTTGCGGCGTCGGACCCGGAGACCACGACCGGCGCGGCATCGATGCGCGAGGGCAATTCGCAGGCTGGTTTGCGACGGTGCGGGGCGGCAGGCTGCGGCGCAACATCTTCCCACGCGGAGACGGTATAGCCGTCCGAATCGAGGAGCGTGAATTCGTAGAGTCCGTCGCTGATTTGCTCCGCCATCGGATTTTCGCTTTGATCCGCTTTGGCCGAGACTGAGACGTCGCCGGGAGGCATGCGGCCCCGCCACTTTAGCCGCACCCGCAGCTTGTGATGCGGATAGGCGTCCTTCACCTGCATGTTTACGTTCAAAAGCTCCTGGCCGTCTTTCAGTAAGACCGGCTTGGCCTCGCTCGAATCGGCGACGCCGGGATAGAACGCGCGGCGAAACGGCGAATTCGGGTCGATGCGGTTCGCCCGGTTGTAAACCAAAACGTACTCACCGGCGCCGACGTGGTCGAAATCGAAAACGCCCTTTGCGCCCTGGAATCCCCACAAGCCGGGCCTGGAATCCTGGTAGCTTCCCGCGCGGTAGAGCTCGACCGTCGCGAGCGCGAGAGGTTTGCCGTCCGGGCCGAGAACGCTGCCCTGAATATGGCCGGTGGGCAGCGCACTGACATCGTATTCGTAGCATGCACCATCGGGAATTTTGAACGGAAGCAGACCGGCGACGGCCGGCTTCCGGGTCAACTCCATGGGCGCCCGAAAACTCGCCGTGAGGCTGTACTCGCCGGCATGGACGTCGTAGAAGGAGTAGACGCCGTCCGCGTCGGTGGATGTCTGGAAGCGGTCATCGCGCGACTGAAGATTGAGCGCCACATTCGGAAGCGGCTCTTCGGGATCATCCGGCGGCGCCAGGAACGGAGCGTTGGCGCGCCGCAGAACGCCGAATACGGACGCCACCTGCCGGCCCCTGCGCATCGCGCGCAATTGCGGCAAAAGGGCGCGAGCGTCTTTTGCAGCGCGCGTCCCATTGCAGATGGTGGCGAAAAGGCGGCCTTCCGCGCCCTGCTGCGTGAAGACGAGGTACTGCTCGCCTTTCTTGAAGCGGTAGCCGCAATCGCCGTCATCGCCGCCGGAGAAAACGTCGATCTCCGCGGAATCCACGCCGGCGAAACGCTCGTCGATCTGAAAGTGATAGCGGGTCACGCGGGAGGCCACGATGTCCTCGACGGCCATGACGCTGCCTAGAAACACGACGCCGGCGTTTTGCAGGCCCGGGCACTTTCCCGGCGGCACTTGGGAACACGTGCAGGCCCGCGCCGTCAGCGACAACCCAAAAATGAGAAGGGAGAGAGCCCCAAGCCCGCGAAGAATCATCCTCGCTATCCTACATTTTTTTGAGCGCGATGCGAAGCCGACGCCACAAGCGCATCGAGGAACGCACGCGGAAAGGCCGCTGGCGGCAACGGCGCCGGAGCGCTTTCATGCTACACTTTTTGCGAGAGGTGCAAAGATTTTCGCGTTGGCCGAACGCATACTTCTTGCTGTTGCCGCAATTCCCGCCATCTATTACCTGCTGGTCATCTACAGCACGGCGCGGTTTTCCCGAATATCGAAGCGCGAGAGCAGCGCGAATTCGGATTTCACGCCTCCCGTAAGCTGCCTCAAACCAATCAAGGGGCTTGACCCCGAGGCATACGAAAATTACGCGAGCTTCTGCCGGCAGGATTATCCCGACTACGAAATCGTGTTTTGCGTCGATCCAGACGATCCCGCACTCGCGTTGATCGAAAAACTAAAACGCGAGTTCCCGGAGCGGCGCATTCGCGTGCTTCTGGGTTCAGGGCGCGACGCGATCAACGACAAGGTCGCAAGGCTGGTGAGGCTGACGAACGAAGCTCAGCACGACGTGTTTGTGATTACCGACGGCGACGTCCGCGTGCGGCCCGACTATCTGCGCGCGGTGGTCGCTCCCTTGCGCGACCCGAAGGTGGGCGGGGCGACCTGCCTTTACGCCTCCACCAAGGAAACGACGCTGGTCGAGGAGCTGCAATCGGTCGGCATGATCTCCGATTTTTTTGCCGGAATCATGGTTGCATGGCAATTGGACGGGGTCCACTTCACGTTCGGGCAGACGATCGTGCTGAGGCGCAGCAGCGTTGAGGGCTTCGGCGGCTACCAGACGATCGAGAATCGTCCTGCGGACGATCTCCTTGCCGGCCGATTGACCGCCGAACAGGGATACGAAGTGAAACTGCTTCCGTACGTCGTGGAAACGGTGGCCGATTTTCAATCGCTCGGCGAGCTGCTCTACAAACGCGTTCGCTGGATGACGGTGATGCGCAGCATGCGCCCGTGGGGTCATTTCGGTTTGATTTTCACTTGGGGGCTGCCGTGGGCGCTTGTCGCCGTGGCGACGCATCCCTCCGCCAAGATCGCGCTCGCGTATCTGGGCGGCTATTTCGCAATTCGCGCGGCGATGACGTGGCTGATCGGGGCGCACGTGATGAAGCAGCCTGGATTGTGGAAGAAAATGCCGCTCATCCCCGTGTGGGACGCGACAGCCTTCTTTGTTTGGCTGGCCAGTTTTGCGCGCAGGACCATCCGCTGGCGTGGCGTCGACTATTTCATCAGGGAAGGAAAGCTCGTGGCGGCCGCTTCGGGCCCCGTGCGGAACAGTGCTTTGGAGTGAAATAGCGGAAATCTTTGAGATTTTCCGGGGGCAATTATGTATATTTCCGCAGGCCGATTCTTCGGACGTTTTTGTACTCTCAATCGTTCGTGAGCCTTCTCATTTCTGCCTCGATCGCGGGCCTCCTGGGTTCGCTCATCGCGCTCCGCGCCGATTTGCGACGCCGCAGACTTTCGCTCAGGCGCGGCGCGGGGTGGCATTTCCTATCCGCTCTCGATGTCGCGTGCCCTACCATCACAGCCGGGATTGCGACCGGACTGACGATTGTTGCGGCTCGGCACGGCAGCGTACCGCTCTATTCGCCGGTGACGTGGGCGATCGCGGCCGGCATTTTGATTTTCGCTTTTCTTTGGGGCGAAGGCCGCCGCCAAATCCAATTTCAGCGGCCAGCCGGAATTGCGTTCGCGGAATGGCTAATTCTCGCCGGGGCCTTTCAACTGATCGAATCAACGGTCTTCGGTGGAGTGCCGGGCGTTCCCCGCGGAACTGGTGTCGAGGTTTTATGCATCGGTGCGATTTTGGGCGGCGGCGCTGTGATCGCGATCGTCGTCCCCCGCTTCGTGAAACGCTACGAGGGACACCACATCCTCGATCGCGTCGCAGAACAGGGAGAGTCCGTTCAAGCGGAATACACGCCGCCGACTCCCGAGTGTCCCCATCCTGAGTTCTGGCGAATGGTGGATTCGCAAACGTCGGAGCTGGAGGTCGTGGATTTTCTGAAGTCGGTGGTCATGACTGTAAAGCCGCGGCTGATCGTGGAGACCGGAACGTTCATCGGCTACAGCGCCGTGAAGATTGCCGAGGGGCTGAAGGCAAACGGCTTCGGGCAGCTGATCACGATCGAGTACGATCCGGCGATCTTTGCAAAAGCGAAAGAAAGAATCGATTCTTCGGGGCTGGGAAAGTGGATTGAGTACCGGAATGAATCGAGTCTCGAGACGCGGATCGACCAGACGATCGACATCCTATTCAGCGACAGCCACCTGACAATCCGAGAGGCGGAAATTCGGCGGTTTTTGCCGCAAATCAATCCAAACGGACTGATTCTGATCCATGACGCCAGCTCGCATTTCGGGGTCGTGCGGGAAGCAGCACTGAGGCTGGAGCAAGAAGGCCTGATTTCCGTCGTTTTATTGCCCACGCCGCGCGGCCTGGTGGTCGCGCAAAAGCGGGCCGGACGCAAGTAACCTTCAAGCGAATTCCCTGCCGCACTCTCTGTGAATTTTCAGATCTAGCGGGTTTGCGAGACGGAAGCAGCCGCAGCGCCTCCCACCTGCCTGCGGCGTTCGTTTGTGGCGTTCCTCCAGTTCACCTGGGGCATGAACAGCGAGGGATCAATCCGGTCGCGGTATTCGATGGCGATGTTCATCAGCGAGTCGAGGAGCGAATCGGAAAGATTGTGCGGCTGCAAACCGAGGTCGATCAACTTGGAGTGCTTGGCGTTGTAGTAATGTGATTCGGCTTCGACGCGCGGATCGGGAAGGTGGTCGATTTCAACCTTGAGACCCATTTTCTTGCCGGCGGTCTTGACCATGTGGGCCAGCTCAAGAACGGAAAACTGCTCGGTGAATTGATTGTAAACGCGACATTCACCGGGAGCCGCGGGGTTCAAGCACGCGATCTCGATGCAGCGAACCGTGTCGCGGATATCGAGAAACCCGCGGGTCTGGCCGCCCTTGCCGTAAACCGTCAGCGGATGCCCGACCGCAGCCTGCGCGCAGTAGCGGTTCAGAACCGTGCCGAATACTTCGTCGTAATCGAAACGATTGATCAACGTTTCATCGAGTGCGGTTTCGTCCGTCACGGTGCCGTAGACGACGCCCTGGTTGAGGTCGGTCGCGCGCAACTTCCAGATCCGGCAGGCAAAAAGAATGTTGTGGCTGTCGTGCACCTTCGAGAGGTGATAGAAGGAGCCGGGCTGCTTGGGGAACGGGAGAACGTCCTTGCGGCCGTTGTGCTCGATCTCGATGTAGCCCTCTTCGATATCGATATTGGGCGTGCCATATTCGCCCATCGTGCCGAGCTTGACGAGATGGCAATCGGGCGCGAGCTCGCGGAGAGCGAAAAGCAAATTGAGGGTGCCGACGACGTTGTTCACCTGGGTGAAGACGGCGTGCTTGCGGTCGATCATGGAATAGGGCGCGGCGCGCTGCTCGGCGAAATGGACCACGGCGTCCGGCTCGACTTCCTTGATGACCGAGGCGAGAAACTCGTAATCCATCACATCGCCGGTGAAAAGATCGATGTTCTTGCCGGTGTGCCGCTGCCATGCGCGCAGACGCTCCGGTAGCGTGCGAATCGGCGTCAAGGTCTGCACGCCGAGCTCGAAATCCCACTGGCGCCGGGCAAAATTATCGACGATGGCGACTTCGTGGCCCTTTTGGGATAGGTACAGCGCCGTCGCCCAACCGCAATAACCATCTCCGCCCAGCACGGCAATCTTCATGTTTCCTCCCGGGCCTCTACGCCACCCGATGTTGAATCCAAACAGCTCTTGGCTTGTGGCTGGATCGCGCGAAGCGGAGTCGGCGAAGCACCGAGGGAAATCCAGCCGAATGTAAAGTTTTACCCGCAGTCGAAGGGTGACGCAAGCGGCATCTTGCGGGTCGCATACAACGCCGCAGCCCCAGGGATCCTTGATGCAAATTATCAGCGAAGGATGCTGCGTTATTGCTTTCGAACAACTCGAAGCACTCCCGAATCCCGAGGCGCCGCGTTCCTGAGATGAAAATGGCGGACGTTCATCTCTCCAAGCAAGCCAAGGCAAACCAGCTGCAAACCGGCAAGAATCAGGACCATGGTGAAGAACATAAGCGGGCCGTGCGCCTGGGCAACGTTCATCCCGGCCAGAAGCTCGGCGAAGAGCCACGCAGCGATCGCCGATCCCGATGCCAGCGCGGTGAGTCCGACGGCGCCGAAGAAATGCATGGGACGCGAGATGTAGCGCAATAGAAACGGGATCGTGATTAGGTCAAAGAACGTGGGGAGCACGCGTCCAAATCCGTAGTGCGACTTGCCGTGGCGACGCTCGTTGATCCGGATCGGCACTTCGCAGATCGTCGCGCCATAAGTGGCCGCCAGAGCAGGGATGAACCGCTGGAACTCGCCGTAAAGCGGGACCTGCCGGATGACTTCCGTCCGGTAAGCCTTGAAGCCTCCGCCGAAGTCGTGGATATCCACGCCCGTCAGCTTCGCCATGAGCCAATTCGCAACCTTCGACGGAATCCGCTTCAGAAGCAGGCTGTCGCCAGGACGCGCGATGCGGCATCCGCAAACAACGTCGAAACCCTCGTCGATCTTCTGAAGGAAAAGCGGAATGTCGTGAGCGTCGTGCTGGAGGTCACCGTCCATGGCCACAACGCAATCGCCGGTAGCGTGGTCGAAGCCGGCGACAAGAGCTTCCGTCTTGCCGTAGTTCCGGCGCAGCTTCACTACGATGACTCGCCCATCCTTGTTCGCGATCTCTTCCAGGATGGAGAAGGTCTGGTCGGTGCTGCCGTCGTCCACAAACACGAACTCGAAATCATCGGCTGTGGCTTCCATGACGGCCTTCGTCTCGCGATAGACCTCGGCCACGTTGCCCTGTTCGTTGCAGAACGGGACCACAATGCTGTACTTCATCTCGCGTTTCCTCCCTGCCCTAGCGCCGGGTTGCTCCGGCAGTGTTTGGCCTGGCGACCCGTCAATTATGCTGCAAAATTCGCAATCCCGGTTGCTAATTCGACCGCGGCTGTGAAGGAGTGAGAACTTCGGCGGCGCTGACAGGCTGATTGGTCAGGAGGACCTTGCCGCCGCTCATCGCGATCGTCTGGAGGTGCGGCGTCCCTACGAGTTGTTCGTAGCGGGGCAAATCACGCTGGAACGTAAGAAGATAATAGCGGTCCGGCGCGAGCCACAAGTCCTTCAGTTTCGCCTCGTCGATGAAGACCGAGGGCGCTCCCGGCGCGTACGAACCGTACTCCAGATTGACTCGACGGTCGGTGAAAAGAAGCCCCGTGCGATTCGTATAAAAGAAAACGGATGAGAACTCGTAATAGTGCCCTTGCGTGATCAGTTTCCCCTCGGGAGCTCGCTCGAGCGCAGTTGCGAGGGGGCGCGACGCGAGGAAAGGATCGAACACGACCAGGGCCAGGCGCGCGGCGTGAAAGAACAGAACCATCATCAGAGCCGTCGCGAGAAAGGCGCGTTGCACGGTTCCGCGAAACGTCCCGAGCGCTCCAATGATGAACGCCACTCCAGCGACCACGAGCGGGAGACGGAGATAGGCGAATGAATCGAGCGTAAGGTCCAGCATGTGGCCCATCGAAAGGGTATACGCCTTCGGATGGCGGCTTAAGGCCGCCGAAATATCGCCAGGCGTCGGAAGGCCGCGAACGTAAAACAAAATCACGACGATGGCGACGGCCGCACATACAGCAATCGCCGAAAGCACGCGTGTCCCGCGGCGGACCCAAGCGCCCTCCATCGCCATGGCCGAGCCAAGCAGCAGCGCAAACGCCGGGTAAGCGGGCATCGAGTAATATTCCTGCGTCGTTGAAAACGTGAAGAAAACCAGCACAAATCCGGCCCAGCAGAGCGCGAGCAAGCGGGCGCGGCCGGCGCGATCAACAGGCTTGAAGGAAAGCTTCGCAACCGCGGGCAAATAGACGCTCCAGGGAAAGAACCAAACCAGGTGCAGCAGCCAGAACCAAAGCCGCGGCACGGTGTTGTAGTCGTGCGGATAGCGGAGGTTCAGGAACCGGAGCACCTGCTCGTTGTAGAAGAAGAACCATAGAAACCCGTGGTATTGGCCGGGCCCGCCGATCGGAGTGAAGTCGAAATAGGGCGGATTGCGCAGCGTTGTGAGGATGTGCCAGGGAGCGGCAATCAAAAGGATGATTGCAAGACCGCTGAAGGGACGAAGCCGTTTCCAAGTTGCACGAGAAAAGAGCTGGCGCGTGAGAAGCAGATAAACCAAACCGGCGCCGAGCGGGAAAATCAAGGAGATCAGGCTTTTCAACAGCAATCCCGCAGCAATGCTCGCGGCCAAAACGGCCGCCCAAAGACGCGGGTGAGGCTCCTCCTCGTCCAAAGCGCGCAAGAATGCCCACATGGACAGAGCCACGGTGAACGTGAGAATGATGTCCGGATTCAGGATTCTAGTGAACAGGAACAGGCCGACACACGTGGACATGCAGAGTCCCGCGTAAAACCCCGCGCGTTTGCCGAACGCCCACGTTCCAAATGCGGCGGTAAGGAGGCAGAGCGCGACGGTAAAAAGAGCAAGGGGAATGCGCGCAGCCCAATCGAAGGCGCCGAAAACCTTGTAGGAGCCGGCGATGATCCAATAGAGAAGAGGGGCTCGATCGAGATAGACCACGCCGTCGAGATGTCCCGTGACCCAGTCACCGGAGGTGATCATGTTGCGCGCGATCTGCGCCTGCACCGCGTCCACATCGTCCATCAGCGACGGCGGAGAAATGATGCAGCCGAGATAAATGATCACCGCAACGACCAGGACAACTAGGTAGCCGCGAGAATGCTTCCCGCCACCTTCAAGCTCGGTGCGGGAATGTGTTCGGTCTGAATTTTCCATTTCCTCATCCATAAGAACAAAATCATCAAACCCCAAAGGTGATAGCCGAGATTGGCGCGCCGCTCGATGTGAGCGCTCGCGCATCGATCGATCGCGGCGGGCCGGAACAGCTCGGCGTGCTCGGACGTGCCGCTCCGCAGCGCGTCGAGCATCAGCGGCTTCAGCGGGCCGCGCAGCCATTCATGAGTGGGGATGTCGAGTCCGGTCTTCTTGCGGCGGATAACCGACGCCGGAAGCTTGTCCTTCATCAGTTCCTTCAGGAGAAACTTCAGACGCGAGCCCCGAACCTTGAACGAAGCGGGCAGCGAAGCCATGAACTCGACGATGCGATGATCGAGCAACGGCGGCCGCGCCTCGACGGCGTGCGCCATGCTCATCCGGTCCACCTTCATGAGGATGTCGTCCGGGAGAAAGTACTTCTGGTCGAACCAGAGATAAGGGGAGACATCGTCTCCGCCCGCCAGCTTCGGGCGCAACTCGCCGAGAATGCGATCGAGCGCGCCCGGAAGCGGCGCGTTGACCAAGTCCGCCTTGGAAGCGTCGGAAAACGTCCCGTTCCAGTACACATGAGCCCGCTCGGGCGGCAATAGACAGCCCTCCAGGAAGCGCTTGGCCATGTATTCGAGGCTGATCTTGTCGTCCGACACAGACCACAAGCGGGCGGCCGCGAGGCCGAGGCGTATTGCCGCCGACGGGAATTGCCGAGCGAGACCGGCGAGGCGGTTCGCACGATACGTGAGATAGCCGCCAAACAATTCGTCACCGCCCTCGCCGCTGAGCGCGACAGTCACCTTGGTTTTCGTCATCTTCGAGAGAAACCAGAGCGGCAGCGCGCCCGCATCCGCATCGGGCTCGTCGTTGTAATAAGCAAATTCCTCGATCGCGCTCGAGAGGTTTTCGCCGGGATTCAGATCGAATTCCTCGTGATCCGTTCCGTACTGAGCGGCTACCTCACGGATGTAGGAGGTTTCGTCAAAGCTTTTCCCGAGGAAGGAAATGGAAAGCGTTTTCAGCCGCGAGGTCGACGCGCGCGCGGCGTAGTGCAGGATCGTGGAAGAATCGATTCCACCGCTGAGCCAGACTCCGAGGGGAACGTCGGAGAGAAGATGCTCGCTTACCGACTGCGCGAGCAAGGCATCGAGTTCCTGTTTGGCAGAATCGAGAGTGATTTCACGCGACGGGCCATACGGCAGGCGCCAGTAAGCGTCGGAAGAAACCTCGCCGTCGCGCCATTCGAGCCAGTGCCCGGGTGGAAGTTTTTCGATGCCGTCCACAAGAGTCCAAGGGCACGGAACGTAGTTCAGAGACAAGTAGCAATCGAGACCGGCCATACTCAACCGGCGATCGATTTCCGGATGAACCAGGATGGCTTTCAACTCGGAGCCGAAAAACATGTCGTCTCGCCGGCGCGCGATGTAGAGCGGCTTGATTCCCATGCGGTCGCGGGCCAGGACGAGGCGGCGGCTCGATTCGGTCCAAAGCGCGACTCCGAACATTCCGCGCAGCCGGGAAAAACAGGCTTTGTCCCACTCGATGAAGGCGTGCAGAACCGTTTCCGTGTCGGATCGGGTATGAAATCGGTGGCCCAGCTTTTCCAGCTCGGTTCGCAACTCGATGTGGTTATAGATCTCACCATTGAAAACGATGACAGTGTCGCCGTCGTCCGTCTTGATGGGTTGATTGCCGGTGGCGAGGTCGATGATCTTCAGGCGCGTGGCGCCCATCGAACAGGCTTTCGACCGGAAGACACCCTGCTGGTCGGGCCCGCGATGAATCAACGTGGCAACGACTTCGTCGATCCGACGGGGGCCGGGAGTCCAGTTTTTATGGGTAAAACCCGCGATGCCGCACAAATTACGACGCTCCTGACTGCGAGGGACACAAAACCGCTACACCCGTCCCGGCGATTCTATTCATAACGCAGAGATTCGACAGGCTGAAGCTGAGCGGCCGTCTTGGCCGGCAGGTACCCAAAAAGCACGCCGGTTGCGCAGGATACTACAAAGGCGGACACGACGGATAGCCATGAAATCGGAATGCTCAGCCCGCCCGGCACGGGCAGGAACTGCACCAAAGTCTCGATGAAGAACGGAATCACGACCGCGATTCCGACCCCGATCACCGCCCCCGTTCCACTAATCAGGATTGCTTCCAGCAAGAACTGATAAAGAATCTCGCTGCGCCGGGCGCCGATCGCCTTTCGGATGCCGATCTCACGGGTCCGCTCGGTAACGCTGACGAGCATGATGTTCATGATGCCGATGCCGCTGATCAGGAGGGCCAGCAGGGCAACCAGCAGGAGCACAATGGTCATGGCCAGCGAGATGCGGCGCGCCGTCTCGAGAATCGAGGAGAGGTTCTCGATGTCGTACTCCGCCACCGGGCGATGGCGGCTCCTCAAAATCTGCGCCACCGTCTGGGTTGCGAGCGGCACGTTTTCAGGGCGGTCCGCCTGCGCGTAGAGCGTCACGATGAACTCATCTCCGGTGAAATACTTCACCAGTGAAAACGGCACCAGGACAGAATCGGTCCTGATCTCCGCTTGGCCGAACGTCCCGATGCGCTCGGTGAAAACGCCGATGACGGTGAAGGTCAACTCGCCGAGGTGGATGCTTTGACCAACCGGATTCTCACCGGGGAAGGCCGTCTGCGCGAGGTGCTCCGACACGACGCAGACTTTGCTGACCGTTGAAAAATCGCCGTCATCGAAATAGCTGCCGCGCAGGATCAGGAGATTGCGGATCTCCTGAAATCCCGGCGTCACGCCCACCAGGCCAACCGGCCAGGCTTTCCCGTCCGCGACGACGGTCAGCTGGACATCGTTCGTGCCGGCTGCCTGCACGATTTCCGGGATGCTGTGCCGGACGGCGTCGAGGTCGCTCAGGGAGATCTGGTCGGCGAGAGTGATGTTCTGCGTGGTGCTCGAGTGCTCGAGCGACGCATATACGATATTCGATCCCACGGCCTCGATTTGGGCCGCGACGTACTTTCTGCCCGTGAGCGCGACCGTCACCACCAGGACGATGCACGCACTGCCGATCACGACGCCGAGCATCGTCAGGGCAGCGCGCAGCCTGTTGGCGCGGAGAGCCTCCAACGCCAAATTCCACGTTTCGGACCAGCTAATTGTCGAACCCTTCAAAATTCCTCCCGCAGACTCCTGAACGATACGCTGGAATCTCGCGGCTGACGATGTTCTACACAATCTACCGTGGCGAAATTGGGGTCAGCGGGCAGCCGGCTCCACGGCGGCGAGTTCAGGTATTTCGATGCGTATCTGGGTGCCCTCGCCTTCTTGGCTGCGGATATCCATCTCGAACTGGTCCCCGTAGAGAAGCCGCAGACGCTGGTGCACGTTGCTGATCCCGATGCCGCCTCCATAGACCTCCAGGAGCCGCTCGGGCGACATGCCCAGGCCGTTGTCGTCGATTTCGATGGCGAGGCGGCCATCGTGGCGGCGCGTTCGGATATGGATCTGCCCGCCGTCGAGGCGCGGCGCGAGCCCGTGCTTGATCGCATTCTCGACAATGGGCTGGAGCAGCATGCTGGGGACGAAAACGTCGAGTGTCTCCTCGTCGATTTCCTTGAAGATTTGCAGCTTGTCGCGTCCGAAACGGATCACCTCGATGTCGAGGTAGTCGTCGATGAACTCGATCTCTTCGCGCAGCGGCACAAACGTCTCGTGCTTGCGCAACAAGCGCCGCAAAATGTTGGAAAGTTTCAACACCACGCCGCGGGCCATGTCGGGGTCGAAACGGATCAGGGACGAAACGGTGTTGAGCGTGTTGAAGAGGAAATGGGGATTAATCTGGCTGGTGAGCGCGTCCATGCGCGCTTTCAGCAGGTGCTGCTGGTTCTCCTCGAGGTTCATCTCGATGCGCGTGTTGTTCCAGATCTTGACGGCCATGGCCACGCACATCACCGAGGAAAGCACGACCAGCACGGCATAGCCCAGGTTGGTCGCATGAATCGAGAATATCCACCGCGCCGGAACGGCGCTGGCCAGTTCGATCAAGCCCACCGCAAATGCGACGCAACCGAACAGCGGCAGCATCGCCCAGTTGCCCTTGCGATAGCGGATGAGATTCCACAGCCACTGCGGGATGTTCAGGAAGAGAAACGGGCCGAAATGCCAGACGTCTTCCTTCTCCGGTATCACGTCGCGGATCATTCCCGCCAGCAAGCCGACGAGCGCTGCCATCGGGCTGGACAGCCATTCGTGATCTCCAAACGCGGGAAGACTGATGAGCGACCCAC
>DATNIN010000009.1:0-2571 GCA_035604415.1 Candidatus Acidiferrales bacterium
AAACGTCGCGAGGGGCATGCTAATCGTCTCGATTTACCCAGCGTTCTCGACGAGAGTGACCCAGAGTTAGTTCTAGTTCTTCCAGGCAGAGCAGGCTACACTACACCGGTACCCGCAGGGCTGACACCTTGAGCATCCGCCATCCATTCGAACTGTCGGATTACAGTCTTCTCCGAGTGTGCTTTCGACATTCGGTGCTGCCATCATAGGCTCAAAATCTCGGCTTAGCCGGGCGTTCTACCAAAGTAGAATAGACCTCGATCCGCGTCGCTGTTAGTATCCAGTAGCGAGGGTTAGACCCTCACCGGGGATACCAAGCCTGCTAGGCGAGCGAAGAGAAAATTGAGCGGCAACATCGTTATCATCGACGATGATGTATTGGTGCGGCAAGCGCTGGGAGACTGCATGGAATCTGTGGGATACGCGGTTGACGGCTTCGATTCCGCCGAGCAATTTTTGGCGTCGGGATCTGCGCAGAACGCCGCTTGCTTGATTGTCGACGTACAGTTGCCCGGTATTAGCGGACTAGAACTTCAAGACAAGCTGGCCGGAAATCATAATCGTGTGCCGATCATATTCGTCAGCGCGCAAGCAACTCAGGCGAATCGTGACGTGGCGATGAAGCACGGTGCAGCTGGTTTTCTTTCTAAGCCGTTCCGGCGGGACGATTTGGTGAAACTTGTGGAAGCGGCGATCCAGCGTTAAACCGATTCCTCCCCCGCATCTGCCCTCGGGACTTCCGGGGGCGCGGCCCTCAGATTGCGTTCACGCGAAGCGGTCTGACGGTTCCGTGGGATTCACACTTCCAAAGCTTGCTGGAACTCGGCGAAGCGTGCGACGTTCCCGCACGGTGGTCGTGTCGCATGGGCGTCTGCCACACCTGCGCATGCGCGTTGATCGGAGGTGGGGTCGACCATCATCCGGCACACCTGGAGCGGTCTGCCGGAGGTGACGTATTGATTTGCTGTTCGCAACCATCGGGCGAAGTTGAGATCGATCTGTGATTCTCATTACGAGGTACTCTATCGAAGAGGAGAAATGGCATGCCGGTATCATTCTCAAAGGACGTCAAGCCCATGTTTCGGGAAGTCGATATCGATCATATGAAGGTTCACGGCGTGCATCTGGACGATTACCAGTACATGTCTGACGCGACGAACAATTACGCGAATGCGCAAGCGGTCCAGGATAGCTTGGCAGGTCAAACTATGCCGCCTGGCGGCCCATTCTGGACCGCGGAGCAGCTCGGTCTGTACGACAAGTGGAGGACGGGCGGATATCAGCCGTGAGTGGATGATAAGCTGGTCGATACCCTTCGCACGCGCGGCGCAGTCCTTCAAAGAGCGAAATTCCGCGCGCCCTGCCAGGATGACACCCAGATGAAGCCCGAACCGATGAGTGTGCCGGAAGTGGGACGCGGCCCGCGGGCCGTTTCGCAACCGGTGGACGCGCCGCTCACACGCGCCGCGATCTTCTTGGTCGCGACCGTAAACCCGGGTTTCGACCATCGAGCGACCCTGCGGTCGTTCTGCGCAGACCTCTCCGCGTTGTTGCGAGCAGTGGAGTTTCGCGACCTGGAAGCGGGCCTCTCCTGCGTCGTTGGCTTTGGGTCCGACGCGTGGGACCGGCTCTTTGGGCCGCCGCGGCCGGCGGAACTGCACCCGTTCCGGGAGATTCGCGCAGGCGAGCGTCATGCGGTTTCCACGCCGGGCGACTTGTTGTTTCACATCCGCGCGAAGCGTATGGATCTGTGCTTCGAAGTTGCGATGCAGATCATGGCGCGTCTCGGAGACGCTGTTTCGCCGGTGGACGAAGTGCATGGCTTCCGTTACTTTGACGACCGCGATCTCATGGGTTTCGTCGACGGGACGGAGAATCCGAGGGGCGAGGCAGTGGTGGATGCCGTGCTCGTCGGCGACGAGGACGCCGGGTTCGCAGGCGGCAGCTATGTCATCGTGCAGAAATATCTCCACGATCTGGACGGATGGAATGCACTGCCCACGGAGGCGCAGGAGCGAATCATCGGCCGCACCAAGCTCTCGGACATCGAATTGGACGATTCTATCAAACCGACCTCGGCGCACAGCGCGCTCACGACCATCGTCGAGAACGGGAAAGAAATCAAGATCCTGCGTGACAACATGCCCTTCGGCCGGGCAGCCGAGGGCGAATTTGGCACCTACTTCATTGGCTACAGCCGTTCGCCCGGTACCATCGAACAGATGCTGGATAACATGTTCATTGGCCGGCCGCCCGGCAACTACGACCGGATTCTCGATTTTAGCCGCGCCATCACTGGAAACCTATTCTTTGCTCCGTCCGTAACATTTCTGGAAGGCGTGGGCGGCCAGCCCGCCATGGTTGCCGCACCGTCTGCTGTAGACCCGGCGATGCTCGATGGCTTTCTAGCCACTCCGCGGAAGAGCGACGGCTCGCTGGGCATTGGTTCCCTCAAAGGAGAAATTTCGGATGAATAATCTGCATCGCGAGCTAGCTCCCATTTCAGATGCGGCGTGGGCTCAGATCGAAGAGGAAACATCGCGCACGCTCAAGCGCTACCTTGCCGGGCGA
>DATNIN010000010.1:0-3653 GCA_035604415.1 Candidatus Acidiferrales bacterium
CTGCTACTCAACAAAAAGAGCTTCCATCCGGAAAAATGGAAGCCCTTGTAAACACTTAAGATAGTGGTTGCGGGGGTCGGATTTGAACCGACGACCTCCGGGTTATGAGCCCGACGAGCTACCAGGCTGCTCCACCCCGCGAATTCATCATAGCGAATGCATACATCGCGGTCAAACGAATCCCGGCCAATCCCGAAGTCGCCGCCCGAGTTCGCGCGCTTCTCAAAACTCGCTGTACGGTATGTTTTCGAACGGAGAGACCTGATCCGATGCGGAATGCACGTCGCAGACTCCCACGAAATCCTGATCCGGGCTCAACACGCCGCCGCACTCGGTCGACGTGACCCAGTCCTTCTGCCGCGTCATCGGATCGATCGGCACGTCGCCGATGTAGCCGGCCGTCCGAAGATCGTCGAGCGACGCGGGCCCCGCCTCCTTGTCGAGCGTGTAGTTCTGGATCGCCTGGCGCATGACGAACAAGTCCTGGTGAAGAACCGCTTCGTGCGCCCGTACGACCGACTGCTCGTATCGCCCGATGCTGATCGTGGCCAGGATCGTCAGGATCAGGATCACAACCATCAGTTCGAGCAAAGTGAAACCGCGAGGATCGGCGCCCCTGTGCATGCCATCATTCATGAACTGTTCACGAATCGCCATCGATTTGCCGAAGCGCGCCAAACGGCGCGCTACCAGTCCGAATATTTCGTCCCGTCCATGGCTGTGGCCGCCGACGTCGTATAGACGTCGAAGACATCCTGGCCTCCCCAGGACGTGGCATCCGGATCATCCTGCACCGAGCGCAGCCCCCAGTCCTTCTTCTGCGTGATCGGGTCCACCGGAATCTCGCGAAGGAATCGCACGTGGCGATCGGCCGCTCCTCCGAGTTGGACTCCCTTTACCAGCGTTTCGAGGTCCGGTGGATATCCTTCGGTGCCGGCCTGCACCTGAATCAGGTTCTTGTCGGCAGCATCCTTGTAGCGGTCGATCGCGTCGCGCATCTGTCGAAGATCGTAACGGAGCATCTCTTCTCGGCGCCGCGTCACCGTGACGCGCGCCAGCGGCAGCGCAATGGTGGCCAGGAGAAGCAGGATCGAGCACGCGACCATCAGCTCGAGAAGCGTCATGCCCGCCGCCATCGCGAGAGTCCGGCGGCGCCCTCCGCACGTGCATGTAGGACCGCGAACGGCTTTCACGCGGGCGCCCGGACGAAAGCGAATCCCGGTCATTTGCCCTCACTGCACCTGGATCGTGGCTTCGCTCGAGACCAACGGAACCGTCCGCTGCTGCGAGTCCCGTGCGTTCACCTGAAGAATCTGGAGCGCGGAAGTGCCGGAGGCCACGCCGCGGACCACGATTCCGAGCAGCGTCCCCGAGCCGTTCACGCCGGGCGTATTCGGCTGGCGCGTGGCCGAGACGACCAGCTCTCCGCGCTGCGCGTCGATCCGCTGCACGATCGCGATTTCCTGCGTGCCGCCGGAGAGGAAACCCCCGTTGCGGACTTCTTCGACCTGAACGACGGCCGGATTGTAGTGAATGAGCAGCGGGATTGAAAAGAGGTCGTTCACGTTCGAAACAGCCAGGCCGAGCGTGGTGGTATCGCCGGCTTTCAATGCGATGCTCGCCGGTTCGAAGCGGAGCTGCGCGGCCGGTGCGCCGCCTGGGTTCGCCTGCGGCGAGGGCTGCGCAGCGGGCTGCGTTCCGGTCATCCCTTGCGGAGTTTGCGCGTTCTGATCTTCGCGGTAGACCCGCGCGTTCGAATCCGTCCCGGCAGCCAAAGTGCGCAGGTTCTCCGCCGTAATCGACGGGAAGCGGAGAATGTGCGGCGTCAGCACGATGAGGACTTCGTCTTCTTTGACCTCGTTGCTGTTGTCCGAAAAGAGGTACCGGAAAAGAGGAAGTTGGCTGACGCCTGGGACTCCGTTGATATTCTTCGTCTCGGTCCGCTCAATCAGGCCACCGAGGACGTTCGCTTCACCATCCTTCAGCCGGATATCGTGCTCGATCTTGCGCTGGCTGATCACCGGCTGGTTAATTCCACCGATGTTGCTCGATCCGGTGATCTGAGACACCTCGACCGAAAGCTTCATGCTGACATCGCCGTTGGGATGAACGCGCGGCGTCACATCGATGTTCACGCCGACGTCGATGTATTGGAACTGCGTGTTCACCAGCGGATTGACTACGCCCGCTCCGCCGCCAACACCCACTCCGACTCCCGCCTGGAAGCTGCCCGTTGCGACTGGAACGCGGTCGCCGATCTTCAGCGTCGCCTTTTCGCCGTCGCTCACGCGGACCTCGGGGTCCTGAATGATTCTCGTCTTGTTATCGGTGAGGATGGCATTCGCCGTCGCGCCGGGCAATGTCAAGCTGTAGTCCGCCGACGAAAGACCTTTCAAGTTTTTCAGCGTAATCGTCGGAGGAGTGGCGGTGGTCGGGGTAGCAGTCGGTGGAGCGAACGTCACTACCACGCTCTGCCCGGGAAGAAGCCCCAGGTCGCGCAAGCGGTCCACGCTTGCCGTCAGCACCTGCACGTGGATCAAGACTTCGGGCTTGGCCTTGTCGATGTCTCGGATGATTTTTGAAGCGAGCGCCAGTTTGTCGGGCGTGTCGCGGATCACGATCGCGTTCTGTGCGTTCACCTGCTGGATGCGGCGCAGATCGAGCAGTTGGCGAAGCCCGGTGACCACTTCGGTGAGGTCCTGCGGCGTGAGCGTGTTGGAGAGATAAAAGGTCCGCACGACTTCGTCTTCCACGTCTCTGCGCTTTTGCGCATTGTCCGGTGCCACGAAAATCACGCTGCTCGTCAGCGGCTTCCAGAACGCCTTGCTCTCGAGCGCCACGGCGTCGAGCGCCTGCTCGAGCGTGATGTTGGGCAATTCCGCCGAGATGCGCCGCGACGTGAAGTCAGGATCGAAAATCACGCTCAAGCCCGCGAGCTTCGCAAGCGTCTCAAATACCACGCGTGCATCGTTCGTCATCTTCAGGTTGATCGGATCGCGCGAGAGAGGCTTCAGCTCCGGAGGTCCGGAAAGCAGGTCGTCATCCGAAGGATTGGGATTGATCGTTCCCGAAGATTCGGTCGCCGTCTTTGCCGCCAGCAATTCCATCGTGTGCTTCACCTGCTGGTCGGCTGCGGAATTGGAAGGATCGATCGCCTGGCCCTTCTGGAACTCCACCAGCGCGAGCTGTAGATCTCCCTTTTGGAGGGCTTTCTGGCCCTGCTCGACATGGAATTGACCGGACTCGAAGCGCAGGTGCATCGCGCGAAGCTTGTATTCGGCGTTGGTGGGCTCGGTCCTGAGGGCGCGCTCGTAGTCGACGAGGGCGGTATCGTAGTCCTGCAAGGCCTCGGCCTTGCGACCGGCACTATAATCTTGGTTTCCTTTGGGGCAGCCAGCTGCAAAAATGGCGGCGAGCGCCAAAAGCGGCAGATACCTTGTGCGGCGCAACCAGACCCTCCGCGGGATTTCCTTGATTCTTTGGGAGTCTAACACCCGTGCTAGGATGCGGCAAGGAACTGTACTCGTCCACATGATTAGTGACACTCGGCTTTCTTTTGTTGAGATTTCCAGCGATGGAGGAATTCGAGCGGAGTGAGATAGCGGAGCGCCTGGTGAGGACGCACGGTGTTGTAGATATGTTCCCAGCGGCGA
>DATNIN010000011.1:0-11125 GCA_035604415.1 Candidatus Acidiferrales bacterium
GCCGGCGTGCTGACCGAGGCCGGGCCCGACGGGGAGTGGATCGTCGTGGGGGTGGGCATCAACGCGAACGTGGAGCCCTCCGAGCTGCCCCAGGATCTTCCGCAGCCGGCGCTGTCGCTGGCCGGTCGGTTGGGAGCGCCGGTCGACCGCGGAGAGCTCACGCGCCTCCTGCTGCGCGAGATCGACCACGCGTACGGGCAGCTCCAGGAGGCCGCGGGCGCCGCGCACGTCGTGCGGTCGTGGCGGGAGATGGCGGACACCCTCGGCCGCCCGGTGCGCGTGGAAGGCCAGGGCCGCGCGCTCGACGGGATCGCGGTGGACGTGGACGATCTGGGCGCGCTCCTGGTGCGGACCGCGGACGGCGCGGTCGAGCGCGTGGTGGCCGGCGAGGTGACGCTGCGGGGGCTCGAATGAGGCCGTTCCCCGCGGGGCGCCTCACGGACGTGCCCGGGCTCTCGGTGGGACACGCGACCGATCTCGAGCACCTGACCGGGTGCACGGTCGTCCTCTGCGAGCGCGGGGCGGTGTGCGGCGCGGCATCCCTCGGCGGCGCGCCGGGGACCCGCGAGACGGATCTGCTGCGGCCCGAGAACGTCGTCGATCGCGTCCACGCGATCGTGCTGGCCGGCGGCAGCGCGTTCGGGCTGGCGGCCGCCGATGGCGTGATGCGCTGGCTGGCGGGCCGCGGGGTGGGATTTGAGACGCCGGCCGCGCGCGTGCCGATCGTGCCCGCCGCGGTCCTCTACGATCTCGGGATCGGCGGCGCCGCGGCGAGACCGGACGCCGCGATGGGCGAGCGGGCGTGCCGGGACGCCTCGGCCGGAGACGTGATGGAAGGGTGCGTCGGCGCCGGGACGGGTGCCACCGTCGGCAAGGTCTTCGGGCTCGCGGGGGCCATGAAGTCGGGGATCGGCACGTGCAGCGTGTCGGTCGCCGGCGGCGCGATCGTCGGGGCGCTGGTCGTGACCAACGCGTTCGGAGATGTGGTGGATCCCGCGACCGGCGCGATCGTCGCCGGGGCGCGCGATCCCGCGACGGGGACGATGCCCGGCACGTCGGTGCGTTTGCGGAGCGCCGGCCGAGGCGCCGGGGCGGGACTCGGACCGGACCGGGCGCAGCACACCACGCTCGGCGTCGTCGCGACCGACGCCGCGCTCACGGCGGCGGAGGCGACGCGGCTCGCGCTCGCCGCGCACACCGGGCTCGCCCGCGCGGTCCGCCCGTCGCACACGTCCGTCGACGGCGACACGATGTTCGCGCTCAGCACGGGCTCGTCCAGGGCCGACCTGCTCGTCCTGGAGGCGGCCGCCGCGGACGCCGTGGCCGAGGCGATCCTGCGCTCGGTGCGCGCGGCGCGCACGCTCGGGGGCGTGCCCGGGCTCGCGGGGGAGGGGTCGGGATGATCGTAGAGATCGCGATGCTGTCGGTGCGCCGTGGGGAGGAGGAGGCATTCGAAGCCGCCTTCGCCGAGGCGGCGCCGATCATCGCGTCGATGGCGGGGTACCTCGGACACGAGCTGCTCCGCTGCGTCGAGGCGCCGCACCGGTACGCACTGCTCGTCCGGTGGCGGACCCTCGAGGACCACACGGTCGGGTTTCGCCAAGCCCCGGCGTACCAGGAGTGGCGGCGGCGGCTGCACCACTTCTACGAGCCGGCGCCGGTCGTCGAGCACTTCGCTCCGGTCTCGCCGGCGCCGCGGTAGGGCAGCGGCCCGGCGTGCGGGCCCTGGCAAGCCATACGTAAGTGTTACCGAAGGCGGTATCGTCACGCCAATATTGATGTTACCGGCGTCCTCCGGCGACGCGAGGGACGATAGGGCGGCGATGGATCTCGAACCGCTGGGTTGGAAGCGGGTGGCGAGTGGCAGAGATGGAGCCGCGGTGGACCCGGGTGTCGATGTGGCGGAGCTGCCGCTCGATACTCTCCGAGAGGGCAAAGGGATCGAGGCGGGTGCGGAGGCGGCGGAGCGTCCTAAGCTGCGGGGAGTGGGCGCCCTGGGACGCCAGCAGCCGATCGAGTGGGGTTTGCGGGGCGTCATAGAGCCGGCGCCGCCGCGAGCCGGTGCGTTTGGTCCGCGGCAGCGTCACGGAGGGTTGACGCGGCGGCCGTTCGGGGCGATCGTGCAGCGGCTGACGACGCTGCCGGTGCCGGCGGGACAGCAACGCCTTCGCTGCTGCCAACGGTGCGGTCAGTGCCGGAGGTGGGAGTGATGTCCAAGAAATCGGCTGCGGGCGCGGCCGTGCCGAGTATTCGGGCCCATCGGGGCCCGAACAGACCGTCGCGTGGGCCACTCGGTAGAGTCCGGACGAACGAACCAGGCCGGCCTTCCCCAATTGGCAGGAGCCCAGGGTCAAAAACGGAAATCCTGGCTTGCATGACTATCCTCCACTTTCTTGCAAATGAAATGTATCTGGAACTTCTAGGATGAGAACATGAAAAAGTCGGGCGCGAGCCAAGGCCAGTCGGCATCGGAGCTCATCTCGAAAAGAATCGCCGAACTCGGGGACTGGCGCGGGGAAACCCTCAGCAGAATGCGCAAGCGCATCAAGGAAGCAGACCCGGACGTCGTCGAGGAGTGGAAGTGGATGGGCACTCCGATTTGGTCGCACGACGGCATCATCTGCACTGGCGAATCCTACAAGAATGTCGTGAAGCTTACCTTCTCCAAGGGCGCGTCTCTGAAGGATCCGGCCCGTCTCTTCAACTCGAGTCTCGACGGAAACGCACGCCGTGCGATCGACATCCACGAAGGAGAAGAAGTTGACGAGTCCGCCTTCAAGGCGCTCGTTCGCCAAGCGGTCGCCCTCAACAGTTCTGGCAAGTCGAAACCTTCGAAGAAAGCGAAGTCCTAAGGGATTCCGCCCCTCAAACAGGTCCGACATCGGAGTGGCGGAGGTGTCGTTCCGCCCGAGCGTACCCAGATTGAAGATGGCCCGTAAAGGAAGCCAGAAAACAAAAACCCGGCAGCGAGACGATCTCGCCGCCGGGTCTCATCAACGAAAGTCGAACGCCTACTGCTGTTGTTGAGGCTGGAGCTGAGGCTGAGCCTGAGGCTGGGGCTGAGCCGGCTGCTGCTCCTTCTTGGCCAAATCGGCCTTCGCCGGGTCCGCCGAGACGTTCGAACCGGGCTTCTGGTAGCGGGTCAGGAACGGCATGAAAGGCGTCACCTCAAAGGGCATTTTCTCGCGGGCCGAAAGCAGCGCGATCGGCTTGGTCTTCAGCAGCTCCACGCGATCGCTCCAGGGATCGAGCTTGACGCGCCCCCCAATTGGCAGCGCCGAGATCTGATCGAGTTTGCCCTGCTGAAGTTGAGGCCCGGAAGTGATCAGACTGGCGCCGATGGTCACGCCGTTGCCGAGACGAGGATTGATCAGCGCCGGCAAGGCCTTCGACTGCGCGTCGAGCTGTTTCAGAAACAGAGCGGCGGCGCCGAGCTTGTCCTTGTAAGGCGAATTCTTCATCAGCTCGATTGCCTTCTGGTTGGCCGCCTGAACGTCCGAGGGGTCGTCGCGGAATGAAAACTGGTTCAGGGCGTCCACGGTCGAGACGTTGGTCGTGTCGTTGAAACCCCATTGGTCCGTGGAAGGCTTCGTCACGATGATCTGGGCCAGTTGCTGAGCGAGCATCGTGGCAAGGCTCGCTTCGTCGGGCAGTACGTCGAGAAGCCCGCGGCTGATGACGATCGTGTGGCCGATCGAGAAAGATTCGAGAGTGCTGGTGAGCAGAACGCGGCAGTGCACTTCGGGCTCGACATCGACGTTGTTCGTCACCTCGAGGTTGTTGACGACGGTCTCCAGCACCTTGTCAATTTCTCCCGAAGGGGCGAGCAAGCCCGTTCGCTGCAAGCGATCGATCACGTTGATTTCGGCCTGATGCTGCCATTCGCGCTCCGCTTCGATCGGAGAGCGGTCCTGCGGGTTGGCAGCCTGATTCTGTATCGCGGTCGGCGACTCGATCGTCAGCTCGCTGAACTCCGCTTCGCGGCCCGCGCCCCTCAGATCGTAGCCCCACAGGCGGGTCTGCGACTTGAACCGAATGTGATTGCCAAAAAGATCCTTCAGATCCGATTCCTGGCTGAAGACAAGCGCCGGCAGCCACAGCCCGGGCTGGACGTTCAGGCGCCAGCTATCGAAGTGGAGGTTATAGCCGTTGATGCCGGCGAGCGGCGTGTACACCCCGTTGAACCGGACGATCGTATAACCCTGATCCTCCGCCCAGATGCGGCCCTTGAAGCGCCCTTTCCCGGACTTGGGCAGGGGCGTGATGTCGAAAACGACGCAGCGGACTTCGCCGAGGAACTCGCGCCCGACGTAGTCGAACTGATAGTGCTGCCGGTCGAATCCGCTCGTGTCGAGATAAATCATCTGGAGAAAGCCCTCGGGGACATACGAGGACGAGAAGAAGCCGCCGATATGCGAGACGGGGTTGAGCTCGTCGAACTTGCCTTTTCTCTTCCCGAGCATCGAGTTATCGACGATACCCTTCGCAAGATTCGCCTGGCCCAGGAAATAGTGGTCCCGCACCGGCACGGCCCCCATGTCCTTGTCGGGCTTCATGTCCTGAATGTATGTCTCGATGATCGGACTATAGCGGCGGATGGTGGCGTTTTCATCGTGCTCGCGCGCAATCATGCGATCGACGGCCTGATTCACGGTCGTGACCGGCCCCTCCGTCGAATTGCCTACCTGCGGCTGAGTCTGATCAGCCGTCTGCATCTGCGTTTGCGCCCCGGCCGCACCCGCCAGTGTTCCCGCCAGAATCATCGATACAGAGAAAGTTTTCCACGTGCGCATTGAAATCCCCTTTCAATCAGTACGCCAACTCGAATGTGATGCGGACCGGAGTTTCGAAATCCACCGGCTGCCCGTCCTGTTGAGCGGGCTTGAAGCGAATCTGGCGCGCCGCCGACTCGGCAGACTCATCCAGGCCATAACCCAACCCTTGCAGGATGCGCAGCACTTTCACTTCCCCCGAGGCCGCAAAAAGAACCTGCAAACGCACAAAACCTTCGACCTTCTTGGACCGGCCCTCATCCGTGTAAACAGGTTTGGGCACGAAAAGAACTTCCACTGGCTTCGTGTTCGAAACCACGGCGGTTTGCTTCACCTTCGGAACGTCGGCCGCCTTTTCGTCGAACATTCCTTGCTGTACGGCGCCATGACCTCCGCCGCCGGGGCCGCCGACTGCCACGCCGTTCCCGAAACCCGTGCTCGCCACGACTCCCCGGGCTCCCTTCGCGCCGCCCGTGCCGTTGCCTATTCCAGGTCCGGCGGGCATGTCGTAGCTGCCCAGTTGCGCGATGTTGACGTTGCGGTCGGTCTTTCCGTTGGCCGGCACGCCGTTCGGATCGCCAAAGCCGCCCGTCTGCACCTGCTCCTTCGGCTTCCTCAGCGTGGGCACCGCCGAACTGCCGAGCGACGGGTTGGGGAAATCCTTCGCAACTTCCGTCATATCGGGCGCCTGAATCTTCTTGGCTGCCGCGGACTTTACGACAGGTGACGTGAATACAGGATTATAGATCTTGGGTTTTGGAACCTCGACCACTTCGGGCTTGACGATTTCCTTCTTGAAAACCTCTTTCTTCACAGCGACGGGCTTCGGAGGGGGCTGCGGTTTCCAGGCCTGGATCACCGGCGCCTCAAGAGGCGTGACCCAATAGTGCTGCGCCGCCTCGAACTTCTGGGGCAGCAGGAGGGGCGCGATCACAACGGCCGCCAAGGCCACGAACTCCAGCCCCAAGCCGGCCCCGAACGAACCCCAGCGCTTCTTGCCCTCTGGGAGCAGCGACTCGTCAAAGACAGGTCTATCTTTTGCCAGCGCCATAACGTTTCACCCCGAATGCCCTTAGTGGCGGATTCTTGTGCGGGGACACAACTACACCGCACAGTATTTTAGTACTAGAACAGAGGGCCGGGGTGAATAGAACCCAAGTACTATTCTACCCCCAGTCGTGCTGAAAGCGACAACCTGACCCGCAGCGGACGCGAGAGCGTCAACATCGACCTCTCACAGATTCACCAGTCGTGCGCATGATCTGGTTCTGCTCCGAAATGATTCCGGTGGACTGAAATTGGTTGTGTTATCTTGCCAGCTATTTGGGAACAGTTTCGCGGAGCGCGGCTGCTGGGGCGCCGCGCTCCGCGAATCGTTGATCGTGCGATTGGTCGTCTAGTGCTGCTCGACGACGATATAGTGCGTCACGCCGCCTTGATTCACAAGCAAGAGCACCGGCTGATTGCCGATCCCAGCCAGCGCCTGCTTGTACTGTTCGATGCTGTTCACCGGCTTGTGGTTTACTTCCTGGATTATGTCTCCGCGCTGGAGTTCCGCAGCCGCCGCGGCGCTCGCGGGATCGACGGCCGTTACCACCACTCCGCGGGTTCCAGGCGCCAACTGGAGTTGCTGGGCGATGTCCGCAGTCAGCTCCTGCACGTCCACTCCATCCAGCCCGCCGCTGCCCGTTTCCGGCGCGCCGGCCTTCTCGGCCTTCTCCGGAAGCTCGCCGAGCGCAACGGTCACGTCCTGCGTCTTGCCATCGCGGGCGATTTGCAACTTCACGTTGGTTCCGGGTGCCATCTGGGAAATGTGCAGCCGGAGATCATTGGCGGAGTTCACGGTCTGGCCGTTGAGTGCGAGAATCACGTCGCCGCGCTTCAGTCCGGCGCGTGACGCGGGCGTGTCGGGCGACACTTCACCAACCAGCGCGCCGCCCGTTTGAGGCACGCCGAACTGTTTCGCAAGCGTCGGCGTCACGTCCTGCGGATAGAGGCCGAGATAGCCGCGCACGACTTTGCCGTGCGAGACGATCTGGTCCATCACCGATCGCGCCATGTTGATGGGAATGGCGAATCCGATGCCCTGATTGCCGCCGCCGTCGCCGGCAAGAATGGCGGTGTTGATGCCGATCAAATCGCCGTGAAGATCGATCATGGCGCCGCCGGAATTCCCGGGATTGATGGCCGCATCGGTCTGAATGAAGTCCTCGTAATTCTCGATGCCGAGATTGCCGCGGCCCGTGGCGCTGACGATTCCCATCGTTGCCGTGCCGCCCAGCCCGAAAGGCTCGCCGATCGCGAATATGACGTCTCCCACGTGCAATTTCGAGGAGTCGCCGATCGCGAGCGTGGGCAGGTTCGTCGCATCGATTTTCAAAACGGCGATGTCCGTCTTCGCGTCGGTGCCGATGAGCTTGGCCTGAAATTCACGCTTGTCGCTCAAGTCCACTTTGATGTCGGTCGCGCCGTCGATCACGTGGTTGTTCGTGAGGATGATCCCGTCAGCGGTGACGATCACGCCCGAGCCCAGGCTCCGCTCTCGTTCTGGACGCGGCGATTGTCCCTGTCCGAATTGGTCGCCGAAAAACTGCCGGAACATCGGGTCGTTGAAGAACGGCGTATTGGGACCTTGGCTGGGTTTGACGACTTTCGAAGTGTGTATGTTTACGATGGCGGGAAGCGCGGGTTTCAAAACGGCCGCAAAACCGTTGGCGAAACTCCCAAGCGGCACGGGCTCCGTGCTTCGTGCCATCGTGAGCTCAAGATTTTGCGCGCCGAAAACCTCGTGTCCCGACCAATTCCTTAATCCGATTGCGAGCACTCCCCCGCCGACGAGCGCCGCGATCACCACGACCGTGGCCACCCAGCGGGGAATGTGCAAATCACTGCTCTTCATGGCTGTCTCTCCTTGATCTCTGCCGGGCAGCCTCCAGCGGCGCCCGGGCTATGAGTGCATTAGACGTATTTCATGGCAATTCGTGTTGTCGATCCCGCCGGCGAAAAATTCTCCGCCATTTGTGCACGATGGCGGCCGGCTGCCTGTCACTCCCTATTATAGATGCAACCGGGGCGGCTCGCGTCGCCAGGACATTTCAGTGCCGTGCTTCTAAATCTGTTGACGTCAACTGATTAATCGAGCGATAAAAAACGCAGCAGCGGCGGCAAGTCCTCCAACGAGGACGGTTTGGGAGCCGCCGCGCAGGGGCTTGACGCCCGTGAAATGTCCTTTGATCGCGCCAAAAACAAACAAGGCAAGTAGCGTTACGCTGACGGAAATCCACAGCGCCGGCATCACCTCTCTCATGATGATGTACGGAGCTAGCGGAATTAGTCCGCCGACGATGTAGGACACAGCGATCGTCCCGGCGCTGCGGGCCGCCCGCGCGGGATCGGGCGCTTCCAGGCCCAGCTCGAAGCGCATCATGAAATCGACCCATTTCTTCTGGTTCCCCGTGATCACTTTCACGATCGGTTCCATCTGCGCCTCGGACAACCCATAGTCGCGGAAAACCTTGGCGACCTCCTCGGTTTCGATTTCCGGCAGCTCGACGGTCTCGCGATATTCGCGATCAAGCTCGGACGCATAGTGCTCCACGTCCGTCCTCGCCGCCAGATAGCCGCCGAGGCCCATCGCGATCGAGCCCGCGGCGATTTCCGCGAATCCGGCAGTCACGATAATTCCCGTGCCCTTGGCGATGGCAGTGGCAGCGGCGGTGAGACCGGCCGCGAGCGCGAACGGCACCGTGAGCCCGTCGGACATTCCGATCACGATGTCGCGCACGGATGCGGTGGCGGTGAAGTGCTTTTCGACGTGTTCGACGGACGGCATGGATTCCTCCCGGAGGCTGCTGGTGAAACTCGTGCGACTGTACCCCGGTTCGAGCAAAGCGCGTATAATTCCGGGGTTGGAACTCCGATTCAGGAGGTAGATAATGACATCGACTGGATATTCCGCACAAGGAGCCGCTCCGCAGATGAGCCACACATTGCCGCCTCTCCCGTATTCCTTCGACGCGCTCGAGCCGTACATTGACGCGAAAACGATGGAGATCCACCACGACAAGCACCACAACGCGTACGTCACCAACCTCAACAAGGCCCTCGAAGGGAATGCCGACCTCCAGAAGCTTTCGGTCGAGGAGTTGCTCGCGCAGATCGGCAAGGTTCCCGAAAACATCCGCACCGCCGTGCGCAATAATGGCGGCGGCCACATGAACCACTCGATGTTCTGGAAGCTGATGAAGAAGGGCGGCGGTGGCGAGCCCTCCGGCGATGTTGCGAACGCGATCAAGAGCGCTTTCGGCAGCTTCGCCGATTTCAAGACGAAGTTCGCTCAGGCGGGCGCCACACGCTTCGGCTCCGGGTGGGCGTGGCTGCTGCTGCGCGACGGCAAGCTCGTCATCGAGTCGACCGCGAACCAGGACAATCCCATCATGGACGGCGGCAAGGCGTTCTTCGGCCTCGACGTGTGGGAGCACGCCTACTACCTGAAATATCAGAACCGCCGCCCCGATTACATCGAGGCGTGGTGGAACACAATCAACTGGGCGCAAGTCGCCGACAACTACTCCGCCGCCAAACGCTAGTTTGCCAAAGTCGTAGGTTGTAGCCTCTGACTTTTCGGGTTCCCCACCCTCGGTTTGCGAGGGTGGGGTTCTTGGGCCTCTACGTTGTCATCCCGAGCGAGTCCGCCGGGTGTTCTGGCGGACGACGAGGGATCTGCTTTTGCCTCTGTTTGTCTCCGGCCCGTCGCGCCTCTTAGGCGTATATTGTCCCCGTTCAGAGGCCTCAGAATGGACAGGTCCTACTTCGTCTACCTTCTCGCCAGCCGCTCGCGAAACCTTTACACCGGTGTGACAAACAACCTGCACCGAAGGCTGGCGGAACACCGTGAAGGAAAAGTGCCGGGGTTCACGTCGCGGTACAACATCTTCCGCCTGGTGCACTACGAAGTTTTCCACGACATCCGCAACGCGATCGCTCGCGAAAAGGAAATCAAAGCGTGGCGGCGTGTGAAAAAAGTCCGCCTGATCGAGAAAAGCAATCCGACATGGCACGATCTGGCCGCAGACTGGTTCGGAACCAGTAGCAAGCAACGCGCGAAGGCCGCTGCCCTGCAAAACGCAACGAACGCGGAAAAAGCAGATCCCTCACACTCGTCCAAAGGGCGGCCGGGTTCGGGATGACAACTAAAAGCGTGAATGCCAAAGAGGCGTCGCGCCGTGCCACGTCATCGCGCGCCGCCACCTTCGCATGGCGAGCTGGCCAAGATTGTCATCCCGCCTGCCCTGACGCAGGAAGGGAGCGAGCCCGCCGCGTGTTCCGGAGGACGTAAGAGGGCCTGCCCGCCGCAGCCTTGGCGTAGGAGGGATCTGCTTTCGCCTTCGTAGCGCGCCTCTACGTTGTCATCCCGAGCGAGTACGCCGGGTGTTTTGGCGGACGACGAGGGACCTGCTTTCGCCTTTGATAGTGTCCGGTGTCTGGTCGCGCCGGGCCGATGAAGCCGACCGGCGGAAGACGATGATCCACGTGACGACGGAAGGAAAAAAGCTGCTGGTGAAGATTCTTCCGATGCGGGCGAAGCTGATCCGGGCGCAGATGGCCGTCCTGGGAAAGGGGGAGCAGGAAGAGTTGGCTCGCCTTTGCAAAAAGCTGGGCACGGGCGACGTATTGAAATTTGTCCGGGAATTGACGACGGTGGATGAGGACGAGGCGTAGGAGAGTTAAGTGCGGATTGGAGATTTCAAATCTGAAAGGGCGGCCGATCCCGAGACGTATTACATCACCGACCACTACATCAACTACGAGTGGATTCTCTTTCGGCTGTCACGCGTTCGCCGGGACGCACCGCGGGGCCTTTTCCGCGGCGCGCGGCGCTCCGCCGTGGCGAACAAACGGCGCTCATCTCCCCGCTGGGGAGCTTGAGCCGCGGCCGGAAGAACTGTGAGAAGGATTGAAAGACTCCGTCCTTCGTGAAGAGGCGCTAGGGAGATGGCACCCAGCATCGAGCGGACAGTGATTTCGGGAGGGGTAGGCAAGGCACGTCCCAGCGCCGTAGGCGCGCCATAAGTTAGCCCGGCGCGCGAGCGCTGGGTACGTGATACAAATAAATTCCAAGCGCCGGAGGTGCGACACATGTCCCACACATACGCTCAAAACGTGATTCATGTTGTGTTCAGCACCAAAGACCGTCGCAAAGCTATCTCGAAAGAGTTTCAGCCGCGAATGTGGGCGTACGCGGCAGGCATTTGCCATAAGCTTGGAATTCTTGTTCACGCCGTTGGCGGAATGGAGGACCACATTCATTTCCTCATCCAAGTTCCACCGAGCTTGGCAGTGGCCAAGGCGGT
>DATNIN010000012.1:0-2740 GCA_035604415.1 Candidatus Acidiferrales bacterium
CATGTAGGTCAGGTTCGGCAGGCGCGGGCCGATGAGCGTCTCGCTGTAGAAGATTTGCTCGAAGCCGTTCTTGGCGAAAATATCCGCCTCGCCCGACTGCATCATTTCCACTTTTCGGCGGTGATCCTGGTCGCTCGCGCCCTCATAAATGCGCAGCTCGAAAACACGCGGGCCGTGCGTGGCGGCCGCTTTGGGCAGGATGAGATTCGGCCATTTCTCGAACGCTTGCAGGAACGTGCTGTCCATGCGGTCGAACGCGGGCTCTTTGGCGGGCGCATTCAGGAACGTTGCTCCGGCTTTCGTGTAGTCGTCGTCCTTCGCGAGGCGATTTTCAACCGTGGCTAGCGTCTCCGCGGAAGTTCCCGGCATCAGCACGTAGATCGACGGCGTATCCGGCCCAATAGACAAATCAAACACTCCAACGGGAGAAATCGACGTGCGATTCAGCGCGGGAATCAGAGCGTCGCGGAAAAAATCGTCGCACAGCTTTCTCTGCGGGCCGGCGTTGATGTGGTAACGCCGGAGCTGGTAGAACTCCCGGCCTTTCGCCGTCATGTTTCCCTGGGCCGCTTCGAGCGCGCTGCCGGGCGCAGTGATTGCAAGCGCCGATGCTGCGAGCGAAGAAGCCAAAAACTTTCGACGTTCCATGGAGATCCTCCCGTGTGAGTCGTTGCCTACTCTTGGTGCCGGTATCGTCACACAATTTGTTTTGCGTGTCTATTCTTCCAGTGGGACAGGCTTCAGCCTGTCGGGTTTCGGTCTTCTAGTCCATGCAAAAAAGCAACAGCCTTGAAGTCTGTTCTACTTTGTTGCGGCATCCGCCTGCGCCGATTCGCGCGCGCGATCCAAAATGTAGGCGTGGATCAAACGCACCTGCGCGGATGTAACGTCCCCGGTGAACGACGGCATGCCGAATTCCCGCCGCGCGCCGCCCAGGACAATCTCCTCGAACATCTCGTGCGTCGGATCCGTTGCATAGCGCAAATCCGGCACGGATCCTCCGCTGATCGCTTCACCGCCGTGGCACCGCGCGCAAGTATTCGCAAACAGCTTGCGGCCTTCTTCAATTTCGGCCTTCGTAGCAGCGAGCTTGAACGTCGGCATCGGAACCGGCCGGTCCACATGCTTGTAAGGCGGAATCGTCGCCGAGCCTCCGAGCTTGAATACCAAAAGCTTCCCTGGCCCCACGTGTCCTTTTCCAGGCGGCCGATTGCCGAGGACCTGTGGGCCGCCCCAGCCGCTCTCGACCGCAATATATTGCGCGCCATCCACGGAAAAAGTCACCGGCGGCGCCGCGATTCCGACTCCTGCGTCGAACTCCCAGAGCGGCTTGCCGTCCGTGGCGCGGTAGGCGGAAAGTTTGCCGTCGGCTCGGCCTTGAAACACGAGATTCCCGGCGGTGGCCAGCGTTCCTCCGCTTTTCGGGTCGGGCAGGTCCACGTGCCACGCTTCTTTTTGCGCGACCGGATCCCAGGCGAGCAAGTGTCCGGTGCTCTTCATTTTGAGATACGCGTCGCGTGCCGGTCCGCGGTAGGCCCGGTCGGAGCCGGTGGTCTGATCGTGCAGGTTGATCTTCCAGTGAGGAATGATGGCGTGAAGCGAAGTGTCTTCCAGGACCGCGAGGTAGACCAGCCCGGTCGTGGGACTGAACGAGATGGGGTTCCAGTTGTGCGCGCCCTCGGCCGACGGTTTTACAAGCGCCGCGTCTTTCAGCTGGCGCGCGGCGGGATTCTCGATGGGACGCCCGTTCGGATCGATGCCGGTGGCCCAATTGACCGGGGCATAGGGCTTCGCCGAAATGAATTTTCCGTTTTCCCGGTCGATCACGTAGAAGAAACCGTTCTTGTTCGCTTGCATGATCACGCGGCGCTGAGCGCCGTCGATGGCGAGCGTGGCCATCAGGAGCGGCTGCGTCGCGTCATAGTCCCAGTTGTCGCCCGGCGACGTCTGGTAATACCACGCCTGCTCTCCGTTATCGGCGCGCACGGCCACGATGGAAGCGGTGTAGAGGCTGTCGCCCTTGCCGCGCAGTTGGTCGTACCAGGGCGTGGCGTTTCCCGTGCCGAAGTACACCAGGTCAAGTTCCGGATCGTAGACCATCGACTCCCACGCAGTCCCGCCGCCTCCTGCCTTCCACCACTCGCCGGACCAGGTGGCCGCCGCGCGCTTCATCGCGTCGGATTCGAATGGCTTTGAGGGATCTCCCGGCACGGTGTAAGTTCGCCAGGCGAGGTTGCCGGTTTCCGCGTCGTACGCGGAGACGTAGCCGCGCACGGGGTACTCGGCGCCCGCGTTGCCGATGAGTACGCGCCCCTTGGCGATCCGCGGCGCGGCGGTGATGGCGTAGCTTGCATCCTTAGGCGTCGTCTGGACATCCCAGACCGGCACGCCCGTCTTGTCGTCCAGCGCGACGAGCCGGCCGTCCAGCGTCCCTACATAGACGCGTCCCTTGTAGAGCGCGACTCCTCGATTGACCACATCGCAGCACACATATTTGGCGTGATCTTTCGGCACCTTCGGATCGTATTCCCAGAGCTGTTTCCCCGTTTTCGCATCGAACGAGTAAACGATGCTCCACGCACTCGTGGCATAAATCACGCCGTCCTTGACGAGCGGCGTCGCTTCCACCCCGCGCAACGTTTCGAGGTCGTAAGACCACGCGAGCCCAAGCTTGCCGACGCTTTGTTCGTCGATCTCCTTCAACGGGCTGAATCGCTGCTCCGAATACGTGCGCCCATAC
>DATNIN010000013.1:0-287860 GCA_035604415.1 Candidatus Acidiferrales bacterium
AGCTTCGCCGCTGGGAACATATCTACAACACCGTGCGTCCTCACCAGGCGCTCCGCTATCTCACTCCGCTCGAATTCCTCCATCGCTGGAAATCTCAACAAAAGAAAGCCGAGTGTCACTAATCATGTGGACGAGTACAAGTCCTTGACGCATCCGGGCGCGTTTTGTATATTCAGGGTTCGGTTTTGCGAATCCAGCGAACCGAAAGGGTATTCGAGAGCGCGCGATGCACACGTACTTCGAATATTTCGCCTTTACCTACCGCTTCTCCTTTACGGGGGAGCGGGCCGGCGAGACGCGCGCGGATGAAGTAGGCAGCTAGAAGCCGCACAAAGTTTCGAGAACCGGGCCGCGACCTCCGAACGGAGACGCGGCCTTTTTTGTTGCGCGGGCCCCATATCAACCGCCTCATAGGCAACGGGAGCGCTATGAAAATCGACGATTGGCGAAAGAAAATTGACGCGATCGACACGGCCATGCTGCACCTGCTGAACCTGCGCGCCCAGCTGGCGGTCGAGGTCGGCCGCCTGAAGCAGGAAGAGGGCGTGGCGCTCAGGGCTCCGGCACGCGAACAGGAGATTCTCTCGCGCATGAAGGCCGCGAATCCCGGCCCGCTCGACAACGCGACCGTGGAGAGGATCTATCAATTGATTCTCGACGAATCGATTCGCACGCAGGAGAGCCACGGCTTCGCAAAGCCGGGCTACGCGGCCCACCCGGCTCCTGGCGGCACGCGCGGGGAGCATCGCAAGCCGTCGCGCCGGCGCTGGAGAAAATGAACGTCGCAAAAAATGCGCGCGTGGCATTCCAGGGGGAGCGCGGGGCCTTCAGCGAGGAGGCTGCCGTGAAACTCCTAGGCGAGGAGATTTCGCTCGTGCCGCGCCCGACGTTCGAGGCCGCCTTCAGCGCGATCCGCGATGGCGCGGCCGATTACATTCTCGCGCCGATTGAAAACAGTCTTGCTGGCCCGGTCCACAGGTCGTTCGATCTTCTCGTGGATAGCCGGCTGAATATTTTGGCGGAGGTCATTATTCCGATCGTGCACAACTTGATCGCAGCGCCGGGAACTTCGTTCGACGATATCGCCGTCGTCGAATCGCATCCCGTGGCCCTCGCGCAGTGCGAGCAGTTTTTTTTCGCGCACCCGCGCTTGAAAAGAATTGCGACAGAGGATACGGCGGGGAGCGTGCGCGACGTGGTTCGCTCCGGCGACCGCTCGCGCGCTGCGATTGCGGGGCGGCGCGCCGCGGAAATTTATGGCGGCGTCATCCTGCGCGAGCATCTCGAGGACAACCGCGAGAATTACACGCGCTTTCTCCTTCTTTCGGAGTCGGCTGTCGTGCCGGAGAATGCCGATAAGCTGTCGCTCGTTTTTCAGCTCGATCACCGGCCCGGCGCGCTTTATCACGCGCTCGAGCCGTTCGCGCGCCGGAATCTCAATCTGATGAAGATCGAGAGCCGTCCCGTGCACGGCAGCCCGTGGCAATACCGGTTTTATCTGGACCTGCAGGCGTCGAGGCGCGATCCCGAAGTGGCCGCGGCGCTTGAGGAATTGAAGCACCTGGTCGTCGACTTGCGGATTCTCGGGTCGTACGTGTCCGCGCCGCGATCGGATAGCAGGAAATCTTAGCCATTTGCGAGGACTCGAAAATGATCTTCAACATGCGGGGCGAAGCAACCGACGAACAAATCAACCACATCGTCGATCGCATCAAGGAGTGCGGATACGAAGCGCATTTGATCCGCGGCAAGGAAAGGACCGTGATCGGAGTTGTCGGTAATAGCGACCGCCGCCGGGAGGAGCTCCTGGCTCTGAGTTCCGCTCCGGGCGTCGAAGAAATCGTGCGAATTTCGCATCCCTTCAAGTTGGCGGCGCGGAGCGTGCGTCCCGAAGGCACGATCATCGACTTGGGCAGGGGTGTCACGATCGGCGGCAAGGAGGTCGTCGTGGCGGCAGGACCGTGCGCCGTCGAGTCCGCCGAACAGATCGCGGATATCGCCGCGAAGGTGGCTCAGGCCGGCGCAAAGTTGCTGCGCGGCGGCGCGTTCAAGCCGCGGTCGTCCCCGTACAGCTTCCAGGGCATGGGCGAAAAAGGCCTGAAGCTGATGCGCGACGCTGCGGACAAGAACAACCTGCTGGTCGTCAGTGAAGTGATGGATCCTTCGCAGATCGCGCTCATGCTGCCGTACGTGGACGTGCTCCAGGTGGGCGCTCGCAACATGCAGAACTACCATTTGCTGCGCGGGCTCGGCGAGGTCGATAAGCCGGTGCTGCTCAAGCGCGGCATGTCGGCCACGATCGAAGAACTGCTGCTCAGCGCCGAATACATCATGGCCGGCGGAAACTACAAAGTGATTCTCTGCGAGCGGGGCATTCGCACCTTCGATACCTACCTGCGCAACACGCTCGATATCGCCGCGATCCCGGTGCTCCACAGCCTTTCGCACCTGCCGGTGGTCGCCGACCCGTCGCACGGCACCGGGCGGCGCGACAAAGTCGCGCCGATGGCTCGCGCGGCCGTGGCGGCTGGGGCGGATGGATTAATCATCGAGGTTCACCCGGATCCCGAGTGCGCTCTATCCGACGGCGTGCAGTCGCTCTATCCCGACCAGTTCACGCAATTGATGAAGGAAATTCGCGCGATTGCTCCGGCAGTCGGCCGGCATATCGCCGAGGAGAGGCCCTCGGATCGCGTCACGGTTTCGCGGGCATAAATCCATACTTCTGGAAAATCGCGCCTCCACGCGGGCCCGCGAGAAAATCCAAAAAGTGCCGCGCGGCAGCCGGATACTTTGAGGCTTTGATCACGGCGCCCGGATAGATCACCGGAGCATGCGACTTTGCCGGTGCCGTGGCGGCCACCTTCACTTTCGAGGACGAGAGGGCGTCGGTTGCGTAAACGATGCCCGCGTCCACGTTTCCCGTCTCCACGTATGTCAGCACCTGCCGCACATCCTTCGCAAGAATCGCCTTGGAATTCACCGCATCGTAAATTCCCAAAGACGTGAGGACTTCCTTCGCGTACTGCCCGGCGGGAACCGTCGCGGGCTCGCCGAGCGCGACCTGCTTCACCTCCGGCTTCGCCAGGTCCTGAAAGCTCGTCATCGAAGCGGTCGAATCCTTCGGGACGATCAGCACGACCTCGTTGCGCAGCAGGTCCTTGCGCGTGCCTTCGAGCAAGAACCCCTTCGTGTCGAGAGCATCCATCTGCTTCGGCGCGGCGGAGAGAAAAATGTCGACAGGCGCCCCCTGCTCGATTTGGATCTGTAGCGTCCCCGAAGCGCCGTAATTCACCGCGACCGTCACGCCGGAATTTTCCGTCGTGTAGAGCTGCTTCGCTTCATCGAGCGCGTCTTTCAGGCTGATCGCCGCGGACACTGTGAGGTCCGCCTTGGCCGCTTGCGGCGGTGGCCCGCCGGCTACGCCGGTTCCTGACACAAGTAGCAGCGCAAGTAAGACCGCGATCGTGCATCGCCGATTGCGGCCAATCATGGGAAACCTCCTGGAACCTATAGTTCACGCCGAACCGCAAACGTGTCCGGATGTGATCTTCACTGCCGGGCTCGGACGCCGCTGGAATAATACGATTTAGCACGTGTGCATACGTTACGTCAACGCAGTATGAATCGCATCAAAACGCAAAATCGCGGGAAACAGGACGAGGTTCCATCGGGCGAAATGCGCGGAGGGCTGCTCTAAACGCGGACGATCATTACTTCTGTGGATTTAATCAGTGCGGCGGCCTTCTCTCCCACCTTCAGCCGCATTTCCCGGATGGCGTCCGACGTGATGATCGACGTGATCTTTTGGCCGCCGATCGAGAGTGTCACCTGCGCCATCAGGCCATCGACTTTGATTTCGGTCACCCGGCCGGCAAGCTGGTTTCGGCCGCTGATGTGCCGGAAATTCGGCCTGCGCGCCTCCACCGGGAGCCGCTCCGATTGCAGGTGCAGAAATTTGTCGAGTTCGGACTCTGGGACGCGGTGGTGCCCTCCTGCGGTCTTCACGGTGCGAAGCTTCTTCTTGTAAATCCACTGCTTTAGGGTGGGGTAGCTAATCCCCAGTATTTTGGCTGCATCCCGCGGCGTGAGAAGTTTGGGAGTTGGCATGGGCTTCGCGAGGAAGCCATGTTTTTAGCGCACTTTACGCCGTCGCGTCAACGATTGCTTCGGCCGCGCTATTCTCCCTAAGTCCAATGGCTCCAAAGCTGCCGCCATGAGAAAGCTCGTTTGTACCCGCCACCACACTCTACCAAGGCATGGATTGACAGGCTCGGCTGGCGAGACTAGACTGTTTTGGTACAGTTATGATCTCACTGCTCCCGAGCGCCTGTTGTACGTGTTGTAGCCCGATGCACATGTGTGCGTCTTCGGGGGCGCCAGGATTTACGAGCTAAGTTCGCAACACAGCTAGGCTTGAATCCAACCCGCCCTCGGAGCAAATCCGGGAGGCGGATTTTTTTTGCGATGGTGCCCGCGTTCAAAATGGAAATTTACACGAAGACCGACGACAGGGTGACGTCGAGCCAACTCGACCACCTGAAAATGCTCGAAGCCGAGAGCATCTTTATCCTGCGTGAAGCTGCGGCCGAATTCGCCCGCCCCGTGATGCTCTATTCGATCGGCAAGGATTCTTCCGTCATGCTGCGCCTGGCGCAGAAGGCCTTTTACCCGGGGAAAATCCCGTTTCCGCTGCTGCACGTGGACACGAATTACAAATTCCCCGAGATGATCGAATTTCGCGATTGGTATGCAAAACACGTCGGCGCGGAATTGATCGTACACAAGAATCAGAAGGCCCTCGACGAAGGCGCCAACCCCTACACGCTCGGCACGCAAAAGTGCTGCGGCCTGCTCAAGACGCGATCGCTGCTCGATGCGCTCGCGGAGGGCGGTTTCGACGCCGCGTTCGGCGGCGCGCGCCGCGACGAGGAGAAATCGCGCGCCAAGGAGCGCGTCTATTCCTTCCGCGATGCGCTCGGCCAGTGGGACCCGAAGAATCAGCGGCCCGAGCTCTGGAGCCTCTATAACAGCCGCCATCACAAGGGCGAAAGCATACGCGTCTTTCCGCTTTCGAATTGGACCGAGCTCGACGTCTGGCTCTACATCCACGCGGAAAACATCCCGATCGTTCCGCTCTATTTTGCGAAAGAGCGTGAAGCGATTGTCCGGGGAGAGCAGATTCTGCTGCTCCAGACGGGCGTCCGGCCGCTTCCCAGCGAAAAGCCGCAGATGGTCAAGTGCCGTATGCGTTCGCTCGGATGCGTTCCCTGCACGGGCGGGATTCGCTCTGACGCCGATACCGTTCCCAAGATCATCGACGAAATGATTTCGTTCCGCCGCTCCGAACGCGAAAACCGCGTGATCGATCATGACGAGGAAGGCTCGATGGAAATCAAGAAGCGCGAGGGATATTTCTGATGTCCACGGCAACGCCAGAGCCGGCGGACGCGCCCTCGGCCAACGCATCACCGGCCGCCGCGCCGAAGAGCGTCGCGGAGGCGCTCACGCACACTGCGGGATTGCTGCGCTTTTCGACAGCTGGAAGCGTCGATGACGGCAAGTCCACGCTGATCGGGCGCCTGCTCTACGACAGTCAGTCCGTCTTCGAGGACCAGCTCGCGTCGGTTCGCAACAGCAAGATCAATCGTGCGGCCGGCCCCATCGATTTCTCGCTGCTCACCGACGGTCTCCGCGCCGAGCGCGAGCAGGGCATCACGATTGACGTCGCGTACCGTTATTTCTCCACGCCTCGCCGCAAATTCATCATCGCCGATACGCCGGGACACGAGCAGTACACGCGCAATATGGCCACCGGGGCGTCCACCGCCGAGGCCGCCGTCGTGCTGATGGACGCCACCAAGGGCGTTCTCCGGCAATCGCGCCGTCACGCCTACATCGCCCACCTGCTCGGGGTGCAGCACATCGTCGCCGCTGTCAATAAAATGGATCTCGTCGGATTCTCGCAGGAAGTATTCGACCGCATCTCTGCCGAGTTCCAGGAATTCGCCGATCATCTTGGAATTCGCAACGTGTACGCTGTGCCCGTGAGCGCGCTCGAAGGCGACAACGTCGTGCGGCGGAGCAAGCGCATGCCGTGGTTTGAAGGTCCCGCGCTCCTCGAACACCTCGAATCGATACCGGCGAGCGCCAGTGCGGCGTCCGGACCATTGCGATTCCCGGTGCAGTACGTGATCCGGCCGGACGCGAGCTTCCGCGGTTTCGCTGGACAGCTCGCCTCCGGAGAACTCCGCCCCGGCACCAGCGTCATGGCGCTGCCCTCGGGCGTCAAAACGAAAATTCAATCGATCGTCGCGTTCGAGGATGAGCTGGAATCGGCCGGTCCGGGAAATTCGATTACGCTCACGCTCGCTGATGAAATCGACCTGAGCCGCGGAGACATGCTCGTCGCCGAGGATCAGGCGCCGTTCAAGGGAACGGAGTTTCACGCTACGCTCGTGTGGATGCATTCCGAGCCGCTCGACCCGCACAAGATTTACGTTCTCAAGCACACGACGCGGACCGTCCGCGCCCGCGTCCATCAGATTCGCTACCGCGTGGACATCAACACGCTCGAGCACGCGCCTGCGACAAAGCTCGATCTCAACGAAATCGCCGCCGTCGACGTAAAGACGACTCTGCCGCTGTTCTTCGATCCGTATCGCTTGAACCGCACCACGGGCAGCTTCATCGTCATCGACCCGCTGACGAACGCCACGGTCGCCGCCGGAATCATCGATGGCGCCATCGAACCGGGGCCCGGTTCGCGCTCGGCGTCGGCTGCCCATCGCAGGCACAGCACGAAGGAAGAGCGCATTCTTCGGTTTGGCCATCCTGCGGCCGCGGTCTGGCTGAAGGGGCGGCCTCATGTGGCTGAGCTTGTGGAGCGCAGCCTCTTCGACGAAGGCTGGCAAGTGCAACTGGCCGGACCCAACGATTTTCTTTCGCACGAGCTCGTCACCGTCGCGAAGGCATTTCGCCTATCGGGCTACATTACCGTTTTCTGCCCGCTCGATGACGGCACGGACCAGAAGCAAGTGGTCCGCGCGATTTTCGGCCCCGAATCCTTCTTCGCCGTACGCATCACCGACGACACCGATGCGGAGGCAGTCGAGCGCATCATGAATGTGCTTCGCAAGTGGCGCGACACGTATTCGGAGCCGCACAAGGAGAAGCCATGACGCAGCCCGCGCTCGCCGAGGAATTCGAAGCGCTCTCCGCCGATGCGGTGATCGACCGCCTGCTCGCGGAAAACTCAGGCGCGAAGAGCAAAGGCTCCGTCTGCATCACGTGCAGCTTTCAAGCCGAGGACATGATCGTGCTCGACCTGCTGCGAAAGCGCTTGCCGGATATTCCCGTGCTTTTTCTCGACACCGGCTACCACTTCGCCGAAACCTATGCGTATCGCGACCGCATGGCGCAGGCCTGGCATCTCAACGTTCAGAATCTCGCGGCGAAGAAATCCGTCGCCGAGCAGGAAGCCGAATTCGGCATCCTGAATCGCACCGATCCCGGCCGCTGCTGCCATCTTCGCAAGGTCGAGCCGCTGTTCTCGGCTCTCGAGAACTTTGATATCTGGTTCACGGGGTTGCGCCGCGAGCAGTCGCCCACGCGCAAGAATCTCAAGGTCGTCGAGCACCACGAGCTGCCCAGCGGCAAGGTGCTCCTGAAGGTGAGCCCGCTCGCTGCGTGGACCTGGGGGCAGGTGTGGGAGCACACGTTCCGGGAGAAGATTGACTTCCTGCCGCTCTACGATTCCGGATATCGCAGCATCGGCTGCGAGCCCTGCACCGCGATTCCAGCAGCGGGAGCCGATCCGCGCTCCGGTCGTTGGGGCGGGACGAAGCTGGAGTGCGGGATCCACACCGAGTCGAAACTCGCAGAGTGATGCAGGCTCTCATCGGCTTTCTGATTGCCCTCGCAGTAGGGCTCACCGGCATCGGCGGCGGCAGCTTCACTGTGCCTGCACTCGTTTTGATCGTCGGGCTGGTGCCGGGCGCTGCCGTGGGCACGGCCTTTGTGTTTGCCGGTGTCTTGCGGCTCATTGCTGCGCCTTTTTACCTCGCCGGCCGGCACATCCATGGGCGTTATCTGTGGCTTCTGGTGCTGGGTGCCGTGCCGGGCCTGCTGATCGGTACGTACATTCTTCGGCTGCTCAGCAGCGCGTCGGGAAGCCCCACCGTGGTCCTTCTGCTCGGACTCGTGCTGACGGCATCGTCGAGCGTGACCTTCATTCCTCGCGCTCAATATCCCGGCTTCGCCAAGAAGAATTCCAGTTGGCTACCCTGGCTCGCTCTTCCGATCGGAGTCGAGGCGGGGTTTTCATCCGCGGGAGCGGGCGCGCTCGGCACCGTGCTCCTGCTCAACTATTCGGAGATGACGCCCCCGGAAGTGGTCGGCACCGACATCCTGTTTGGGCTGGTGCTGGCCGTGATCGGGAGCGCGTTTCACTGGAAGTTCGGTTCGATCAACAATCCGGTACTCATCCATCTGCTCGAGGGCGGAGTGCCTGGCGTGGTGATTGGATGTTTGTTCGCTCGAAAAGTGCCCGCACGGAAACTAAAACTGGTGATCGCTCTGATCGCGATCTTCGCGGGGCTTCAGCTGATCTGGAGCGGCGCGCGCACATTCATGACGCGCCAGAGTTCGAAGACTTCCGTGGCTACAGGCGAGAAAGCCCTCTTCGGTTTCGGACCACCCAGTTAGAGATCGAATCCAAGCTGTAGCCTGACGGCTTCCGACATGCGTTCGGGACTCCATGGAGGCTCGAAGACGATTTCGACGTTCACTTCCTTCACGTCCGGCAGGCGCGCGAGCTTGTTCTCGACGTCGGCCTTCAGCACGTTGCCCATGCCGCAGCCGGGAGCGGTCATCGACATCTTAATGTCGATCTTCTGGCCGCCCTGTTCGAGCGGCGTGGCAACGCAGGAGTAGATCAATCCGAGGTCCGCGATGTTGACGGGGATTTCGGGATCGAACACGGTTTTCAGTTGGTCCCATACCAGCTTTTCGCTGAACGCTTCTTGCTGGGCGGCCGACGGCTCGGTGGCGGCATGCGGCGTAAGGCCCATCGCGTCCGCGTCCTTCACATCGATGCGGAACATTCCGCGCGAGCTCGTCACGGTGTAGCTGCTGCCCAAGTACTGCATCACGCGAACACCGGTGCCGGCCGGTAGGACGCTGGTCACTCCGCTCGGAATCGCGATCGCCGCGCATTCGCGGCTCAATGTAATCCATTCGGGCATGTTAGTCCTATTCGGTTGAAATGGCTTCTTGCTTTCCTTCGAGCGCGGCCTGGAGCGTGTGCCAGGCAAGCGTGGCGCACTTCACGCGCACGGGAAACTCGGATACGCCGGAGAAAACCGCGAGCTTGCCGATTTCCGCCTCGGCGCCTGCGGCCGCGTGGCCCGTGACCAGATCGTGGAACCGGCCGAAGAGTTTTTCCGCTTCCTCCCGCGTCTTGCCCTTGAGCATCTGCGTCATCATCGAAGCCGAGGCTTTCGAAATCGCGCAGCCGGTACCCTGGAAGCTGATGTCGCGGATCACGTCGCCGTCGAGCGCCAGATACACCGTGAAGCGGTCCCCGCAAAGCGGATTGAAGCCTTCCGCTTTGTGGTCCGCCGCCGGGAGCTCGCGATAGTTCCTCGGCGCCTTGCAGTGCTCTAGGATCACGTCCTGGTAGAGATCGCGCAGGTCGGACATCAGGCGAATACCTCCCGCACCTTTTCGATGCCGCGGACCAGGACGTCGATTTCTTCCTTCGTGTTGTAGAGAGCCAGCGAAGCGCGCGCCGTGGCCGGGATATTGAAGCGCTCCATCACCGGCTGCGAGCAGTGATGCCCGGTCCGGATCGCGATGCCTTCCTGGTCGAGAATCGTTCCGATGTCGTGCGGATGGACGTCGCCGATCAGAAACGAGAGCACGCCGGCTTTTTCCTTGGCCGTGCCGATCAGGCGCACGCCAGGAACAGACGAAACCGCGCGCGTCGCGTACTCGAGCACCTCGTGCTCGTATGCGGCGATCTTGTCGAGTCCGATGCCCGTCACGTAATCGAGTGCCGCGCCCAGCCCGATCGCTCCGGCGATGTCCGGGGTTCCGGCTTCGAATTTGTAGGGCAGCTGGTTGTAAACCGTCTTCTCAAAAGTCACCGAGCGAATCATGTCGCCGCCGCCCTGATACGGCGGCATGGCTTCGAGCAGCGCGGACTTGCCGTAGAGCACCCCGATGCCGGTCGGTCCAAAAACCTTGTGGCCCGAGAACACGTAGAAATCGCAATCGAGCTCCTGCACGTCAACGCTCTGATGCGGCACGGCCTGCGCGCCATCCACGAGCACGGGCACGTTGCGGCTGTGAGCGAGTTCAATGATCTTCCGGACCGGATTGATCGTGCCGAGAGCGTTCGAAATATGCGTGACGCCGACGAGCTTGGTCTTCGGCCCGAGCAGCTTCTCGAATTCCTCGAAAATCAGTTCGCCGGCGTCGTTGATGGGAGCCGCGCGAAGCGTGGCGCCCTTTTCCTGGCAAACCATCTGCCACGGCACGATGTTCGAATGGTGCTCCATGCCGGTGATGAGGACTTCGTCGCCCGCGCCGATGTGCGAGCGCCCGTAGCTATGCGCGACCAGGTTGATCCCTTCCGTCGTGCCGCGAACGAAGATGATTTCGTGCGCGCTCGCGGCGTTCAGAAAACCTTGCACGGTGCGGCGCGCCCCTTCGAATTCCTCGGTGGCCCGCTCGGAAAGATAGTGCACGCCGCGATGGACGTTGGAATTGCTCTCCTCGTAATACCGGACGAGCGCATCGATCACGGCGCGCGGTTTCTGCGACGTGGCGGCGTTGTCGAGGTACACCAGCGGCTTGCCCCGAATCTGTTTTTGCAGGATCGGAAAACCCGCGCGGATACGCTCGACGTCGTAGCCGCTACGCGCGACGGAGAGTCCCTGTTCGCTCCCGAGTTTTCTGGCCGCGGTCGTCACGCGATTTGCTCCTGCCGGGCGGACTCGTGCGATGCGCCCGCGAGGCGGAGCGCGTGTTCATGCACGAGATTTTCGAGATGCGTGCGCACCGGGCCTTCCTTCATTCGGTCGAGGCATTCGCTGGCAAACGCCACAAGCAATAGACGGCGCGCGGACGCCTCGTCGATCCCGCGCGAGCGGAGATAGAAAAGCGCGCTCTCGTCCATCTGCCCGATCGTCGCGCCGTGCGTGCACTTCACGTCGTCCGCGTAGATTTCGAGCTGCGGCTTCGTATCGATCTGCGCGCTATCGGAAAGCAGCAGGTTGCGGTTCGTCTGCTTGGCGTCGGTTTTCTGCGCGTCCTTGTGGACGATGATGCGGCCATGAAAGACGCCGTGCGCGTGCCCGTCGAGAATCCCGTTGTAGAACTGGCGGCTGCTACAGTGCGGGCTCGCGTGCTCGACGAGCATGTAGTTATCGAGGTGCTGCCGGCCGTTGCCGATGAACAGCCCGTTGATCAGGCATTCGGCGCCCTCGCCCGCGAGCACCGGATGGACGTTGTTGCGCACCAGCGCCCCGCCGACGAGCACGGAGTGCGATGCGACGTCGGAAGCCCGGCCTTGCTGGATGCGCAGCGTGGAGACGTTGAAGGATTTTTCATGCTCGCGCTCGATCATGTAGTGCGAAACGACGGTACGGTCGCGGGCAACGAGCTCCGTCACCGTATTGCAGAGCGCCTCGCCGCCTCCGAGCGATACGTAATCTTCGACGATCGTGACTTGGCTGTGTTCCTCCGCGACGATCAGGTTGCGGGGATGATTCACCGTCGGGAAATCGTGCGCCGTCGAAACGAACAGCAGGCTGATTGGAGCCTCCACCACAAGGCCTTTCGCAATGTGCACGTATCCGCCGTCCTCGAGAAATGCCGTGTTCAGCGCCCCGAAGGCATCGCGTTGCAAATTGAGGTAGTGGCCCAGGTGCGGCTCAAGCGCCCCGGGATCGCGCGCAAGCTGGCGGGCGAGGCTGCTCACCGTCACTCCTGCCGGCATCTGCCCCAGAGACGAAAGAGCCGGCGCGAAACGCCCGTCCACGAAAACGAGCTGGCAGCCGACTCCGGCGATACGAAACGGATCGAGATCTTTTCGCGAGGGCAGGGAATCGCCGTTGCGGACCAGCCGGAACGGCGTCTGCGCGATCGCGGAAACATTCGTGAAGCGCCAGTCCTCGTCGCGAAGCGTCGGGAAGCCCGTCTCGCTGAAACGGGCGAAGCCATCCTGCCGCAGCTTCCGCAGCCACGACAATTCGCGGCTCGCGGCGGCCTTCTCGAATCCGCCGAAGCTCTCCGCGTAATTTTGCAGTCCTTGCGTTGCTGTTGCCACTTTCAAAATCCCCATACTTCGCTTCAGGCGGGGCTTGCGCCGCGCGCAATGGATTCAATGGCGGCGTAGCCCTGATCCTCGAGTTCCAATGCCAATTCCGGTCCGCCCGAGCGGACGATGCGCCCCTCGACCAGCACGTGCACTTGATCCGGCACGATGTAGTTGAGCAGCCGCTGATAGTGAGTGACCACCAGCATCGCGCGTTCGGGGCTGCGCATGGCGTTGACGCCCTGGGCGACGATCCGCAGCGCGTCGATATCGAGGCCGGAATCGGTTTCGTCCAGGATGGCGAGCTTCGGTTCGAGCACCGCCATCTGCAAAATCTCATTCCGCTTTTTCTCGCCGCCCGAGAAGGCTTCGTTCACCGAGCGGTTCAGCAGCTTGTCGTCCATTTCGAGCAGCTTCAGTTTTTCGCGCAGCATCGGAAGAAAATCCATCGCGTCCATTTCATCTTCGCCGCGATATTTTCGGATGGCGTTGAGCGCCGAGCGCAAGAAGTAGGCGTTGCTGATTCCAGGAATCTCGACGGGGTATTGAAACGCGAGGAAAAGACCCTCGCACGCCGCTTCCTCGGGCTTCATCGCGAGCAGGTCCTTGCCGTTGAACAATACCTCGCCGCCCGTCACCTGGTAGTTCTCGCGGCGAGCCAGCACTTGCGCGAGCGTGCTCTTGCCCGAACCGTTCGGGCCCATGATCGAATGGACCTCGCCCGCGTTCAATGTCAGGTTGATGCCCTTGAGGATCTCGCGGTCCTCGACTCTGACTTTCAGATTCTTGATTTCCAGCAAACTCATTCCGTATGTCCTCTAGGTATTTCGCTCAAATTCAGTGCCTGCAAAAAGTGTGTCGAGTAGTTGGTGACACAACTCTTTGTTTTCAGCGAGTTACGCCGAAAACCACTCGGCACGGTGTAACACTTAATTTGGGTCATCCGACACTGCCTTCGAGGCTGACGCTCAGCAGCTTTTGCGCCTCGACCGCGAATTCCATGGGCAGCTCGCGGAAGACGCGCTTGCAAAAGCCATTGACGATCATCGACACGGCATCCTCGGCCTTCAGCCCGCGCTGGCGGAGATAGAACATCTGGTCCTCGCCGATCTTCGAGGTGGAAGCCTCATGCTCCATGCGCGCCGTCGAATTCTTCACCTCGATGTACGGGAATGTGTGCGCGCCGCACTTGTCGCCGATCAAAAGCGAATCGCACTGCGTGTAGTTCCGCGCGCCGGTTGCGTCCTTCATGATCTTCACCTGGCCGCGATAGGTGTTCTGCCCGTGGCCGGCGGAGATGCCCTTCGCCACGATTGTGCTGCGCGTGTTCTTGCCGATGTGGATCATCTTCGTGCCGGTGTCGGCCTGCTGATAATTGTTGGTAAGCGCGACGGAATAGAACTCGCCCACGGAATTCTCGCCTTGCAGGATGCAGCTCGGATACTTCCATGTGATGGCCGAGCCGGTCTCGACCTGCGTCCAGGAGATTTTGGAGTTCTTGCCGCGGCACGCGCCGCGCTTGGTGACGAAATTGTAGATTCCGCCCTTGCCGTTCTTGTCGCCGGGATACCAGTTCTGAACGGTCGAATACTTGATCTGGGCGTCGTCGAGCGCGATCAGCTCGACCACCGCCGCGTGCAATTGATTCTCGTCGCGGATCGGGGCGGTGCAGCCTTCGAGATAACTGACGGACGCGCCTTCGTCCGCGACGATCAGCGTGCGCTCGAACTGGCCGGTCTCCGCCGCATTGATGCGGAAGTAGGTGGAAAGCTCCATCGGGCAGCGAACTCCCTTCGGCACGTACACGAACGATCCGTCGCTGAAGACCGCTGCGTTCAGCGCGGCGAAAAAATTGTCGGTGTAGGGAACCACCGTGCCGAGATACTTCTTAATCAGGTCCGGATGATTCTTCACCGCGTCCGAGAAAGAACAGAAGATCACGCCGACTTCGGCGAGCTTTTCCTTGAACGTGGTTGCCACCGAGACGCTGTCGAACACCGCATCGACGGCCACGCCCGCAAGCATCTTCTGCTCCGCGAGCGGAATCCCGAGCTTTTCATACGTGCGCAGGATCTCCGGATCGATCTCGTCGAGACTCTTCAGATTCGGCTTCTGCTTCGGCGCTGAATAATACGAACTGTTCTGATAGTCGATGGGCGGGTAATGGATGTTGGCCCACTTCGGCTCGGCGTGCGCCTTCTCCAGCCCCTCCCAGTAACGGTATGCCTTGAGGCGCCACTCGAGCATGAATTCCGGTTCGTTCTTTTTCGCCGAGATGAACCGGATGATGTCTTCGTTCAGCCCCTTAGGCGCGCGGTCTTCACCGATGTCGGTGACGAATCCCCACTTGTATTCCTGCTGGGCTAGTTCACGGATCGCGTCAGTATTCGAACTCATTGAATTCTCCCGGACGCAATCGTCGGCACAACGCGGCCGCGCACGTCCCTGATGTTCGTCAGCTGGAGAGGATGCATCAGGTCGGAAAGTGTGATTTTCTCGAGCACCCCGCGCACTGCTTGATTGATGGTTTGCTGATTGCTCTTTATGGGGCAGCACGGTTCGAGGTCGCACAGACCGGTGACGTCCGTGCTGCACTCGGTGAACGCCATGGGCCCTTCGATGGCGGCAATCATCTCGAGCACCGAAATTTCCCGTGGTTCTCTCGCCAGGACGTAGCCTCCCTTGATCCCACGGTGGGAAATGAGCAGCGCGCTCTGCAAAAGCTCTTTCAGGAGCTTGCTAACCGTGGATAGCGGCAACCGGGATTCTCGAGCGAGGTCTCGCGCCGTGCGCAGAGGCGCCCCCGTCCCTTGACCGCGCGCGATGCAGGTCATCAGGACCAGCCCGTAGTCCGCTAATTTGCCGAGCCTTACCATGCCGGACTCCCCATAAAAAGCATATAGCACTAATCCAGTACGGTATCGATTCTAGCAGCGGAGGCGGGCCGTTGCAAGGCCCGTTTTGCGTTGTACGCGAAGGAAACCCGCCAGTCATGCAAACGCGGACCAGAATTTCCAGTAGATCGAAGTACAGAAGGATTCGAAGGCGCTTATTCCAATTCGGGAGCTGTCTCGTTGGGATTGTCACACTCCAGAACGCGGAATTTCAGTTGGACCGCGTTGCGGGGAAGTGGGCCGCGGACTTGAAGCGGGATCCGGCGACTGTTCGAACCGAGATCGACCAAGTCTTGCTGGCGAAAGCACACGCGCCACTAGACGGGCTCGCTGGTGAAAAGCTCGTGAACGTCCTCGAAGTGAACCTGGATCTCCGCACTCGCTACGGCGCGCCACAGTAAACGGCGAGAGGCGCATGGCAAGCTCGGGCGTCATGTTCCGAGACGATGGGGCGCAACATTGGGCGCAGCAGTAAAGCTCAACACAGCGCGGAAAAAGCTAAGTTGTTGAAAACAGTTGGTGGGCCCGCAAGGATTCGAACCTTGGACCAACGGATTATGAGTCCGCTGCTCTAACCAGCTGAGCTACGGGCCCGCAAACGCATGATGCACGGACGCGCAATGGGACGCAAGTCAAAGCGTGATTCGAACATCGACGACGCGTGTGCTGCGTCCGGTTCGCGCGTCAGCGAAACACCCCGAAAAAAGTGCGCTGCTGCGCACTACTGCCGTCGTAGAATCGCGCCATGGCCAAGGGATGGGAAAGCAAGTCGGTCGAAAGCCAAGTCCAGGATTCTCAAACGAAACACCGCGGCAAGCACGGTGCGCCAATAACGCTCGCGCAGGTCGAGTCTCGCCGCCGCAGGGAAGTGCTGCTTCTTTCCAAAGCGCGCGTGCAAGAAGGATTGCAATCCAGCCAAGATGAGCGCTACCAGGACCAGCTCCGCCGCGCCCTCGCGGACATCGAAGCACAGCTTTCAGCCATTGAAGAGATTCCCTGACGCCTAGCCGGATCGCTGGATCGATCAGTCGCGCGGGGGCGGGCCGCCGCTATCGGCATCCTCGATGAAGATGACGCCGACACCGTTCTGATTCTTCTCGCGGCCCGGCTCGCAATAGAGGACCGTCGCGCGCAACGCAATCGGGCTGGACCGCCGCTGGCCGTTCCCGGCCTCGATCACCACGCGCAATTCGGATTGCAGGCGCGGACGATGGTTCAAGAAGATGTAGGCTCCTTGCAGACTGATGTCGCGCACGGTCGCCTGCTCCTGGAATGCGCCGCCGTCCTCTGATTGCCCCGCAACCGAGGCGGCGAGACGCAGCCTCCTGCGCTGACCCATGCGCGACTCGGGAAGAGCGAACTCCACACCGCGGCTGCTCAGAGTGACCGACATTCCCTCCATCGCTGCCCACGTCGCAGGAAATTCCTGTCGCGCGGCGGAGAGAAATCCGTCCACGACGCGGCTCGATGAGTCGGGATCGTGGTGGAACAAGACCAGATTCCCCACCTTAGATTCGCGCGCGACCTTCACGCCTTCCAGCCAGGTCGAGTGGCCCCAGCCCTTGCGGTTGGTGGCCAGCTGCTCGGGAGAATACTGCGCGTCGTAGATCAGCACGTCCGCTCCGCGAGCAAGCTCGCGCAAGTTGTTGTCGAATTCCGAGACGCCGGGCTCATTGTCCGTGGCATACACAATCGATCCTGCGGATGTTTCCAGCCGGTAGCCGAGGCACCCCTGGGGGTGATTGAGCCACGCGGCCGTGATCTGCGTGCCCTGAGCCTCCCATTGCTCGCCGCCGGTAACCTCATGGAAGGTGCGCGCGGCTTCCATGACGCTCACATCCACCGGGAAATAGGGTTTCGCAAGCTGCGCCTCAAGAACCTGTCGCAGGCTGTTGCGGCCGAGATACTTCGATTGGAAGCTGCAAAAATGAAAGCGGTTCTGCGGCTCGAAGAACGGCTGGAAGAACGGAATGCCCTGGATGTGATCCCAGTGATAGTGGGTCACGAGGATGTGCGCTTCGATGCCACCGTGGGAATGCAACTCTGGCGAGCGGTGGTTCAGCGCTCGCAGGCGATTGCCCAGCATCCGCAGGCCCGTGCCGCAGTCGAGGATGAATCGAGAGCCACCCGGAGCCGTGACTTCCACGCAGGCTGTGTTCCCGCCGTAGCGCCACGTGTCGCGCTCGAGCGTCGGCGTCGAGCCGCGCACACCCCAGAAGACCAGCTTGGTGGTATTTTGCGTCATCGCTGGGTAAATGGTGACCCGTGGACCGGCCGTCTCCCCCGAATTCTTTCGGAAACAGGAACTGATTTCATGGTAGGCAGGGGCTGCGAACTAAGTCAATTGAGTTTCCGGAGGACGCGGCGGGAATTGCACTTCCCGTTACGTTCACGCGCTGAAGCGCCGGCCGGGACTGTCCGCAGGGCCAGGTCTGCGAGTAGAATTCATCCGATGCACGTTCACGCGCACGACGGTTCGGATCACGCCCACGGACACGGCTTGGGCGGCGGCACCACCGCCATCCTCGGCGCCGCCGTGGTGGCGACGCTTGTGCTCGTCGCCGCGGAATTCGTGGCCGGCTATGCGGGGCATTCCATGGCCCTCGCGAGCGACGCCGTCCACAATCTGACTGACGTGCCCACGCTCGTGATTTCCTGGCTGGCCATGCGCTGGGCGCTGCGCCCTCCCACGCACGAGAAGACCTACGGATATCATCGCGCGGGAATTCTGGCGGCGTTCGTCAATGCAATGATCTTGGCACTTGCGGCGCTCTTCGTGATTGGCGAGTCGGTCGCGCACCTGCGTCACCCGGTCGAGGTGGGCACCGGCCTCATGATTTGGGTGTCTCTGCTGGCTCTCGCGATCAATGGCGGCATCACCCTCGCGGTGCACCGCGGGCGGCGGGATCTGAACGTTCGCACGGTCTGGCTGCACAATCTGGGCGACGCGCTTTCCAATATCGCGATCGTAGCGGGCGCCCTGGCCATCCGGTGGACCGGCGCGCAGTGGGTCGATCCCGTGCTCGGCATCGGGATCGGCGCGATGGTTCTCTGGTCGGGGCAGGGAATTCTCCGCGAGAGCGGGCATATTTTGCTGGAAGGATTGCCGCGCGAGATTCGCCTCGCCGAAGTGGCGGCAGCGGTGCTCCGCGTCCCGGGAGTGCAGGAGGTCCATGACATGCACATCTGGACTCTCGGCACCGATCTGCACGCGCTCTCCTGCCACGTGCGCATTCCGGACATGCACATGGAAGAAAGCGAACGCGTCCTGGAAAAAATTCGGGAAGTGCTGGCGCGCGACTTTCACATCACGCACACGACGATTCAGTTCGAACGAGCGGGATTGCCGGCCGAGGCGGGTCTGTACATGCCGGCGCCTGTCCGCAGCTCCACCAAGTAACGCCTAGCGGCTGGCCGGGCGATGAATCCGCGGCGCGGGCTGGCAACGTGGGCAGAAGTAGCTGCTTCGTCCGGCGACGATTGCCCGGCGAATCGCGGCGCCGCAGCGGAAGCACTTCTTTCCTTTGCGCTGGTAAACGCGGTGCCGCTGCTGAAAAGTCCCCTTGCGTCCCTCGGAGTCCACGTAGTCGGAGATAGACGATCCGCGCCATCGGATCGCCTGAGTGAGCACATCGCGCACGGCGCGATACAGGCGGCGCAGTTCCTCGCCCTTCAGATTCGCGCCGAGCCGCATCGGATGAATCCGCGCCCGCCACAGGCTCTCATCCGTATAGATGTTTCCCATACCCCGCAGTACGTGCTGATCGAGCAGCAGCGCCTTGATTCGAGCGCGCCGCCCGCGCAGTTGCCCAAGGAACTCTTCCTGGGTTGCCTCAAGCGGATCGAGGCCGAGACTGCCGAGAACCACCTCGCCGGATCCATTGGCCAACACCCTGATGCTTCCGAAGCGGCGAATATCCGTGTAGCGCAGCTCGCGGCCGTCGTCGAGCGAGAGGAAGGCGTGCGTGTGCGGAGCGACGCGCGCTTCCGGCGGACACGTCACGAGTTGCCCCGTCATGCCGAGGTGAATCAGGAGAGAGAAACTTCCCGCATTTCCTTTCGGTGACTCCAGATCGAGGAGCAGAAACTTTCCGTACCGCCTCACGCTGTTAATCCGGCTCCCGGGCAAATCGCGCTCCAGCGCGGCCGGGTCTTCGATGAAGTCCGTCTTTCCCAGACGCACGCCCAGAATGCGCCGCCCCGGCAGGACGGCCCGCAGGCCGCGCGCGACTGTTTCGACTTCAGGCAGCTCTGGCATCGTGGATCTCGCCGGAAGAATAACACCCGCGAGTCAGCGTTTCTCTTGATTCGGAAGTATCGCGAAGACGCGAGCCGGACCGCCCGAACCGCCTTCGAGCTTGATCGGCGCCGCAATCACAAACGCACCCGATTCCGGCAATTCGTCGAGGTTCGCAAGGTTCTCGAGATTGTAGAGCCCCGCAGGCAAGTCCACGCGATGGACTTCGAAATCCGGCGATGGCCCGTAGTCGATGCTGAGCGTATCGATCCCGAGCGCCACGGCGCCGCGGGAAATCAGCAGCTTCGCCGCCTCGACGGAGAATCCGGGGAAGTGCATCACGCCGCTTGTGTCCGCGTTGCGATACCGTGCCTGATCCGGCCAGCGCGACGCCCATCCGGTGCGCAGCATGACAATCGCACCGAATGGAATTTGTCCGTGCAGCGCTTCCCACTTGTGAACGCGCGTGACCATCAGCCGATAGTCGGCGTTCTTCGTTGCCTCCTCGCGCACGTCGATCACCACCGCCGGGCCGAAGAGGCGCTCCGCCGGAATCTGATCGAGGGTCAGCTTGCCGGGCGGAAAGTGCGACGGCGCATCCATGTGCGTGCCGTAGTGTTCGGGCATCGAAAAACTGCGCGCGAAGTATCCGTCTTTTTCCGGCGTGGCAACCACGTGCGTCTCGAATGCGTGTTCGTCCCCCGGCCACGCCGGGATCTTGCCGTTGATGGCGTACGTCAGATCCACGACGTGCGTCTTCTCAGTGGGAATTCCGCTGAGATCCCACGCATTGGACTTTCGAGGTGAATCAGCAAAAGCAATGGCCAGCGCCGCAAGCGCCGCGATCAGCGATGCAACCAAACCTCTGAGCATGGAGCGGCCTCCCTGCGCGTGCATTTTATACGATTTTCGTTCTTGGGATTTCAGGACTGGGCAGGCCATCCGTCCGGCGGACGGACTCAGGGTAAAGGAATGCCCGGCGATGCGACGATTCCCGCCATCCGCAGAATCTCCGCGTACTCTTCTTCCGTCAGCGGGCAGATCGTGAGACGGGTGTTCTTGAGGAACTTGATCTTTCGCAACAGGCGGCTATCGCGCATCTCGGCGAGCCTCACCAGCCGGGGCAGCCGCTCGATCGCACGCAGGTCCATTACGAGCTTCTTTCCTTCCCGGTCCTCGGGGTCGGTGTAGGGATCGCGGGTCACTTCCGCCAGGGCGTACACGGAATGTTCCGGCTTGCCGTGGTAGCAGAGCGCCCGGTCACCTTTGTGGACCTGCTTGAGCTGCCGCGCGGCGTCGGGGCGGCTTCCGGCCTGCCGCCACATTTCCTTGCCCTTTACGAAGAGGGTGTCCCAGTGATAGACGCGAGGGTCAACGGCCAGCAGCCAGCGCTTGGGTTTTGGGAGAGGTTGCGTCATCCGTCAAAAAGTGTCGCGCGAACTATACACGGAAGCCTAAAAAGAAGGGAAGCCCTCTCTGCGGAATTTTTCGGAGGAATGTGCGAAAAAGTCGGGGGAGAGCAACAAAACCCGGGCGGATACGCCCTTCGAGCCAGCTAGCCGGCGTCCACGAAGATATCGTCGCCCCGGACTTCGACCGCGTAGCACGCGACGCCGAGGTTCGGGCTTTGCACCACTTTGCCGGTCGTTACATCGTACTGCCAGCCGTGCCACGGGCACGTGACGATCTGCCCTTCGAGCTCTCCTTCACCCAGCGGGCCGGCCTCATGGGCGCATATGCTATTGATAGCATGGAGCTTACCTGCAACATTCGCAATCGCGATCGGCGTCCCGCCAACCTGAAATTCATAGATCTTCCCCGGCGGCACGTCTTCCTTCTTAGCCACTCGAACGAAAGCCACGTTTCACCCCTCGGTCAATGCTTCTTTGCCGGCGCCCGCGCACCCGCGAATCAATTTCCTCCGGCCGCATGGCCGTGCGGATAGACCTTTTCGCCCGCTTCGATCCGCACCCGCAGCCGGTTCTGAGGCGGCGGGAGCGGGCAGGTCGTGTATGGGTTGTAGGCGCAGGGCGGATTATATGCCTGATTGAAGTCGAGAATCACCTGGCCATCCTTCGGAAGTTGCGCGTCGAGGAACCGGGACGCGCCGTAGGTCTCGTGGCCGCTGGTTAGGTCGCGGAACACGATAAAGAGCCCCGTATCCTGCACTTCGGCATCGAGCCGCAGCTCCTGCCCGTGCAGCGAAAAGACGGCGTAGCCGGGGATCGTCTCCTGTAGCGTGTCGCCCATCACGTTCTGGATTTGAATTTGCTTCGGCTTGTCGTAAGGCACGAAGCGCGCGGTCACGCGGTAGGACTCGTCCACCGGGAACCAGCGCGTGCCCGTAAAATCCTTGCGCAGGCGGCTGTTCTTGTCACGGAGACGGATCGTGTACCGCTCGCCGCTCGAATGGACGTACAGCGTCATGTCGCCGAGCACGAGTTGGTCGGCGTCCACATCCGCGTGCATTTCCGCGGTGGCGACGTGCTGGCCGTGAAACGTGGCCGGCACTCCCGGCTTCACGTGGAAGGTCGTCCGGCCGGCGTGGAACTCGAAGCTGCCGGCTGCGGCAGGAGCGGGCGCAGGAAGAACGATGTCGTTGAGCGAACCCGAGCCGAAGGTGTTCTCGCCTTCGTGCAGCCAGAAAAGCCCGCTCACGGTGAGCCAGCCGTTGTCGGATTTTAGGTCCGCCTCGTAGGCTTGCCGCCACTTTTCGATGGCCAGCCGGTACGAAGCGTCATCCGCGCGCGCCGCAAAAGACAGAAGCCCGGCCGCGATGCAGGAAATGGCGGCCTTCGATGCGGCTCTTCGAAGATTCATTCGAGGCGAGCCTACTTCTCGACTTTGGCGAGGAGCTGCGCGAACTTCGCCTCGCGGTCCTTCTGGTCGAGGCCTTGATACGCCTCCGCGATCTGCGTGGTGTTCATCGAGCAGAACTTCGGCCCGCACATCGAGCAGAACTTCGCTTCCTTGTAGAAGTCGTCGGGCAGCGTCTCGTCGTGCATCGCCCGCGCCGTCTCGGGATCGAGCGAAAGCTGGAACTGCTTGTCCCAGTCGAAAAGGAACCGCGCGTAGCTGAGCGCATCGTCGCGGTCGCGTGCGCCGGGGCGGTGCCGCGCCACGTCTGCCGCGTGCGCCGCGATCTTGTACGCGATCACGCCCTGCCGCACATCATCCGCGTTCGGCAGGCCGAGGTGTTCCTTCGGCGTGACGTAGCAGAGCATCGACGCGCCGTGCCAGCCGATCATCGCCGCGCCGATCGCGCTCGTGATGTGGTCGTAGCCCGGCGCGATGTCCGTCACCAGCGGACCGAGCGTGTAGAAGGGCGCCTCGTAGCACAGCTCGTTTTCCTTTTTCACTTGGAGCTCGATCTGGTCCATGGGGATGTGGCCCGGCCCTTCGATCATCACCTGCACGTCGTATTCCCAGGCCTTCTTCGTCAGCTCGCCGAGCACGCGCAGCTCCGCGAACTGCGCTTCATCGCTCGCGTCGGCCAGGCATCCGGGGCGCAGACCATCACCGAGCGAAAAGCTGACGTCGTGCTTCTGGAAAATCTTGCACATGGCGTCGAAATTCTCGTAGAGGAAATTCTGCGCCTTGTGGAAGCTCATCCACTGCGCCAGCAACGCGCCGCCGCGGCTCACGATTCCCGTGATGCGATTCCGCACCAGCGGCAGAAACTCGCGCAGCACGCCCGCGTGGATCGTCATGTAATCGACGCCCTGCTCGGCCTGTTCTTCGATCACTTCGAGCAGGATTGCGATCGTCAGATCCTCGGCGCGCCGCACGCGCGAAAGCGCCTCGTAGATCGGCACCGTGCCGATCGGCACGGGCGAAGCGTCGATGATCGCCTTGCGGATCGCCGGAATGTCCCCGCCGGTCGAGAGGTCCATCACGGTGTCCGAGCCGTAGTGCACCGCGCGGTGCAGCTTTTCGAGCTCCTCGCTCACGTTCGAAGTGGTCGCCGAGTTTCCGATGTTCGCATTGATCTTGCAGCCGAACGCGACGCCGATGCCCATCGGCTCGAGGTTCCGGTGATGGATGTTGGCGGGGATGATGGCGCGGCCGCGCGCCACTTCGTCGCGCACGAGCTCCGGCGCAATCTTTTCACGCAGCGCCACGTACTGCATCTCTTCGGTGACGACGCCCTGCCTCGCGTAGTGCATCTGCGAGAAATTCCGCGCCCCGCCGTTCATCGCCGCCGTTCGCTTTTCGATCCACTCATCCCTCAGTGCCATAAAGTCCTCGCTTACGCTCGCGGCCGCTTTGCGGCCTGCGCCAACTGACGTCATTATCGCACCGGCTCTCGCGTGCAGCAACTCGGCTGTGCCGCGCGCCTCGCAGCTCAACGGGATTGACACAGAGCCTTCGACGGATGTATTGCCTGTGGAGAGTTTCCTGGCAGACGTCGGCAGATTGCGGCCACGTGAATGGAATCAGATGAAACGAGTGCTAACGGGAGGATTCATCGTAGGCCTTGTTCTGATACTCGTTTCGGGCCCGGCCTTCGCGCACCACGGAACCTCGAGGTACGACCTCACGAAGACCATCACTCTCGATGGGGTCGTCACCGGATTCGAATGGGGCAATCCGCACTGCCTGGTTCATTTGGACGTGACTGGCGATAACGGGGAAGTGCAGCACTGGACCATCGAGCTTGCATCTCCGTTCACCATGTCTCACGAAGGCTGGAACAAAGACACGCTCCGGACTGGGGACAAAATTACGGTGGAAACGCATCCAGCCAGCAATGGAATCCCGCTCGGTATCAGTGCCAGCTCTCGAACCGTCATGAAATTCGTGGTCAACGGCAAGCCGCTCCCCGGGCAGTAGAGGTTTTGTCCCTCAGAAACTGAACTTCGCTGCCAATTGCACCAGGCGTGGGTCCGCCGCGCTCACGATGTGGCCGAAGGTCTGCGTGTCGTTGACCTCCCCGTCCACCGCCGCCGGGCCGTAGAACTGCGCGTGGTTGAACGCGTTGAACGCTTCGATCCGCAGATCGAGCGACTTCGACTCCGCGAGCCGCAGCGTCTTCGTGAGCTGCATATCGAAATTGTTGATGCCCGGACCGTAGAAAAATCGGCGCCGGGCGTTGCCCAGCACGCCGAGCTGCTCCGTGTGAAAGAGGGCTGTGTTGAATGCAGGCCGGTCGTTGCGGGGATTCGTGTTGATCTGCAACGGGCCGGGCGTGAAGCGCGGCGTGTCCAGCAGATCGTTGTTGACGCCGTTGCCGAGAGTTCCCAGTAGAGAATTGTCCGAGTTGTCGTACAGCGTCACGGGGAAGCCCGTGCTGAATCGCGTGGTCCCGGAGATGCTCCATCCCTCCGTCAACTGGTTTGAATGGCCAAAGAGCCGGTCGAGAGGCAGCTCGTACTTGTAGCTCGCCACGAAGTTGTGCCGCAGATCGAACGAAGAAATCGCGCGGCTCAGCCGGGGATCAAAGGGATTGATCTGCTCGCCGATGTTCGAGGCCTGGTCGATCGACTTGCCATACGTGTAGGACAGCAATAGATTCGTCCGCTGGCCGGCGTAGCGGAGGTTGGTCTCGAGCGCGTTGTAGTTCGAATTCCCGATGGTTCGCTGCGCGGTCGTGGCTCCGTAATTCGATCCCAGAGGCCCGCGTGTTCCGTGGACGATCTCGCTCGAAGCGTTGGTGTAAGTGCCGTCTTCGCCGAAGGGCCCGCACCCCGGAAGGCTGAGGCACAGTTGAGGGCTCCCGGTGTTTGTCGGCACGAGCACGAGAATGTGATGTCCCTGATTCCCCACGTAGCTCATCGTCAGCAGCACGGCCCGCGTAATCTGCCGCTGGAACGAGAGCATGTAATTCTCGGTGTACGGCACGTCGTTGCGGTAATAGAAGTACGGATCGGCGCTGATCGGGATGAAATTTGACCAGTCGGTCGAAGTATCGGGGTTCTTCACCGAGACGTTGCGCGGCGGGAAGGGGAATGGGAAGCGCTGGCCGTTGTTCGTGCCGTCGCCGGCGTTGATGAAGGGCGTAGCGAATAGCGGCGGTTCGGGGCTCAGGTAGTTGTATCCGAACGGTGGAACCGCGTACATGATCCCGGCCGACAATCCCGGAAAAGCCGTGTAGAAGATCCCATAGCTCGCCCGGATGCTGCTCTTCCCGCCTTCGCCGAAAAAGCGCCTGAGCAATCCGTGCTGGAACCTCGGCGAATACGCCACGCCGATCCTCGGGGCGAAGTTGTGAAACTTGGATGGCGAAAGCGTCGACGGAATTCCCGGGTCGCCCGCGACGACAAACCCGCTCGGCGCTCCCGGATAGAGGACCGACTGCATCCCGGGCACCACGGTCTGAAGCTGATTGTACTTTTCCCACCACGGCATGATCAGGTCCCAGCGGACGCCAAAATTGAGCGTGAGATCGCTTCGCGCGCGCAGGCTATCCTGCACGAAGAATCCCGAATATCGGTTGCGCAGATAGAAAGGCGCGCCTGACGATTGCGTGAAATTGCTCGGAACGCCCAGAAGAAAATCAGCAAAATCCGAGCCCGTTTCCGTGCCGTGAAAGTTGAACGTTCCATTGAACGTCGCATTGGGATGCTCGTTGACCTGATCGGCGTGGAACTGCCCGCCGAGTTTGATCGTGTGCCGGCCGAACTCCTTCGAAAGCGTGTCGCCGAGGTAGAGCGTATTGTTCTTCTGATCCGTGTTCGTGATCGGCACGCCCATCACGAAAGCATTGAACGAAATGTTTTCCACGCCTTCGAACTGCGGCGCCTGCACCACGATGCCCGCCGTGCCCGGCCCCGTCTTGAATCCCTGCGACGCGAGGCTCACGCCGAGGCCACCGCGCGGCTCGCCGATGTCGTTTGCGTTCCGGATGAAACCGAGGTGAAACTCATTCACGGTGTTGCCCCAGAAGACCTTCGTATCATTCAAGGACACCATTTGCGCGCGGCCGATGGTCAGCGCGTCGAAGCCAGGCACGCTCGCGCCGCCCTGCTGTCCCGGATACGGATCGTCCAGCCGGTAGTCGTCGAAAAAATAGTAGGCGGAAAGCTGACCCCAGCGGGTATTGGCGTCGACGCGGCCGGAGAGCTTGTCGTCGCGCACCGTCTTCGCGGAGGAGGAAGTGGAAAACAGATTCGTGCCGATAATGTTCGGCTTCGGGATGTATTGCAGCAGTTGCGTCGCGGGCGCGGACCATGCCGCCGCCGGAATGCTCGCGAAAGGTAGCACGCATACCGAAGAGCTCGCGCATCCGGGTGTGTAGTAGGCCTCGCCTGCGTGGACGGTTCCCGGGGCGTATCCGAGTTGAGTGTCGAGCAGCGAAGCGAGGTTCGCCCCGCTCACGGTTCCTGTCAGAGAATTCGCGATATCAAGCAGGTTGCCGCCGCGGTCATCGACGGACGGCACGGCGATTCGCGGCGTGGTCACGCCCTGATTCGTGCGCGTTCCCTGGTAATCGCCGAAGAAAAAAACTTTCTGCCGCCGGACGGGGCCTCCCAGCGTGCCGCCGAATTGATTCTGCCGGAATACGCCGCGCGAATCCGCGAAGTAGTTCTTCGCGTCCAGCACGGTGTTGCGCAGGAACTCGAACGCGTTCCCATGGAAGGCGTCGCTGCCGGACTTGCTGATGACGTTGATCATCCCGCCGTTGTAGTTGCCATATTCCGGGTCGAAGTTGTTCGTGAGCACGCGGAACTCGTCGATCGAATCGAGGTTGGGAATGATCGACGTTCCGCCGTTCATGTGCTCCTGCACGTCAACGCCGTTGACCATGAAGCCGTTCGCCGATTCCCGCTGGCCGTCGATCGACATGTTTCCCGGATTCAGATCGCCGGATGGCGAAATCGCACCCGTCACTCCCGCCATAATTACCGAATTAGCTTTCAGCGTCGTAATCGGGATTACGCCCGGCTGAATAGGCAGCAGGTCGGTGTAGCTGCGCCCATTCAGGGGCAGCGCAGTCATCTGAGTGTGCGACACGACTTCTCCGAGGTGCGTCGCGACGGTATCGACCTGCACCTGCGTCTCCGCGAGCGTGGCCGACACCGTGACCGTCTCGCTCTGCTCGCCCACTTCCAGCGCGGTGTCCACGCGGACCGCGGCGTCCGTGTCAACCACGATTCCTGTTTTCTTCTGGGTTTTGAATCCGGCGGCTTCGATCGTCAGCTCGTATCGCCCGACGGGCAAAGTGGGGAACGAATAGAATCCCTGAGCGTCGCTCGTCGCCTTGTATCCGGTCGCCAGATCGAGGTTCACGAGCGACAGGCTGGCGCCGGGGATCACGGCGCCGCTCTGGTCCGTCAGCGTGCCGGAAATGCTTCCCCCGGTGGCGGCCCGCGCCTCCGCGCACGCAAAAAAATACATGCACAGGATGACCGCCACGACGGTGGTCCGCGTGCCGAATTTCATGATCATAGTTATTCGCTGCGCGTGCGGCGGCCTGTACGGAGCCTGAAAACTCACACCCACACCGGCGCCTATACTAGCCTGAGTCGCCCCTTCGTTTTCAATCTCTTGTTCGGCATCAAGGCATGGGATCGCTTGCCCCAGGGCACACGCCTGCCTAAGATGGAACCGCGACTGGCAATATCGGGAGACACGAAACGCGACTCGACAAAAATTTGAGGGGATCACGCATGCGAATCCTGAGATCGGTCCTGGCGATTCTACTCCTTCTAACGCAGCTCGCCGGCATCGCCCCGCAGGAGCGCGCGCAAGCGGCTCGTCCGGATGCCGCGCCTGCGTCGCGTTCCCAAGACAGCTTCGTTGAAACCACCCAGGACAAGGGATACCGCTTCGAGCGCGGCGGGTGGAATTACGTTCACCTCGAGGGCGCGCCGCACGATATCGGCTACCAGCACGGGTACCTGCTCGCCTCGGAGATTGCGGACTTCTACGGCGTGATTCGCCTGGAGTTGACCCACGACACCGGCCGCGACTGGGAATTTTTCCGGCGCGCGGCTCGCCAGATGCTCTGGCCCAAGCTCGATCCTGAATATCAAGCCGAGCTGCAAGGGATTGTGGACGGCCTCGAGGCGAAAAAGACGAAGCTCGATCTGGACGACATCGTCGCGCTCAACGCCTTCGCCGAGCTGGGCGATTACTACGTGCCGTGGCTCGATTCGCGGACGAAGACCGCGAATGCGCCGCTTTCTTCAGGCGAGGGCCATTGCAGCGCGTTCGTCGCCACCGGCAGTTGGACGAAAGACCACCAGATCGTGATGGCTCACAGCAACTGGACAACCTACAGCGAAGGCTCGCGCTGGCGGATTGTCTTCGACATGGTCCCGCAAAGCGGCTATCACATTTTGATGGACGGCCTTCCGGGCGTGATCGCAAGCGACGACGACTTCGGCGTCAATTCCGCGGGGCTCATGATCACCGAAACAACGATCGCGAATTTTCGCGGATGGGACCCGAACGGCAAGCCGGAGTTCATGCGCGCCCGCAAGGCCATGCAATACGCGGGCTCGATCGACGACTACGTGAAGATCATGCTCGACGGAAACAACGGAGGCTATGCCAACGACTGGCTGCTCGGCGACCGCAAGACCGGCGAAATCGCGCGATTCGAGCTGGGCCTGAAGCATACGAAGCTCTGGCGCACGAAGGATGGAGTCTTTTCCGGCGCGAATTTCCCGAGCGATCCCGAAGTGACGAAGGACGAAACCACATTCGATCCGGCCAATTCCGCGAGCGGGCCCAACGCGCGCCGCATTCGCTGGGATCAGCTCCTGAATGGCAATAAGGGCAAGATCGATACGGCGCTTGCGGAAGTCTTTCTCTCGGATCACTACGACACGTACACAAAGAAAGAGGGCGCGAACCGCCGGACGCTTTGCGGCCATGGCGATATGACGGCGGAAACTCTGCCGGGCTCGAGCGCGCCGCCCTACGATCCCTACGGCGCGGTTCAGGGAAAGGTGATCGATAGCCGCCTGGCGGAAGCGATGGGATTCATCGCCAGGATCGGCCATCCCTGCGGAATCAATTTCGACGCGGCGAAATTTCTCGATGCCCACCCGGAATTTTCCTGGCAATCGCCCGTTCTGCGGGACATGAACGCAGGGCCTTGGACTGAATTTCACCCCGGCGAACACGTCCCGCAATCGGCGCAGTGATTGCCGAGCGTCCGCGCTGCTAGTGCCGTTCCAACTTGTTTCGACAAGTTTGGTTGGCAGCCCTTTGCCCTCCTTGCGTGCCGGCCAAATCGAACTTCCTTGGTCAGAGGAGTTGGAACGGTACTAGCTTTTATCGACGCGGAGATTGTTGGTCACGGAGAAGACGCCTGAGACGCCGTTGGCCCGATCTGTGTGCCACCGGTAGCAGTCTAAACCGCGAGCGCGGTGCTATCGAATAAGCGGCAACGCGCGACCGCGCTGTGGAAATCGTGGTCGGGAGATGCTACAAAACAGTAGCTCGCCAGGAAAGGCTCGTGCCAGATACCTGCTCTGCAAAAGGATGCAAGGCCGCCGTGCCAGTTGGGCTCGCCGCGGAACGAAAATGCGTCCTCCACTTCACGCTTTTCATCGAGCAGGAGTGCGCGGAGATGCGCCGCGAAACGGCGCTCGGCAACGCCCCTCATGAGCGGCAGCTCGAGTGCATCCAGCTGATTTCCGCGCGCGGGGAGACGCTGGTCCACGTGGCCACGAGCGGTTTTCCGATGACCGATGAAACCAAGGCGCGAATCCTGAGCACGCTCCTCACGCTGATGAATTGCCGCGAGAACATCGATCGTGCCGCGATGCGGCAATCCGCCCTCCGCCGCTTCGCCGGCTAACTCCGCTCAGATTGCAGGGATTTTCTTACGCGCCGATATAGCGAGCGTATAGCGAGCGCGCGACCGCGGGGTCTTTCGTGCCTTTCACGATGGCGCGGCCGTCCGCGAACACGGTCAACTCGTAGGGAGGAACGCGAAACCGGAGAAGGAAGTCGTTGTTGCGGACTTCGGCTGCGGCCGGAGCGAGACGCCGGCCGAGCTCGCCGAGATCGAGCCGACGGCTCCGCTCGTGGATCTGCACCGAATCGCGGCCGCACATCGTGATGTGCGGCTGCGCGTCGCCCGCGAGGAATGCGAATTCGCGGCGCGCGCAGGCGCGGCAGCCGGGATTGCGAGCCACGCGGATGGATTGGAATTTCCCGGTCCACACGTCGCACGAAATCAGGCGCCCATTCAGCGCTTCCGGCCGCCCCGCAAGGAGCTTCGTCGCTTCCGCTGCCTCGATTGCCGCGATCACCCCGGCAGCGGCATTGAGCACACCGGACGTATCGCACGTGGCTTCGTTGCCAATCGTGGCTGCGATCGCTGCGGAATCTTCGCCGCCTTCCACCAGGCAAGCGAGACACGCCGTCTCGCCGGGCCGAATCGTCATCGTCACGCCGTAGCTTCCGACCGCCGCCGCATAGATCCACGGCACGCCCATGGAGATCGCCGCGTCGTTCACGAGAAGCCGCGTCTCGAAATTGTCTGTTCCATCGAGAATCACAGGGAAGCCCGACAGAAGCTCACCCGCATTCTTCGGCGTGATATCGGCGACGATCCCTTCAACTTCGACGCCTGAATTGATTGCGCGCAGGTGGCGCTCCGCAGCGACGGCCTTGGGCAGCGCGTCGCGGGCATCGGACTCATCGAAGAGCGTCTGACGTTGAAGATTCGAGGACTCGACGAAATCGCGGTCGATCACGCGCAGGCGCCCCAGCCCCGCGCGGACCAGGAGGCTCGCAACGACGGTGCCGAGCGCGCCGCAGCCCACCAGCACGGCGCTCGCCCCGAGCAGTTTTTCCTGCCCCGCTTCGCCGATTCCCGCAAACAGGATCTGGCGCGAATATTTCTCGTGTTGTTCGGAATTCATCCTGCGTTCCCAGGCACCAACCCATGATAGCGCCATTTCGCGCCGGCCAGACAACGTGGCTATGCTAACCTCTCTTCTTACTTCTTCGGCGAATGAGAATCCCGCGCAGATCATCGTTTTTCCAATGGGCCGTCGCTCCGCGGGCCGCAGCGTGGGTCGCAGGCTGGCTTGCCTTCGTTTTTCTTTCCGCCGCACCCGCACGTGCGCAACAACTCCAGGTCGAGGGCCAGCGTGTTGCCGAAGTTCATGTAGTGGACGACTCGGGGAAGCCGGTCGGGGAAAAGATACCGCCCCTTCCACTGGAGGCGGGGAAGCCGTTTGACTTTTCCGCGGAACGCGACAGCCTGCGCCTGCTCTATCGCATGGGAGACTATTCCGATATACGCGCCGAGGCGGCATCGGAAGCGAACGGTTTGCGAGTGGACTTCGTGGTCCGCCCGAATTACTACAACAACGTGATTCGCGTCGAAGGCGTGAAGCAGCCTCCGAGCGAGCCCGCCGCGCTGGCTGCACTGCGGCTCGGCCTCGGAGAGCCGTTTCGCGATAGCTCTCTTCGCGAAGCGATCGCGCGGCTCGAGGGCGTGCTGCACGACGACGGACTGTACCAGGCCAAGATTACATGGCAGCTCTTCCCGCACGAGGACACGCGCCAGATGGATATCACCGTGGCGGTTGATCCCGGGCCGCGCGCCCGCGTGGGCGATATTGCCATGGAAAATCAGACTTCTTACTCCGACCGGGAACTGCTGCATCACTCAAAGATTTCGAGCAAGAACGACGTCACGGCCGCCCGTCTTTCCCGGGGCTCGGAGAGGCTGAGAAAATTCCTGGTGGACCAGGGCTTTCTGGGCGCGGGGGCGGTGATCACTCCGGGCACGTACGATCCGAAATCGAATCGACTGCCGCTGATGCTATCCGTGACTGCGGGACCCCGGGTGCGCGTCGAAGTCAGCGGCGCGCGCTTGAGCACGGGCAAGAGACGCAAGCTTTTGCCGATTTTCGCGGAAGGGGCCGTGGACGAAGATCTTCTGCAGGAAGGCCGCCGAAACGTCCGCGACTACTTCCAGAGCCAGGGATACTTCGACGTGGACGTTCAGGTTCGCTCCGAACAGGACCAGCAGCGGAGCCAGCGCGTGATCACCTATGACATCGTCCGCGGAGATCGCTTCCGCCTCGCGGGCGTCGCCTTCGATGGCAACAACTATTTCTCAGAAAGTCTGCTCGCGCGCCGCCTCCAGCTTCAGCCTGCCTCCTTCGCGTCGAACGGCCGGTTCAGCCAGCAACTGGTGCGGGCGGACATGGATTCGATCCGCGCTTTGTATCTCTCCAACGGTTTTCGCGACGCTCAGGTTACCTCGGCCGTGGACGATCGTCACCGCGACAAGAAGAACAACCTGTTCGTCTCATTTCATATCGTAGAAGGGGCCCAGACTCGCATCGCGAGTTTGCAGATCGACGGGAATCGCTCCATCAAGACGGACGAGCTCCTTTCGGTGACAGGATCAACCCGCGGCGAGCCGTATTCGGAAGCGGGAGTGGCCAGCGACCGCAACAACATACTGGCGCTGTATTACAACGAGGGCTTTCCGGCGGCCGGTTTTCGCGAAGAGGTTTCACCCGGGGACGCCGCAAACGAGGTTCGCCTCGCCTACCACATCACCGAAGGGGACAGGATCGACGTCGCGAAGGTGTTGCTCACCGGCTACCAATACACGCGGCCGGGAATCATCGCTCGACAGGTGGAGATCGAACCCGGCGGCCCTTTGCGCGAGGGGGACGTCGCGAAAACGCAGCGTCAGCTTTACGACCTCGGCGTGTTCAACCGCGTGCAGGTCGCGCCGCAGAACCCGGGCGGCGCCGATCCCGACAAGGCGGTCGTGGTCGAGGTTCAAGAGGGCCAGCGCTACACGATCGGCTACGGATTCGGGTTTGAAGTCCAGCGCATTGCAGGAGGAAGCTCGAATCCCAGCGGCACCACCATCGGTGCCAGTCCACGCGGCATTTTTGAAATCGCGCGGGCCAACATGTTCGGGCGAGCGCACACCCTTTCGCTCAAGACCCGAGTCAGCACGCTCGAATACCGGGTCGGACTGGGCTACACGGCGGACAAATTTCTCACGAAACGCAGCCTCAGCTTGCAGCTCACCGGCTATGCGGACAAAACGCAGGACGTGAATACATTCACATCGACGCGGTTTGAAGGCGGGCTGCAACTGGTGGAAAAACTCTCGCCTTCCAGCTCGCTGCTCTATGATTACTTCTACCGCCGCGTCAAGGCCTCCGACCTGAGCAAGACGATCAACCCGGAGCAGATCCCTCTGCTGAGCCAGCCCACGCTTGTTTCCGGCTTTGGGATCACGTACGCGCGCGACCGCCGCGATGATCCCGGTTCCGCGACGCGCGGGACCTTCAACACGGTTGACTTGAGCTATGCCGCGACGACGCTCGGCTCAAGCGCTAATTTCTTCCGGGGATTCTTTCAGAATTCGTCCTTCTATTCTTTTGGCCGGGCGTTCGTCTTCGCCAGGTCGGTGCGTTTCGGGCTGGAGGTGCCGGAGGGCTCCACCACGGACGTGGACATTCCCTTGCCGGAGCGTTTTTTCGCGGGCGGCGGCACGTCGCTTCGCGGCTTTGGCCTCAACCAGGCTGGGCCGCGCGACTCGGTCACCGGCTTCCCGATCGGCGGACTCGGGCTGCTCATCTTCAATCAAGAGCTGCGCTTCCCGATGAAACTGCCAATCGTCGGGAACCGACTCGGCGGAACGGCTTTCTACGACGGGGGCAACGTGTACACCGACGTGAGACACATCTCGTTCGCCTGGAAGGCGCCGTCGCTGACCGATCTCAACTACTTCTCGCACACGGTGGGTCTCGGTATCCGTTACCCAACGCCGATCGGGCCGGTGCGCGTGGACTTCGGCTATCAACTGAATCCGGCCAGCTACCAGGCGCAGTTTACGCCGCCCGGCTCGACGACTCCCGTGATGGAAACGCTTCGGCTTCCGCATTTCGGATTCTTTTTCAACATCGGACCGATCTTCTGATGCGACGCGCGATTCTCATCTTCGCTTGGATGGTGTGGCTCGCCGGGCCGGCAGCGAGACATGCGAACGCCCAAGCCCCTGCGTCCGCCGGTGGCGCGCAAACCGTGGACGGCGTGGCCGCGCGAATCGAGGACGATATCCTGACGGAAAGCGAGGTGCGCGAGTTGGGCGCCTTCCAACAGCTCGTGGACGGGCGCGCCAAGGCGCGCGACGAGCGCATTCGCGAGCTGGCCGACCAGTGGATTCTGCGGGGCGAGGCGGAGACAGCGAAGTATCCGCAGCCGTCTTCGGACGACGTGAGCCGTGCGTACGCGCAGCTCGCGGCGCAGTTCACGTCGCCCGAAGAGTTCCAGCGTCGCTGCACCGCGGCAGGGCTCACGGAAACGGCTGTTCGCCGGATGCTCGGCCAGCAATTGTATCTTTCTCGTTTTATCGATTACCGGTTCCGTCCCGCCGCGCAGGTGGACCAGAAGCAGATCGAGACGTACTACACCGCCGAATTCGCGCCGCAATTGAAGTCGCGCGGGCAGCCCGTCCCTCCGCTCGAAACCGTCGAAGACACGATCCGGGAAGTCTTGATCCAGCGCGAGATCAGCGGTCGCGCCACGCAGTGGCTCGACGAGACGCGCGAACGCTTGAAGATTGACGTCATGTCGCCGGGAGACCGGCCGTGAGCGCCCCCTGGAAGCGTTGGACATGGCGCGCGCTGGTCCTGATCGTGGCAACGCTATTCATCGTCGCCGCCATTTTCGAAACCGGACTCGCCGACAAGTGGATGCGCGGCGCCATCGTTCGCCAGCTCGAGCAGGGAACGGGAGCCCGCGTGGAGATGGGCGGCTTTCATTTTCAACTCTGGAGCCTGCGCGCCGAGATCGACAACCTGACGCTTCACGGCCTCGAGCCGGCAGGCCAGCCTCCGCTTTTTCATGCGGACCGTATCGACGTGGCGATTCGCGTTCTGTCGTTTATCGGCCGGCAGGTCGCGCTCGATGAACTGATCGTGGAGCGGCCGCAGGTGGCCGTGCGAGTCGACCAGAGCGGCCTCAGCAACTTGCCCACTCCTAGAGTCCGCGCAGGCAGCCGCCCGTGGAGGGAGACGGTGTTCCAACTGCGCGTCGGCCGCTTGGAATTACGCGACGGGAGCATCGCGTACAACGGTCAGCAGGGTCCGCTGGCGGTCGATGGCCGGAATTTCAACTTTTCCCTCCACTATGATGCGCCGGTGGGCGGCGCCGATTCCTACGCGGGCAATCTCGTGTGGCAGCAGGTGAGGCTGTCGGCAGGGCGAAATGTGCCGTTTCCTTTCGACGTCTCGCTGAAGTTTAGGCTACGCCGCGACTCGTTCGAGGCCGATGAATTGGTCCTGAAGGCGCTGCATTCGGAGCTCGACCTCAGCGCCGAGCTGCCGAGCTTCACGCGTTCCGAATGGAATCTGAAATATCGCGGGACGCTTTCGCTCGAAGATATCCGCAAGGTATTCCGCGCGCCCACCACGCCGGATGGGATCGCGGATTTTTCGGGGCAAGCCCACTACGTATCCGGCGCCGCGAACGAGGGCGAATGGACCGCCAGCGGATATTACCGGGGCCACGACATCCGCATGCCTTACAAATGGTTCCACGCGCGAGGTCTCGAGACGTGGGGTGACTACGAGGTGGCCAACCGCCGTCTCGTCGTCCCGAATCTCAAGGTGCGTGCTCTCGGCGGGACCGTCGATGGCCGCCTGGCGATGGATTTCAAGGGCCTGGCGTTTCGCACCGAGACGCGCCTGCGCGGAGTCAGCTTGGCCGCCGTGTTCGCCGCGCTCGAAAACGACGATTTTCCGGTGCTCTCGCTGCACTGGAATGCCGCGGTGGACCTCGATGCCGTGAACACTTGGAATGCCAATTTCCAGCATTTTCGCACGGCGGGCCACATGCAGTGGTCGTCCCCGGCGGCGCTCGCTCCGGGAACGATTCCGGTCACGGCGCGAGTGGACTACGACTACGGCGTCGATCGTCAGGTTATTTCGACTTCGAACGGGCAGATCGCGACGCCGAAGGCATCGATCGATTTCGACGGCCCGCTCGGCGCGCCGGATTCCGCTCTTGAAGTGAACTTTCGCGCCGACGACCTGGCGGACTGGAATGATTTCATCAACGCCGTTCGCGGCGATGAGGCGGAGCCGCAGCGCGTGGCCGGCCGGGCGACCTGGCGCGGCCGCATCCTGGGTCCGATCACCGGGCCGACGTTCGTCGGCCACCTGAATGCTGCCGATGCGCAGTACGGTCAACTTCACTGGGAAGCTGTGAACGGCGATATTGAATACTCCCCGGACGTCTTCCGCATGAACAGGACCTCAGTTACGCGGGGAAAAAGCGCGGTGACGCTCGATCTTTCGCTCCAATTTGACGGCGACTGGAATTTTCTTTCGTCGAGTCCATGGAGTCTTGAAGCGCGCGTCGAGCGCGCCTCGACCGACGATGTCCAGGCGATCTTCGGTACGAGCTATCCAATAACTGGCAACTTGAGCGGAGACGTTCGTGGCGGCGGCACGCGCGCCGCTCCGTTGATGGACGCCAATTTCGTGCTCGAAGAGATCGTAAGCGAGGGCTGGCACTTCGACCGCCTCACCGGTCAATTGCATTGGCAGCACGACGATATTCGACTGACCCATGCGGAACTGCGCGGGGGCACCGGCTTGTTTGCCGGCGACGTTTCTTATCGGCCGGAAGAACAACAGGTCGAATTCAACCTGACCGGCACCGGAATTGCGCTCGAAAAAATCAGAAGCCTGCAAGCCGGGTCACTCCCCGTGGCCGGACAACTCAGTATCAGTTTGCACGGCAGCGGGCCGTTGCGCGCGCCCATCGCACGAGGCGATCTGCTAGTTGTGGGGTTGAAGCTGGGGACGGAAGCGGAAGGCGACTTCAGCGGGCAGCTTGCCTCGGATGGAAAAAGCGCGCACGTGACGCTCGCTTCCGAACCCGCGCATGAAAAGTTGCAGGGCGACCTCACCATCGGATTCGCGGGCGATGAGCCCATCTCCGGACGTCTCGCCGTGACGCAGTTCGATCTCGACTCGTTCATCGTCGCCGCGCTGCATCTGAAGCAGCTCACGGGTCACAGCAGCGCCGATGGGGTGTTTACGATTTCGGGAGCGCTGCGCCGGCCCGACACGATCGAGGTGGACGCCGACATCGCACGGATCGCGTTCAACTACGATCTCGTCCAACTCACGAACGATCAAGACATTCGCGCCACGTATCGCCGCAACGAGATCCGAATCGAGCAAGCCCGATTGCACGGCACCGACACGGACCTGAGGATCAGCGGATCGGCCCGGTTCGATCGGGATCGCCGGATCGCATTCGACATCGCGGGCGGTGTGAACTTGCGCCTCTTGAAGAGCGTCGTGCCGGACGTTGACGCGCAAGGGCGGGCGGAAATGAATGTGTCGATCACAGGGACCATGGCGCAGCCGCGTGTGACGGGTCGCGCCACCGTGCGCGATGCCTCAGCCCACTACGCCGAGTTTCCTGTGGGCCTCAGCAAAGTCAATGGCGATTTTGTCTTCGACGCCAGCCGCCTGCTATTCGATAGGATCACGGCCGAGGCCGGTGGCGGGCAACTCACCCTGAGCGGAAGCGTGACCTATGGCGAAGGCCCGCCGCGCTACGAAGTCACCGCCACAACGTCCGTCGTGCGCATACGCTATCCGGCCGGAATGAGCTGGCTCGCGAGCGGTACGCTCCAGATGTCGGGAACCAGCCAAGCGGCTCTGGTCAGCGGACGCGTCCAGGTCGAGCGCCTGTTGTTTGCGCAGGGCGTGGACGTGGCCTCGTTTTTCGCATCGGCTTCGGAGACTTCGTCTGGGCCGGCGTCCACCTCACCGTTTCTTCAGAATCTGGCGTTCGACGTGGAAGGTCAAACGACCCCAGGTGCGCGGATCGAGTGGGCGGGGGCGCATGTCGAAGTTGAAGGTAATGTCCGTCTCCGCGGCACCTGGGACCGGCCCATTCTGCTCGGCGATCTCCATCTGCTGGGCGGCGAGATGCCGTTCCGAGGCAACGTTTTTGACCTCACGCGCGGCGAGATCAATTTCTCGAATCCGTTCCGGCTCGATCCGGTGCTCAACGTCGAGGCGACCTCGACCATCAATCAATATCAGGTGACGATCGACTTCTCCGGGCCCGCCAGCCACTTGGCTCTGAACTACCGGTCCGATCCTCCACTGCCGGATTCGGATATCGTCGCTCTCCTCGCGCTTGGGAATACCGGCCAGGGAACGGGGCTGCGCTCGCAACCCGGCGGGGCGCAGAATTACGGCGCGACCGCGCTGCTTTCCGAGGCCATTTCCAGCGGAATTGGAGGGCGCATCGAGCATCTGTTCGGCATCAGTTCGTTCCGTGTGGACCCGTTCGTCGCGGGCACGGCTACGGAATCCAACGCCGCCGCGCGCGTCACCGTCCAGGAGCGGATCACCCGCGATCTGACGATCACGTACTCGACCAACGCCGCTACCTCGAACCAATATCAGCTCATCCAGGTGGAATACACCGTCAAGCGGGGACTTTCGGTCGTCTTCCTGCGGGACATCAACGGCACCTATGGCCTCGACGTCAAATTCGTGAAGCATTTCAAGTAGCCCGCCCGGCGGCCTACTCGGGCAGCAAAAAGAGAGCGTCGGGCGAAAGCCGCACGTGCCACGGGAGCGGATGTTCGCGGAAGCGCTCCCATTTTTCCTTGAACACCTCGGCTTGCAGATCAACGTGTGACGGTTGCTCTCCGGATTCTCCCGGTGGCCGGTTCAGGCGGAGATAGAGCGTGATGCGGAAGGGCGTTTCCGAGGAGCGGACGAGCCAGCAGGGAATCACGTTCTCATCCGCGCCGCCGGCGCCCCGGGATTCGATGAAGTCGATGTGATGCGCGCGAATTCCGATGTGCGCCGCTGGTTTCGTCAAAGCTTGCGCCACGCGGAGCCGGCATCCCCAGTCGAGTGCTTCCACCATGGTTTCCGAGATCGCTCTCGCGCGCGAAAAATTCTTGCAGCCTGTGAGCCGCGCCACCTCGAGGCTCGGCGGGTGGCGAAAGATTTCCTCCTTGGCTCCGGATGCGGCGACGTGGCCGCGGGAGAGCACCAGCAACCGCTCGCCGAGTCGGTACGCCTCCTCGATGTTGTGCGTCACGAGTAGCGCCGGCTTCCGGTATGCCGCGAATGTTTCCTGGAGCTGCGCTTCCACCTGGCTTCGCAGGTGCGTATCGAGGGCCGAAAGCGGTTCGTCGAGCAACAGCGCTTCCGGCTCGATCGCGAGTGCGCGGGCGAGAGCCGCGCGCTGCTGTTCGCCGCCGGAAAGTTCGCGCGGATAGCGCCCTTCGAGCCCCGAGATGTGCGTGCGCGCGGAAAGCGCCTCCACGCGATCGGCCCGTTCCTGGCGCGGCAAATGGCGAAGTCCAAATCCGACGTTTTCTGCGACGGTGCGATGCGGAAAGAGCGCGTAATTCTGAAACAGCATACCGACGCGTCGATCGCGCGCGGGCACGTGGATGCGCCGCTCGGTGTCGAGCAACACTCGTCCATCGAGTGCAATGCGGCCGCGATCGGGGCGCTCCAGGCCGGCGATGCATCGCAGCAGCATCGTCTTGCCCGCGCCCGACGGGCCGAGGATTCCGAGCGGCGCTTCACCCGCCGTGAACGACACGTCCAGCGTGAATTCCGGAAGCTTCTTCGCGACTTGGACTTCGAGCGCCATATCAGCGCCGCACCCAGCGCGTGCGGGTCCAGTAATAGAGGCCGGCCAGCAACGCGAGCGAAATCACCACGTCGATGAGGCACCACGCCACGGCGCGCTGTACGTCGTCCGCTTCCACTGCAAAGTAGATGGCGATCGGGATCGTGGCCGTTTTTCCGGGAATGTTTCCGGCGAGCATCAGCGTGGCGCCAAACTCTCCGAGCGCCCGCGCGAATGAAAGGATCGTTCCCGCCAGCACGCCCGGCCACGCCAGAGGAAGAGCGATCGCGCTGAAGACGCGCCATTCCGATGCGCCAAGCGTCCGCGCGGCTTCGAAGAAACGGGAATCGACCTGCTCCAGGGCCGCGCGCGCCGTGAGATACATCAGCGGGAAGGACACCACGGCCGCCGCGATCACGGTCGCCGGCCACGAGAAGACCACGGTCGCGCCCAGCCGCAGCAGCAGCTTTCCCAGCGGGCCATGGCGTCCGAACAGCAGCAGAAGCAGAAAGCCGACGACGGTCGGCGGCAGGACGAGCGGCAAAAGGAAAATTCCGTCCACCAGAGCCGCGGCCGGGCCGGTTCGCCGCTCGCGCCACGCCGCCGCGGCGAGCCCGGCGACCAGAGTGACCAGCGTCGCCGTCACGCTGGTTTCAAGCGATATCCACAGCGGAGACCAATCGATCGGGGCCATCGGCACGCGATTGTATCTGGATCAGTTCATTTCGGCTCGCTTTTTCCGGACAACACACCCGCGTTTCAAAAAGCCGGCGCGTCTCCCTTCATTTCCTCTAGGGATGCGGGGCTTGTTGCGGCGCTGGCGGTGCTTTTGTGACAGGTGCCGGTGTTGGCGCTGCTGGAGTCGCGGGCGCGGCGCCGGGAGCGGGAGCCTTCTGCGGCGCTGGCGTCGATGAGGGCGCGGGGGCCTGCGCCTGAAGCATTTGCTTCAGCTCCGGATAATCATTTGACATGGCCTGTAAGACTTCCATGGCCGCTTTCTGCTCGATCTCTACGCCCGCCTGCTGCGTTTCCTGGGAAACCTGCGGAAGCGTCTTGATCACCTTCTGGCCGAGCGGTGATTCGTAGAATTGCGTAAGCCCCTGAACGTCCTCCATCGAGAAGACGCGGGCGTAAATCGGGACCGCGGCATCGGTCACCTTGCTTGGTGGGGAGCTCACGGCGAGCTTCTGATTGAACGTATCCATGAATTTCGCCAGGCTGTCGGGCGCAATCGCCCGGCTCATCACGGAGCGCACCTGGTTCGTGATGTACGCGCCGATGTTTTCGCCCAGCTTCGAGGTCTGCGTAACGTCCATCAAATGCCGGATCGCGGCTTCTTTCGCGGGATCGATTTTAGCGTCGTCGGCGCTCGGCGGCGGGGCCGGCGCCTTCGTGCCGGGTTCTGTCGTCGGCTTCGCGGCGGGCGCCGCTGCGACACCGGGCTGGTGCGGTGCGGGAGGCTTCTGCTGCGTGCTCGGCGCGGGCGTTTGCGCCAGGGCCGGAATTGCCACAAAGAGTGCGGCTGCGATCAGGGCAGCTCTCATTTTCATTTCGATCTCCTAGATTTTTGCGTCCGGGCTCTGGTCTTGCCCTGACGAGCGAACCCGTCCATCGTATCGAACGGCAATGGCATATGCAATTTGCCGGACGCAAGTGTTTCGATGGAAGGCCCGCACGCCGATGTGATAATTTCAGGAAGAATGAAGTCCCGCGGTAACGGCACTCCCCTACCGCTCGTCGGCTGGTACGGCTGGCGCTAGATCATGAGGCATCACACGTGCGGATGACCGGCCGATGAGCCAGACGGCGCCCGAACTCTCCATCATCATTCCCGCATACAACGAGGAAAAGCGGCTCGGCCGCGCTCTCGCGCGCATTCGCGACTATTTCGCGAGCCGTCCCGTCGGACCCGGCGGGATCGAAATCCTCGTCGTGGACGATGGATCGACCGACGGTACGGCGAAGATCGCGCAGGACTGGGCCGGGCAGGTGCCCTTTCTACGGCTCATATCGAATGGGGAGAACCGCGGAAAGGGCTACAGCGTGCGGCACGGGATGCTCGAGGCCCGCGGGCGCATTGCGCTCTTCACCGATGCCGATCTCTCTTCGCCGATCGAGGAATCGGAAAAATTGCTCGCAGCCATCGAGACCGGCAACGACGTCGCGATTGGATCGCGCGCCCTCGACCGCTCCCTCATCTTCGCGCACCAGTCGCGCTTCCGGGAGATCGCCGGCATGATCTTCAACGGCTTCGTCCGGCTCTTCACCGGCCTGCCGTTTCACGATACGCAGTGCGGCTTCAAGGCGTTTGTGCGCGAGCGGTGCCGAATCGTCTTCGAACAGCAGCGGATCGAGAAGTTTGGATTTGACCCCGAGGTACTGTTTCTTGCCCGCCGCCACGGCCTGCGGACCGCCGAGGTGCCGGTCCGCTGGGCGCACGATTCGGCGACGAAGGTGCACGTCTTCCGCGATAGCTGGCTGATGTTCGCCGATCTCGTTTACATCCGCTGGAATTGGCTGCTGGGGCGCTATCCGGTCACGCGCCCCTGACGCACTCGGAAATCCGCGCGGTCGAGACTCACGGTTTCGCGGGCGGCGGAGGACCTTGCGGAGCCTGAGCGGTCGGCGGCAGCAGCCCATTCAGCCGCAGATACATCGCTGCCGTGCTGTAGTGGTCGCCGTAGTCCTGTGCGAGAATCACCACGATCGCTCCGCGTGACGTCATCCTGCCTCCAAAAAACGGCACCTGCTCTCCGAGCTTGGAATCTTCCACGCTCGTAAGCGACTGCGTGCAGAAATCAAACGAGGCCTTCAGCGCCGGGACCAGCGTGTCTTTCGGGTCTGTTTCTTTAGTGGGCGCCACTTTCGGAGTCTCGGCGCCCGAAATCATCGAGCAAAACCGGTAGTTCATCTCCACCATGTGCGAAACGAGGTGCCCGAACGTGTTCTGCTGCGGCGTGGGGCGGAAGCTGAACTTGTCCGCGGGCATCGTCTCAACTGCGGCGACGGTATTCTTGGCCTCGGTTGCCTCGAGCCTTCTCAATCCGTTTGAAACGGGATTCGTCTCCGTCGTCGGAGTTTGTTGCGCACCGGCCGTGAATCCCAGCACCGCTACGGCCGCCAGTACGAGCATCGCTCGCTTCATTGTGTCTCCCCCCGTAATTCCGTGCGGCACGAGGATATCCCCAGGGACTGTTGCTTCACAAGCCATTCCGATTCTCGCACCACGCATCGCAGGGAAGGGAACGCCAGGGCGGTCTCGTCCGTTCACGAAACTTTGTTCTGCAAAGTACTTGACAGTAACAATCGACGTGTTACCCTGCCGCCATGGCGCCCTTTGAATGGCGGCACGCCCGGTCCACCGATCCCGTTGCGCTCGATGACCGCGCTCGCGACAACATTCGCTTCATCCGCGAAACGATGGAGCGCGCCGGCTCGTTTACGGCCGTGCCCGGATGGGGCGGCATCGCCATGGGCATCACGGCGCTGGGCGCGGCGGTCATCGCGTCGCAGCAAAGCTCGCCCTCCGCCTGGTTGCTCACCTGGATCGCCGAAGCGGCGGTAGCCATCTCCATCGCCGTATGGACCACCTACTCGAAGGCCCGCAGGGCCGAGAGTTCTCTTTTTTCCGGGCCGGGCCGGCGATTCGTCTATAGTTTCGTTCCCCCTCTTTTCGTCGGCGTGCTGCTGACGCTGCTGCTCGCGCACATGGGATCGACCGGCGCGATCGCGGGCGTCTGGCTGCTTCTGTACGGCACGGCGGTGGTCACCGGAGGCACTTTCTCGATTCGCATCGTGCCGCTCATGGGTCTCTGTTTCATGGTGCTCGGTGCGGCGGCCCTATTCTGCCCCTGGAGCTGGGGCAACGCGTTTCTGGCAGGCGGATTCGGAGGATTGCACATTTTGTTCGGCGCAATGATCGCGGTGAAATATGGCGGCTAAGACGGGAGCTTTCCGCGCTGCGCGGGAGGAAAAATCGAGGCGGGGCGCTCCCGGCGCGCGGGTGCCGGAAACCGCGGCTGCGAATTTCGACCGCTTGATCCACGAGCGGACGCGGTTGGCCATCGTCAGCGCGCTCGCCGTGAATCCGTCGCTCGCGTTCAATGAACTCAAGCAGCTCCTCCGCGTCACCGACGGCAATCTGAGCGTTCATGCGCGCAAGCTCGAAGACGCGGGCTACATCGGCTGCGCGAAATCGTTTTCTGGGCGCGTGCCGAAGACGGAATACCGGCTCACGCCTCTGGGCCGCCGCGCACTTGAAAAATACCTGGACCACATGGAAGCGCTCATACACGCAACGCGAGAGAGGTAGAAAGGCCACTTTTCATCGGGACATCTCATGGGCAACAGCACTTCTAGAATTATTCCGGCGCCGAAACTTCACGTCGCAATTCTGCTCGACGGCAATGGCCGCTGGGCCGCCTCGCATGGATTGGCGCGTTCCGAAGGCCACCGAGCGGGCGTGGCCGCGGTGCGCCGCGTGGTGCGCGCCGCTCCTTCGCTCGGGATCGGCACGCTCACTCTCTACGCTTTCTCGGCGAACAATTGGGAGCGCCCCGCAGGCGAGGTGGCCTCGCTCTTGGCCTTGCTCGAAGATTTTCTTCGCGCTGAGGCGCCCGAGTGCGCCGGGAAGGGAATCCGGCTGCGCGTGATCGGCCGGCGCGACCGAATTCCGCCGACGCTCGTCGAGGCGATCGAATCGGCCGAGCGCATGACGGCTCCGGGACGCGCGCTCGAACTCCGCATCGCGCTCGATTACTCGTCGCGCGAGGCGATTCTGCGCGCCTCGTGCTGGATGGTTTCAAGCCTCGAAGTCACCGACCGGGAATTCGCGCGGCGCCTCGGCCAGGTGACGCACGCCGGAGGTCCCGCGCCGGACGTCGATCTGCTGATTCGCACCGGCGGCGAACGGCGTCTCAGCGATTTCATGCTCTGGGAATGCGCCTACGCCGAGCTCCTCTTTACGCCGCGCATGTGGCCGGAATTCGAAGCCGCCGATCTCGAAGCCGCCGTCGAAGACTTTCTTGGACGCGAACGCCGCTTCGGACGTTTGCCCGAAGCCGCCGCAGCGAGCTAGAGGTAGTCAATCAGTGCCTCCAGAAACTCAACATCTCGGGCAGCAATCCAAGGTGTCGAGTCCTAGTTGGTTCGGCATCGTAATCGTTGCGTTGGTGACGGTTTCTTCCCTCGCCTCATTTGAATCGTGTTCCCACTATCCGTTCACACGTAGCCCTTCGAATCGGTCTGAAATGGCGCGCGTTACATCGCCCGATGGTGCCTTCGACGCAGTACTTGTCCTCGAGAGCTACAGTGGTGCAGTTGGTGGCATGGATTGGATTGTTTATATCGTCCGGAACGGCAAAGCCGCCCCGACGGGCCCGGGGAAAGCGTTCTTTGAGGCGAGCGAGATGGAGGGTGGAAAACTCATATGGAAATACCCGCATCTCCTCGAAATCCAATACGACCGCGCCGAGATCGAAAAGTTTCGAAATGTTTGGGGTCTTGATCAAATTGAGGACGTTGGGTCGACCGGTGAACGAGAGTACTTTGTCGAAATTCGCTTGGCGCCGTCGTCTGCAGACTTTTCGATACTAACGCCGAGTGGAGGTTTCCGACACAGTAGGTGAAAGTGCTCTCCAAAGACACCTGATCTCGATGTAGGAATTTGAAGCCGCCGCGGCCAGCTCGTTTCTGGAGGGAGTTTCACACATGGATGCGAACCATTCCGCTCAATCATCTGTCCAGAGCGCGGGGCAGTCGCGCCCGCTACGAGACATCCTCAGTGGCGCGATCCGGTATTGGGAACCGCGCCGCGTCATTTACAACCTCGTTCTCGTGGCGGTGGTCATGGCCTGGCTCTTTTTGACATGGCCGCATTTTCGTAGTGCCGTGGCGCTGCAATCGCTTCTCTTCCTCGTCGTCCTCGCGATGCTGGCCAATGTTTGCTACTGCGCGGCGTATGTTGCCGACATTCCGATGCAATACTCGATGTTTCAGGGCTTGTGGCGGCGCCGGCGGTGGGGCCTCTGGGTGGCAGGAACGCTGTTCGCCATTTTGCTGGCCAACTACTGGATCGCGGACGAGATCTATCCCTACGTCCGCTAATCTGTGTCTTCTTTCGATTCAGACCTGCTAACCGGATGAACGGCCGCGCTCTCGCGCAATTTCAAATGCCTTCATAATCACGCGCGTGGCGGTCTCCGTCAGCGAATATTTGTCGAATTCTGCGGGAGCGGCCCACGCCACATCCGTCACGTCGCTTCCGGCGCGAGCTTCGCCGCGAATTGCCTCGCACAGGTAATCCAAAACGACGAAGTGGTACCTCACCTTGCCGCTGCCGTCGAGATTGATGCGCTCGAACACCTCGATCAGGTCTAGGACACGCACCTCGATCCCCGTTTCCTCAAGGAGTTCGCGCCGCACTCCTTCGATCAGCGTCTCGCCCACCTCGAGCATGCCCCCAGGAATCGACCATTGACCTTCGAGCGGTGGTCCGCCGCGGCGGATCAGGAGCGCACGGCCGTCTGAAATTACGACTCCGCCCACTCCCACCACGGGCCGCTCCGGATATTCGCGATTGCTGGACACCTTTACACGAACCTCCACCAAAAGCTTGACACGGGCGTTATATAATACGCTGTCCGGTGGGAGTTCGCCCCTGTAGGGAGGAGAGAAACTCGTGACCAAGTGCCCGGAATGCGACGCTGAGATCGACTTGGACGAAGACGAAGTCGAAGAAGGCGAAATCGTGACCTGTGCCGAGTGCGACGCCGAGCTCGAGGTGACGCAGACTCATCCCGTCCATCTCATCGTCATTTCCGAAGACGAGGACGATGACGACGAAGAGGACGAGGAAGATGAGGACGAAGAAGAAGAGGATGCCGAGAAGGAGCCGGGACTCGATGAAGACGAGGAAGAGTGAACTTTGCGAAGTCTTCCAGGGACATCTTCCGTTGTGTGCGCCGGCATCTTAGTATGTGGGCCTGGGCACGAGCCGGAAGCCAATTTGCTGGCAAGGCCGGGAGGACACTTGAATAATCGCGGAGTTTTGACGCTTGCGTTTGCGATCGCGCTGGGGTTCCTTCTCGCTGTCCCGGCGGGCGCGCAGGATAAGAAGGGCGAGTCTCAGCTCCGCACGATTCACGGCAGCGCGATCGACAAGAACGAAAACCCCGTCCCTTCCAGCGTGATTTACTTGCTCAACGTCCGGACCCAGGCCGTGAAGACCTATATTGCCGACGACGCCGGCAGCTACCGCTTCAGCGGCCTCGATCCCAACGTCGATTACGAAGTGCACGCGGAGCACGACGACACGATGTCCGCGACCCGCACCGTTTCGAGCTTTGACTCCCGCCGCGATATCGAAGTGATCCTCAAGCTCAACCGCAAGAAAGCCGCTCGCTAGCAGCGAGAAGAGTTGGCCCCTACTGTTTGCCGGGATCGTGCAGCGTCGTATTGTGCACGGATCCCGGGTCGGCGAGAAATTCCGCCACGATGGGTCCGACGGATATGCACGCGAAACTCGTGTGGCCGCAAGCCGAATCCATGATCACAATCGGTGCGTCGGCTCCGTTCGCCCAATTGAGCGCCTGCGCGGGATTCACCATGTGGTCTTCCGGCGAGACGAAGACGAGCAACTTCGCGTGCGTGCGCTTCGCGGCCTGGTCCATCGTCACGCCGTGCTCGCCGGGAATATCGAGCGAGTTGATGGCTTGCCGCTGGCGAATCGCGTTGCACGCGTCCGCTGCGTCGCCCAATCCGGTCTTCCTCGTTGCCGCAAGAAACGTCTCGAATTGTTGCGGGCTTGCTTGCGTCACTCGGTACTCGGGTGACGTGATGTTCATCGAGTTGATCTCGGCGTACAGCGAGAAGCCCGCCGTCATCGCCCCCCGTCCATTGCCGTTCTTCCATTTGGGATCGAATTCGAGCGCATCGATCTGCGCGGTCCACTGGAGTTTGTCGTAGGAAGTGGATTGCGGCGATCCCGAGAGCGGAATGGCGGCATCCATGAAGTCGGGGTACGCGGCCAGCCACTCAAACGTCTGCATCCCTCCCATCGAAATCCCGATTACGGCGTGCAGGTGCGAAAGATGCAGTACGTCCGTCAGAAGCTTGTGCTCGGATTCCACCATGTCCCGGATCGTGAATTGCGGAAACCGCATCCTCGGTTGCAATTTGCTGGTGGATGGCGACGTGGAAACTCCGTTTCCGATCGGATCCACGAGGATCACGAAATACTTCGTGGTGTCCACCACATTGGCCGGCCCCACGTATTGCAGCAGGTCCTTGCTCTGGCCTCCCAGCCACGGAAGCCACAAAACGCCGTTCGATTTCTCGGCGTTGAGCTTGCCCGCCGTGCGGTAACCCAGGTTGAAATTGCGGATCACGGCGCCGCTCTGCAATTGGAAGTCGCCCATGTCGGCGAACTGCTGAGGAGCCTCGACGCCTTGCGATTGCGCGTGCGCCGCCCCGAAAGGGATCAGGCAAAGAATGACGACCGCTGCGATTCTTCCGCCGTTTTTCATCGAGTTACAATTCTACGCTGAAAAGGAGGGCGTAGCTGTCTTCAATGACACGCAAATCTCGCGATGAAAACGGAGGAAATGCAATCGCTCCCGCCGTGCAGAAATCTACCGTGCGCGATTAGCTGCCGATCGATACCTCATCAGGGCAGGCCAAATACCGATACCGAGGTGCCCGCCTCTCCCACGACGTATTGCTTGCCGTCCACCGCATACGTGATCGGATTCGCGCGCAGGGCATTGCCCAGTTGAATGTTCCACAAAGGTTTTCCGTTGTCGGCATCGAGCGCGAAGAAATTCCCCTGGCTATCCGCGCAGAATACGAGACCCCCGGCCGTCACGAGCGTGCCCGTCCAGGAATCGCCGACCATCTTGAACTCCCACTTCCTATTTCCGGTAGTGGCCTCGAGGGCGCGAACGGCTGTGTAGGCGGCATCCCCGTTTACCAGCTTTTGCCCGCCGCCGCCGCCGATGTCGTTCGGATTGTACGGGTCCATCTTCTCGTGGCCCTTGTAATAGTAGGCGCCCTGCTCACGCGTGTTGACGTAGAACAATCCGGTGAGCGGACTGTACGAAGAGCTCGTCCAGTTCACGGTTCCGGTGATGCTCGGATAGATGAGCGTGCCCTGCGTGCTTGGATCGATGTTCGGCAGCTCGATCGGGCGGCCCTTCGCGTCGAGTCCCTTCGCCCACGTCTGGTGCGCGTACGCCTGGCCCGTGATGAATTCACCCGTGGCGCGGTCCAGGACGTAGTAGAAAGCGTTGCGATCCGCCTGGGCCACGATCTTCCGCTTCTTGCCGTTGATCGTCGCGTCAAAAAGGATGGGCGGCTCGGACGCGTCCCAATCGTGCGTCTCGTGCGGGGTGAACTGAAAATACCATTTCATTTTTCCCGTATCGGCGTCGATCGCGAGCAGCGAGCAGGAGTAGAGATTGTCTCCCTTGCGGGCGTCTCCGTTCCAATCGGGCGCGGGATTTCCCGTTCCCCAGTACAGCGTATTCAGTTCCGGATCGTACGCTCCCGTGTTCCATGTGGTCGCGCCGCCGTATTTGTAGCTGTCCCCTTCCCAGGTTTCGACGCCGGGCTCGCCGGTCGTAGGAATCGTGTAGAGGCGCCAGAGACGCTTGCCGTCCTTGGCATCGTAGCAATCGATGTAGCCGCGAAGGCCGCCTTCGCCCCCGCCCATTCCCACCACGATTTTTCCATTGATCGCGAGCGGCGCCTGCGTGATGGCGACTGCCTTCTTGTTGTCTCCGACTTCCACGTTCCAGCGCACGACGCCGGTCTTCGCGTCGAGCGCCACCAGATGCGCGTCGATCGTCGCTACGTATACCGTGTCGCCGAGGATCGCCACGCCTCGATTCGTCGGAAACAGGCCAATGGTCAGCAGGTTTCTCGGCAGGTCCGCGGTCCATCTCCAGACGGGCCGGCCGGTGCGGACATCGAGCGCCGTCACGGTCGTCGGCGGCTCGGTGACGTACATCAGTCCATCCACGACGATCGGAGAAGACTCGAAGACGCCCGTGCGGCGAAGCTGGTACACCCACTTCAGCTTCAGCGAGTTCACGTTCTGTTTGTTGATCTGCGTGAGTCCGGAAAAGCGCTGGGAGGCGTAGTTGCCGCCGTAGGTCAGCCAGTTTTCCGGGTGGCTGGGCGAATGCAGAATGTCATCGTACGTCACATTCTGCGCCAGGGAAGTGATTCGCGCACCCAGCACGAGAGCGAGCACGGCCAGACCGCAGAGAATGTACTTGGTTGCTTTCATTGTGCGCCTCCCAGGCCGGAAAGATACGCGACGAGATCGTCGATCTGCTTGTCGGAAAGCTTGCCCTTGTAGCTGGGCATGAACGTCTTGCCCGGCAGCGGCTCGATTTTTTGCACCTCGAATTTCTGCACCGAGTGCAAGCGGCCGTTCGCGTCCCTCAATTGCATCGTGAAGGAATCTTCGTTCACGCGCATGCCTTCGATCGCTTTGCCGTCCTTCGTGGTGACTCTGTACACCAGATATGCGGGATACGCCGCGCGCTCCTGAAGCGATGTGTCGAGCGGCAGATTCGCGCCCGGATCGGCCAGGATCGCCTGGAGTTTCACGGTGCCACGCAGCACGCCGATCTTGCTCAACTCCGGCCCCAGGTTTCCGCCCTGTCCGGCAATCGCGTGGCATTTCGCGCAGCCGTTCGCGTCGTAAATCTCCTTGCCCTTTTGCGCGTCGCCCGTAGCCAGCACCGCGCCTTCGTGCCCGAGTGAGCCGACGTAATCCACGATCACCCAGACCTGCGCATCTTCCAGCGCGGTGAAAGCGGGCATGCCCGATCCGATGGCTCCTCCGCGAATCCTCGCATAGAGACCTTCCGGGCCAAGGTTCACTGCCGCGGATCGAATGTTGGGGCCGTTCGCGCCGCTGCCGTCGATGCCGTGGCAGTTCGCGCAGGTTCCCTCGAACAGCGCCTTGCCGGCCGCGATGCTCTCAGGCGTCGCTCTTGGATGTGCGGCGTGCGGCGGCGGTGCCGCCTGCGTCAATTGAGCGGCGGCCGGCGAAGCCAGTCCCAGCACTCCCAGGGCAAGGATCAACGCGGCCGCATACCACGGGCGAATCACTTTCATAGAAGCTCCCCCCGCTTCGATCGGACGCACCTAGCATGCTCGCGTTTCACGAAGCACAATCGCGTAGGCGCGCCGTCCGCGTTGCCTACGGCAAGCTAAAAACGAAAAGCGTGTTCCCGGCCGAATCGACGACGTACTGCTTACCGTCCACCGCGTAGGACACCGGATTCGACCGCACCGACGAGCCCAGCAGCAGATGCCACAGCGACTCGCCCGTGTCGGCATTGAGCGCGAAGAAATTGCCCGCGGCATCCGCCGAAAATACGAGGCCGCCCGCGGTCACCAGAGTGCCCGTCCACGAATCGCCGACCATCTTGTGCTCCCACTTCAGCTTCCCGGTCGTGGCTTCGAGTGCGCGAATATTGGTGGTCGTGTCGTCCCCAGCGCTCATCCGCCCGCCGCCGCCTCCTCCGCCGACGATTCCTACGGAATTGCCCGGAGCCATCTTGGGCTCGCCCTTGATGTAGTCGGCGTAGCCTTCCCGAGCGTTCACGTAGAAGAGGCCCGTCAGCGGACTGTAGCAAGGGCTCGTCCAGTTGATTGCGCCCGTCAGCGAAGGATACACACGCGTTCCCTCGACGCTCGGCTCGATTTTCGCGGCGTCTTCCTTGATCGGGCGTCCCTTCGCATCGAGGCCCTTCGCCCACGTCTGCTTCGCGAACGGCACGCCCGTGAGGAACTCACCCGTGGCGCGGTCGAGCACGTAGTAGAACGCGTTGCGGTTCGCCAGCGCCACCAGCTTGCGCGGTTTTCCGCCGACGGTCGCATCAAAAAGAATCGGCGGCTCCGACGAATCCCAGTCGTGCGTCTCGTGCGGCGAAAATTGGAAATACCACTTCATTTTTCCGGTGTCTGCATCGAGCGCGATGAGCGAGCACGTGAACAGGTTGTCGCCCATGCGCCCTTCGCCGTTCCAGTCCGGCGCAGGATTTCCGGTGCCCCAATAGATCAGATTCAGCTCCGGATCGTACGAGCCGGTGTTCCACGTCGTGCCGCCGCCATTCGACCAGCTCCCGTTCGCCCAAGTGTCCGCGCCGGGATCGCTGTCTTTTAGCGGGACGGTGTATGTCTTCCACAGCAGTTTTCCGTCCTTCGCATCGAAACAGCTCAAGAAACCGTGAGCGCCCGCCTCGCCGCCGCCCACGCCGACCACGATCTTTCCGTTGATCGCGAGCGGCGCTTGCGTGATCGCGTAGCCTTCCATTCTGTCGGCGATCAGCGAGTTCCACCGCACCACGCCGCTCTTTGCATCCAGCGCGATCAGGTGATCGTCGATCGTCGCGAGGTAAACCTTGTCGTCGAGCACCGCCACTCCGCGGTTGGTGGGGAAGAGTCCGACCGGCACGAAGTCCCTGGGCACCTGCGGCACGTAATGCCACAGCGGCTTTCCCGTGCGCGCATCGATCGCGGTGACGTTGCTCGGCGGCTCCGTCACGTACAAAATCCCGTCCACGATGATCGGCGACGACTCCATGATGCCGCCCCCGCGCAATTGATAGGCCCACGCCACGCGCAGGCTCGCCACGTTCTTCGGCGTGATCTCCTTCAGCCCCGAAAATCTCTGCGAGCCGTAGTTGCCGCCGTACGTAAGCCAGTTCTGCGGCTCCTTATCGGAATTTTTGAGACGCTCGAAGGGGACTTGCGCGAAGCTCGGAACTGCGCAGCACAGCGCGAGAAGCAGAACGGCGTATTTGGCGATTCTCATTGGGCCCCCTTCAAGCTGGCAAGGTATGCGACGAGATCGTCGAGATCGCTCGCGGACAGGCTGGTGTAGCTCGGCATCACCGTCTTTCCCGGCTGGCTCTCGATCGTCTTCAGTTTCGCTTTGTCGAACGAATAGAATTTTCCGCTCACGTCCCTCAGCACGATCGTGTATGTGTCCTCATTCACGCGAATGCCCGTCATGTCCTTGCCGTCTTTGGTGACCACGTGTACGAGCAGATATCCCGTATTCGCACCGCGCTCCGGCAGCGACATATCCGATGGCGGATTTTTTCCAGGGTCGAGCAGAAAATCGTGCAGGTATTTTGGCGCGCGGGATCGCCCGATGCTCGTCAATTGAGGACCGACTCCGCCGCCCTGCGTTCCAATCGCGTGGCACAGCGCGCAGCCGTTCGCGTCGTAAACCGCTTTGCCTTTCACCGCATCGCCCTTCGCCGCTTCCGTCGCGCCCATCTCGCTGAGCGTGCGAACGTACGCGATCACCTGCCACACTCTCTTGTCGTTCAGCGAATTCACCCCGGGCATGCCCCCGGTCCCATTTCGTATGACTCCAAATACGCCTTGATCTCCTCTTCTATCAGTCACTCCATGGAGATTCGGACCGAGCTGCCCGCTTCCGTCGAATCCGTGGCAACCCGCGCAGTTGCCCGCAAACAGCTGCTTGCCCATGGCGACATCTTCGGGCGTCATCGTGGGGGGCGGCGACGCCGGCGGCGCATTCGGCGGAGGGCCTTGCGGAGAAGCGGCCGGCGGGTTGGAACCGAAAGCGGACAAAATCAGCAGCAGAGTTGCCGCACACAACCACCGAATCGCAATCATGTGGAATCCCCGGTTGAATTTTTACGAGTGCTAGCTAATACGACCGCGCGAGTTCTGTCAAGCCGACTCCGCGCCCAATTGGTACGCGTGAATGATCGGAAGAGTAACATTGCTGCCGGCGCGGAATTCGCGCTCGCTTCATTGCCTCGCGGTCATGCTCCCCGCATCCGGCTGTTTTTGCGACCACAGCTGGCGCAGTCGGCGCATCGCATTAAGTCCCTGGAGCTGGTTGAACTCCTTGAGCGTTTTCAGCACGACGTTATCGTCCGGCAACATTTGAAAATTGTTCCATGGCGTTCCCATGATCGTGTCGAAGCCAAGCGGTACTGCAAGCGTCAAGAAGGCATTCTCGACGAGCTGCCGGAGCGAAACGCCGTCGAATTTGATCGGCGGCATCATGTTTCCGATGTTGGTCAGGCCGCCCATGATGTGGACGCCCTTCAGATCCGGATCCTCGCTGATCTCGCGGATCGCTTCGAGCGCCATCTTCGTAAGCCCTTCCAGATCCGATATGAGGCTGTGAATCGTGACGTCGACGAACATCTCCCCGCGGCTCACGCCGTGGTCCCGCGCCAGGATCGCGCTCAGGCGTTTCGCCACGCCGAGCACTTCGCCCGTCAGCTTGTTGGATTTTGCCGCGCCGTTCTCCAGGCGTTCCGAAGCCATCAGCACAACCTGGAACGGACGGATCTTGAATAGCCCCAGCATTTCGAGGCGCGTCTCGGCAAGCGAATTCACCAGCGGCTTGCGGCCCTTCGCTTTCGCCGGGTCGTACGCCTTCAGGCAAACCTCCTGCACCGCCATGTCCGGGTAGTCGAAGCACAGCGGCACATCCACGGCTGCCTGAAGCGCCTTGATCGCTTCCGTGAGGAAATGCGAATCCTTGTAGCCCCGCGGTCCTACCGTGACGTCGATGCACCACGCTCCGGCCTGGACTTGCCGCACGGCCAGCGCCTGGAGGCCGGGAATATCCTCCGCGTCGAGCAGGGCTCTGGTGGTTTTGAATCCGGGATTGATGCGATCACCGATGATTCCAACGCCTGGTATCGCCATGATGTGCTCCTCTCAATTTTGCTTTCGAGCGGGAAAGTGCATTGCGTGCATGAAGGACCTGTTGAAATCCGCCGTCCCGAGCAGTTCGATGTAGTGGCTTCTTGCCGCAATACTCTGCGCCGTGGCGCGATGCGGATAGGAGACCAGCGCCAGCTTCGCCCCGATCCCCGCCGCATTGCCGATCTGCGCGAAGCGATCGAGCGGCAGATTGGGCAGCATGTCGATCGCCACGGCGCTCGCGAGATCGATGTAGTGGCCGAAGGCCCCGGCGATGATCACCTGGTCGATCTGCTCTTCGTGCAATCCCGCCTCATCGAGCAGCACCTGGATCCCGGCGCGGATCGCGCCCTTGGCAAGCTGCACCGATCGCACATCGCGCTGGTTGAACACTACCGCTGGCCCCTGCGCTTCGGTCTCGTCGGCCAGCACGAATTCGGTCTGGCCGTCGCGGACGCGCACGCGCGGGTGATCTTTCTTCATCCGGCCTGTCGGACTCACGATTCCCGCCAGATACAATTGAGCCGTCACGTCCAGCACTCCCGATCCGCAGATTCCCACCGGTGGCGAATCGTCGATCGTCCGGATGCGCACTTCGTCGCCGCGAATCTCCACCGCTTCGATGGCGCCCCGCGCGGAGCGCATGCCGCAGCGGATATGGCCGCCTTCGAGCGCCGGCCCGGACGGGCACGAGATGCTGGATAGCCGGCCCTTGTGGATCAGCGACATCTCGGTGTTCGTGCCGATGTCCAGCGCCACCACCGTCTTTTCCTCCCGGTCGCAGCCGATCGCCAGCAGCATCGCGGTGTGATCGCTGCCGACGAACCCGGCGATGTTCGGCAGCATGTGCGCGTACGCGCCGGGCATCGCCTTAATCCCCACGTCGCGTGCCTTCACGTCCGTCGCCCTCGCGCTCGCCGCGACAAATGGCACCGCGCCGAGATGCTTCACGGGCAGCTTCAAAAGAAGGTGATGCATCGTCGTGTTGCCGGCCACCACGATGTCCGCGATATGCTCCGGCCCAACCGATTCTGACTCGCAGAGTTCGCGCGCCACGTCGTTGATTCCGCCCACAACCAACTCGTGCAGATGCTGCCGCGCACTTTCGGAAGAGGCCGCGCGACCGATCCGGCTGATCACGTCTCCGCCGTAGCCCGCCTGCGGATTTTCGATCGCCCGGGTTGCCAGCGTTCGCCCGCTCCGCAGATCGACGAGCAGCGCGACGATGTTCGTCGTGCCGATGTCCACCGCTAGCCCCAGCAGCGCTGCGTGCCCCTGCGGAACGAAGCCGATCACTTCGCCGAATCGCACCACTGCGGTCACCTGCCGCCCCGGCACGCGCACCGCCTGGGGCAGGGAACGCAGCACGTCGATATCGATCCGCGAGCAGATCCCCGGCCACTTCTCGTTCAGCGCGTTCATCAGCCTGTGATCGTCGGCCGTCGGATCTGCGAGCGTTGCGTCCGGCACGGCCACCGAATACAAACGCACCGCCGGATCGGGGCGCACCCACACGTCCTCGCTCTCCACCTGCGTGCGGAGCGGCATGGCCCTCGCGCGCGCCGAGATCTCCACGCGGCAATCGCCGCGCGCGAACGTCTGGCATGCGCGGCGCCAGTTGGATCCCAGCTCCTCCGGCGAGAAAAATTCGAGGTCTTGCTGTGAGGGCGGCTCGACGGGCCCCTCGGCAACGCGAACCACGCACGATTTGCACAGACCGCGCCCCCCGCAGACGCTCGCAATCCGCACGCCCGCGCGCCGCGCTGTGTCGAGCAGCGTCTCGTCCGGCAGACTCCACACTTGCTGCTCGTCCGGCGCGAACGTAACGCGGTGGCCGGTCCTCGGAGCTTCTTCGGCGCGGTTCACACCGGGGCTCCAACAAGCACTTGCTGCCGATGCGGGCAGCGTTCGCGCGCCCCGCATCGGGCGCACCGCTCGCCTCGGCCCCATTTCGGCATTTGCGCGCCGAACCCCATCACCATCGAAAGGCTCTTGCGCGGGATCATCATTCCAGTGGACGTGATCGAAATGCCGATGCTTTTCCCCCCGGCGAGCTCGGCCACCTTCGCTTGCTCCGTGAGCTCAAAACCGTCCTCTCCCGGACTCAGGACTCCGCTCGCCTCAAGACCCCGGGCCTCCGCTTCCTTCTGCAACAGCGCCTCGATCTGATCGCTCAACCGGTACAGCGCCAATGACCCGATGTCGTCGAGGACCACGGCGCGCAGGCGTTCGCTCGCCGCGAACCATTCGCTCACGCGATTCTCAACCGCGGCGCCCACGGTACATATGCCCAGCGCCAGATGCGATGCCCCTCGCAGATAGTGGCTCAGCAGACGTGCCTTCAATCGCGAGCCATTAGACAGCTCCATCCAGCCCGGCCCGTGCTCCACAATCGGCCAGACTTGAAAACTGACCGCGGGCTGAAGCCAATTCTCGGTTTCCGCGCGTTCCAGCAATTCGGCAACGAGCGCGAGCATGCGCGGCGAAGCCAGCTTCCCGCGCCGCGCGCCCCAGGCGTGCGTCACGTCCTCGATCGAAAGCGGCACGCGCAGATTCGTGATTACACCCATGGGTTGTCAGTAAACGCATTCCTTTGCGTAGCCGTACATGGCCTGGACATTCTCGGCCTTGGCTTCGTCGGGCACTCCGACGCCAGCGTCCAAAATGAAGCCGCCTCCGTCGCCCACCACGTCGAACAATTTCTTGCAATACTCGCGGATTTCGTTCGGTGTGCCGGCGATCAGCATCGAGGCCGGCACATTTCCTCGGATGCACACCGTGCCGCGAAGCGCTTCCTTGGCCTTGAACATGTCTGTGCGCTCGAAGAAATAGACGCATTTTCCGGCAGGCACGTCCTTGATCACATCCAGCCGCGAGGTGCAGTCTCCCTCCCACAACACGTGGGGGTAGAGTCCCGCGTCGATCAGCGCGAGCAGCACTTTCTGAAATTGCGGCCAGAAAAATGTCGTGAACTGCTTCGGCGACATGAACCCATCCAGCCCCCAGTGCAGCGGAATGAAGACCATGTTTCCCCCGGCTGCCTTGGCGGCCGCGATCGCGGAGAGCGGGATCAGCACCGTCAGCCGGTCCAGAAGGTTCAGCAGGCGGTCTTTGTTGCGGAACAAATCCAGCATCGCCCCTTTGGAGCCTCGCAGATAGTCGGCGGCCACATCGAACGGTGCGTGGCTCGTGCCGTGCGCTGCGGACGGGAAGCCCAGATCCTTTAGCTCTTGGATCAGCCGGCTCTGGACGGCGCGCATCTTCTGCATCTCTTCGCCGGCCTTAATCAATGTTTCGAGCGCGCGGCGCACCTCGGGCCGCGCGTAGGCTTCCATCGACTGGATGATGCGCGTGTGAAGCACTCCGGGATACATCGGCAATTGCGAAAGCGGTTCGAGCGCGCCGGCAACGCGCGGCATGTATTTGTGGAGCATGAAGCCCGTCGGGTCGAGAACGTACTCTTCGTATTCCTCCGCCGTCATGTACGGTGCGTCCAGATATTGGAACGGCACGTTGTCCGCGAGGCCCTTATGGCCCGGCCATTCGAGCTGCTTGTAGTCGAGGATGTCCATCGTCGGGCCGAACGCCAGCAGCGCGTGCACGGGCTGAAAACCGTCCGGCTCGAGGTCCACCACGGCCTTGCGCATCGCCGCGGCGAGTCCTTCGTAGTCGTACATCGCCTCGCGGCACGTCATCCCGCAATAGCGCGCCACCCAGAAGTGCGAAAACAAAATCGTCGGCAGCCGGTCGGGCTCGCGCAGCTCGATCGCATCCATCAGGCGTTTCTGCCGCTGCGCGTAGAGCACCGACGCCGACGCCACCGCGCTTCCCGTGCTCATGCAGGCATCCACCGCTTGCAGAGCGACACCGCGTCCATCGCGTTGAGGCCGAACGCGTCCGCCCCCGTGTACGTCTTGATCGTCTCGTCGACCTGCCCGCCGCCGATCATGATTTTGGTGTTCTCGCGCAACCCGGCCGCCTTGATCGCTTCGATGGTCTGCTTCATGGCGTCGAACGCGAGCGTCAGGAATCCGCTCAAGCCCACCACCTCCGGTTTGTTCTGCTTGATGCTTTCGATGAAATTCTCCACCGGCACGTCGATGCCCAGGTCGATCACCTTGAACCCATTGATCTCGAGCATGAACGTCACGATGTTCTTCCCGATGTCGTGCAAATCGCCCTGCACCGTGCCAAGGACAATTGTGCCCACGGTCTTCGCGCCCTCAGCGCCCTGCTTGATCAGAGGCTTCGCCATGTCTCCGATCGCCTTCAGCATTTCGCCGGCAAGCATCAGTTCGGGCAGGAAATACTCGCCCTCTTCGTAGCGCTTGCCCACGGCCTCCATGGCCTCCCGGCAGTGCCCTAGGAGTTTTACCGGGTCGTACCCGCTATCCAGCATTTCCCGGGCAAGCTTCACTGCATCCTCTTCCTGCATCTCTGAAATCATCTGCACCAGCTGCCTGCTTTTGTCTTCCAAAGGCGCACCTCCGGATGGATTGTCGTCCTGCCTAAATACCCACCATTATTAGGCTTAGACTATCCCAACCGGCAGTGACCGGCATCACATTTCCTTGCGACGCCGGTCACGGCGGCGCAAGGGGGCCTTTGGCGCCGATCGTCGAATCGGGAGGGAAATGCTGGGGAAACCGCGGCAAATCGGCCGATTGGCCGCGAAATTATGGTGCCGGCGGAGAGAATCGAACTCTCGGCCTAGGGATTATGAGACCCTCGCTCTACCACTGAGCCACGCCGGCACGCGCGCGATTATTGATGCTACGGTCCGCTCCGCGGAGTGTCAAGGCTGGGGCGAGGGTCGCGTGCGGGCGGCGGCCATGATTTTTTCGATTTCGTCGGCGGTGCGCGGCAGCCGCGCGGTCAATATTTGGTAGCCGTCTTTGGTGACGAGCACATCGTCCTCGATGCGCACGCCGAGATTCTCTTCCGGAATGTAAATCCCCGGCTCGACCGTCACCACCATCCCCGGCTCGAGCGGCCGCGTGCGGTCGCCGGGATCGTGGACGTCGAGCCCGAGATGATGGCTCACGCCGTGCGGATAGTATCGCCCGAGCGGACGGCCCTCCTTGTCCTTGCCGTGCGCGTTGATGTAGTCGGTGACGATCTGTTGCAGGCTGCCCTTCGGGCCGTAGAGCAGCGCGCCCGGCTTCACCGCCGCCAGCGCCGCGTTCTGCGCGCCGAGGACGATGTCGTAAATCTCGCGCTGCCGCGGCGTGAACTTGCCGCTGGCCGGGAGCGTCCGCGTGATGTCCGCCGCGTAGCCTCCGTATTCGCCGCCCACGTCGATCACGACCACATCGCCGTCCTTGATCTCGCCATCCAGCGCGCTGTAGTGCAGCACGGTCGAATCGAAGCCCGTACCCACGATCGGCGCGTACGCTTCCCGCGCGCAGCCCGCCCATTCGTGGATCTGTTTCATGCGCGCGGCGATCTGATACTCGAAAAGTCCCGGACGCATCGTCTTCATGGCGTCGAAGTGCGCGTCGATCGACGCGTCGATGGCCTTCTGCATCAGCACCAGCTCGCCCGCGGACTTCACCTGCCGCATCGCGTCGAGCGCGAGAGCGATTTCCTTCACGTTCGATTGCGGCAGGGCATCGTGCAGCCAGTTACTCCAATTCGTCAGGTGCGGATAGCCTTCCTCTTCTTTGGGCGGGAGCAGCGTGTAGAAGTTCTTGTAGGTCTTGGTAAGTTCTGCGAGATCGCTCTTGAGTTTGGCGAATGGCTCGACGTGTGCGAAACCAGTCTTCTCTTCCACGCCGGGATCGTCCGGACCGATCTTCGGTCCCTCCCAGACTTCCTCTTTGGGATCACGCGGCTGTAGGTAAAGAATCTCGTTGAAAGGGCTCCCAGGTCGTCCGCCAAGGTTAAGGGCGGAAGGATCGGGAACCAGCAGCAGCGCGGCGCCGGGCTCGTCGTGGCCCGTCAGATAGTAGAAGTGCGGCTCCTGAAAAAAGAGCGCGACTTCGCTCGCGTCCTCGTGTCCCGTGTAACCGAAGATCACGACCGGCCCATCGACCGCCGCGCGCAGCTTCGCTCGCCGCGCCTGATACTCCTCGCTCGGCTGCCGGAACCTCGCTTGCGCAATCCCCGCCACGCACGCCAGCGCCACCAGCAGTGCGATCCCGACCCTTCGGGACCGCCCCATACGTGAATTCCTCGATGTCATGTTCTTCGCTCGCCATGATACCGGGAAATAGCCTTCGGCGAAGACGCGAAGCCCGTTCCTCTTGTCGTTGCGCTGCTCCCCTCGTGCGTCAGGGCACGCTCTTTTGCCCTGAGCCCAGCCGAAGGGCAAGCGTGCCATCCGCGAACGAAAATGAGCGGCTTTAGCCGCTGAGGTCGCCGGAGGGGCGAGGCCGTTCTCAGGCCGACGAAGGAACCCTCTCCCGGCAACACCGCCGTCCGTAGCCTTGGCGAAGTTTGGTCCAAGCACATAGTAAATCCGCGGTAAGGGCTCTACCGGATTCCCCGGCCAACACGCGCCGATCTGGCGCATGATCCGCTCCGCCTTGGTTTTGAAGGCTGTCCCATTTCGCACAGATTGTCAGACCTCCCTTCTGGTTGAATTGATATGGAATCTTGGAGCCCTTGACGTTTCACCCGATGAATGCAAGGCGCTCTGCCGTCGTTCAGGATTGACATGACTGGGAAAAACTTTCGAGTCGCACAGGTAGGCGAGCGAACCAACGCCGACGGAAAACAAGTAGAGAACAAAGTACTGTTGGCAATGCCCGACAATGAATACCGGTTGATGCGTCCTGACTTGACGTATATCGACCTGCCGCATCATCTCACCCTTCATGAGCCGACACAAAGTATCGAGTTCATCTATTTCCCGAACCGAGGGATGGTTTCTCAAGTTGTAGTGACCAAAGACGGTCGAACCGTCGAAGTGGGTGTAGTGGGAAAGGAGGGCTACGTCGGCGCAGGACTGGCAGTTGGCCTGAGCAGAAGTTCAGTGCGCGAAATAGTCCAAATCGCCGGAGATGGCTTCCGAATGATGGGGAATGCGCTGGAACGCATTCTTCGGTCGGCCCCGCAGTTACAAGTGATATTGAACAGGCATACAGGGCTTCAAGGAATGCAAGTCGCACAGACCGCGGCGTGCAATCGGCTGCACGATATACAGCAGCGTCTCTCAAGGTGGCTGCTGATGACGCAGGATAGGGTGGATGCCGGAGTGCTTCCGATCACCCACGATTTCATTGCGACCATGATGGGTACCGACCGATCCACTGTGAGCTTGGCAGCTTCCGTACTGCAAAAAAAGGGAATCATCGAATACGTTCGAGGTACGGTGAGGATTGTGAACCGCAGGAAACTCGAAAAATCAGCCTGTGAGTGCTACGACGTCATTCGTCAGTTCGAGGACGACCTCGGATTGAGATAACAATTCTTGTCAGCGTTGGATACCCCACAGACAGCACCCCTTCGCCCTCGGTAGTCTTCTGGACCTCAATCGTATCTGGCTTGGTTTTGATGTGTCTTCAAAACCCGGTGACTTGGGCGGAACTTCGCTCAGGACAATGAAAAGAGCGGCTTTTGTCGTCGCAGTGCCGTCGAAGACCAATGCTGTACCGCCTTTCAAAGAAGCATAACCGTACCAAATCTCGAGGTGTGGCATGGAGGCGATGCGTCGCAAACTGGTATGGGTCGAAAGACCGGAGTTTGAGGGCTGGGCTTGCACCGAATGCGCATGGGCGTTCAACCCTTCAGGCCCTCTCGTTGGCAATTCAATTGACGAGATGAAGATGCACTTCGAACGGCAGCGCGACAAGGAGTTCAGATCGCATGTCTGTGCCAGGCACCCGAGAGCCACAAGAAATCCCCGTTAGCCAAATCACTCGCGGGCTAAATGCGGGGTGATGCTCGTGTTCATGTAAAGCAACTTCCCTTCAAAGCGGGATATTGAAGCGGCGTACAAGGATTCTCCGATAGGCGCAACACAAATGAGCGGATCGAGACTTGGAGAATTCTGAAAGAGTATCGGAACTTGCTTTGGTTGTTTTATCCGATGTCTTGCACAGAGGTGCCACAGTGGATGCCCCCTTCGACATTTTGAAGAAGACAGACGTCGTGAATTTTGAATGGGTTGAAGTCGTTCGAGACTTGCAGACCGCCGAGGCGAGGGTCCAAGAACTACAAGCGCATTCGCCCGGCGAATACGTCGTCTTTAGTCGGCACACCCAACAGATTGTTGGCAGGTTCAAGTCTCTGATGGCGGGCGCGTGAGAGACTTGAAATGTTTGGCCTGGGATTGGTGTACTTTCCGCCGTGGCCAGTACATCCCGCAACATCCCCGAGTCGGATCATGCGGCGGGTGGCCCACCCTACGTCCCGAAATGATTTGCTCGCAGCGAGTCTGGGCGCCACCGGAATATGACACACCACGATTGACACCATAGATTACCACCCAGTGTGGGTGCCGCACCCTTCCGGGCCTGAAGGGTGCGCGAAGTTTCTGAACGCGTAGTGAAAACCGGGCGGCAATGCCCTAAGGGAACATCAGTGCAGCGAGCAAGTCACGCGGCGGTGACAAGGATTCGCGCGCCCTTGCGCGAGCGGGGCTTCGGGCGAATGACGATTTCGACGTCGCGATCGAGCGCGGTAAGGAAATGCATCAGCCGCTCGACGGAAAATCCCTCAAGGCGATAATTGGCGAGGGCGGAAATCTTGGGTTGATTGATTTTCAGCCGCCGCGCTGCCGCCAACTGCGAAAGCTCCTGCCCGGCGATGATCCGGTTGATGGCCACGGCTAGGCGGGCCTTTGTCTGCTTCTCTTCCGCGTTCGGCAGCCGCAGATCAGCGAAAACATTGCCTGAGCTCGGAGTGATTTCTGGCTTATTCCTTCGCCCTGCCATATCGCACCTCGTAATCCTGCTTGGCCGCGCGGAGCCGCTCGGCGATCAGCTCGACATCCGTCCTCGGCGTCTTTCTGCCGGTCGGCGACTTCTTCTGGAATGCATGAAGCGCGTAGATCGCGCCTTCGAATCTAACCGTATAAACCGCTCGATAGGTATCTCCCCGGTGATCGTCGACAATTTCCAGTACGCCGGGGCCCTCACCCTTCCACGGCTTGGCGTTTGGGTGCTTCCCGCCGAACTGGGCCACGCTCAGGGCGCTGCCGATGGCGTCTCTCACTTCCTCCGGGAACGCCAGCAAGTCTCGCTTCGACGGGCCGACCCAGAAGAGCGGTTTTTCGCCGGCCGCCCGCTTCGCCCTTGCCATTTCGATTATCCTAATACTGGGATATCTGCGTCAAGGACTATCCTGCCGTCAGCCGGCTGCGATTTCTGGTGTGGAAACTACGGACGCAACTGACCGCAAGGTGTGAACCTGCTCAGAGCTAAAAACGCCCGCCCGTACGGTTGCAATGCAAAATCGCCCGCCTAGAATGCGAGACGGCCGCCCCGATGCAAGATCGGGGCGCACGAGTCGCGCTACGAGGGCAAGCCCACCTGCTGGCGAGAGCGGAGCGTCTGAATCAGGTCGGGGAAATCACGAGGGCGTTCGAGGATCGCGCGAACGTGCTCGCCGACGTCGAGATCGGTGACCCACTCTGGCTGGGCGATGGCGCGCCGGCTCTCGCCGTTGACCATCGAGGCGATGAGGAGTTCGCGAACCGCGACCGGGAGGTTCGCAGCAGATCTTGGCACCTATTTCGCCGTGGGGTCCTTCTTTACCCCGTTGTCCATGAACTCCAACCAGAAGCCTTGCGGATCGGTCACGAAGAACATACGCGTCGTTGGAGCGATGAAAACCGGCGCGTTTGACGGGCTGGTCGTGTGCAAATTGGCTGCCTTGAGCCGGTCGATAAACACATCGTCGTCTTTCGCCATGAACAAAAAATGCGCCGCGCCGGGATCCTGAAAGTGTCCCCGCTGAAAGTGCTTGTTGTGATTCTTGTATTCGATGAGCTCCATGACCACCGGAGAGCCGGGAACCATCGCCTCAGCCAACCGGAACTGACCGTGCGTGTTGGTCAGGTCCTCGTAGGTCTTGTCGCCCATTAACGCGGGATTCAGCCAGAACTTGAAATCGGAGCCGACCAGGCTCTGGTACAAACGGCACGTTTTTTCGAGGTCATCCACAACCACGGTGACGCGCGCGCCTAGAACCTTGCTGCCGGGGGCGGCGGTTGTCGCCGGCGCGGGCGTCAACTCGATCAATTCGACCGGGTATCCGTCCGGGTCGCGCACGAACACCGCGCGGATTTTGCCCGTCATACCCGGCCAGCCGGCGAGCTCCACGGGGTTTCCGCCGACAGTGATCACAGGAAAGCGCTCATCTTTCAGAAGGGCCAGTGTCTTATCGAGGTCGGCTACGATGAGTTTCAGGTACGAGGCGCCCGGATCGGTCAACGGCGGATTGTATGGGCGGGACGTGATTCCCTTTATTTCGATGGCCTCAATCGTCATTTCAGGCCCACCCGGCGCTGCGGCGGTCCCGGGAATCGGAAGAAGTGCGACGCGACTAACTTGGTCGTAGGGGTTTGGCACGCCTTGGGCGAGCTCCGCAACTTCCTGCAACCCGCGATTCCTGCCAAATGGACGGGGTTGGTCGCGGGTGCCGCGAAGTTCGAGTCCGATAAGGTCGTGATAGAAATGCATGGTGAGCTCGACGTTGTTGATCTCGCGGCCAAGGTGGCCGGGACGAAGAACATCTCCGGAAGGCGCGATTCCTGATGGGGGCGCGTCCAGCGTCGCCCACGGTGTTTGCGCCGAGGCAATTGGGATAACGATCAGCAGCATCAGGCCGATCACAACGAGTCCGCGTGCAGTGTTCTTGAATGTTAGTGACACCTGGACCTCTTTGATCTGAACCGGAACTTTTGTTTTAGACTTCTTGATCGCGCGCATCATACGCTTCCCATTCCCCGGTGGCTACCATGGAGTGTGACGCGGATCACGGCGGCATGTGACCGGGATCACAGCCAGCTTTTGAAGAGAGGAATAGGAAGACCACAAGGAGGGAGGGAGTACTCAACGGGAGCGAGCAACAGGGGACACCGGCGGGAACTAAGCCGACTCCAAACGCTCCGCCACGTAAGGCCTGACCGTTGAGGCGACCTTCCTTAAGAGACACGTAGGACCAAGGGCGGCCCCAGCTCCGGGGCCGCCTCTTTTTTTCCTCGGAACAAACTAACTCCTGATAAACGCGGCCGCCCCGATGCAAGATCGGGGCGCAGCCCTTCGACGTTGCTCCCTTCGCCACGGCACTCAGGGATGCGCGACCCGCTCGAAAGATTGGGCCACCCGTCCCTGGAGATTCCTATTACCGTTTATTAATAGTCATACAATTGTACAGTCGTTTAAGTCTGTAGTAGTGTATCCAGCCAGGAGGTAGCCCAAATGAATATGCGAGGCGCAGCGCTGATCGTTGGCTTCTTGATTGCTAGTACGGCATGTTTGGCCCAACAACAAAAAACTGTAACGGGCGACTTTTGCAGCGAGCCCAAACTCGCGGCTCCAGCTCCTGCCTACGAAAAGAAGAATGTTCAAAACCAGCCCGCCGGTACGGCGGATCTTCCTACTGTCGTTCAGATGGTCGACCAGGCTCTAAAATGCTACCAAGCATTGTCCAAAGAAATGGATCCATTGCAGCCCAAAGGATTGCCGAAAATAAGTAGTGCTGTGCTGGACTTCAAGACCACGACTGGCAAGACGGTCGGCTTCTCGTTTTCCATCTTCGTTTTCAAGGTTGGTGCAAGCCGGGAGAATGACGTTACGGACGACCTCTCCTTTACATACAGCGTGCCTAAGCAAGTAGCCTTACCCGCTGTCAAAGGCCTTGCAAAGCCTGCTCCCGTGGACCTTTTCAAGGAGTTAGTTAAAGAAGTGGCTGCCGCAGCTAGTGCTGCCCAGGCGCAGAGCACGGCGTTGGGTATGCCGCTGAGTAAGGTTGCGATTACGGTCGCCTACGGAATCAAGTTCGATGCAAATGCGTCACTCAATGCACCTATCAGTCTTGTGACGATTGGCGCGAATGGGGACTACAACAAGAACAACACGCAGACCATTACGCTTACGTTCGGCCAGTAGAAAGCTCAGAACCGTAGCCGTAGCGGCCGCCTTCTTGCACGGAGCGCAACTTGTCCCGAGCGTAGCCGAGGGGTGTCTGTGCTCCCCGCGTATCTCGCTCGCATCCTCATTTTGCGGGATTTCGCTCTAGTAGGGGCACGACATATCGTGCCCGGCACCGATGCTTGGCTCTGCGTCGCCCATTCGCCTCGAATTCTCGCCGGCTTCTTGGTTTGCAAGGAGTCGCGTCTCGCTTTCGTAGCGCGCATTCTGCGCCCCGATCTTGCATCGGGGCGGCCGCCTTCCGCGTCGTTTGCGTCCGCCGCTCGCTGGCGGAAGGCGGGCCCTTTTGCTTTTCTTTTTTCCTCCTGCGCATTACGATGTGCCGTCGCCGCGGCGGTTCAGCTCAAATGCCGTTCCCTCACAAAAACATCCGCCTTCACCCACAGAGGTACATAGGCCAATCCTCGTATTTCGTCACGTTGTGTTGCGCGGGCAGGCGCCCCGTGTTCGCAACCTCGAAAAACGCCGTTTGGTTGATCGAGATTCTGCGCAAACACTCCATCTCGCACCGGTTCGCGGTCCACGCGTATTGCGTGATGCCCGACCATTTTCATGTCCTTGTCGCCGGCCTCGATCCTTCGAGCAGCCTGCTCGCGTTTATCAAAAACCTGAAACAGACAACCTCGCGCGAATTTCAAAAGCAGTTTCGGAAAACGCTCTGGCAAAAGAAATTCTACGACCACATCCTCAGGCCGCGAGACAATCCCGATGGCGTCGCGGCATATATCTGGTCGAATCCCGTACGCAAAGGCCTCTGCAAGGACCCGCGGGCGTATCCCTATTCCGGCTCGTTCACGACCGATTGGAAGAAGACGATCTTCCCAGTGGAACTCTGGGCGCCTGACTGGAAAGCCAAGGCGCCCGCCTAAAAATCGAGGCGGCCGCTACAAGTGCTTTTGTAGCTTTTGCATTTGTAGCGGCCGCCTGGCATTCCAGGCGGGCAGGCTTGCGCTCGCAAGACCGCCAGGGTGGGCATCACAATGCGCAAAGATGCGCGCGGAAACGAGGTGCGGGGATTCGCAATGTGGTGGCATTTTTGGCCACTTTTGCGCGCGTAAATGGCACTCTTTCGTGCTTAACGCGGTCGGCCTCCGTTTGAGCCCAAAGTCCACAGGAACGCACTGCACAACGGGGCAATTTTGTGCGCTAGGCTCGGGTTCATGGAGGCGAACGGCGATGGAATCTAACGGCGGCGGAAAGACCGAGCGGGCGCTGGAGGCGTTCAAAAAGATGCTGCACGCGACGGAGTCGGTGGTGAAGCTCCTGGACGACCAACTGTGTTCGTTTGACTTGACCACGGGGCAGTTCCGGGCGCTCGAGGCGCTGCTGGGCCGCGGTCCGATGAGCCAGGTGGAGCTGGGAGACGCGATCTATGCCGGGAGCAGCAGCACGAGTCTGGTGATCAAGATTCTGGAGCGGTGCGGCCTTGTCGCGCGGCGGGTAGACGCAAGCAATCGGAACAAAAAGGTGGTTCAGATCACGGCGGAAGGGAAGAAGCTGGCGGTGAAAGTGGTTCCGATGCAGGCGAGGCTGATTCGGGCTCGGATGGCAGTGCTGACGAAGCGCGAGCAGGACGCGCTGGCCCGGCTTTGCGAGAAACTGGATGTCGGCAATCCGCTGAAATTGATTCGGGAACTGACCCGCGTGGATGAGGACGAGGCGGGCGAGGGGTGAGAGGTGAGGGCGAAGGATGCAGACGCACCCTTCTGCGAAACGAAGAGTGCGGCACCACCGAAAGTTTTGCGTGGCTTGAACTAACGCGGGTGTGACCTGCTTGTCGGCGGACGAGAGTAACGCAATGCAATGCCGGCGAATGGTGGGCCATCCGCCGTGGGCTTTTGGCTCTAAATGCTGCTCCGGTGCACCGCGGTGATACCGGTGAAACGGCTGAAATCTGTGACGTTAAACGTAAGGATGTGGCTTACACCATGCACGTACATAGCTGCCACCAAGCGAGCGTCGTGTACCTGAACTCCGGAGACGCCATATTGCACGACGATTCTTCGCCACTCCCGATAGACGGCCTCGCTGTCTGGCAATAGATTCATGCCAGATTCAATCGCGCGCACTTCGCGGTCGGCTTCCTCTGCGGTCAACCCTAGTCCATTGCGAGCGATAGGTCGCGTCATCGTATTCCATAGCTCCGCAATATTTTGGGGCGTGTAGTCGAGAATGGTGCCCTCGCCAGCCAGCCGAGCGAGAGCTGTGTCCACGAGCTTGTGTTGGGGATCGGAGCGTCTTGTGATGCGCAGAAGAATGTTCGTGTCAACTAAACACGAAACAATCGCTATTTAGTCGTGTTCCTGGTAAATCCATTCGCGCGAGATGCTCTCTGGCAGCGGAGGGATTTTGTCCGAGAACTGCGCGAGCGAATCGAGCCACGCGCGAATCTGCTCCGGCGTTCGCGGCTGCCGAGTTCCCGACGGCTGCGTCCCCAGCTGCTGTGTGAGGATTTCTTCCACGTAAGCCTCGATCTTCAGGCCGCGTGCACGGGCCTTGGCGGCAAGTCCGTCAGGAATCTTGACCTTGATCTCCATATGAAAAATGTAGCACGAACGGGTCCGGGAAACGACTAGATCGCCCTGGCCTTTTCCCGAGCCCTCATGGCGAGCCCACCTGCTGGCGGGAGCGGAGCGTTTGAATCAGGTCGGGGAAATCCTGAGGGCGTTCGAGGATCGCGCGAACGTGCTCGCCGATGTCGAGATCGGTGACCCAATCCGCCTGGGCGATGGCGCGCCGGCTTTCCCCGTTGACCATCGAGGCGATGAGCAGTTCGCGAACCGCGACCGGCCGGTCCTCCAGTTCGACAGCCAGCGTGCGGAGCATCATACGAAGGGCCGCCTGGGCCATCGAATGATGACCGAAGCCGGGCCGCACGAAATCGGCCAGCCCGCCGCCGATGCTCAGGTACACGCCTCCCTTGGCAATGGCGGGGATGAAAATCTTCGCCGCCACGAAGTGCGTGAGCAGATTGTCGCGAAGGATTTGGGAAAGGTCGTCCGCGGAACGCTCGAAGAGCATGGCGCCGCTTTTCATCGGCGCGCTCACGCTGGTGATCACCGTGTCGAGGGCGTCGCCGCGCTCGCGAATTTTTTCCAGGAGGACTGCGGCCGTGCCTTCGCTTTCGACGCTACCTTTTATTGCGCGGAGAGACGCGGGCGAGCCAAGCCGATGCGCCAGCGCGCGCAAGCGGTCCTCGCCGCGGCTTGCAGCGATCACGCGGTAATTGGCCTTGAGGAGCGCGCTCACAATTCCCTGGCCGACGTCGCCGGTGGCGCCAATGACGAGCACGTTTGGCATGGGTTTCTCCTGGAAGCAGGCCATTCTATGCCGAACTGATCTCCCGGGCTCGACTAACCGTCGACCCGGGAGCCCTTTAGAACGGCGCCACACGTCAGGCGCCTGGCCCGCGCCAAAATGACGCCAAAATTGACCAAAAAACGCGATTTAGCGCGCCAAAAGTGGCCATTTTTGCCACCACCATAGAGCAAGAATTGCGTCGATATCGAACTGATCTCCCGGGCTCGACTAACCGTCGACCCGGGAGCCCTTTAGAACGGCATTCGCGCACCGATTTCGCTCTAGACCGTAACAATCGAACGCCGGCGAATGAGCTTCAGCTTTTTGATCTTATCGGTGGCCTCATTGCACGTACGCAGGATCACAAAACCGGGGAAGACGATGGAGGGGTCGTGTACTGACTTGGTGAATCGTCAGGGCACGCTTGCCCTTCGTCCGCCGCAGCGGACGCAAGGGAGACAAGCGTGCCCTGACTCCTACAGAAGCAGATCCCTCACGCCGTCCGCGAACGTCGCGGACGGGTTCGGGTCCGGTGCCGGGACTCCGGTGGAGTCCACCGGACTCCTGAAACCGGAGATGACAACACCGGTCACTTAGCCTCGAACGTGAAGTCGGCCGTCGCGGTTTCGCCCGCGCGGACGGTCACTTGATGCTCTTGCGTGCCGAACGTCGCCGTCCAGATCGACAGCGTGTAGTCGCCCGGCGGAACGCCCTTGATCGTGAAGCTGCCGTCAGCTCCCGTGACCGCGAAATACGGATTGGTCACAACGCCGATGTATGCCGACATCCATGGATGGACGTTGCAGTGCACCGGGACCATGATTTCGGCGTGCGAGAACTTGGTCGTGACCGGCTCGGAGCCCGGCTGCTGGCTCACATTCCAGTCATGGCCCGTTTTCGGCGAGACGTGAATGTTGTGGGTCGTCGGATCCTCCGACGTCACCTGAAGGCGCTGGCCAACCTGGATTCCGAGCACGTGCGGCTCGTAGCTGCATCCCTTCTGCGTCATCGCCACGGTGCTGGACGGCGCCGGAACGGAGAGATTGCCGCTGCCCTTCGAGATGTAAACGAAGGCGTTCGGCAGCGTGCCGTTCGCGTTGACGCGGCCGTCTTCGGGCAGCGCCGTGCCTTCCTGCTGGGACGCGCAGACCGGGTCGTTGGTCATCAGAATCGGGCGAAGTTGCGGCGGCTTCCCGCTAAAATTCACCCTGCCCGCAATGTTGCCCTGACCCGATGCCGTTGCGCCGGCTTGACGTGCCCGCGGCGCGGCTGCTCCCGCTCGCGCGTTCATTCCGGCGCCCACCCCAGCCAACAGCAGCGCCGCCCCCACGGTGATGTATGCCATTCTGAATTTCGTCGTCATCTCTGCTCCTTTTCCTAAGTTCCCGAGCGAATCCAAGCGTCTCGGGCTGGCCATCGAAACCGCCACCGCAATTTTTTCGGACGGAAGCCCGTCGTGCGCCCAGCTCCAATCCTATTGCACGGACCGGAAGCTGAGGCTCGACGACGGGCCTCGTCCCCGTCGTTGCAAACTCCGCACCTCAGAACACGAACCGCGCAAGAATGTACGTCGTGTTGTTGTCGGAGGCGTTTCGTCCCGCGCCGTCGTAGTTCGTCGAGGCGCCGTTGAACTTGAAGTATCCGGTGTACTGCGCTGCGAGATCGATATTCTGCGTAGGCCACCAGGACAGATTCAAGACATACCCGCTGTTGCTCGGGCCGAACGGCCCGTAGAGCGTCAAATCCCGCGTGCCGGTCGTATTGAACCAGCCGAAGGTTCCGGTATAGCGGTCGCCAAAATGGTATTCGGCGTTCGCCTTGATCGTGTTGAGATGATGAGGCACGCTGTCCGCCAGTCCGAGATTGTCGGTATCGCTTGCATGCAGTGCCGAGTTCTCGTGGATGTAAACGCCGCGGATCGAGAGAATGTCGTTGTGGAATTTTGGAATTGTGCGGTCATACTGAAAATCGGCCGCCACGTCCGTATAGTTGTCGGTGAGCGTGGCGCCGGACTCGGTCGTCGGGCCAACGACATCGTTCGGAGTCGACTTCATGTACATTCCGTAGGTGCCGACCTCGAGATAGTTGTTTGTCCAGGTCTGTTGCCAGGCGGCACGCCAGTAGGGTGCGAGGCCGTGGATGTTGAACGCGGCAAGTGAGCTATTATGACCGGAATTCGGCTGGCCAAAGCCGATGTGATCGGAGCGATACATCGTTGTCGCGAAATAAAGGTGATCGTTCCACATCCCATACGCGCCGACTCCGGCGACATCCTGCGCCAGGGTGCCGTCGATGATGGAAGAAGCCGCCGGTGTGGGTGCTTGATCGTCCGCGATAAACGGATAGCCCCATGCAGGCGTGGTGTGCCAGAGATCTTCAACGCCCGGCGTGTTATTAAGCGTGAGGCCATACATCAGAGTCTTACCCGCTACCTTTCTTGAGTTGGCGTAGCGGATATCGGTCTGATCCCAGGTAAAGTGATCGGCTTGCGTGCTGTAGGTGAACTGCACGAAGCTCCCCACATGGGTAGACCACGCGCCGGCGAGGAAGAGAGACACGTCCTGGGGAAATTCGAAGCTGGCATTCTGCGAGTCCGGCACGACCTTGTTGGTTTGCGTGTACGAAGTTTCGAAAAAGACGGAAAGCGGCAGGTTTTGAAGGAGGCTCAGCCCAGCTTCCCTTGAGGTTTTCTCCGCTTTCGTCACCGGCATCCCCGTGATGGTGTAGCCGTTGAGTTTGAATGTCCGCCCGAGCGGCGTGAGCTCCGGCGGAGTTGTGTGGCAGGAAATGCATGGGAAGCCCGTCTGGCGCGAAAAACTGGGCACTGCGCGCGCCGTGGGCACGCGAAGTCCCGCCGCAAATACAAGTGCGATTAGTGAGCTGACTGCCAGACTGATGCCGAAGTACGGCTTGCGAGATTGTCTCCTCATTGCAACTTTTCTCCTTTTATCGCTGTCCCCACCGAGCTTCCGCTCCCGGTCCAGCAATCTTCTTCAAATGATCTGCGAGGCCCTGTCGAACGACGGTTGTTTCCGTGCACCGGCCGGTCGTGCGCCGCGCACCGTGCCCCATGGGCATGCCGGCGGGGACCGCCTCAGCACTCTATCGGCCGAGTTTCCTCTGGCTTAACGGTCTCGTCGGCTGCTGGGCACGCGTTGGACAGTACGGGGAAACGTTCGGAGGCTCAGTGATGCAAATCACCGCTTCGCGTGATGTACCCCACCGGGAGATTCTTGCTCACCGGTGTGTTTGTTGGTGCCGCAGGTTGAGAAATGCGCGGTTGAGAAGAGCGGATAGACCGAGCGCGGAGTTGCGCGAGCGGCTTAACGCTTAGAAGCCGGGGATGCCAGTCGAGGCGGAGCGCGCTTCGGCGGACGCCGAGGCGCTTTCACGCGCGAAGCTCAGCCCCTGGAAGTAGGTCTGCGCGAGCGACATCAGGCCCGTATAGAGGTAGCCCCAGACGAAGAGAAGGAAGAAGGGAACGGTGGCGTAGTTTTCGTTCTGAATCGCGTAGAGCACTGCGAGAGCAAAGTAAATTCCGAGCAGCACTTCGGCGTACGGCATGAACCCGGCGCGCTTGCGGTAGGAGTTCTTGGCGAACACGCCTTGCCGCTTGCCGCCGGCTTCCACTTTGTATTTCGGCGTGCGCACGAATTCCGATTTCACTCCGCAGATCGCCTCGATCACGGCAAACGCATTGCGCACCGAAAGCCCGATGCCCACGGCCATCACGAACGGCAGGTAGAGGAAAGTCCGCTTCCACGTCTTGGGGTAGAAAGCGCGCTCGGCGGCAAGATAGAACGACGAAATCGAGCACGTCGAAGCCAGGAACAGCGGCAGGTCGATCACCAGGACCTGAAACCATCCCTGATAGAACCGCACGATCATCGCGGGCAGCAAAATGATCGAGAGAAACACCATGAACGGATAGCTGATATTCGCCGTGAGATGGAAAAACGCCTCGACCTTCGCTTTGGCGGGGACATCGGCGCGCAACACGCGCGGCAGAATCTTTTTCGCCGTCTGCATCAGCCCCTTGGCCCAGCGCGCCTGCTGCGACTTGAAGGCGTTCATCTCCACCGGCAATTCCGAAGGGCAATCGATCTCGGGCAAATAGAGGAACTGCCAGCCGCGGATCTGCGCGCGATAGGAAAGGTCGGTGTCCTCGGTGAGCGTGTCGTGCTGCCAGCCGCCGGCGTCTTCGATCGCGGTGCGGCGCCAGATTCCGGCTGTGCCGTTGAAATTGAAAAAGAGCCCGCTGCGAAATCGCGACGAATGCTCGATCGCGAAATGGCCGTCGAGCATGATCGCTTCCACCTCGGTCAGCGTCGAGTAGTTGCGGTTGACGTAGCTCCAGCGCGTCTGGACCATCGCGATCTTCGCGTCGTTGAAATACGGCACAGTGCGCCGGAGAAAATCGGCGGGCGGAATGAAATCGGCGTCGAAGATGGCGACATACTCGCCGGTCGCGGTTTTCAACCCTTCCTGGAGCGCGCCGGCCTTGAAACCCTCGCGATTGTCGCGATGGATGTACGTGATGGGGACGCCGAGAGCCTGATGCCGCTCGACGCAATCGCGCGCCACCTGCTGCGTCTGGTCCGTGGAATCGTCGAGCACCTGAATGTCGAGCAGTTCGCGCGGATAGTCGAACTGCGCGACCGTCTCGATCAGCCGCTCGATCACGTAGCGCTCGTTGTAAATGGGGAGCTGGACCGTCACCTTGGGCCACGCGGCCATATCCGGCGGCGGGCCGGGAACGTTTTTCCGGTTCTTGAAGTAGTTGTAGACGAGCGCGTAGCGATGGATTCCGTACATCGCCAGGATGGCCATCACGATGAAGTAGGGCACCATGATGGCAATGTCGAACGCGTTGGCCTGGTAGAGCCCGCGGAACGTCGGATCGACCAGCCGCTGCCAGTAGTGCGAGAGCGGATTCCCACCCTGAACGATCCAGAGGGCCATGCTGTAGGGCGGCGTCACAGTTCCTGCTTTCGAATCGAGCTGCCTGGGGTCCCGCGAAGACTGGGCGAAGAACGATTATACGGGTGCTGGGGGGCGTGTCAACGCCTCCCCTCGAATGGGCCCGATTCGAACTTTCGATGACCTTTGGCGGGCCGACAGCGGTCATTCGAAATATAGTTTCGAGCGAGACTCATTTGGTGATATGAGGTTACCTCGCCAGCGGGCGGCTATTGCCGAAGTCGAGCGATTCGGGAGGAGGACGATCGAAATGGAGTTCTACATAGGTTTTGCCGTTGTTCTTGTCGGCGGATATTACTTGATCCAATGGGGAAAGCGAAAGGCTGAGCAGCAGGGAAGAGAAGAGGCTGCGAGGCGGCGGGGAGGGGACCCGCACAGGCCGGGAAGTTCCGAGTAACGTCCAGGGAGATTTTCGGCTTCGCGGTAGAGCTTGCGTGTGCCCGCCGGTCCGCGTCGTTGATTTGTTGCAGCGGTCGTTGCGGCATGCTTGATGCCGAGCCCAACCCGCAAGTACGCGACCAGGCAGCCTGAGAATCCAACACTCGAATGAGCCTGCACGCCGTGCTCGCCTCCACCCTCATGCGCGGCAGCCTGGGAACGCGGTACTTCCGAGCGTACTTCCAACCTCCAGCGTCGCGCGGGTCAGTCCAGTTTTAGTTTGTGGCGCCCGACCCGCTTTGCTATCTTCTTGCGGTCTCCTTTTCGAAAACACGGTCAACATCAGTCGGCCGCCGGAGGATTTCGTTTTGCACAAGATACCCCAGTATTCGCGTACAGCCGGAAGGAAGTCCACGGAGGCATTTGGGACGGCGCCGCGGATTGTCGCCGCGATTCTCCTTTGCATGATGGCTGCCCCGGATCTGCTGGCGCAAAAGCCTCTCCAGCTCAACACCTACTACATGTGCAACGGGCAGCGCATCGTGGCGGTGTCCTGCGTGGACGCCAGCGACAAGCCCTACAACGACTGCGTTGTCCAGTTTCCCGATCGGGCTCCGCTGGCCAACGGGCAGACACCCGGGACGTTTGTGCTGCACAGCGCCCTGGTCAAGTTGATTCAGACCTGCACGGTGGTCGGCACTCCCTCCAAGATACCCACTGGCGGCGGGACGACGACGACAACCGGCGGCGGGAGGACGACGGCATCCAGCGGCTGGCTCGGCTCCATTCTCGGCTTCTTTGGAAATATTTTCAGTTTTGTCGCCGGAATCATGAGCGGTCTTTTCGGCGCGTTCGGAACCCTGGTGACATGGGTCTTCTGGATTGCCGTCTTTGGAATCGCAATCAAATTGCTTAAACGCTTTGCGGACGGGGGTGGCGGCGAATCAGGCAATCGCGGCGCGGATAACGTAAAAGGATGGAAGAAGAGCAATCGGGCAGCGCTGGAGCTCTTCGGCCCCACGCCGGAATTACGGACCGCCAGGATCGATGAAGTCTTCGACAAACGTCAGGAGACCGTTAGGGCAACTCTGGTCGATAGCGGATTCGACATGCGGGTCGAGATGGGCCGCTCGCTCGCGGCCATGACGCTTCGCGAAGTCGAAGCTCTTCGAACCTGCTATCACCTCTATAACCTGGACATGCAGCAGTACAACAACTTCTACATCGGCCGGATTGGGATCATCTATGGCGACGGCAAAGGGATGCTATACGGCGAATCAAAATACGGGATCAACGACTTCGACCAATATATCGGCGGCTACAAGCTCGAGCAAAGCGTAAACATCGCCTTGCAGGACCTCATGAAGGCGCTTCAAACCAACCCCGACCATCCCGTTCTCGCGAAGTTGAAGTCCCGGCTCTTGGGGGGCGGCGGCGATCTGGTTCCCAGTGCGCCTCTAAAGTCCACCGACAACGTGGCGTCGATTAGCACGGGCCTGATTCTGGGCCTGGACGACAAAACCCCGAAGAAGGTTTGGTACTACGACGGCGAAGGGTCGCTCATCACCGTGGCGCCGACGCGGTCCGGCAAGACGGAAGGCCAAGTCTATCCGAACATGCTGCGCTTCAAAGGCCCGGCCATCGTACTGGACGTCAAGGGAGAGATTTACGCCAAGACCAGCAAATGGCGGAAAGAAAATGTCGGCCCCGTTTACAAGTTCAGCCCTCTCGATCGTGGGAACACGCACTGCTATAACCCGTTGACCGCGGTTCGTTCCGATTCGATCTGGTCGGATTCCGGGCTCATCGCCGACTTGATGATCGTTCCGGATGAGAAGGCCTCCGGCAATTCCAAGTTTTTCCAGGCCAAGGCCGCCGAGGTGCTGCAAGCAGCGATCGCCTACGTCTGCCTTGAGAAGGACGTCACCAAGCGCCCGATGTCCAAGGTGATCGACATCATCTACGGAGTCGGATGGGACGAGTTCGTGACCTACCTACAGGCCCGGGTCGACATGCCCACGCTGGCCCGCGCCGGCGCGTCTCTTGCAACCACGCTTCCGCCCGAAACTCGCGGCAACGTGCTCCAGGAAGCGCAAGCGGCGATGAAGTCCTGGATGGGAGATGAAATCGAAGCCGCAACTACCAAGTCCGATTGGACGCCGCTCGATCTCCGCAAGGGGACCGGCCACGGCGACGATCCGACCATCTATCTCTGCTTCGACCTCGGTCAGATCAAGAGCTACCGCTCGGTATTGAGGGTGCTCGTCGGCCAGCACATCAACATGCTGTGCAGCGGTCCACCACCGCCTCGGACCAACCCTCCCAGGCCCCCGATCCTGTTCCTGCTCGACGAACTGCCGCAGCTCAGCAATATGCCACCTGTGGAGCAAGCCCTGGTTGTCGGAGCGGGCTATGGCATCAAGCTCTGGATGTTCACGCAGGACATCGGACAGTTGAAACAGGCGTACGAGAATGCCGAGGGCATGGTGGGCAATTGCGGCGTGCGCATGTACATGAACCCGGACCTGAATAATGGAACCGCGCAGAAGCTCTCCGAAGACATCGGTTACCGCGAGAGCGTGATCGACGGATCGCGTGTGAAAGTTGTCGAGCCGAACGTTCTTGCCGGCGAAGAGTACAAGGACATGGTGATCGTGTGGGCCCGCGGCATGGCCAGGCCGGGGCGCGTGCGGAAGAATTTCGCCTACATGGACCCGACGTTGACGTCGCGGATGGGCAGCGTCTAGATGGAGCCGGCGAAGTCCAGGGACGAGATCAACCAGCGCCTGGCGCGGCTCGTCGAAGCCTCGAAGACCGACAAGAAACTACGGCAAGCGCTGCTTCAAGATCCGAATCCCGTGTTGGCCGCGCACGGAATCCCCCTCGCCCCCGGGTTGCGCATTCGCTTCGTGGAGGCGAACCCGTCCGAGATCGTTCTTCCCCTGCCCAAGTATGAGGGCCCCGCATGACTCCCGCCCTGGGCCACGCCGACCTGCTGGCTCAGCTCATCAGACTTGCGGCGCAAGCGCTCGGCACGCGTTTGGATTTGCGACACAGCGTGGCTCCCGACCCTCCGGAAATCGAGATAAAGCCGCCGGAAATTGAAATCCCCGAGCCGGAGATCGTTCCGGATCAGATGGCGGAAGAGGATCGGCTCAGTAAGGAACTCCCCGAACCGGAGCCGGAGCGCGAGCCCGAGATCGATCCGGAAGAACAAGCGCGCGAAGAAGCGCGGCAGGCGCTGGAGGAGTCGCGCGATCCGGAGGTTCGATCCCGCGAGGAAGAAAAGCAGCGTGAGGAGGCTTTCAAGGAAGAGGCCGTACGCAAAGAGGAAGAAAGAAAGGAATTCTTCCAGCAGCAGGCGGAGCAGGAAAAAGAGTTTTTCGGCGACAAGGAGCGAGAAAAGCAAGAGGAGTTTGCCAAAGAGGCCCAGGCCGAAAAGGAACTCCAGGAAAAGGAGTTTTTCGAGAAGAAGGAAGAGCAGGAAAAAGAACAACGAGAGAAAGAAGATCAAGAGAAGGAAGACCGAGAGAAGGAAGAACGGGAGAAAGAGGAACACGAGGAAGAGGAACGAGAAAAGGAAGAACACGAGAAGGAAGAGCGCGAAGAGGCAGAGCGGGAAGCAGGGGAACGCGAGCGCGCGAGAGAGGAGGAAATCGCGCGGTGCAAAGCAATCGCAGGAGAGGAGGACATACGTCTCCGCGCGGACGAACGGGCCGAACTCCAGAAGTATCAGGACGCGGCCAGGGCGGAACTTCGGCAGTACGGTCAGGAGACCGGCAGGCACACCGAGCTATTCGAACAGCAACAGAACGAACGTTTTGAAGCGCAGATGTCGCATCTCGAAGAAAGGCAGCGCGAGCGCTGGGATCAAACGGTGGAACGCATCGAAAACGCGTACGACCACGGCAAAACGATTGTCGTGGATCAGTTGCAACAAGAGGACCGCCTGGAGCTGGAGACGAAGGGTCTGCGGGAGGTAGAGCAGGCAAAGCAGCAGGTGGAGGAACTAAAGGCAAGAGAGGCGGAAAAGCAGTTCAAGGAAGCACGCGAAAAAGCGGAGCATGAACAGAAGGAACGGGAGCATCAGGAGCGGGAAAAGCAGCGGTTGGACGAACAAAGGGCACACGAGCAGCGGGAGCGGGATAGGCTGGCAATCATCGAGCAGGCGCGTGAAGCCTTCAAGCAAGCCGAGGCTGAGGCCTGGAAGCGGGAGACGGATCGTCGAGAGGTAGAGAACCAGGCACAGAAGCAAGGACACGGTGACGCGGCGAAAGCCCAGGAAGACAAGTACAAGAACAAGAACGAGCCGGACAAACTCAAGGAAGAGCAAGAAAGACTGCAGAAGGCTTTCGCGGAGCAAGAGAAGAAGCTGCAGGAGTTGCAAGAAAAACGCTGGGCCGAAGCGCAGCGGCAGCTCGAAAGACAACGGCAGAACGAACTCAACCAACAGATCCAGCAAACGATGAACCGGGGATTCTAGTAGCTGGCTCAATCGTCGGCTGAGGGCACTGAAGGCGCGCCTAAACCGAAGAAGTGGTGGGGCTGGGGAGAGTCGAACTCCCGACACGCAGTTTAGGAAACTGCTGCTCTATCCATCTGAGCTACAGCCCCACTGAAACATATCAATGAGGCGATTCTAACAGATTTGCGCAGGCGCTCGACGCAGCAGCGGCGATGACGCACCCAAAGCTTGCATTGTAGTGCCTACCTGGAAACGCTGTCCCACCGGACCTTGACCACCACGTACACAGAAGATTACGTTGAGAATAGGCGATCCCCCGATGGCAACGTCTCCAACACGTGTGAGCACAGACGAAATCTTGCTACACGACAGCGGAGTCGAGCAGCGCGCACAGGCAATTCGGAGCGATTTGCAGGAGCTCGGACGGCGCAACTGGTCGTTGTGGGTCCTGGCCGTCGTCGTAATCATCTCGCTCACCACCGCGGTCGCGACGCTGTCGTTGCAGGTGATATCGGACCCGAACGACCCGTTCTACCAGTTCCACATCAACCAATCGGTTCGCGCGCTGGTCGGCCTCGTATTGCTGTTCAGCGTTTACACGCTGTACCAGCAGGTCCAGCTCCGGCGGACGCGCCGCCGCCTTGCGGATCAGATCGATATCTCCGCCAGGGAACACATGCTGGCCGAAGAGTACCTTAAGCTCGCGATGCTCGACCCGCTCACCGGACTCCACAACCGAAGGTATGCGCAGGAGCGGCTGGTCTCGGAGATTTCGCGCGCGCAAAGACTGAAAACTTCCTTGACGGTTCTGATGATGGACGTGGACGACCTCAAGCGCATCAATGACCGCTACGGGCACGGGGCCGGCGATCTGGCCCTGAAGACATTCGGCGAGCGCCTCAGCAAGGCGATTCGCGGCTCCGATCTGGCCGTGCGAATCGGCGGAGACGAGTTCGTGGTGCTGCTGCCGGAATGCCCGCCCGAGGACGTGCAGCACGTGCTCGAACGCCTGTCCACGCTCGAAGCGGAATTCGAGACGAAGATGTTTTCCTTCAATTTTTCGGCGGGCTGGACGGACTACAAGCAAGGCGAAACATCCGAAGAGTTGCTCCAGCGCGCGGACCACGCACTCTACGCCCAAAAGCAGACTCGGAAGAAACAGCCGCAACCCGTCGCCTGAGACGTTCCTGCGAAAATTCTGAAGTTGGCTTCGGTCTATTCCGTGGACTTACGATGGCGCTTTGAAGGTGGCGCATCCACCTGCCGGCGGTAGGTGATTTCGGTCACCTGCAGATCGCCCTTCTCGGGAACGATTTCCGAACGCAAGACATACGTGTCCGCGTCAATCCGTGTGAAGGAGGCACGTTTCGGCTGTCCATCGACCGGGTTCTCAAACGTGATGGTTTTCGGATCGGTGCTCGCCAGCTTCAGAACCGCAGGACTTGCCTTCTCCCAGGCCACCAACGACGGCGTGAAGTGCCGCAGGTGCAGTTGGATTCCGTCGGTGTCCTCGACCAGCGTGAAGAGTTCGAGCACGAGCGTCTTATCGTTTTCCGCGAGCTGGAATGTGCCCAACATTACCCCGGCTCTCGGCGCCGTCCACACTTGCTGCGCGATCCGCGGGCCCCAGGCTCCCTGCCACCTTCCCGCAAGCCACGCGAAGTCCGCCAGCGTCGTTTTCGGCGCGGGCGCGGGAGCCGCAACTTTCGCAGCATCGGGAGGCGCCTGCATCCCCGCGCCGGCCGGCTGTTGTCCCGCCGCTCGTGCGGGAATCCCGGCAATCAGGAGCGAGGCGCCGAATGCCGCAAGAATGGCCCTGCGTAGCGTCGCGCGCTTCATTGAATCTCCCCGGATCGCCGATGTTCGCTTGAATGCAAATCAAACACAACCGCAAAATCCCCGCCTGCGTCTTACAAGAATGAGAGGCGGCCAGGAACTCGCCGGCAGGGAATACTTTGACGCCTTTATGACCCTATACGATAATCCTATTTTACCACGCACAATGAAACGGATCCTTACGAGCGCCATTTCGGCCATTCTCTTCGGGGTGGCGATCGCCTCCACGGGAGCCGCGGCTCGCCCGCAGCCGGCTGCGCAGGCCCAGGTCCCGGCACCATCGTCCACGAGCGGAAAGCCGGCGAATCCAGCTCCCAGCGCCGATGCCTACTACTACTTCTCGATGGGCCATCTCCAGGAACTGCAATTCGAGCTGACGAGCAGCGGCGACGCGGCGACGGAATCGATCGAATCGTACAAGAAGGCGCTCGAGCTCGAGCCGGGCTCGGCCGTAATTCTCGAACGCCTCGCCGAAATTTACGCGAAGTCGCAGCACATCCGCGACGCGGTGATTCAGGCACAAGCCGCGCTCAAGATCGATCCGGATAACGTGGACGCGCACCGCCTGCTGGCCCGCATCTACGTGCGCACGCTCGGCGACATGACCGCCGGAGAAGTGCAGCAGGAAAATCTGACAAAGGCCGTCGAGCAGTTTCAGGCCATCCTGAAGGTCGACCCAAGCGACACGTACTCGTCTTTGTGGCTCGCCCGGCTCTACCGCTTTGAAAATCAGCACGCCGAGGCGGAGAAAGTGCTTCGCGGCGTCCTCACGCACGATTCGGAAAACGGGCCCGCGCTCGAGCAGCTCAGCCAGCTCCTCATCGATGAAGGACGCTCGCAGGAGGCGATCGACCTGCTTACGCACGCGGCCGGGGACACTGCCTCACCCGATATTTACGATCTGCTGGGCGACGCGTATTCGCAGGCTAAAGATTACGCGAAGGCCGAGGACGCGTACCAAAAAGCGATTGCAGGCGATCCGGACGATCCGGGCCATCGACACGGGCTCGCGCAGGCGCTGATGGAGCAGAACAAATACGCGGAAGCGCTCGAACAGTACAAGAAGCTTTCCGAACTCGAGCCGGGCACCTCGGAAAACTATCTGCGCGCCGCGCAGCTCTATCGCCGGCTGGGCCAGTTCGATCAGGCCGAATCGAGCCTGTTGCGCGCGAAGCAGCTCGCGCCCGGCAGCCTCGAGATCCTCTACAACGAGGCGCTGCTCTATCAGGACGAGGGCCGCTACGACGACGCCGTGAAGGTGCTCGCCGACGCGATCGCGGGAATCAAGAGCCAGGCCGGCGGCGAAGGGAGCCCCAGCGCGCTGGCGATTCTTTACGAGCAACTCGGCCGCGCGTACCGCGAACAGCGCAACTATTCCGCCGCGATCGAAACATTTGAGGAGATGGCGAAGCTCAACGCGGATTCGCAAAAGCGCGCCCAGGTGTTGATCATCGACACGTACCGCCAGAGCCGCGATATCGACCGCGCGATCGCCGAAACGAAGAAGGCGCTCGCGCAATCCAGTGACGCTTCGGAACTCACCGTGACCCTGGCGATGCTCTACGGCGAAAAATCGGACACCGCCACTGCCAAGCAGCTCCTCGAAGGGCTGCTGCACGGAAACGACTCCGACCAGGAAATCTATATCGACATCGCGCAGGTCGAGACCCGCGGGAAAAAATACGCGGAGGCCGAACAATCCGCCCAAAAGGCCGAACAGATGGCGCGCGAGGCCGGCGGCAAGGAAACCGCGTGGTTCATGCTGGGCTCCATCTACGAGCGGCAGAAGAAATTCGACCAGGCCGAGCAGCAGTTTCGCAAAGTGCTGGACGCGAATCCCAACAACGCTCCCGCCCTGAACTACTACGGATACATGCTGGCGGATCGCGGCATCCGTGTGGAAGAGGCGACTTCTCTGATCCAGCGCGCCCTGAAGCAGGAGCCCAATAACGGCGCTTACCTCGACAGCCTGGGCTGGGCGTATTACAAGCAGAACAAGCTCGCCGAAGCCGAGGAAAATCTGCGCAAGGCCGTCGATCACGAAGGGCAGGATCCGACGATTCTGAGCCATCTCGCCAGCGTCTATCTGAAACTCGGGCAGAACGAGCGCGCCGCAGAGCTATTCGAGCGCTCGCTGAGCGAATGGCAGAAGGCCCTGCCCGCCGATTACGAGCCCGACAAGGTGAACGAGGTCGAGGCGCAACTCAAGAACCTGAAGCGGCGCCTCGCGCAGAAATCCACTCCGGAAACGGCGAAACCGCAGTAAGCTCCCCCGCATGCCCGTCGCGAAAAGTGGCACGAAGAAAAGATCGGTGCGCCTGCCGGCGTTTGCCAAGATCAATTTGTGCCTGCATGTCCTGGGAAAGCGTCCGGACGGCTTTCACGAGCTGCGCACGATCTTTCAGGCGATCTCGTTGCACGACACGCTCGAGCTTTCGCGCACTTCGCAGCCCGGAATTTTTCTGGAGACGGACGATCCCTCGTTGCCGGCGGGCCCGGGAAATCTCGTCCATCGCGCGATTGACGCGGTCGCCTGCGAGACCGGATTTCGCGGGGGCATTCGCGCGCGGCTGGAAAAGAAAATTCCCGTGGCGCGTGGCCTGGGCGGAGGCTCGGGCGACGCAGCGGCGGCGCTCATCGGCATGCTGCGCCTGACGAAAAAGAAGCTTCCGCTTGCGCGGCTGATGGAAATCGCCGCCGGCCTGGGCGCGGACGTGCCGTTTTTTTTGTTCGGCGGCCGGGCGCTGGCCGTGAATCGCGGCGACGAAATCTACCCGCTCCCGGACGCGCCGCGCCGCACGATCGTCGTGGTTTCGCCGAAAGACATCGGCGTCAGCACGAAGGACGCCTATCAGTGGCTTTCGGCCGAATTGACAAAACGCGCGAAACGCCCTAATATTTGGGGGTTCTGCGCTCTGTGCTGGAGCCGGCAGGAGTCAGGCATCTCGAACGATTTCGAGGGGCCCGTCTTCAGCCGCCATCCGAGACTCGAAGAGATTCGGGACGGATTGCTCAAGCGAGGAGCCGCGGATGCCGCGCTGGCGGGTAGCGGGTCGGCGGTGTTCGGAGTCTTCCGAAACCCAGCGCAGGCGCGCCGAACCGCTCGTGCGTTCCGTGAAGACTCAGTTTTCGTCGTCGAAACCCTTTCCAGGGAAAGGTATGGCCGGGCGTTAGGGTGGACTGCGACCGGTTCGGGGGGAGTTCTTGGCCGTTGACAAGTGTAAGGTGTTTTGCGGCACGGCGAACGCGCCTTTGACGGACGCGATTTGCCGTTATCTCGGCGTGCCGCTGGGGCAGGCCGAGCACGGCCAGTTTTCGGACGGCGAGACGCGCTATCAGGTCAAGGAAAACGTGCGCGGCGCCGACGTGTTCGTCGTGCAGCCGTGTTCTAACCCGGTCGATCATCACCTGATGCAATTGTTGCTGATGATCGATGCATTCAAGCGCGCGTCGGCCTGGCGGATTACGCCGGTGATTCCGTATTACCCGTACGCGCGGCAGGATCGCAAGGACCGCCCTCGCGTGGCGATTTCGGCGAAGCTCGTGGCCGACCTGCTGGAGACTTCGGGCGCGAGCCGCGTGCTTTCACTCGACCTGCACGCGCCGCAGATTCAGGGGTATTTCAATATCCCGGTGGACCACTTGTACGCGGCGCCGGTGATGGTCGAATATTTTCAGAAGAAGAAGCTCGGGCCGATCACAGTGGTCTCGCCCGACGCGGGCGGCGTCGAGCGGGCGCGCCTGTTTGCCAAGAGGATCGACGCGCCGCTGGCCATCGTGGATAAGCGCCGCATCGACATTAACGTGAGCGAGGTCATGCACCTGATCGGCGATGTCGCCGGGCGCCCGGCTCTCGTGGTTGACGACATCATCGACACGGCCGGCACGCTGGTGAAGACGGCCGAAGCGCTGCTCGCAAACGGCGCGACCAAGGTGTTTGCCGCATCGACGCACGCCGTCCTTTCCGGACCGGCCGTCGAGCGCATCATGAAATCGCAGATCGAGGAAGTGGTGGTGACTGATTCCGTTCCGCTCAATGACGCCGCGCGGGCGTTGCCGAAGATCAAGGTGCTGAGCGTCGCGCCGCTGCTGGCGCGCGGCATCCAGTCGATTCACGAAGAGACTTCGATCAGCGAATTGTTTATGTGATGAAAGGTAGCTCAGGCCTTCAGACCTGAGGCCTGCGTCAAGGAAAAGGAAAATGGAAACGTTTACAATCGAAGGAAAAGTTCGCGAAGAGCGCGGAAAGAACGCCGCGCGGCGCACGCGCCTCACCGGAATGGTCCCCGCGGTTCTCTATGGCGACCGGAAGGATTCGATCGCGCTTACGGTGAACGCCAAGCAGGTGGCGCGCATTCTGCGCTCGGAAACCGGCCACAACACGATCTTCAACGTTCGCGTCGCAGGCGGCGCGGAAGAAAGAGCCATGTTCAAGGATTGGCAAGTCGATCCCGTGAGCGGGTCGCTGCTCCACGTGGACCTGCTCCGCATCGCGATGGACGTGCGCATGCGCGTCCGCGTGCCGGTGCACACGTTCGGCGAGCCGCAGGGCGTGAAGATGCAGGGCGGCATCTTTGAAATGGTCACGCGCGAGGTCGAGCTCGAGTGCCTGCCGAGCGACATCCCGGAAGAATTCAAAGTCGACGTCACCGACCTCATGATCGGCAAGCAGCTTCGCGCCAGCGATCTGCCGATCGATCCAAACAAGATGAAGCTGCTCACGGACCCGCAGCGCGTGCTGGCGCACGTCGTGATGCTCAAGAAGGAAGAAGAGCCGGCGGCGGAAGCGGCGGTGGCTTCAGAGACCGCGCCGGCCGAGCCCGAGGTCATCAAGAAGGGCAAGAAGGAAGAAGAGGGCGAGGCCGAAGGCGAGGCGGAAGCTCCGAAGGCCGAGAAGGCCGAGAAGTCCGAGAAGAAGGGCAAGGAGAAGTAGCCCGGGCGCCTCGGCGCGGCGGACGGCAACGGAATCGCGCGCGCTTATGCGCCCCGCGGAGCGCGGCACATGAAATTGATCGTCGGCCTCGGCAATCCTGGTCCCGATTACGAGTGGACGCCGCACAACCTGGGCTTCCTCGCCGTGGATGTGCTGGCGGAGCGGGCGAGTATTCGAGTGACGCGGCCGGAATCGAAATCGCTCGTGGGACGCGGGCAGATCGCCGGGCACGAAGTGGTGCTGGCGAAGCCGCAGACGATGATGAATCTGAGCGGCGTGGCCGTGCGGATGCTGCTCGAGCGGTACGAATGCGAGCCGGCGGACCTGATCGTGCTGATCGACGAGGCCGATCTGCCGTGGGGAATGTTGCGAATCCGGGACAAGGGCCGCAACAGCACGCACAACGGCTTCAAGTCGATCCTCGGCGCGATCGGCACGGACGAATTCATCCGGGTGCGGATGGGCGTCCAGCCGGAGCAGCAGTGGGGCGATCGCAGGGATTACGTCCTCTGCACGATGGGCCGCGAGGAGCGGCGGATCGCGCAGGAAGAAATCGTCGAGGCGGCCGACGCCGTGGAAGTGATTTTGACCGAGGGCCTCGAGAAGGCGATGTCGCGATTCAATCGCAAAGCTTCGCCCTCGGGGGAGAGTACGGAGTAGGGAAGCGACTGGTTGCTGCCGCAGGGCAGGCACGGAATCGAGAGGAACAATGGAAGAGCGACAGTACGATTTGATCTTCATCTGCCGGCCGGACACGCCCGAGCCAGACGTCGACAAGGTGATCGCGACGCTCGAACACGCGGCGACGGAAAAGGGCGGCAAGATCGAGAAGACGGAGAAGTGGGGCCGGAAGCGCATGGCCTACCGCGTGCAGCGGCTGCGCGAGGGATTCTACGTGTACATGGTGGTGCGTTCGACGCACGGCGAAGTGGTGAAGGAACTCGAACGCCGGTTGAAGGTGGCCGACGCGGTGATGAAGTATCTCACCGTGCGCGTGGACGAGGAATTGAAGCGGCAGGATAAGCTCAAGAAGCACCGCGAACGCCGCGCCGCACGGCGTCCGCGCAAGACAGCCGTGCCGGCTGCTCCATCTGCTCCGGTACCGGCGAGTGGCGGCGAACCGGCCGCTGCAACATCGTAGTCAGGGAGAGATCGAATGGCAGAAGAAAACGCACCACGTCCGCCAGCGCCACCGGCGGCACCCTCGGCACCTTCGGGTCCTTCGGGGCATTCCGGGCCGCCGTCTGGCGGCGGATACCAGGGACGCTCCGGTCCCGGCGGGCCGGGAGGCCCGCGGCCGCAGGGAGGCCGTCCGGGCGGTCCCGCGAAGCGCGGCAAGCGAAGCTTTATTCGCAAGAAGAAGGTTTGCCGCTTCTGCGTGGACAAGTCGGACTTCATCGACTACAAGAAGGCCGAGATTCTGGCGCCGTTCTTGCAGGAGCGCGGGAAAATTCTTCCGCGGCGCATGACCGGCACATGCGCGCGCCATCAGCGCTGGCTCACCGTGGCGATCAAGAGGGCGCAGAACATCGCCCTGCTTCCGTTCGCCGCGGAGCTGTAGCGACCGGGCGCTTCCGGAGCACCGCCGGCGGAACCGAAACCAAAAACAGATCCCTCACCACCATCTGCGCAAGACGCAGCTGGGTTCGGGATGACAAGGATAAAGGTCATGCAGATCATTTTGCAGGAAGACGTCGAAAAGCTGGGCACGCGCGGCCAGGTGGTGGAAGTGGCCGAGGGCTACGCGCGGAATTTTCTTCTTCCGCGGAAGCTCGCGCTCGAGGCGAGCGCCGGCAACATGAAGCGGCTCGAGAGAATGCGCGCCACGTTTGCCAAGAAGGAAGCGACCGAGAAGGACGCGGCGCAAAAGCTCGCCGAGCTGCTTGCGGGCGTTTCGCTCGAGGTTTCGCGCAAGTCGGGCGAAAACGAGCAGCTTTTCGGTTCGGTCACGTCCGCGGACGTTTCCGAGGCGCTCGCCGCCAAGGGCTACACGATCGACAAGCGCAAGATCACGCTCGCCGATCCGATCAAGCTCGTCGGCGAATTCGAAATTCCGATCAAGCTCCATCGCGAAGTCACCGCCACCGTGAAGCTCACCGTCAAAAAAGAAGAGTAGCGAGCGTTTGACAATTTCATTCGGTTCGTAGGGGCGCTGCTTGCTGCGCCCCTTTTTTTGTTGCTCAGTCGCTGATACGAAGAGAGGTCCCTCGCTCCGCAAAACGCGCGGAACTCGGGACGCCGATCCTGATCGGATCGGCGATTTCCACTTTTCCGAAAATGTCCACAGGGCTATACGGTTGACGCGCGCGCGCCGCGTGTCACAATCGTGCGCGCCTGGGGAATGCGATCGGCACCACACGACCCGAATAAAACGCGCGGCGAGCGGCGAAAAATGCTCTCTTGCGCTCGAATGCAAGTTAGGCGAAAATAAAGCGAATCACGAATGGCCAGCGACACTACCCTCGAACGTCCGCTACCGCACAATCTCGAAGCCGAGCGCAGCATTCTCGGCGCTGTCCTGCTCGATAATCACGCGCTCAATGCCGCCATGGAGCGCCTGCGCTCCGAGGATTTCTTCCTTCCGCAGCACCGCCGTATTTTCGAGCGCATGGTGCAGCTCGGCGAAAAGCAGCAGGCGATCGACACGATCACTCTGATGGAAGATCTCGCGCGGAGCGGCGCGCTCGAGGCTGCCGGCGGCGTGGCGTATCTCTCGCAGCTTGCCGACGGCTTGCCGCGCGTCACCAACGTCGATCACTACGCGCGCATCGTGAAGGAAAAAGCGATTCTGCGCACCCTGATCTACTCCACGTCGGTGATTCAGGAGCAGGCGCTGGCCGGGGGCGACGATGCGGACGTGATTCTCGATCGCGCGGAATCCACGATTTTCCAGATCGCCGAAGATCGCGTGAAGGCCGGACTGATCAACGTCAAGGATCTCGTCAAGGAAAGTTACGACCGGCTGGAAAAAATTCTCAGCGAAGGCCGCCGCATTTCGGGCCTCGCGACCGGGTACGCCGGGCTCGACAACGAGACGGCGGGGTTGCAGGCTTCGGAGCTGATCATCCTCGCTGCGCGTCCTTCGATGGGGAAGACGGCGCTCGCGCTCAACATCGCCGAAAACGTGGCGCTGCGGCAGCGCCAGCCGGTGGCCGTGTTTAGCCTGGAAATGTCCAAGGAATCGCTGCTGCTGCGCTTGCTCGCGTCGCAAGCGCGGGTGGACGCGCACAAATTCCGCACCGGGCACATGAATCGCGACGATTGGGCCAAGGTGACGGCGTCTCTCGCGGAGCTTGGTGAAGCGCCGATCTGGATCGACGACTCCGCTTCCTCGACCGTACTGGAAATGGGCGCGAAGGCGAGGCGGCTCAAGCGCGATCGCGGGCTTTCGCTGATGATCGTCGATTACTTGCAGCTCGTGGTGCCCACGCACTCGGGACGCGGCACCAACCGCCAGGAGGAGGTCTCCAGCATCTCCCGCTCGCTGAAAGGCCTCGCGAAAGAATTGAAGGTGCCCATCGTCGTGCTCAGCCAGCTCACGCGCGCGCCCGAGCGCGAAGATCGCAAGCCGCAGCTCTCCGATTTGCGCGAGTCGGGCGCAATCGAGCAGGATGCGGACGTCGTGCTGTTCATCAACCGCCCGAATTTTTACAAGACGGACATTCCCGAGGAAGATCGCGCCAAGGCGGAACTCATCATCGCCAAGCAGCGCAACGGCCCCACCGGCAGCCTGAACTTCGTTTTCCTCAGCCGCCACACCCGCTTCGAAGAGGCTGCGCCGGACACCTGGAATTCCGGCGGCGAAGAATAGCGCCTCCGGCAGCGTCGCCAGGCGGCCACAGTTGTGTCGTTTTGCCCGCGTGCGTTTCCGGCGATTCGTTTGAGCCACTCCGGCCACGCCCTCTAACCTCTGCGTTTTGCTTGGCCTTAAGCCATTTTCAGCGATAGCCCGCGCCGGAAACGAATGGCCCCGCGGCTGCAACGATCCCAACCGGCATGTTTACCCAAACGGTGCGAGCCGAATTACTGAGCGCGAATGTTTCGCGCCGTCGAGGTAGAGTCTGGCATTCTAAAAGACCGTGACGAGTCGCATCCAATTCGAAGGGCGGCCGCTCTGGGCCGAAATCTCGCTCAAAGCGATCGCGAGGAACCTGAAAGTCGTCCGCCGCCACATCGGGCCGAAGCCGGAGATTCTGGCCGTCGTGAAATCGAACGCCTACGGCCTGGGCGCCGTGCCGGTTGCCAAAGCGCTTCAAAAGGCCGGCGCGGACCGCTTCGGCGTCACCTGCGGCAACGAAGGCATCGAGCTGCGCGAAGCGGGCATCCGCAAGCCGATTCTGGTACTCACGGGATTCTGGCCGGGGGAAGAGAAGCGGTTCATCAAGTATCGGCTGACGCCGACGGTCACGCGCCTCGATGACGTCCGCCACCTCGAGCGCGCCGCGAAGGCCGCGCGCGGAAAATCGCGCCTGCGCTTCCATCTCAAGATCAACACGGGCATGAACCGGCTCGGCATCTCGCCGTCCGACATCGAAGCCTTCGCGAGCGCGCTGGCCGATTGCCGCCACATCGCGCTCGAAGGCACGTTCACGCATTTCGCTTCGGCCGAGGACTTCAGCGCCCGCCAGACGGACGATCAGGAAGAGATGTTCCGCCGGTGCCTGGACCGGTTGCGCGCGCTGGGAATTTCGCCCGGGATCGTGCACATGGCCAATAGCGGAGCGATCTGCGCCCGGCCGGACACGTTCGCGGACATGATCCGCCCCGGCGCGATTCTCTACGGCTACTATCAATCGTTCGATCCGCCGCAGAAGGGCCAGGAAGTGCGGGAGCGGTTGCCGATCGAGCCGAGCCTTTCCCTCCGGGCGCGCATCATCACGATTCGCGACCTGCCGCCGGGCCAGCCGGTGGGATACGGCGCGAGGTTCGTGACGGCGCGGCCCTCGCGCATTGCTGTGATCAACGCGGGCTATGCCGATGGCATCCTCCGCCAGCGGACCAATCGCGGATGCGTCCTCGTGCGCGGGCGTCGCGTGCCTCTCGTGGGGACGATCTCGATGGATTTGACGACTCTCGACGTCACCGACCTGCCGGAAGCCGCGCTCGGCGACATCGTGACGATCTACGGCCGCGATGGAGACGCCGAAATCAAGGTCTCCGACGTGGCCGCCGAGATCGGCACCGTCACTTCGGATCTCCTCTGCGCGCTCGGCCGCCGCGTGCCGCGGTACTACCTCTAACCGCTCGCACTCAACCAACGTTCGCTCTCGATTTGCCTCCGGTGTTATACTGGTTTGCATCATATAGATTTTGTCTTATACGCGGTTTCGATTCATATCCGGCGCACCAACATACTCGTCATACAGCCGGCATAAAGGGACCTGGGTCATCGCTGACTCATAACTTCATACGCTTCATAGGGTGCCACCATGCCAAGGACTTCTAACGTTCCCGGCAGTTCCCAAGCCGGCGCAACTTCAGACCATTCGCCCGCCAAACTGGCCATTCCCCAGCGGCCTTCTCAGCAAAGCGCCGGCGCGTTCTGGGACATACTGGCTTTCCGCATGATTTTCACGGTCGTGTGCACGGGCGCCGGCTTTCATTTCCGCCCCTTCGACCTGACGAGCCAGTATGGCGCCATCGCGGGCTTCTTGTTCGCGATCTCGGTGATCTTTTTTGAGCTGCGCCTCCGGAAGGCGAGCCTCCGCCGCTTGATCGGCGCCGCCATCGGATCGATTCTGGGAATTCTGGGCGCTTACCTGATCTCGCTGATCTTCACGCACACCACGATTCCGGAAAGCACGCGGTCGTTCTTCAGCCTGGGGATTTTTCTGGTGATGACCTACATCGGCCTGGTGCTCGGCGCGAACAAAGGCGACATGCTCAACCTGCAAGCGTTCGGAGGCGTGTTCGGCAGCGAGAGAAACAACAGGCATTCCGTCAAGCTGCTCGATACCAGCGTCATTATCGATGGGCGCGTGGCGGACATCGCCGACGCGCTGTTTCTCGACGGCACCATCATCATTCCTCACTTCGTGCTGCGCGAGCTCCAGCTCGTCGCCGATTCGGCCGACCCGCTGAAGCGCCAGCGTGGGCGGCGCGGGCTCGAAGTGCTCGCGCGCATCCAGAAGATGCCGCACCTTGACGTGCAGATCGCCGACGACGATTTCGCGCACATCGCCGACGTGGATATGAAGCTGATCGAGCTGGCCAAGCGCTACGATGCGAAGGTCGTGACCAACGATTTCAACCTGAACAAAGTCGCCACGCTTCAGGGGATCGAAATCATGAACGTCAACCTGCTCGCGAACGCGCTGAAGCCCGTGGTCCTGCCGGGCGAGATCATGCGCGTCTTCATCCTGCGCGAAGGCAAGGAATACAACCAGGGCGTCGCCTACCTGGACGACGGCACCATGGTGGTCGTCGATGGCGCGCGCAAGATGATCAACAAGACGGTCGATATCAGCGTCACGTCGGTACATCAGACCACGGCCGGCAAGATGATCTTCGGCCGCTACGACGAACGCGGCGAACAACAGCCGCGCATCGCGTCCGCCGCAGGCGCGGAAGCGCCGGGAACTCGTCCTACAGAAGGCGGCGGCGAGCGCCCGCCCCGCCCGCTCTATCCCGAATCCGGGCGGTCGTGAGTAATGGTCGAGAACGGGTCGTGCGTCGGTTTGATCGCATGAAAGCAGTCAAAGAAACGACCGTGTAGTTGTAACGATGCGCAAGCCTTGGCAAGTCATCTCCGGCTTTGCCGTGCTTGGCCTGTTGATTGCGGCGGCGACTTACGGATGGTCCGCCGTTCATGATTACACCAAGCCCATGAGCAGCGTGGACCTTCTTGTGGGCATCGCATCCTTCATCCTTTGTCCTCCTTCGCTCCTATTTGCCACTTGCGTTGACTGCGAAGTGATCGGATGGGGCGGATTCTACATCTTCGCGACAATTGGAATGTTGAACGCAGCACTTTACGCGGCGATCGGAGCCGTAGTCATCATTTTGCGGAAGAAATCAGGCTGACTCACCATCCTGATGCCTTTATCTCGCTCCGCATGCCTCGATTGCGATAGACTTCTACTCCCTTATGAGCCGAATCGCTGCCATTGTCCCCGCTGCCGGGCTCGGTACCCGCATGGGCGCCGACCTGCCGAAGCAGTTTCTTGAGCTCGACGGCGTGCCGCTGATCATTTTCACTTTGCGCCGGCTGGCTGCGTGCCCCGCCATCACCGATTTCTTCATCTCTACGCGCGCAGATGACGTCGTTTCGCTACAGGACAAAGTTGCCAAGGCGGGGCTGGGCCGCCCCGCGCGCGTGGTCCACGGAGGCGACACGCGCCAGCAATCGGTCGCCAACGCCTTGGCGCAGGTGGACCCGTCCACGGAAATCGTTCTGGTGCACGACGCGGTGCGGCCGTTCGTCACGCGCGAGCAGATCGAGCGCCTGATCGCCGAAACGCGCGCGCGCGGCGCCGCCATCCTCGGCATCCCGGCCATCGACACGGTGAAGGAAGTGAAGCGCGCAACCCTGCCGGAAGACATGGCGCTGATCACGGAGACGATTCCGCGCGAGCGCATCGTCCTGGCGCAGACGCCCCAAGCCTTCACCTATCCGCTCCTGCGCGACGCCTTCCGCAAGGCCCAGCAGGACGATGTGACCGCATCGGACGAAGCCGCCCTCGTCGAGCGCTTCGGCCACGACGTGTTCGTCGTGCTGGGCTCCGAGCGCAACCTGAAGATCACGCGCCCCTCGGACATGGACCTCGCCCGCTTCTACCTCGAGCAGGAGCGCCGCGCAAAATGACGCATTCCGGAATCGGCTACGATCTCCATCGCCTGGTCGAAGGGCGCAAACTCATGATCGGCGGCGTCGAAGTGCCGTTTGAGAAGGGCTCGCAGGGCCATTCCGATGGCGACGTGCTCAGCCACGCGCTGTGCGATGCGCTGCTTGGCGCCGCGAGCCTCGGCGACATCGGCACGCACTTCCCGGATACCGATCCGAGGTGGAAAGGCGCTTCGAGCCTGCTTTTCCTCGAGCACGTTGCGAAGCTGCTGGCCGATCGCCGCCTGCGCATTGTTCACCTCGATGCGATCGTGATCTGCGAACGACCCAAACTCGGCCCGCATTTTCCGGCCATGCGTGCGGCGCTCGCGAAAGCCCTTGGTGTTACGACGGATGTCATCAACCTGAAGGCAAAAACCAACGAAGGCACCGGCGAAATCGGCCGCGGCGAAGCGATCGCCGCGCACGCCATCGCCACCGTGCGCCAGCACTAAGCGGGCGCCTTCGCTCCGCCCGCAACTGCGCTAGAATCTCCCTGCATGTCTCCCGACACTCGAGCGGAAGCAGCGATTTCAGCCGCGAATTGTTTTGCCGAAGCGGACGTCGCCGCGATTCTGCGCGAACATGGCTGGCTTGAAATGGCACCCGAGACGGATGCCGAACCCGCGATGAAAATCTGGCTCGCGCGTGCGGCGGAGCTTCTTGGGCCGCATGCCGCCGATCGCGTCGCGCTCGCCGGGCTGCTCGCGCTGATCTTCAACTATGACGCCACGGCTTCCTTGCAGGATGCGGCGAACCAGGCCGTGCTCGCGCGCGAAGGGGCGCGCGACGTGATCCGCGAGCTCGCCAATCGGATCCTCGATGGTGGCGACGTCGATTCCGAGCGATTCAAGGAAATCATCGAAGGGATGAAAGCCGCGGTGCCGTACCGCAGCCGGGCGATGTTTCATCCGATTCGCGTGGCGCTCGCGGGCCGCGCCGGCGAAGGCGAACTTGACCGCGTGATTCTGCTGCTGGATGGCGCGGCGAAGCTCCCCTTTGCCGTGCCGGCTAAAAGCGCGCGGCAGCGCATGCTCGAATTCTGCGCCGCGCTCGATTAGGGGGTTCCCGAAAATAGATGAACTGGATGACAGGATTTCATGCAGTCGAAGAAGCACTCACCGCGGGGCGCCCGCTCGACCGAATTGTGATCGCGCGCGGACGCCACGGCGACCGCGTCGAGGCCGTCGTCCGTCTTGCGAAATCGCGCAGCGTTCCAGTGCGCTTTGAGGACCGCCAGCAGCTCGACCGCCTCGCCGGGACGCGCGAGCATCAGGGCATCGCCGCGCTCGCTGCCGCGAAGCCCGCCATCGAGCTCGAAGACTTGCTCCGTGCGAAAAGCGCGCAGGGTTTGCTGGTCCTGCTCGACGGCATCGAGGACCCTCACAATCTGGGCGCCATCGTGCGCACGTCGCTCGCGGCCGGAGCGCAGGGCGTTGTGATCCCCGAGCGGCGCGCCGCCGGCCTGAGCGACACGGTGGAGCGAGCTTCCGCGGGCGCGCTGGCGCATTTGCCGGTCGCGCGCGTGAAGAATCTGGTTCGCGCGATGGAGGAAATCAAGGAAGCGGGCTACTGGCTCGTCGGTCTCGATGAGCGCGCGGAAAAAAGCTTCACCGAGGTCGATTTGAAAGGGCCGGTAGGCATCGTGCTCGGCAGCGAAGGCGAAGGGCTGCACGAGCTGACACGCAAGCGCTGCGACTTTCTCGTCTCGATTCCCACGACAGGCCCGGTGAAGTCACTCAACGTTTCCGTCGCCGCCGGAGTGATGCTCTTTGAGGCTGTCCGCCAGCGCCGCAAGTCAGAAAACGGAAAATAGAAACTGGAAAAGAGAAAAGGGAAGCCGGTGGTCATTTCCCATTTTCGGTTTTCCCATTTCCGCCCTTCCTAGCTGTCGTATTTCAGCAGGGAAAACACATCGACGCCGGGGAGCTTGGCGCGCCCCTTGAGGAAATTCAGCTCCACGGCAAACGCCGCGCCGATCACGTTGCCGCCCAGTTTGCGGACGAGGCTCGTGGCCGCCGCAGCCGTGCCGCCCGTCGCGAGCAGATCGTCGCAGACCAGCACGTGCTGGCCTTTTTCGATGGCGTCCTGATGGATTTCGAGCGTGTCGCTGCCGTATTCAAGCTGGTACGTCACCGAAGCCGTCTTCCAGGGAAGTTTCCTCGGCTTGCGCACGGGAACGAAGCCCGCGCCCAGGCGGTACGCGAGAGCAGGAGCGAAGATAAAGCCGCGCGCCTCGATGCCCGCCACGATGTCCACGTGCTTGCCCTGGTAATGTTCGCAGAGCTTGTCCACAAGGGAATGGAAGCCGCCGCTATCTTTCAGGAGCGTCGTGACGTCGTAGAACAGAATCCCCGGCTTCGGATAATCCGGAATCTCGCGGATCAGCTTTTTCAGGTCGTCCATCGACTCCCCTTTGTCTAGCCGTCGAACTCGATCGAAAATCCCTCGGCCCAGCGCGCTTCGAGCGCCGCCTCTTCCTCGCTCACGCGTTCGACAGAAGCCGATCGCGGCCCGCGCTCCAGCTCCGCGCGCAGCGACGCCAGCGACTCCGCCGTCCCGATCGCGTAAACCTCCACGCGGCCGTCGCGCAGGTTCCTTGCGAATCCCGCCACCCCGAGCCGCAGCGCCGTGCGATCGACGAAATGGCGGTATCCCACTCCCTGCACCATTCCGCTGACGTAGTAGCGCCTCGTACTTCGATCTTCGCTCACGACCGTTCCGCCCGGGCCGGTAAACTAGCGATTCTATCTGTAATCTTTTGCGTCACCAAGCGCGAAAGGCGTGCTATTTTTCGCGTAAGATGCATGCGACTGCATTCAACGCGCGGCGCGCATATCGCATCCAATCAAAATCGATTATGAAGCGACTTCCAATCATCGGCGCTCTGCTCGCGTTCACTCTGCTTTTCGGCGCGGCGCCGCCCACCCGCGCGCAGGACAATCAGGGGCCGATGGCGCCTCCTCCGAAATTCGAGGTCAAGCGCATCCCTTCGGTGCCGCATCCCGGCCCGCCGCCGATTCCGCAGGAGGAAATCATCCGGAAATTCGCGGCGAATGAGGACGCCGCGAAGAAAGCGTACGACACGTACAACTTCACGCAGACGATTCGCCTCGAGGAGCTGACCGACCCCGGCGGAAAGTTCAGCGTCACCGGCGAGATGTACACGCGGCCCGATGGCGGGCGCTTCTGGCGGGTCAAGAAAGAGCCCGTCTCGAGCCTGAAGCTGACGAGCTACACGCTCGAAGACGTCCGCACGATCGTGAGCATGCCTCTGTTTTTTCTCACCACCGACCGGATCGAAAACTACGATTTCCTCTACGCCGGTCAGCAGAAGCTTGACGAGCTCAACACGTACGTTTTTCAGGTGAAGCCGAAGCAGCTCAGCCGCACCCAGCTCCAGTTTCAGGGCGTGATCTTTGTGGACGATCACGATCTCGCGATTGTCGAGACCTATGGCAAGTTTGTGAGCGAGCTGGTGGCCGAGGAGGGCGCAACCAAGCTGCCGTTCAGCCTGTATGAAACCTATCGCGAAAATTTTCAGGACAAATACTGGCTGCCCACCTACACGACTTCCGACGACTACATCGACACGCCGGGCGCGGACCAGCTGCACCTGCGCCTCGTGGTCCGCTCGACCGACTTCAAGCTGAATACCGGGCCCGCGCCGGCGCCCGCCCCGCTTCCTGCGCCGTCCGGCCCGCCCCTGCATGAATTGCCGCAGCCCAGGTAGCGTTCGCCGCAGATCCGGCGGGAGACTAGTCACGCCGATGGAGATGCTTTGGCAGATCGCGAATCGAGCGCAGGAGCAGATCCGGTTGCGCCGCGCGAATACGCTCGGCGGTGGGGAATGGACCGAGAACTCCGATTGCGCGCAAGCCGGCGCGCCGCGCCATTTCAATGTCCTCAGGGGCGTCTCCGACGTAGATGGAATCTTCCGGGGCTGCGCGTAGGCGCTTGAGGGCCAGTTGGAGTGGCGCCGGATGTGGTTTCCTGCGCGGGGCGTCTTCACTGAAGACGCAGGTGGAAAAGCAATCCGCGAGGCCAAATTCGCGGAGCTGCTGCCGGACGCGCCCGCGGCTCCCGCTCGTCACGATTCCGAGGACAAAGCTCCGCTCGAGCCTGCGCAATACCGTTCGCGCTCCTGGCAATAGGGGAGGGCACTCCGTGCTGTAGGCGCTCCGCCACAACCGGTCGGCGTGGGCCCATTTGGGGCGGGGAATTCCTGCCTTGCGGTAGACGTGATACCAATCGGGCGAGTAGTGCCGCTTGAGATCCGCGATGCCCCATTCGATTTGCAGCTCGCGAAACATCGCGAGGTATGCCCGCTTGTCGGCGGCGTAGGAATTGAGCAAAGTGCCGTCCCAATCGAGCAGTACGACACGCGCATGAAATGGGGTGTGACTCACAGCAGGTCAATCGTAGCAGAAGCAGGGGTAGGCAGGGATGCTCGGCGCAATCAGCCGCGAAAGGATCGGATCGGGCTAGTCTTCTTACCTGTGCTTATGGCGCATGGGAAGGGCGTCGTCGCGCTGCAACGCGAAATCGTCGAAGCTCGCAGCATAGCCGCGCCAGCCCGGCATTTCCGATTCTTCCGCGCGCACGATATGAGCGGCGGTGCACATCTGCACGCGGCCGAAGCCGAGCGGCCGGTCAACCAGCGCCACTTCCAGCTCGATCGCCACGCCGGGTTCGATCTCGCGCGGCGCCAGGAAAAAGACTCCGCTCGAACTGATGTTCCGCGTCACGAGTGTCACCGGGATCGGCTCGACGGCTTCGCCGATGCGCGTCAGGCGCAGCGGGAGCGTCAGCGAGGCCCGCGGATAGCGGCGGCGCTCCGACGCCACGCCGATGGCGTGGGTGGGCACGCGCGCAAAGCGGCGCGGTCCCGGCTTTCCTGAGATGGCTGTAACGGTTTCCGTACGGCTTTCAAATTCACGCAGCGGCGATACTTCTGCCTGCCGCTCATCGCGTTCCGGAGCAGCTCCCATGACACATCCCCCAAAGACCTGCCGTCAGATGACCCCCGTCAGGTTGAACGAATATGCTCGACGACGCGCCGAGCGTCAACGCGCCATCGGGTCGAAGTGCCGTATGATGTAACACTCCGCCGAGACTCCCGAGCCGAGCAATTCCGAGCGCAATCGGCGGCGCCGGGTTTGCCCGCGAAAATCGGATAGTGTCGGTTTTCGCGCTCCTTTAAGGTTAGCGCGCAAGATTGGCTTGGGAGACGAGACGCAGCCGATGCTTCGAAATGCAAGCCGGGGACACAGAGCCGACAAGCGAATCCCATCTGGAGCACTCTGGCAGGCGGTGCAGGCGCGCGACCGTAGCGCGGACGGCGCGTTCGTGTACGCCGTGCGCTCGACCGGTATCTATTGCCGCCCGTCCTGCCCTTCGCGCAAGCCCCGGCGCGAGCAGGTGGTCTTCTTTCCTCTTCCGGAGGCTGCCGAGCAGCAGGGTTTCCGGGAATGCCGGCGCTGCCGGCCGCGCGCCGCCGCGTTGCGCGATCCGAGGATCGAGACCGTCGCGCGCGTCTGCCGCGAGATCGACGCGCGCATCGAGGGCGATCCCGACGCGGATGTCGAAAACGAGATGCGCCTGACCCTCGCAGCGCTCAGCAGCCTCGCTCGGATGAGCCCACACCAGCTCGATCGCGCGTTCCGGAGCGCGATGGGCATCACGCCCCGGCAATACGCCGACTCGCGGCGAATGCGCCGGCTGAAATCGCGCTTGAAAAAAGGAGACGACGTGACAACCGCACTGTACGAAGCAGGATTCGGCTCACCGAGCCGCCTTTACGAACGCGCCCCCTCGCACCTCGGCATGACGCCCGCGGCGTACCGCAATGGCGGCGCAGGCATGCAAATCCACTACACGATCACAAACTCTCCTCTGGGGCGGCTCCTCGTGGGCGCGACCGAACGCGGCATCAGCGCCCTCTATCTGGGCCAATCCGATGCCGCCCTTCGTGCGGCGTTGCGGAAGGAATATCCGCGCGCGGATCTTCTCCTCGACGGCCACGGACACCGCAATCGAGATCGCGGAAGCCTGAGGGAGTGGGTGGGAATGATTCTTGCACACCTGCGCGGGCAGGAGCCGCACCTCGAGTTGCCCACCGACGTTCAGGCGACGGCATTCCAGCGGCGCGTCTGGGAGGAGCTGCGGAAGATTCCCTACGGTGCCACGCGAACGTACAGCGAAGTGGCGCGCGCCATCGGGCGTCCCGCCGCCATCCGCGCTGTGGCTCGCGCCTGCGCCACCAATCCCGTGTCGGTGGTCGTGCCTTGCCATCGAGTGGTGCGCGGAGACGGCAACTTGGCGGGGTATCGCTGGGGAATCGAGCGCAAGCGCGCCCTGCTCAAAAACGAATCCGCTATGGTCCAGTCAAAAGTGGGGAAAGACTGACGTCCGGCGCGCCAGAAGCTCAACTACAGTCCCGGCCGCTCAGCCCTGCGGTTTGATCTTCTCGGTGCCCTTGGGCCAGTGTGGTTTGAACTGCGAGTCCGGCAGGCCCGGATTCCGGACCATCTTCGTGTAGTGAACGATGGAATAATCGCCCGATCCGGCCTCGTAGAACTCTTGTTGCACGGGGAGCCAGCTCGATTCATCCAGCCAGATCTGAATTTTGGCGATCTGATCTCGGACGGCGTTGGATCTTGGCGTGAGTTCGAGTTCGATCGTTTTCCTGTCGTCGATCTTGTCTTCCTTGACCAGCGCGACCAGGTAGCCTTTTTGCAGCTCCTTGCCTTCCGTGCCGAATCCCAGCAGGAGAAACTGGTCCACGAGCGTGCGGTTCTTGCCCAGATTGTATTCCTCGACGCGTTTCAATCCGGGCGTGTAGATGAATAGGCTGTCGCCGGTCCTCAGGATCGTCCGCGGATTGGGCGCCTTCAGCTCGAGCAGCATCTTGTCGCCGCGAACGAAGATGGTTCCGGTTTCGGTTGAGCGGTCGTTCACCACCACCGTCACCTTGGTGCGCTCGATATCCGCCGCGAGGCTGTGGAAAGATTTCGCCCCTGCGTCCAACTGCGCGAGAACGCTCTCCAGAGTCCACGGGTTGCGGTTCTGCCCGCCCGCGCCAGGAACGCACGCGCACGCAAGTAATACTGCGGCCCACAAGGCAGGCGCCATCCTACCGCTTTTTCGGATCAAGCATTCCCCCACTGAATCCTGATTATAGCGGAGACGGGAACGTCATCATAGCGCGCTGAAATCGAACGCAAATTATGTCCGCGGATCGCAGCGCGCAGCGGACGGACCGTGTCATGCGGTCCCCGAGGACGCCCTCGCTCTCGTCCCCTTGCCGCCATCTGTTTGATTTGTAATGCCCTCTTCGGCGGCGCTAGAATAAAAGACTCGCGGGAGGAACAAATAGGGCTTGACAAGAATTGGCACCCTATGGAGAATGTGTCGCGCGCCGTTTCTGCCTTCCCCTGTTGTGATGTTCCTCCCCTTTCGCATCGCCGGGAATAGTCTGCGAGGAGACCGGTGGCGGAAAAAGATGCAATAACGGCCAGTATGGAACTCGATCGTGAAGTAATCCGCTGTCAAGTTTGCGGATTAGTCCAATACCGTACACGCACGGGTAACTGCCGACGCTGTTTGCGTTTGCTGCCCCCGAAGGTGACGTTCGTCATTCCGACGCCGTCTCCTCAGGATTTGCCGGGGGACGACCGCCAACTGTTCGAGAACTGGCCGAATCGCGAAACTGTCGAAAACATCGGCCAGCGCATCCGGCAATTGCGTGAATCGCGCAGCATGACGCAGAGCCAGCTTCAAGCGCGCTCTCGCGTTTCCCGTTCGTATTTGTCCCGTATCGAAAGCGGTCAGATGACGCCCAGCCTCGGCACGCTCGAAAAGATTGCCGAAGCCCTCGGTGTCGGCCTGAACCGCTTCTTCGTTCCGGAGACGAACGGCGAGACGGTTCTCGAGGACCCTTTCATTCAGGGTCTCCGGCCGTTCTTGCGACAGCTCGATTGGGCGCAATGGCAGGGAATTCTGAAGCGGTTGCAGGCGATCAGCGAGCACGTCAGCACGAGTCATCAGGTGCGCCCGCTCCCCCCGCAGCCCGCCGAACGGATCCCCCACGTGCCTCGCCGCCAGACTTCGGGCGGGCATGCCACGGCGGCCATTAACCGCTGATATTGGAGCGGTACACACGAAAGCACGGCTAATTCGCCGCGCCTGCGGGGACGCCCCGCCCTTTGGCATCGAATGGGATGCTGGGGCGGGCGCCCCGGGCGCTGCGATGCCGCATGAACGCAACGTCTAGTAGAACTGCACCCTCACGTCCGAACCCTTTTCCAGGTGCACCGAATCGATGAATCGCACCTGCCGGTTGTCGTAGGTCATCACTAGCGACTGTGTGCGCGTGCCGTCGCCGAAGAAGCGCACGCCACGAAGCAGGTTCCCGCCCGTCACGCCGGTACACGCAAAAATAATCTTGTCTCCGGGCGCCAAATCCTGCGTGTCGTAGATTCGCCTTGGGTCCTTGACACCCATCTCCGCGAGACGCCCGATATGTTCAGGTTTTGAAACCACGAGTCGGGCGAGGATCTGGCCGTTCAAGCAGCGCAGCGCGGCGGCCGTCAGCACGCCCTCCGGTGCGCCGCCGGTGCCCATCACGGCGTGGATGCCTGTATTCGAGACCGCCGCGGTGATCCCGGCAGAAAGGTCCCCGTCCGAAATCAATCGAATGCGCGCCCCGGCCTTGCGGATATCCTGGATCAACTTTTCATGGCGAGGGCGATCGAGCACGATCACGACGAGGTCCTCCACGTCGCGGCTCAGGCATTTGGCGATCGCCTTGAGGTTGTCTTTCACCGGGGCGTCGAGTTCGACCGCGCCTTTGCACGCCGGCCCGACGATGATCTTCTCCATGTACAGGTCCGGAGCGTGCAGCAGCCCCCCGCGATTGCTCGCCGCCAGCACGACGATGGCGTTGGGTTCGCCCGTGGCGCAAAGATTCGTACCCTCCAGCGGATCGACCGCAATATCCACCTCTGGGTACTTGCGGCTTTTGTCGCGCACGGCGGCCCCGACCTTCTCGCCGATGTAGAGCATCGGGGCTTCGTCGCGCTCGCCTTCGCCGATGACGATCGTGCCGTCCATCCCGACCGAATCCATTTCGGACCGCATCGCCTCGACGGCCGCTTGATCGGATCCGTGGCGGTCACCCAGACCCATGGTTCGGGCCGACGCGATCGCCGCCCGCTCCACCACCCGCAAGAATTCGAGGCTCAGCTCTTTCTCCACGGCCGCTCCTTCGTATGTATGGGTAATCCCGGGCGGAGAACTCCGCCGGGGCGGTATCATAATCCAATCAATCCGCCCGCGGCGGGAATTTCGTGAGCGGGAATCCTACGAGCCACCTGCTAGACGAGTGCTCTTAGGCCAGTTTCGGATAGTCGCGCTAATCGGGCGTTAACATGTTGGTTGCTGGTGGTGAGTTTACTTCCGAGTAGCCGACCGCTCGTCCAGAATCGATTGGCTCTGGACCGAAACTTCCCACAACCCCGTTTATGGATAGTTTTCGCCTTTGCGGACAACTCGCCCGGTCAATGAGTGTAATGGGGATTTAACGTCAGCTACGAGCCCCCGAACGGGTTGCGGGGGAACGTCTGCGGGAACAGGTTGCTTGGTCGTGGTGTCTAACAGTATCGGTGATCACGTGCTGAGGTGGGCTGATGAAAACGTGTTTACTGGCGCTACTGTCGCTTTTAGTCGCTTCTTCCTCCTCTGCACAGCTCCCCTACACGGAAAAGCAAGTGCTCGCCTACGCGAAGTCCATCGACGTGCATATGCTCGACCCCTCTCTGCCCTCCCAGCGCCTCGAAGATTGGCTCCAGTCCGGGCCGCCGCACGCTCATATCTGGAATTGGAGAGTGGCGGACACGTGTGATCTCAAACCAGACGATCCAAACGGAGATTATCCCCTTTGCGCAGAGGTGACCTTTAGCCGTGACGGTGAGAATGGACAATTCCTAACGCAGGTCGGAACGTCCCGCTCGGGAATCGTTGGACGCCCTCAACTCCACAACGGCGTCGGCGTTTGGGAAGGGGTTTTTGTCCTAACGGGCGGCTCCGAGCGGCTCTCGGACCTTCCCGCCCTTCTCGATCAACCAGCCGTCACAGGTGGCGTGCAGAAGTTGTATGAGGAGATTGTGGCCCACCACCCAATTGGCATCCCCAGGAGTGCGGAGATGGCAGTCATCCGGCCCTTTCTGAGCAACCGATTGGCCGAGCAGCTTCAAACGGCACAAGCCTGTCAGGACGACTACAGCCGTCAGCACCCCACACCCAGCGGAATTTCAAAACCTGGCTGGTTGAAGTCGGGCCTCTTCTCCGGCGAAGGCACCCACGCCTCACCCGTCGACGCGGTCGTGCATCGTAAAGAAAAGCAGAACGATGGGTCATTCTTGGTATACGTGGACCTGGAGCCGGTAGATGCCCTCATCGACCTCGGCCATGGACGTAGAGCCTTTCACGGAGGGTACACTTGGCAAGTTGAGGCTCGCGTGATACCCGAAGATGGGCGATTCGTGGTCGACGATGTTCGCATCTTCGACCGTTTCCCTGCCGAGGGTCCCTCTCGCCTGCTCTCGGACTCATTCACCCGCTGCGACGGTTCTCAGTGGACTGGACTGGATGCTGCGAGCAGGTAGCAATTCCCCGAGTCAACTCTTGTTAACAGGCGATTACACTCATTGAGAAATGCATGCCGAGCAAACCGGAAATTGTTCGGTCCCCGAAGTCCGCTTGTAGGAAGTCAGAAGCTCCATTTGGAGCTTGCTACCGATTGCGGGCGGATGACGGCGTACTCGGAGGCAATCGATAAGAGGAAGGCAACTCGGCTAACTCTTGGTGGACTGGTTTATCGGGAACTGACGCCCTCAAGAATGAGTTCTACACGAAGGCCGAAATTCCCGTGATGCGCTCGCCGATGATGAGCTTGTGGATGTCGTGCGTCCCCTCGTAGGTGAACACCGATTCGAGGTTGTTCATGTGGCGCATGATGCAGTAGTCCTCCACGATTCCGTTCGCGCCGAGGATTTCGCGCGCCGTTCGCGCCGTCTCGCGCGCCATCCACACGTTGTTCATCTTCAGCATCGAGATGTGCGAGGGATGGACGCGCCCCAGATCTTTCAGTCGCCCCACCTGTAGCGCCAGGAACTGCGCCTTCGTGATCTCCGTGATCATCCAGACTAGTTTTTCCTGCACAAGCTGATGCGAGGCGATCGGCCGGTTGGCAAACTGTTTGCGCTGCTTCGCGTAGCTGAGCGCGGTGTCGTAGCACGCCATTGCCGCGCCGGTCGCTCCCCATCCGATGCCATAGCGCGCCTGGTTGAGGCAGGAAAGCGGCCCCTTCAGCCCTTCGACGCCCGGCAGCATATTTTCCGCGGGGATTTTGCAGTCGGTCATCGCCAGGCCCGCGGTCACCGAAGCGCGCAGAGACTGTTTCCCGTGCACCGTCCAGGCCTTGAATCCCGGCGTGCCCTTCTCGACCAGAAAGCCGCGAATCTTTTCGTCCTCGCATTTCGCCCAGACCACGGAGACATCCGCGATCGATCCGTTCGTGATCCACATCTTCTCGCCATCGAGGACGTAGCTGCCGCCTTTCTTCACCGCGCGCGTGAGCATGCCGCCCGCGTTCGATCCGAATTGCGGCTCCGTCAGCCCAAAGCAGCCGATCGCTTTCCCTTGCTGGAGCGCGGGCAGCCACTTCTCCTTCTGCGCGTCCGAGCCGAACGCATGGATCGGGTACATCACCAGCGCCGACTGCACCGACGCGAAACTGCGCACGCCCGAATCGCCCCGCTCGAGCTCCTGCATCACGAATCCGTATTCCACATTCGACATGCCGGCGCAGCCGTATCCGGAAAGGCTCGCTCCGAAAAATCCCAGATCCCCCATCACGGGCACGAGCTCCATGGGGAACGTTCCCTCCCGCTCGTGCCGGACGATCACCGGCAGCACCTGTTCGTCCACAAACTGCCGCGCGGTCTGCCGGGAAAGCTTTTCTTCGTCGCTGAGCAGGGAATCGAAGTCGAGGAAATCAACACCGGGGAATGAGGGCATTGGGAATCTCCTGCGGCATTCTACCGGACTTGCGTCGTCCCGCGCCACAAAAGCCGTGCGCCAATCTGATCCGCGCGGGCGGGAGCGGTTCCTGGCAGGAACCTTGGAATCCGTTTCTCCGGATTTGGCGCGTATTGACTCATCGTGGCATTGCCCAGCACAAAAGCCCCGGTCAGCCCATGCGGCCGCTAAAATGTAGTTATTGGACCCTTCAAAGGTCCGCCCGGGGTTGTCCGGCACCGCCATCGTCTTGCGTCTGATTGCGTCGGCGTCCCATCAGGAGGTTTGATGTCCGGTTCGGCGGCTCCTCAGGCGGCTTCCCACAAGTTCGCGCACGCCTCCGGGCGCAAAGCCTGGCTTCTGGTGTTGTTGCTCCTCCTTTTCGTCTTGCCGCTGATGGGCGGAACCTACTGGATGTACCTACAGTCAGCGAAGGAAATCGAGAAGAGGGAATTGCTGGGCGACCTCGTCCGTGCTCGCACGCTTGCGGCGATGGTGGACCAGGACCTAACGTCAGCCGAAACGACCCTCACGTCGATTGCCGACCGTTCCTCGCTGCGCCGTGACTGGGCCCGCCGCGACCTCCCTTCTATCGAAGGCCAGCTTCAGGAAGCCCGCAAGTTCGATCCTGCGTTCCTGTTTGCCAGCGTCTATGAGACGGACGGCACCCTTCGAGCAATCGTGCCCTCCGATCGGATCGTGGGCTGGAATTTTGCGTACCGGGACTGGTATCGCGGAGTCACCGCGCACTGGCAGCCATACGTCTCGGAGGTCTATCGCACGGCGGCCGGTTCACAGTCCCTGGTGGTGGCTGTCGCCGTACCGATTCGCGACGACCACGGTAGCCCTGCGGGAATTCTCATGGCCACCTACAGCCTGGCCCAGCTGGCTGGCAAGTTCAATACGCTTGAGCAGGGCGGGTGGGAAGGATTCGTCATCGTAGACCAGCACGGAGTTGTCGCCGCGTCGCCCGAGATTCAGTCGCAGAGCGGCCCTGTGAGCGTCTCCGCATCAGGTTTGGTGGGCCGGGCATTGACGGGTGCGGAAGGCAGCGATAAAGCCACCATCGACGGCCAGAGCAGCTTCGTCGGATTTGCACCGATCCCGCGCTTAGGCTGGGCGGCGCTTTACGAACGCCCCGTGAGCCAGGCTCTGGCGCCCGCTGCGCGTTTACGCAATCAGTTCCGCTCGATGACGAGCAGATCTTGATGAACCTGCTCGGAAACGCGATCAAGTTCACTCCCGAAGGCGGGAAGATCGAGCTGGCAGCCAGAGTCATCGGTGACTCCGTGCGCATCGAGGTTCGCGATTCGGGTCCCGGCATTCCTCCTGAGGAACAGAAGCGCATTTTCGATGCTTTCTACAGAATCAGCCGCACGGACCAGGCCGTGGAGGGCACCGGTTTAGGCCTGGCCATCACGCAACGGCTCGTCGAACTCCACGGTGGGCGGCTCGGTATCGAAAGCGAGCTGGGCTCGGGCAGCTCCTTCTACTTCACTTTGCCGCTTGCTCCGACCGTCGTTGCACGCGACCCGAAGAGCGCGCTGAAACCGATCCGCGGCCAGGCCCCGAAAGTCTTGGTCATCGAGGACGACCATACAGCTGCAACCCTCATTGAGACGCAGCTCGTTTCCGGCGGCTATGACGTAACGCTATGCGACAATCCGAAGCTCGCCGTCGAAATCGCAGCCAGTCTCCAGCCTTCCGCCGTCACCATCGACATCATCATGAAGCCGATCAATGGTTGGGAAGTCCTTACAAACCTGAAATCCGATCCGCGCACGGCGCATATTCCCGTAATCGTGGTTTCGATTGTCGATCAAAGGCCCACGGGTGCGCTGCTCGGTGCGGATGAATATATTGTCAAGCCTGTGGAGAAGCCGGTGCTGCTGGCCGCCGTCGAACGCTGCGTGCAGCGGACCGGTACTTTCGAAAAGCATTCGATCTTGGTGATCGAGGATCACGCCCCCACGCGCGAGTTCATCGCCGAATCTCTCACTCAGCGCGGATACGTCGTGGATACGGCTGCCGATGGCGAGGAAGCTCGCGCTAAGGTGGCCAAGGCGCTGCCCAAGCTGGTCATCCTCGACCTGATCCTGCCGAAAGTCAGCGGGTTTCAATTGCTCGCCGAGTGGCGAACCAACTCTCGGACGGCCGATCTCCTCGTCTTTATCCTGACGAGCAAAGATCTGTCTCACGACGAAAAGCTCTATCTCGAGGCGAACAGCTCCGTGCTTCTTCACAAGCAAGAACAGTGGCAGGACGCCTTGTTCAAACAACTGCAACGAGCGATGGCTCCCGTGCTGGCGGGGAAATCATGAGCCATCGCATTCTCGTGGTCGAGGACAACCAGCCCAATCGCGAGCTCTTGTGCGACTGGCTGGAATCCGAAGGCTTCGAAGTTCTTTCCGCCGCCAATTTGGAACAGGCGTTTGCCGCCCTCAAGGGCGAGCCGCCCCACGCCGTCTTGCTGGACGTGCAACTCGGCTCGGAGGACGGTTTGGCCTTGGCCGGTTGGCTGCGCCGGCAACCGGCCCTGCGCGAGATTCCCATCATCGCAGTGACGGCCCATGCGATGGTCACGGACCACGAGCGCGTCTTGCAGGCGGGTTGCAACGCGTGCGTATCGAAGCCCATCGACTTTCGCGTTCTCGGCGTTCAGCTCGAGCGGTGGCTGAATGTGGCCCCTAATTTGCAGCCGCGGCCCTGAGCGCATGCAGTTACTGCCTTCTTTGCCGCGTCCACTCTAGGAGATGTAAGCATGCCGGGCCGCATTCTCGTCGTCGATGACGATCCAACGATCTGCGAGCTGATTCAGGAAGTCTTGCGTTCGGTCGATATCGAGTCCCTGACGGCGACCCACGGCGGGATGGCCCTCACGCACCTTGCCAAAGAAAAATTCGACGCCGTATTTCTCGACGTGCACATGCCGTCGCCCGATGGCATCGAACTCACTCGAAAAATCCGCTCGGGCGGCCTGAATCTCGGCACGCCGATCATGGTGATCACGGGAGAAGACGACCGGGCCCTATTGGGGCGCGCGTTTGGAGCCGGTGCGAACTTTTTTCTGTACAAACCCATCGATCGCCACGACATTCTGCGTCTCGTCCGCGCCACACAGGACTCCATCGACCAGGAACGGCGGCGTTTTCGCCGCGTGAAAGTTCAATTGAACGTTTCCATCGAATCCGGATCGGTGCGTGTGAAGGGTTCGACGCTCGACCTCAGCATTGGCGGGATGTTCGTGCAATCTTCCCAGGTGTTTCCGGAGGGATCGGCCGTTCAAGTGGGTCTGGAGATGAGGCCGGACCCGGCGCTGCTGCTCTCCGCGCGCGTCCTCCGCGTTTCCGGTGACGACTGCATGGGCTTGCAATTTGAGAACCTCAGTGCGCAGCAGAGCAAGAAGCTTCAGGAGTATCTCCTGCCGCTGATTCTCGCGAAATCCGACTAGCATCTCGCGCCGCACACTGAGTCGGCCCCCGGCGAAAGCTATACGCGCGCCACACCCTGTGGTATCCTTGGCCGTTCTCGGACGACACTCACTCGGGAAGACGTTCACACCGGAAGCAGATCGTTCTTCGAAGGCACCGTGGCGGGCAAGAAGCTCTTGCCTCATGTGTCTTTGAAACTTCGCGGCGGATGACGGTTCCTTCGAGTGCCAGGACGGTCACGAACATGCCCACACCAGCCACGGCAGCCCAACCGATATCCCTGCGTCTGGCGCATTCGCCGGATAGCGACGACGCTTTCATGTTCTATGCTTTGGCGACGGAGAAGGTCCGCCTCCCGGGAGTGAAATTCACTCACATCCTGTCCGATATCGAATCGTTGAATCACGCGGCGAACCAGGAAACCTACGACATCACGGCGTTGAGCTTCTACGGCTACACGTTCGTAGCCGATAAGTACGTCCTGCTCGATTGCGGCGCGAGCTTCGGCGAAGGCTACGGCCCGATCGTGGTCTCCTCGCACCCGATCAAAAAGAATGACCTCGCCGGGCGCAAGATCGCCATCCCCGGCACGCTGACGTCTTCGTATCTCGCATTAAAGCTCTTCGAGCCTAACGTTGAAACCGTGACCATGCCGTTCGACAAGATTCTCGACGCCGTCCAGGCCAAGGAAGTCGAGGCGGGCCTGCTGATTCACGAGGGCCAGCTTCTCTTCTCGCAGATCGGGCTTCATCGCGTCGTCGATCTCGGGCAATGGTGGCAGGAAACGACCGGCCTTCCGCTCCCGCTCGGTGCCAACGCGGTTCGCCGCAGCCTCGGACCGGAGCTGGGCCGCCAGGTGGCGCGCATCATTCGCGAAAGCGTCAGCTACGCGCTCGCGCACCGCGAGGCGGCGGTCGAATACGCTTTGCAGTTTGCCCGCGACATGGACCCGGTGCTCGCCGACAAATTCATCGGCATGTACGTGAACAAATGGACGCTCGATTACGGCGAGGAAGGCCGCCGCGCCGTGCGCGAACTCCTCGCTCGCGGGGCCGCTGTGGGCCTCGTGCCAGCGTCTTTCCAGGTGGAATTCCTCTCCGAAGCCGCCTGACGCAGTCGCCGCACCCGCCTCGATCTATTGACGCCGGGGCGGTTTCCATCGACCATAGATGTTCGCGCAGGACCTTGCACATGGGGGTGGGATGCAGCGCATTCTTTCGACGTACCGCTACGTAAGTCAGCCGCTGACGCACGCCTTGCTGGCTGAGATCGCGGGGGCGGGAATCTCAGGCGTCGAGATCTTTTGCGGCTCGTTCCATTTCAATTACGGCTCGGCGCAGTCGGTGCGCGAGATTGCCGGTACGCTGAATGAGCTTGGCCTTCACCTGCACGCGCTCCACGCGCCCACCGAGCGCGATTCGTCTCAGGGGAGGGGAAGCGGCCTTCCGGTATCAATCTCCGAGCCGGAACGCATCCGGCGGCAGGAGGCCGTGGACGAAGTGAAGCGCGCGCTCGACGTGGCTGAAACGATTCCGTTCCGCTACCTCGTTCAACATCTCGGCAGCAGCCGCCAGGCCGCCGACTCGCGCAACCGCGATGCAGCCTTTGGCTCGCTCGAGCATTTGGCGGCCTTCGCGAAGCAGCGCGGCGTCACGATCGCGCTCGAAAACACGCCGAGCGAAATTGGCGCGCCCGCGTCGCTTTTGCAGTTCGTCAAGGAAACGCACCTGCGCGACCTGCGATTTTGTTTCGACGTCGGCCACGCGCATCTGGATGGCGGTGTGGATGCGGACTTCAGCCTAATGCGCGATCTGGTGGTCACCACGCACGTCCACGACAATCACGGCGAAAAGGACGAGCATTTGCTTCCCTATGAAGGCGGCATTGATTGGGATGCGGCTTTCACCGCGCTTGCGAGCGCACCTGAGATGCCCGCGCTCGTGCTCGAACTGAAGGAACAGACTGCCGGTGCGCCGGCGCTTGAACAGATTCGCGCCGTCTTCGATAAACTGGAAAAGCACCTCGACAAGAAAGGCATCCGTCCCGCGCGGACGTGACGCCCTCCCGACTGAATCCATGAGCCAGGAAGCACAAGCACCGGTTCCCATCGTCACGATTGAGCGCGCCGGCGAGCACGCCGGGCGGACGGTCACCATCCGCGGATGGCTCTACAACCTCCGCGAATCGGGCAAGCTGCTGTTTCCGATTTTTCGCGATGGCACCGGCGTGATACAGGGCGTTGTCTCGCTGAAGGAGCATCCCGAGGCGTTCGCCGCTCTCAAGGGCCTGACGCAGGAATCGAGCGTCATCGTCACCGGCAAGATCCAGTCCGAGCCGCGCGCGCCAGGCGGCTTTGAAATCCAGATCAGCGCGGTCGAAGTGATCCAGCGCGTTCCGGAATCCGATCCGTATCCCATTCAACTCAAGGAGCACGGCGTCGATTTTCTTCTCGATCGGCGGCATCTTTGGATTCGCACGCCGCGTCAGGCCGCCATCTTGCGGATTCGCGCGGAGTGCATTCGCGCCGCGCGCAATTACATGGATGGCCAGGACTACACGCTCACCGACGCGCCGATTTTCACGCCCGCGGCCTGCGAAGGCACCACGACGCTCTTCGAAGTGAACTACATCGACGATCAGAAGGCGTATCTCACGCAATCCGGCCAGCTCTACGTGGAAGCCACAGCCGCCGCGCTCGGCAAGGTGTACACGTTCGGTCCCACATTCCGCGCCGAAAAATCCAAGACGCGCCGCCACCTCACCGAATTCTGGATGCTCGAGCCCGAGGCCTCCTACGCGCATCTCGACGACATGATCGCGCTCGGCGAAGGGCTCGTCAGCGCGATCGTCCAGTCCGTTGTGCAGAATCGCGCGCGCGAACTCGCGACGATTGGCCGTGACACCGCCAAGCTCGCGAAAATCGTGCCGCCCTTTCCGCGCATCAGCTACGACGAAGCGGTCCAGGTGTTGCAGAAAGCCGGGAATCCAGCGAAGTGGGGCGACGATTTCGGAGGCGACGAGGAAACGCTGCTTTCGAAAGAGTTCGACAAGCCGGTGATCATCCATCGCTATCCCGCGGCGATGAAGGCGTTCTACATGGCCACCGATCCGGCGCGGCCCGACCTCGCGCTCAGCTTCGACATGATCGCCCCGGAGGGCGGCGGCGAAATCATCGGCGGCGGCGAGCGCCAATCGAACTACGAGACGCTCGTCCGGCGCATCCGCGAGCACAATTTACCGGAGGAAGCTTTTCAGTGGTACCTCGACCTGCGGCGCTACGGCAGCGTGCCCCACGCCGGATTCGGCCTGGGCCTCGAACGCACCGTCGCGTGGATTTGCGGGACGGAGCACATCCGCGAAGTCATCCCCTTCCCACGAATGCTCTATCGCGTCTATCCTTAGTGGCCCCTCCGCAGCTTTCGGGGCGCGAAAAGAAAACGCAACATGGCCGATAAGATCCGCATCATCGGTGTGCCGATGGACCTGGGCGCAAGCCGCCGAGGCGTGGATATGGGACCTTCGGCGCTGCGCGTCGCGGGCCTGCAAACGCGCCTCAAGCAGCTCGGCCGGCAGGTCGAGGACATCGGCAACATTTCCGTACGCCAGCCTGAAGAGCAGCACTACGGCGAGAAGAACGCGAAGTATCTCGAAGAAATCTCCGAGACTTGCAAGGGCCTCGCGGAAACCGTCCGCAAAACGCTCGAGGAGGACATGCTGCCGCTCGTCCTCGGCGGCGACCACTCGATCGCCATCGGCACCACGGCCGGAGTGGCCTCGTATTTCCACAAACAGTCGAAGCGCATCGGCATGATCTGGCTCGATGCGCACGGCGATTTGAACACGCCGGAGACTTCGCCGTCCGGCAACGTGCACGGAATGCCGCTCGCTTCCATCATGGGCTTCGGCCCGCCGGAACTGACCGGCCTCGCCGGCGTGAAACCCATGATCGAACCGCGCAACGTCGCGCTCGTGGGCATCCGCGAACTCGATTCGAAGGAGCGGCGCTTCGCCAAGGAATCCGGCGTTCACATCTTCACGATGCGCGATATCGACGAGCGCGGCATGCGCGAAGTGATGGCCGAAGCTCTGCGCTTCGCAGGAGACGACACGGCCGGCATCGCCGTCAGCCTCGACATGGACTTCGTCGATCCGTCGGACGCGCCTGGCGTCGGCACGCCGGTGCGCGGCGGCGCCACGTATCGCGAAGCGCATCTCGCGATGGAGATGATCGCCGATAGCCGCGAGATGGTGTCCTTTGAGCTGGTCGAGATCAATCCGGTGATCGACCTGCACAATACGACGGCGCTTCTGGGAGTCGAGCTGATTCTCTCCGGGCTGGGAAAGAAAATCCTGTGACCGCTGCGCGTCTGATAAATGCACTGAACTCTGGGGGACCTGTTCGATGAATTCTCAAAAGCGGTTGCGCATCGGAGTGCTTTTCGGTGGGCGTTCGGGCGAGCACGAAGTATCGCTCGCGTCGGCTGCGTCCGTGATCCGCGCGCTCGATCCCGAAAAATATGAAGCCATTCCCATCGGCATCACGAAAGATGGCCGCTGGCTCGTCGGTACCGGCGGGCAGAAGATGCTTTCCGACGTTTTGAAATCGGGCGAACGCGTATCGCTTCCATCCGATCCGACTGTTGCCGCGCTCGTCCCACTCGCGCAGAGCGCCGGGCATCCGAGCATCACGGTGGACGTCGTGTTCCCCGTGTTGCACGGCACGTTTGGCGAAGACGGCACGGTGCAGGGCTTGCTCGAGCTTGCGAATTTGCCGTACGTGGGCGCGGGCGTGCTCGCTTCGGCTGTGGGCATGGATAAGGACGTGCAGAAGCGGCTGTTCGCGCAGGAAGGGCTGCCGATCGTTCCGTTCATCGCCGTGCATCGCCAGGAATGGGAGCGCGAGCGCGCGAACGTCATCCGGCGCGTGAAAAGGAAATTCCGGTTCCCGGTTTTCGTGAAGCCCGCCACCCTCGGGTCATCGGTGGGAATGACGCGCGTGAAGGCGGCGCATCAATTGGGCGCCGCGATCGATACCGCTGCGGAGTTCGCGCTGAAAATTCTCGTCGAGCGGGCCGTCAGCGCGCGCGAGATCGAAGTCTCCGTGCTCGGCAATCACGACGTGCGCGCGTCGATTCCCGGTGAGATTTTGCCGCACCGCGAATTCTACGATTACACGGCGAAATACCTCGAAGAGGGAACTCGGCTGCTGATTCCCGCGCCGCTCACGAAGAAGCAGGTCGCCACGTTTCAGGACTACGCCGTGCGCGCCTTTCGCTCGATCGACGGCACGGGAATGGCGCGCTGCGATTTTTTCCTCGAGCGCCGCACGAGCAAGATTTTCGTCAACGAACTCAACACCATCCCCGGCTTCACCTCCATCAGCATGTATCCGAAGATGTGGGAAGCCTCCGGATTGCCGTATCCCAAGCTCATCGATCGCCTGATCGAGCTGGCCCTCGAGCTGCACCGCGAAAAGGCCCGCACGAAATATTCGATCGAACTTCCCGCCGGAGCCGGCGGCGCGCTCGAAGCCTGACCTTCACTTTGCGCATAGAAATGCCCAAGAATTGCTTCGGAGTCGAAGCATTTCATCGCGCAAAGTGGTGGCAGTTTTGACCGCTTTTGGCCCCCTAAAGTGGCTTAATTCGCCAAATTCGCGCACTGCAACCGCAGTTCGCCGAGCGAGAGCCCTTCCCGCGAATCAAACCTGCTTGCTTGACACGACCCGGAGGCCTGATTAAACTAACCGTTTGGTTAAATAATACAAACGGTGCTGGAGGGCACATGCAATATCGCCGGTTGGGAAAAAGTTCTCTCGTCGTTTCCGCTATTGGGCTTGGCTGCATGGGAATGTCGCAATCCTACGGAACACCCGACGATCAGGAATCGACCGCAACGATTCACCATGCCATCGACCGCGGCATCACGATGCTCGACACGGCGGACATGTACGGCGGGGGCACGAATGAGGAGCTGCTCGCGAAAGCGATCGCGAAGCGCCGCAACGAAGTAATTGTCGCGACGAAATTCGGGAACATGCGGATGCCGGACGGCCGGTTTCTCGGCGTGAATGGGCGGCCCGAGTACGTGCAGAGCGCCTGCGAGGCCAGTTTGCAGCGCCTGAAGATTTCGACGATCGATCTTTTCTACCTGCACCGCATCGACACGAATGTGCCGATCGAGGAAACCATCGGAGCGATGGCGCGCTTGATCGATCAGGGGAAGGTCCGCTACATCGGGCTCTCGGAAGCCGGGTCGCAGACGATTCGCCGCGCTCATGCGACGTATCCGATCGCGGCGCTCCAGAGCGAGTACTCCCTGTGGACGCGCGATCCGGAAGACGGAATTCTTGCGACCTGCCGCGAGTTGGGCATCGGGTTCGTCCCGTACAGCCCGCTTGGCCGCGGCATTCTGACCGGCCAGGTGAAGAGCGCGGAATTTGGCCCGAAGGATTTCCGGCGGATGTCTCCGCGGTTCCAGGGCGAAAACTTTCAGAAGAACCTGCAAATGGTGACGCGCATCGAGCAGATCGCCGCGGAGAAGCATTGCACTCCCGCGCAGTTCGCGCTCGCGTGGGTAATGGCGCAGGGCGAGGACATCGTTCCGATTCCGGGGACGAAGCGCCGCACCTACCTCGATCAAAATCTCAAGGCTCTGGATATTTCGCTCACTCCTTCCGAGCTGCGGCGGATCGACGAGGTGGCGCCGCGCGGCGCGGCGGCGGGCGCGCGATATCCCGACGAGTACATGAACCGCCTGGGGCTCTGAAACAATCATGGCCAGAGGACGTAGAAGAGTGGAGGACCCGGCAACGGCGCGGCGAATTCTTGCCGCTGCCGAGCAGCATTTTGCCGCGCAGGGACTCGCGGGGGCACGCACGGAAGAAATCGCCATGGCCGCCCACGCGAACAAAGCGATGCTCTACTACTATTTCGGCGACAAGCGCCGCCTGCACCGCGCGGTCCTCGAAAATCTTTTGCGGCAATTCCGGAGCGGGGTGCTCGCGCTGCCGACGAAAAACATCGGGCCGCGCGAGCAATTCTTCAACTACGTGAGCGGCTATTTCGATTTCCTGGCGACGCATCCGAACTATCCGCTGCTGGTGCAGCGCGAGGCCATGGAGGCGAGCGGCACTTTCGACTTCATGGCGCGCGAATATTTCCGCCCGGTGTACGCGCAACTGGCCAGAACCATTATCGAAGGAACCGCCGCAGGCGAATTTCGGAAGGTCGATCCCGGGCAGACGGCCAGCATTGCGATGGGAATGGTGACTTCGTACTTCGCCTCCGCACCGATCGTGAGCCAGATGGTGGGACACAATCTTCTCGCGGCGCAGGCGGTGGCGGAACGGAAGCGAGCGCTGCTCGATTTCCTTCACCAGGCATTGGATAAGGACGGAGCGAAGTCTCGATGACCAGCAGCCAGAGATCGTTCGGAATCATCGGTGTGGTGTTTCTGATTGCGCTCGTCTTCTACCTATTCAGCACGCCGCACGGAAAAGAGATTCCGCTGACGGGCATCATCGACGGCAATGAAGTGATTGTGAGCCCTCAGATCATGGGCCGAATGATCAAGCTCACCGTGGACGAAGGCGACGAGGTGAAAAAGGGGGAGCTGATCGCGGAGCTCGATCCCAAGGAGCTTCAGGCGAGTCTCGCGGCGGCGAAGGCCAACGTCGCGAGCCTCGAAGCGCAGGTCCGCGAGGCCAATCACAACTATTCGTGGACGGATGACCAGACGGGCGCTTCGCTGAAACAGGCGGGGGCCACGCTGACTTCGACCCGGGCGCAGCTCGATCAGGCCCGCGCAACGCTCTGGCGTGATCAGACCGACTACGATCGGATGCAGAAACTTTTCGACAGCGGCGTGGAATCGGCGCAAGACCGCGACCACGCGGATGCCACGCTCAAGGCTTCGCAGGCCAACGTAAAAGCGCTTGAGGATTCGGTGACCGCGCAGGAAGCCGCGCTTGGCGTCGCGCAGGCCAATCGCAAGCAGGTGGATGTGCGCGGCAGCGAGATTGCGACGACGCTCGCGCAGCTCGAGCAGGCGCGGGCCGCAGCGGCCCAGACCGAAACGCAGCTCGGCTACACCGAAATCTATGCGCCGATCGACGGCATCGTATCGGTGCGCGTCGCCAAGCAGGGCGAAGTCGTTTCTCCGGGCTCTCCCATCGTCGTCGTGGTGGATGTGGATCATCTCTGGGCTCGCGCCGACGTGGAGGAGAGCTACATCGATTCCGTGCAGTTCGGACAGACGCTGCGCGTGAAGCTCCCGTCCGGTGATGTTTTGCAGGGGCAGGTGTTTTTCAAGGGCGTCGAAAACGATTTCGCGACGCAGCGCGACGTGAGCCGCACGAAGCGCGACATCAAGACGTTTGCGATCAAGGTCTCGCTGCCGAGCCATGGCCGCAGGCTGTTCACTGGGATGACGGCAACCGTATTGCTGCTGCCGCAGCAAAAGGCGCACTGGTACGACCGGTTTTAAGCCGGGAAGAGCGGGCTTCCATGGATGCGATTGAAGTCGATCACATAACGAAGAAGTTCGGCGATTTCGTGGCGGTGGACGACGTCAGCTTCCACGTGGCGCAGCAGGAGATTTTCGGGCTGCTCGGGCCCAACGGCGCGGGGAAAACCACACTGATCCGCGTGATGACCACGCTCACTCCGCCGACCTCCGGCACGGCTCGGATCGCCGGCCACGACATCGTTACCGATCCAAACGGAGTGCGCACCGTGCTCGGCGTGATTCCGCAGGCGTTCACTTCCGATCCCGAATTGACCGCCAAAGAGAACATAGCCATCCACGCAAAGCTCTACGGCGTGCCGGCGGAGAAGCGCGACGCCCTGATCGACCAACTGCTCGAATCCGTGGAGCTACTGAAGTTTCGCGATGCTCTGGTGAGAACGTTTTCGGGCGGCATGCGCCGGCGCCTGGAGATCGCACGCGGCCTGGTCCACTCGCCCAAAATCATGTTCCTCGACGAGCCGACAACGGGGCTCGATCCAGTGTCACGCACCCACGTGTGGGAGATGATTCGGACGCTGCGCGAGAAATCGGAACTGACCATTCTGCTGACCACGCACTACATGGACGAGGCCGACAAGCTCTGCGATCGTATCGCCATCGTGGACCATGGAAAACTCGCCGCGCTCGATACGCCGCTGCGGCTGAAGGACAGCATACCGGGCACGGAAATCGTCGAAGCCGAATTCCAGGGCGCGCCGCCGGACTGGCTCGAGCAGCTTCGGACTCTGGCGCATGCCACAGGCGCGACCGAGCACGATGAGGTGGTTCACATCACGTCGCACGACGGTCCGGCGACGGTGGCGGCGCTCATGGATTTGGCGCGCGCCCGCAAGGTGACGGTCAAGAGAGTCACGGTGCAGAGCACGACGCTCGACGATGTGTTCCTGCACTACACCGGCAGTGCGTTGCGCGACGCGCCGCAGAAGGCCACGCATGAAGCCAGTCCGTTTTCCCGATAGCCGCGGGACGCTCATGCCGCTGCCGCCGGGCGGGAAGGGAGATCAGCCATGAAGCTGTATCGCGTTTCGGCGCTGATCGAACGCGACATGCGGAAATTCTTCCGCAGTCCCGCGCTGATGCTGAGCTCCCTGATCTTCCCGCTGGTGCAACTGGTGGTGCTCGGCTACGCGTTTGGAGGAAAGATCAAGAACGCGCCTCTCGCGGTGGTGGATGAAGATCATTCCGTCGAATCGCGACGCGTGCAGGAGATGTTCGCAGGAGTGTCCGCAGGCCCGCAAACATTCCGGGTCATCGAATACAATTCCTTCCCGCAGGCGGTGGACGATCTGCACGCGGGTTTCGTCCGCGGCGTGGTGGACATCCCGCACGATTTCTCGCGCCGCTACTACCGAAATGACCGGCCGCGGATCGTCTTCACGGAGGACAACAGCGACCAATTCATTTCGAGCTCCATCCTAGAGCGCGTGCAGGAAATGACGACTCAGCTAAATACGCCGGATGTTTCCCCGCGCTTGAACGCTCAAGTGGAGCTCAACGTCGTCGAGATTTATGGCTACGTCGAATACATCAAGTATTTACTCGCGGGATCGACCGCGATGGGAATTTTTATCACAGCCATGATCGGTGGCGGAATCACGTATATCGACGACAAGACGCGCGGGCTTCACGAGGGCTATCTGCTTACGCCGATTCGCAAATCGGAACTTGTTGCCGGTCTGATCGGCGCGGGCACGCTGAAGGCGTTCATGGCGGGAATGTCGCTCATCGTAATAGGAGGGCTGATTGCGGGGATTCCGCGGATTTGGGATCCGGTGCGGCTCGTGTATCTGGCGCTCGTGGTGCTGGTCGCGTCGATTTCCATGATCAGCCTGATGTTTTTGGTGATGGTGCGCGTGGACGATCCTCTGGTGCCGCGCGCGATTTTCGGCGTGCTCAACATGCTGCTCTTCTTTCCGTCCGGCGCCGTCTATCCGACGGAAGCGTTTCCCGGCTGGCTGCGCTGGATCTCCGTGATCGATCCTTTTACTTACACCGTACATGCGCTGCGAAACCTGACCCTCAAGAGCACCGGATTTGAGGGAATCTACCTGGACGTGCTAATTTTGACTGGCTTTTCGGCGTTGATGATCACGGGCTGCATGCTGCTGTTCAAACGCCAGCTGTAAATCGCAGGAGGATTTGTGGGACTTTTGGATTCGTCAGAAGAGCATCCGACGTCAAAGCTGCGGCGCTATCTGATCACGACAGTCGTCTTCATCGTGCTCGGCGGCGGCGGCCTCTGGTGGCTGCTCCGATACCATGCGGAGAAAACGGCGGTCTATCATTTTCTAAACACCGTGGTAGCTGGAAAAATGGAGCAGGCGTACGGAATGTGGAGTCCCTCGCCCTCGTACTCGCTCAAGGATTTTGTCAGCGATTGGGGACCGGATGGCTACTACGGGCCGGTGAAGAGCTTCAACATCAAGGACACGTATCGCCCGCCGAACGGATCGTCCGGCGTCGTGGTGATCGTGGAAGTGAGCCCCTACCAGACCTTTCCGGAGAAGGACGACGCGTTGCGGCAGAGCAAGACGAAGGAAGTCCGCCTCTGGGTCCAGTTCAAAGACTTATCCGTGCAGTTTCCTCCGCCGCAATTCGAGCAGTCCTCATAACGAAACTTACTCAGGGTCGACCCGGGCTTCGTCCACGAGCATGACTGGAATGTCGCCTCGCACGGGATAGACGCGCCGGCAGGTGGCGCATTTCAGTCCCTGCTGGTCGGAGGTCGGCTTGACCGGGGTCTTGCATAACGGGCAAACGAGAATGTCGAGAAGCTCTTTCGAGATGGCCATCCGTTTCCTCCCAAGCTAAATCTCTCCCCGGTACTTTAGCACGGCATGACGGCCGCAACGCCGGCCTCGCCTGCGTCAGGGGAGCTGCGAGGCCTTGAGCACCAACTGTCCCTTCCACTCCGCGCCTGCCGCCAATTCCACCGGCCAGACGGCGCTCACCTGCGATCCTTGATAAATCCGCTCGAAGCCGTCCTCCGATTCCGAGACCGTCTCGATCGGCGAGATCCAGAATTGGCGAGCGGCTGGTGCTTCAAACGCCACGGCGGCGCGCTGCCATTCGTCCACGACGCGAAGATTCGCGCCGGGCACCGCGGCCGACCATCGCAGCGGAAATCGGCGTCCATCGGATTCGAAGTAGCGGTCGGGCGCCGAAGGCGCGAGAAAATTGATCACGACTTCGATGCCGATGTTGACCGAAGCCGTCCCTGGCCCCGTGCGACGCAGAGTCACGTCACAGGTGATATCGAATCCGGCGGACGTCGGCCGCAGCGAAAATGTCTTCTCCGCCGCCCAGTCCGCGCTGTCTTCGGAAGCAAGCGCAGCACGAGCCGAGGACACTTCCGCCACGCGATATCGCCCTCCCGCTATCGCCCCATCTTCCTCCAGGCGCAGCGTTGCGTAATCGTCGTGAGTTTTTTTCTGGCCGAAGAGCAACAGCCGGAACGCGTTTCGCGGCCAGCGATCGTAGTTCAGCAGGCGGTCGAGGCCCTCTTCCTTCACGCGCGTCTGCTCGTGGATCGATTGCACGCCGCCGGACTGAGCCGCCGGGAGGTTCCGGAGCTTTGCGTGGTAGGTCTCGGGCCTGCGAGCGAGGGAATTGATGAGCGTTACATTCGGCGGGCGGAAATCGAGCGCGCTGATGGTGCCTCCGTCATCCGGCGAGATCAGCGCTGTGTAGCGGTCCGACGTGAGATAGATTTCGTCGCGGCCATCGGCATCGAAATCGAGTTGCGCCGCTTCGGCGTAGTGGCGCTCGCGGTGAGAGAGCCCGTCCGCAATCGTTTCGGCGCGTTCGAGAGATCGCCAGACGGCCGTGCGCAGGTGAGGCGAATAGAGCCCGCCGAAAATGCCGTGCCAGTAAGGATCGTTGCACTGGCCTTGCAGCAACAGAGTTGTGGCTTCCTCGCGCTCCCGCCGGAATCTCCTGTCGCGGCGGCGGCTGCGCGCGAGGCGGGCGATTTTCTGGGAGACGTGCAGCATCTTTTTGTGCAGCAGGTTCGATTCGGGGTATTTCGTGAAAAAGCCGCGCCAGATTCCTCCGCGAAGGAAAGGCAGTGCGTCTGGGCGCGAAACGAATTCCTGCACGAGGCCGTGAAAGCGATCTCGCGCGGCGGCCGGCAGCGCCCACTCCATCATTTCGGTATACGAAGCGGTGGGAAGGTTCGCGCGGCCGAGCGGCGCGTGGGATTCGACGGCGTCACCGGGCGTGGAGGTGACGAGCCAGTCGGCATTCTGCTCGAGCGCAGAGAAAAAGTGCTCGAGCCATCCGTCGCGATAGCAATGGTCGTGCGTGGACGGCCAGGAGCCGAATTTTTCGAGGTCGTCGCCCATCGCCGCGAACCCGCCCGGATGCTTGGCTGCGGCATCCCGCAGGAAGCCGATCGTGTCGCCGACGTCGCGGAAGGGGATGAGGTATCGAAGCGATTTCAGGCCGGGAAGGACCTTGACGCAGTGGCCCAGATCTTCGGAGATGTAGTAGCCGTAAAGCTGTTCCAGCTCGAAGCCGGCGCCAAGATAATGATTGTCGTCCACGAGCGTGTAGCGCACGCCCGCCGTCGCGAGACTCGAGGGAATCTGAGGCTCCCACACGCGTTCCGCGAGCCACGCGCCGCGGGGCCGCGATTTGAAATGCTCCTCGACGTAGTCCGCGAGCCGGGTGATCTGTTCTTCGCGATCTTCCGGCGGAATCGCGACGAGGATCGGCTCGTAGAATCCGCCGCCGACGATTTCCACCTGGCCGCGGCCGGCGAGCGTCCGCAGGCGGTCAAAATACTCGGGGTGGGCGCGCTCGATCCATTCCAGGAGCGGCCCGGAATAATGCAGGCCCATGCGAATCGACGAATGGCGCGAGAGAACTTCCACGAACGGGAGATAGGAACTGGCGTAGGCGCGTTCGAATACGTCGTCGAAATTGCCGACCGGCTGGTGCGCGTGAATCAGAAGGACGAGCTCGAATTTCCGCAACGGCGGGCCTCGGAACCGCTTTACAGGATAACCTGATTTCGCCGAACTGCACAGACGGAGAGTTGCGCCCGATTGCGCGAATTTCAGGCGGCGAGCTCAGCGACAGATGACGGAGCGCGTTGCGGCTGCACCGGCGAATTGCGCGAGGCGTTCACACAGCCGCACCATCGCGTTTTCAAGGGCCGCGTCCGCGGCGGCGGAGGGCGCGTAGATCACCACGAGAATCTCGCGCGCGGATTCGGTGATCATGCTGCGCGTGGAATCGCTAATGGGGCTGCCAAAGGGGCCGTCCGCATCGGCGAGCACAGGTCTTCCTTCGAGATGCCAGACGCGTTTGCCGATGCCTTCGTAGCGCTCGCCGGCGGCGCCGTGCCGAAGGACGACGGGAGGACGAATTCGCGAGCGGTCGTAGCAGCCGTACGGCCAAGCCGTCTCGATCGAGCCGAGATTTCCGACGTCAACCACATTCGAGACTCGGTAGAGCCCCTTGCCTTGCACGACGCGGCGCAGCAGCGCCTCCGAAGAAGGGCGGTATTTCGACGGATCGATGTCCCAAGCGCGGAGCATCGCGCGGACGGCGCGAGTCGGCTCCGCTCCGGCGAGGCTCTCGACCGTGAATTCGCGGCGCTTGCGTTCGCAGATATCGTCCATCAGGCGAGCGAGCCCGGCATCCGCCGGCGCCACGGTGAGGTTATCGACTTCGACGACGCCGAGCTTTACTTCTGGCAGTTCAATCCGGATTTCCATCACGTGCCGCCGATTCCGAAGCTGCTATGATGCGAATTCTTGCGCCGGCGGGAAGTCGCTCGCCGCGACGAGGATTCTACCGGGAATCGAGCAGGCTCACGATGAAGGAAAGGAATCAATTCCGGCGCGGCGTGGCGCTGTTTAACGCACGCAAGTTCTTCGAGGCCCACGAAGTCTGGGAGGAACTCTGGCTCGCCGAACCCGGGCCGGAGAAGTCCTTTTTGCAGGGGTTGATCCAGCTCGCCGCCGCGTTCCATCATTCCGGTCGCGGGAATACGCGCGGGGCGCAATCGCTTCTCGCGGCGGGGATCGTGAAGCTCAACCGCTTTCCCGGCGATCATCGGGGGCTTGCGCTCGCGGACCTTCGCAACGAAGCAAAGCGCTGGGCGAGGCTGCTGGGCGCAGGCACCAAGCCCGAGGCGCAAAAACCGCCGCGAATCCGGCTCATGCGAAAAAAGAAACGCGGCGGATGAAGAGATCCGCCGCGGCAATGACTTGTTTTCAGAGCTGACTCGCGCCGCATCGCGCGAGAAGGGAACTTGGGTCACGCTTTCTTGTAATAGTCGGCGTTGATTTTCGTGTATTGGGCCCACTTCGCGGGAAGATCTTCGAGAGCGAAAATCGCCGTTACCGGGCAAACCGGGACGCACGCGCCGCAGTCGATGCACTCGTCCGGATTGATGAAGAGCTGCTGCGCGCCTTCGAAATCGGCCTCGTCCTTTCGGGGGTGGATGCAGTCCACGGGGCAGACGTCGACGCAGGCGCTGTCCTTTGTCCCGATGCACGGCTCTGCAATTACGTAAGCCATCTAGCTCTCTCCTAAGATAGCGCGGTTCTGAAGAATTGATCGCACGGCGATAGCTGGCACATCCTTAAGACCATTTTTTATATCATCAAACTCGGGAAGGTTACAAGGCTCTCCGCTGACTCGGAAACGCGCGGCGGGCGCGGATTCGCCGGTCACTCCACACGCGAGACGCGCCTGAGCGCGCCTCGGGAAAGACGCGAAACGGTTACTGGCCTGCACGTCCGCAGGTTGCCGCCCCCGTTCGGGAGCCGATAAAATGGCGTTCAGGGGGACAGGCCATGCCTAGGCTTGGGCGTCGTTCGCTCTCGATCGCTGCTCTTGCGCTTCTTCTTGGGACACTCGGCTTTCCGCGACCGCGAAGCGTTGCGGCCAAACCCGCACCGAACGCCGAGGCCGGGGATCCGCAGCTTCTTGACCTCGCCGGCTACAGGGATATGGTGGCGGGGTATCGCGGCAAAGGGGTGCTGGTGACCTTCTGGGCGACGTGGTGCGAGCCGTGCCGCAACGAGTATCCCATGATCATTTCACTCGCCAAGGAATACGGTCCGCAGGGACTGGCCGTTGTGGGAGTGAGCCTGGATGAGGACGCGGACATGAATCTGGTTCGCCATTTCCTCGCGCAAAGTCACCCGGGATTTCCCAACTATCGACAGAAGCCCGGCATCGACGCGGACGCGTTTTATCAGGGAGTGAATCCGGAATGGCGGGGCGCGATGCCGGAAACGGTCTTCTACGGGCGCGACGGCCATCTGGCCCGCTTCTTTGTGGGCGAGAAGTCGCACGAAGCTTTCGTGGACGCGATTCGCCTGATCCTGGTGACGCCGGGCGCGCGGCTCCTTCCAAACGACAATCCAATCGCAGGTCAGTAGAACCCATCTGGCTTTGTTGACCTCGTATTTTTCCGACGCCAGCAAGCATTTCCGGAAGGTCAAAAGCAGATCCCCCGACTGCGTCCCGCGCCCCTCAAACCGCGAGGGGAAAGGCAAAAACGCGCGGACTCCGCTCGGGATGACAGCGGGTGGGCTGCACCGCAAAGAAAACAAGAAGCAGCACCGAGACCTGTGGGACAACCGCAGGGGATGTCGACAAAAGCAGACAGGTTCTAAAGAGCGGGGCGAAGCCCGCTCCGAATCGATTCGTGGGTTCGCCAAAAAGAAAGCCCCGGAGCGGGAGCCTCGGGGTATTTTCCGAACCATCGTCCTTCTAATTCCCTGTGCTATTGCGAGATCGAAACGGACTTGGTGAGTTTGAAGTGGACCCGTGTCTCCGCGGGGATGTCGATATCGCGCTTTCCGGTGTAAGCGGCTCCTGCGGTTCCAGCGCCGCCGCCAGCGACCGCGCCGATTGCAGCACCTTTCCCACCGCCGGCAAGTGCCCCGACGATCGCGCCGAAGGCCGCTCCGCCTCCGCCGCCCACCGCGGTTCTGGTGCCGCGCCCCTTTGTGGTCTGTTCGAAGCTCGAGGATTCAATCGAGTATTTCTCGCCGCTCACGGTGATGGAATCGAGCGTCAAGGACAACGCGGCGCCACCCTTCAAGTGTCCCGCGGACGCGGACCGCGTTATGGTGCCGGAAACTTTGGTGCCAGCCGGCAATACGGCCTTGCCGTCAACCGTGACGGGTTCCGCGAGGGATGCAGCGAAGCGATCGCCGCTGCTGTTTGTCTTCGTGCTGATGGACTGATCGACCGTCACCGTCAAAGTGGTGCCCGCATCGATTACCACCGGCGGTGGCGGCGCCGGAGCTTCGCTCCTGGATGCACTTGAATTGGAGCCGGAGCCTGTGGCGTCGGAAGACGTGCCAGAATTGCTGCACCCGCAAAGGGCCAGCAGGACGCCTGCCGCAAGCCATCGGACGATCACTCGATTTCGCATGTTTCCCCCTGTATCAGCATGAGATTGGATCGGAGGCTGGGTGAACGACTGCATTTATTTTAGTCCCGGTGGGGAATTAACTCAATCGGGGTGGATTGAAGGAGCGCCGTATCAGTCAGCGCGGCGATTGAGCGCAGCAGCGCTCAATCGCCGGCAGAATCAGGCATTTTCGGCGGAGAGAAAACGCTCCGCATCGATTGCAGCCATGCAGCCGGAGCCAGCCGCCGTAATCGCCTGGCGATAGTGGTGGTCCTGCACATCGCCCGCCGCGAAGACGCCGGTGACGCTCGTCTTTGGCCCATCGTGGGTGATGATGTAGCCATTTTCGTCCATCTTGAGATGGCCCTTGAAGACCTTGGTGTTCGGATCGTGGCCGATGGCGACGAATACGCCTTCGACGGCGAGCTTGCGGCGCTCGTTGGTTTCCACATTCCTGAGTGTCACGAGCTCGACGGATTTCTTTGACACGTCGTGAACTTCGTCCACCGCATAGGGGGTCATGAACACGATCTTTTCGTTCGCGCGGGCACGATCGAGCATGATCTTCGACGCGCGAAACTCGTTCCGGCGGTGCAGCAGCGTGACTTTCTTGGCGAACTTCGTCAGGAAGGTGGCTTCTTCCATCGCCGTGTCGCCGCCACCGACCACGAGAATCTCGCGGTTGCGGAAAAACGCGCCGTCGCACGTCGCGCAGGTGGAAACGCCGTGGCCGAGCAGGTGCCGCTCGGACTCGATGCCGAGCATTCTCGCCGATGCTCCGGCGGCAACGATCAGCGCCTCCGCCTCGTAGGTTTCTTTCCCGGCGGTGATCTTGAAAGGCCGCCGGCTCAAATCCACGGCGGAGACGGCGCCCGCGCGGAACTCGGCTCCGAACCGCTGCGCCTGCTTGCGCGTGTTTTCGATCAGCTCCGGCCCGAGAATTCCATTGGGAAAGCCCGGGAAATTCTCGACCTCGGTGGTGAGGGCGAGCTGCCCGCCCGGCTCGTAGCCGTCCAGCACGAGAGGCTTCAGGTCCGCTCGCGCGGTATAGATGGCGGCTGTCAGCCCCGCACACCCGCTGCCGATGATGATGACTTTGTGCACGAATTTCTCCTCAGCGATTAGATACCTGCATGGGGCAACTGGTTTCAACTCCGAATGCACACCAGTATAACATTCCGCTCGATGTCTGCCATCCCGGGAGTTCTTGTCTCGACGACGTTTTGAGCCCGGGCGGCTTGCCGGGCTTGCCTGGGGGCGCGGCGCGCGCGATAATCCCGCGCAAACTCGAAACTCACATGCTGAATACCGCGACACTTTTCCGGCTCTTGAACGAATTCATCGTCCTGCTGCTCGGGGCGCTACTGATTCTGCTGGCGATCACCGGGCGGGTGGGACTTCCGGGGCGCCCGACCGCTCTGGTGCTGCTCGGCGTCGTGCTGATCTATTGGGGGGTGCGCGCGCTGGCGCGGCGGCAAGCGGAATCGGAGCGCACGCACGCGCGCATCCGCGCCGGCTCGCTCGTTTTGGTGGGACTCCTGGTTCTCGGCGTGCGGATCGTGCCCGTGCGTTACGCCGAACATCTGCTCGGACTCGCGGGCGTTGTGCTGGTGCTGAGAGGCCTCGCCGGAGGCGTCCTTTTCGCCCGCCGGTCCTAAACAGGCTCGCCCCGGCTCCCTTTATTCTTGTCAGCAATCCCAGTTCTCGCTAATCTCCAGAGCTTCGAAGACTCGGGCGAGCGTTTCGCCGAGATTCGGCCCGGCCAAAACTCGAAGCTTCGTCGCACGGATGCTGAGTCAACTGCAACAGCAGATTCCTCGGCCAAATGCTGGCCTCGGAAAGACAACGGCGAGGCGTGGAAATTCAGGAGAACAGCGATGCTGAAAGAGTTCAAAGAATTCGCGATGCGCGGCAACGTGCTGGATATGGCGGTGGGCATCATCATCGGCGCCGCGTTCGGCAGAATCATCACGTCGCTCGTGAGCGACGTCGTCATGCCGCCGATCGGGCTCGCGCTCGGCAAGGTCGATTTCTCAAGCCTCTTCGTGAATATTTCCGGAACATCGTATGCGACGCTGGCGCAAGCCAAGGCGGCTGGCGCGGCGACGATCAATTACGGACTGTTTCTGAACGCGGTGATCGATTTCCTGATCGTCGCGTTGGTGATTTTCCTGATTGTGCGGCAGATCAATCGATGGAACAAGCCTGCGCCGGCTGCTGCTCCGACGACGAAGGATTGTCCGTATTGTTTCTCCGCGATCGCGGTGAAGGCGACGCGCTGCCCCAGCTGCACGTCGGAGCTGGGCGCGGCCTAGTTCGGCGGCATCGCCATCTACAGTGGTTTGAATCGCGAGAGGACTACGCAGTGGTTTCTGCTGCGGTGGGACGAAACTCTTTCGTGCAGACCTCGCAAGGGCAGATTTCGCGCAGGCAGTCGAAGCTGTAGATGCCGGTCGCGTGCCCGTCGGAAAACTGAATCTGGATCGCGTAATTTCCCACGGCCGAAGCGGACTTGGCTGTCACGCGCGGCTTGTACATCGGGAATGGGTCTGCGGCGCCCGGCTTCTCGCTGTCCTTCTTTTCACGCTCGTCACGGCAGGTGGCGCAGGGGCAGTGGTCGCGCAGATAGGGAAAATCATAGCGGCTGGCGTGGCCGTCGGACCACGAAATCTCGACGCCTTCGCCGGTAGTGACGTGAACCTTCACACTCGCCGGTTTCTTCCGCGAATCGATCGGCAGGGGCATGGCGCCTCCATTCTAACAGACGAAGCGTTGGCCACGGAGACACGGAGGCACAGAGAATGGCCGCACTGGCTGCAAAATAATGATGAGGCACTTGCACCAGAATAGCAGCCGGCGGATACTGTGCGCGCAGCCTGGAGGATTCGATGCCGACGCGGCAGGAACTGGTCTCAGATATATGGTGGGGAATCCTTTCAGTGATCGGAGTGCTTGCAGCAACAGGATTCTTGGCCTTGGGTTTTCGAATATTCATGGGTGGGTGGTAGGCGGTAGCGCCGGGTTCATGTGGGGGTTCTGATGTCCGACGCCTACCTGCTCAAAACCGAGCCTTCCGAGTACTCCTTCGAGGATTTCCGGCGCGACGGCAACACGGTGTGGGACGGCGTGTCGAATCCAGCCGCGGCGAAAAATCTGCGGGAAATGACGCCGGGAGCGAAGCTCGTGATTTACGAAACCGGGGAGCGCAGAAGCGCCGTGGGAACGGCTACCGTCGTTTCGGTCAACGCCTCGGATCCGAAAAATCCTCGAGTGAAAATCAAGGCCGGGACGGCGATCGCGAAGCCGGTCACGCTGGCGGAGATCAAGGCTAACAAGCTTTTCGCCGATTCGCCGCTGGTCCGAATGGGCCGGCTCTCCGTAGTGCCTCTCACGACGGCCCAATACAAATTCCTAGCCGGCTCTTAGCTGGACGGACTTGGCACCATGACCGAATTCGAGATTCAATGTTTCAATGACCTGTACGCCAAGTTCGAAGCCGGAGAACGTGTCGAAGCCTTGCAAGAATTGCGGGATTTGGCTCGAAGGCTTGACGATCCTTGGGACAGGGCATTCTCGCTGTATCACGAGACCTTATTTCTAGCAGAGATGGCTGAGACCTCACAGGCTAGGTCCCGGCTTGAGGAACTTAAGGGGGCGGTGGCCTCTTTAACGGATCCCCCTCCGGACGCATATCAAAATAACTACCCAATAAGTCTGACTGTGATGGCTCGATACGCGGAAATACTGATACTCCTCGCGGAGCGGAATGAACCTCTGGCCCTACAAGTCTTGGAGGAGTTGGTATCGCGCTATCCAAAGCACTTGGCGATGCCCGATAGCTGGGGAATCGAACGCGACATACAGGTACAGCGGGGCTATCTTTTAGCGGATGCGGGCCGATGGCGAGAGGCCAAGCCCTTCCTTGAAAACGCATTTCCGCCCGACGTGTGGAAGAGCGTGACTTGCTATTATCTCGGTCATTGCTACTACGAGTTACATGAATACGAACGCGCCAGAATGAAGCTCGTGGAAGCACTTGATCTAGGCCTCGTCGGTCATTGGGAAGGGAAGGCTCGCTATGTTCTAGGCATAGTCGAATACCACCTTTCCGACATCAAAGCGGCCAAGACCCAATTTGAGCTCTGCGTTCAAACGGCGGGTCCCGAATACCTAGGCCAAACTAGGGTGTGGGAATGGCTTGAAGCAACCTCCCGCAAACTGGGCCTGCAGGACGAGGCTGAGATGTATCGACGACGAAGAATGGACCCGCAGCCTGATTCCAAGTTGAATTGATTCCTTGCTGGCAATCTCCAAGAGTCTACAGGCATTTACCCACTTGCATTCGCCGATCATTTGCTAGTCTTATCGCATGAAGGTGAGAATGGCGAGTCGGAGAACGTTTTACTCGTCACTCGATCAAACGGAGCGTGCGGTTTCCTAGACGCGTAACTTGACCTGCGCGAGGCGGCCGTGGGCGAGATCGATGCGGCGGTCGGCCAATTGTCCGATCGAGTGCGCGTGCGTGACCATCAGGATGGTGTGTCCTTCGGCGTGGAGTTCGCGGAACAAGCGGAGAACGATTTCTTCGTTGGCTTCGTCGAGATTTCCCGTCGGCTCGTCGGCCAGGATGAGCTTGGGCTGATTGATCAGGGCGCGCGCCACGGCCACGCGCTGCTGCTCGCCGCCGGACAACTCCGACGGCAGGTGATCGATGCGGTCCGCGAGTCCGACGCGTTCGAGCGCCGCGCGCGCCTCGCCTTCGTCGGTGGTGCTGTGAAAATACTGGGCGAGCATTACGTTTTCGAGCGCGGTCAGATACGACACGAGATGGAACTGCTGGAAGACGAAGCCGATCTTTTCCGCGCGGAAGCGAGTGAGTCCCGCTTCGTCCAAACGCGCAACATCGGTGCCATCCACGACCGCCTTGCCCGAGGTCGGTGAGTCGAGCCCGCCGAGGATATTGATCAGCGTCGTCTTGCCCGAGCCGGACGGGCCCATGATGGCGATCCACTCGCCTGCTTCGACGGTGAACGTGACGCCGTCGAGCGCGCGGACGTTGCCAAACTCCTTGCGCAAATTTTCGATCTGGACCAGCGCCGCCACTATTCCCCCCGCAGAATCACTGCCGGCCGTATCTTCCCGAGCAAGCGCAGCGGCAACGCACCGGCCAGCGCCACGCCCACCATCATCGCAATCGTCAGCGGAAACACGTCCCAACGCGGCGTAATCGAAGTTCCGAAGACGCGCCGGCCCATCCACTCTGCCAATGCCACGCCGGCGATGCAGCCGATCAACCCGCCGACCGCGCCGAGCACGCTCACCTCGGCGAGAAAGAGTTCCATGATGCGCGAGATCGAGCCGCCGAGCGCCTTCATCAGGCCGACGTTCTTTCGGCGCTCCATCGCGAGCGCAGCCATCGTCGCAAGGACGCACAGCGCAGTGAGCACGAGGATTAGCACGACCATCGACAGGATCAGCAGCCGCGTGCGGTCGAGAAGATTGCCTTCCGCTTCCGCGACCTGCCGGACCGGCCGAACATCATAACCGGGAAGGGAACTCGCGAGGCGCGAAACATAGTTGCCGATGCCGGGACCGGTTCCGCTGACGCTCAATTGCACGAGTTCGATGCGGCCATCGAGAGCCGCGAGCTTCTGCACCACGGGAAGATTCACGAAGATTTGATTGTCTTCGGCGCCGCCCGCGTCGACGACGTCCGCGACGCGAAGGTGGGCGCTATTGGCGAGGTATTTCAATTCAATCTCGCTGCCCGGCGCAAGCTGGAATTGGCGCGCGACGTTGCGGCCCACGAGGCAGCGCCCTTCGTCCGCGCGCGAGGGATCCCAGCCTCCTGTAAGCTTCCACGTCGGCTGAAGCTTGCGCGCCTGATCGAGCCATGTCCCGACGGCCACGATGGGAACGTCGCCGACGCGCGCGACGACATAAAGGTACGGCGCCGCGGCGACAACGTCCGGAGTCTGCATCTTCTCGACCTGGCCGAGCACGGCGGCCTGGTCCATCAGCGCGGGCGAGCCGCGAACTTCGGGCGTGGACTGGCTGGCATCGGCGCCCTCCGCGCTGCCCGCGCGCGAGATCACGACGTTCGCGCCGAATGCGCGAAATTCCTGGGTCAGCTTGCGCTCGATATCGAACTGAAGATTCAGCAGCGCCGAAATCACGGTTGCGCCGCTAGCCACGGCCACGAGCGCCACGGCGAGCCGGCCGCGATTGCTTCGGAGCATTTTCCAGAGCAGGCGGCCGAACATCACTCGCCTCGCAGGATCGGCGCAGGATCGAAACGCGCCGCCCGCCACAAGGGAATCAAGCCGCCAATCAGGGCCACGAGGGCGGCCAGCCCGAGAACGACCGGCAATAGGATGATTCGTGGAGATGCCGGCGTGCCGAAGACACTCGCTCCCAAGAAGCGCGCGAGGCCCGCGCCAAGAAGGAATCCGATCGCGCCCCCTATGAGTGCTAGCGTCAAGTGCTCCGTCAAAAAAAGCGCCGTGACAGCCGTGTTTGTCGCGCCGATCGCTTTCATGACGCCGATCTCGATGCGCCTCTCGAGCACGGCCGCAGCGGAAGTGGCCGCGACGGCAAGCCCCGCCGCGATGAGCGCCGCGAGCGTGACAATCCAAAGCAGCGTGCTCACGCGCGAGAGGATGCGGCCTTCCGAATCCGCCACTTTGCGAATCGCGCGCACGTCCCCGCCCGGCAACGCCTGCTGGATCTGATAGCTGATTGAAGAGATGTAGGGCGAGCAGAACCAGCGGTCGTATTCCGCCGGCGTCAGCGACTTCGGATCGCGGTCGGCCAGCGCGTCGGCGGGCTTTGTGAGCGCGCTGACGTAAAGTTGGCGGAACTCTCCGGGATGCCCGGAATAGTTCTGCGCGACAGAAAGTGGGACGAGAATGGCGTTGTCTTCGGCGCCGCCCGTCGAAACTATTCCGGTTACGTCCAGCGATGCGGCCGAGTTCGCACCGTCACCGTGCGTCAACTGGATTTTCTTTCCGATCGCGAGCGCCTCACGATCTTTCGCGGCGAGCGCGGCTCCGACGACAGCTTCGTTCGCGCCATCGCGGAACCAGCGGCCCCGAATCTGCCACGAGGGATGCGTTGCTCCCAGGCCGGTTTTGAAAGTCGTGCCATCGGGTACGGGCACTTCATGTTCGTACCACGTGCCGATCAGCGTGGTGTTCGTAACTCTACCGCCGGCTAGCTGTGAGGGAACGTCGAGGAAAGGAGTGAAGCCAAGAATATTGTGGCGCCAGAAGATGGTCTTGAGTTTGCCCAGGTCCGCTTCATTCAGATATGCGCCCTCATCGACCGGTCGGTAATCGACGCCGCCGATTTCAAGCGGCAGCGTATCCGATTGCGGAGTGACGAGCAGGTTCGCGCCGAGGCTGCGGAATTCCCGCGCCATGCGGTCGCCTACCTCGAGCGCGATGGTGAGCGTCGCGGTCGCCACGGCCATGCCCACGACGAGCGCCGCCACAGTCAGCATCTTGCGGCGCGGATTGCGAGCGAACGATTGGCCCACGATTCTTGCGAACATTTCAGGAGTGGATCGTCGCGGCGGCATCGGCCAGCGCCGAGAGATCGACGATCACCTCTCCCCCGGCGATGCTGGATTTCACGGGAATCGGATTGCAGCCGCCCTGATTGCCGATCGAAGGGGCGTAGATCGAGGCGCCGCAATTGCGGCAGATCACGTTCTGTCCCTCCTGGCGATATCCCGCACGGCCGCAGATCTGGCAGGCGTCGAGCGCCACCGCATAATCTCCGGTGGTCTTGTGAATCACGAGGAAGCGGATCACGGTGTTGTTCACGTCGGCTGTGTAGAAGTGCAGGCTCGAATCGGTGAGATCGGAGAGCGGAATGCGGACCCGATTTTCCTGCGCGACGAGCATCTGCGCCGGCGACGGCGCATTCATCGCGCGCCCGTAGGCGAACTCGGCTGCCAGCGACACGACGACCAGCACGCACGAGATGGCGGCCGCGAAGCTCCATCGGCGCTGCCTGCGGAATTCCCATTCCTGCATGCGGCGCTCCGCAGGATTCGCCGTGGCTTCCTGTGCAGGACGCCGTGCGCTGAAGAATTCGCGCAGCACCACCAGCGCCGCCGCTCCCAGGATCACGGCGAAAAAGAAAACTTCGTTGCGCACGATCGGGCCGACGAGCGCCATTTCCGTCTTGCTCGACCAAATCCACGTCGCTTCGCTGAGCTCGTGCACGCCCGTGAGCGCCAACTGGAAAGCGACAACCATCAAGATCACGCTCGTGGCGGCGAAAAAGCGGTGCAACGGGATGCGCAGCGTCCCCTCGAAAAAGAAAAAGCCGACCGCCACGGCGATGGCGATGCCGAGCAGCGTCCCGAGCCAGATTTGAACGCCGGTGCTCGAAAGCTCGACGGCGCGCAGGATGAGCACGAGCTCGGCACCTTCGCGCACCACCATGAAGAATACGAAGATGCCGACGGCCCAGCCGGCCCCCCGAGTGGTTCGCTGCGCGTAGCCCTCCACGCGCTCCTCGATGTGTTTGCGGAGGCTCCGCGCCACGCGGTTCATCCACACGATCACGGTGACCACGAGGGCGGCGGCGACCAGCATCAGCAGGCCTTCAAAGCCGTCTTCGCTGATGGCCCAGCGCTGGAGGAGGAGGGCAGCGGCGACACTCGCGGCGCAGGCCAGGATGACGCCAGCCCAGGCGTACACTTTCAGGGCACGCCGCCCGCTGCGATTCAGATAGACGAGTACAATGCCGACGACAAGCGCGGCTTCGACGCCTTCTCGAAGAGCGACCAGCAGAGCTGAAAGCATGGGTTTTCCAGTTGCAAACCATTCTCAACTGGAATTTCAGTCTATCTCCGACATCCTTCAAAAGCAAGGACATTCAAGCCATTCCGTCTGGCGTGTGCAATCCCTGTACAATGTGCATCTCACATAGCGATGGCGCACAGACATCACTCCGCGCAAGTTCCTAGTCATTCGCGTTCGGCTCGCTTCTGCGCGAGCGTTCTTGCCGTATTGCTCGCACTAGCCGGTACATTTGCGCCGCCAGCACGCGCGCAGACGCAGGCAGCCGCCTCGCCCTCTCCAACGGTGAAACCCGACGCCAAGAAGGCCAAGGCTGCTTACGAGCAGGGAACGCGCGCCGAGCAGCAGCAGGATTGGGACGCAGCGTACTCCGCCTATTCCGATGCCGTCAGTTGGGGGCCGAACGATCGCGAATACGCGCTGCGCCGCGAGATCGCACGGAGCCGGCTGGTGCAAACGAAGGTGGATGCAGCCGAGCGCGACGCTATTTCCGGCCGCCTTGACGACGCGCGCCGGGAGCTGATGGGCGCGAGCTACCTCGACCCATCGAATAAGGTCGTACGCGAGCGGCTCGCGGAATTGCTGGCGGTGGAGCCTGGGCAGGTGCGGCGCGCGACCGAGTCTGAAGTCGCCGGACCGGTCCACCTCGCGTATCAGCCGGAAAAACACAGCTTCGATTATCGCGGGGACACGCAAGGAGCGTACGACGAACTCGCGCGTCAATTCGGCGTCGAGGCCGCGTTCGACGTGGATTTGCGTTCGCGGCAGGTGCGGTTCCACTTCGACGACGTGGATTTTCCGACGGCCGCGCGGCTGCTCGGAGACATGACGAATACTTTCTGGCGGCCGCTCTCGCCCCGCCTGTTTTTCGTCACCGACGACACGCCGCAGAAACGGCGCGACTACGATGCATCGGTGGTGCGCAGCGTCGTGCTTCCCGCCTCCGAGACGCCGGACCAGATGACGGAAATCCTGCGCCTGGTGCGCGAAATCGCCGGCATCACGCGCTCGGACCTCGACACGCCCAGCCGCACGCTCACCCTGCGGGCTTCGCCGCAGGCCATCGCCGTGGCCACGGACTTGATCGATGAAATCGAGCAGCCGGTGGGCGAGCTGATTCTCGAGATCGAAATTCTGGAAGTCGATCGGAATTCCGCGCGGCAGCTCGGCATCACGCCTCCGCAGACGGCGAAGGCGTTCACGCTCAGCACCCAACAGATCCAGGAGGCGCAGCAATCGTTCCAGGGCCTCGTCAACGTAATTACGCAGGTGTTCGGCCAGCCGTCGGCGCTATCGGGCTTGACGCCGAGCCAGATCGCCGCGCTGCTGAGTTCGGGGCAGATCGGTGTGGGATCGCTGCTGCCGCCGCTGGTCGCATTCGGTGGCGGGCGTACGACTTTTCTGGCCACGCTGCCCGGCGCCGCTGCGAACTTCGCCCAAATGCTTTCTCTCGTCCGGCACGGCCGGCGCGTCCTGCTCCGCGCGCAGGACGGCCAGCCCGCCACGTTTTTCGTGGGTGACCGCATACCGGTTTCGCTCGCCACGTTCTCCTCCAGCTTCGCCGGGGCTGGCGCGAACGTTCAAGGTGTCAGCTCGGTGAATTTCCCGACCACAACTTTCGCCACGGGCGCTACGCCGGCGTTCGTTGCCGCCACGCCGCTTCGCAACAGCAGCATCAGCGATTTGGTCGTTGCGAATTCGGGAGACAGCCCCGGCTCCGTGACGGTTCTACTCGGCGACGGGGCCGGCAATTTCGCGCCGCCGGCGCAGATTCCTCCTCAAGTCGGCGCCGATCCCGTGTGGATTGCCACAGGCGATTTCAACAACGACACGAAGCTCGATCTCGCCGTGGCGAACAAGGGATCGAACACGGTGTCGATCCTGCTCGGCAACGCCGACGGCACGTTCACGGCCGGCACCGATGTGAAGACAGGGGCATCGCCCGTGTCTGTCGTCGCCGCCGACTTTCATGACAAGACGCCGATGCACCCGCTCGACCTAGCGGTCGCGAATCAGGGCGACGACAGCATTTCGATTTTCGAAGGCAAGGGCGACGGCACGTTTCCGACTTTCACGCTCCTGCAACTTCCAACGGGATTTGAGCCCACTGCGCTCGCCGCCGTGCATTTCACGAGCAGCGGTCATGTCGACCTTGCAGTCACAAGCACAAACAAAACCGATAACACTGGCATCGTCTCGATCTTTCTCGGCAATGGAGACGGCACGTTCACGCAGCCAGCCCTATCGCCTTTTGCGGTGGGCGACTCTCCGGTCTTCGTGACCGCCGCTGATTTAGACGGCGACGGCATTCTGGATATCGCCACGGCGAATAATGGGCCGGCGACAGCCACGAATCTCGGGAACAGCGTGTCGATTCTTCTCGGCCAGGCGGACACCAGCGGAAATCCCACCGGCACGTTTGCTCCTCCCGTCGCCGAAAGGGATTTCCCGGCCGGCAACGGGCCCGGGTCGATTGCCGTGGCCGACTACAACATCGACGGGCGTCCCGACCTCGCGGTCGCCGATTCGGGAGACAGCGCCGTCTCGATTCTGCTCAACCTCGGCGGCGGGCTCTTCGGACCGAACTTCGAATTGCCCGTGGGGACCGCTCCCGTTTCCATCGCCACGGCTGATTTCAATACCGACAACAAGCCGGACGTGGTCACGGCGAACAGCGGCTCGAACAACGTGTCGGTCATCCTGAACACGTCGTCGTTTGGAACCGGCAACGGGCTTCCCGGGACACTGTTTCCCGGCGCCCAGTACCTCGACATCGGCCTGAAGATCAAAGCAACGCCGCGGATCCACGCGAACGACGAGGTCACGCTTCAACTCAACTTCGACATCAGCAGCCTCACCAGTCAGAGCTTTAACGCGATTCCCGTCATCAGCAGCGAGACGGTGGACCAGACAGTCCGCCTGAAGGAAAACGAGACGGCTGCGGTCGCCGGATTTATCGGGACGCAGCTGACCAACGCCATCGTTGGCACGCCGGGAATTGCGGCGGTCCCGGCCATCGGCCTCTTCGATCAGAATCAAAACACGCAGAATCAGGAGACCGAGTTGATGATTCTGGTGACGCCGCGCATGGTTCGCCTCGCACCGCGCAAAGACCACGCCATCTACGCCGGGCAAGGCTCCATCGAAGGGCAGGGCGGAGCTGCGGGCCCTGCGCCTCTGCCGGCTCCGCGCGGAGAACCTACGCCGAGGGGTGAGAGAGCTCCTGCGGCGCCTCCCGGCGGAGAAGGCGCGCTGCCACCTCCGGGCGAAGTCGCCCCTCCGCCGACTCCCGCTCCGCCACCGGATCAGCGATAGCGGCGCGATGATTCACGATTGGATTAGTGCGTGGCTTCGAGGACGACGAGTGGTTGATAAGTGCGCGGGACGACGGGGTCGGCAATCGCAATCAATTGACCCTGCTGATTGAAGACGCGCAACCGCGACGGCTGCCATTCGCCCGAATCGAGCTGCGCGGGAGCGCCCTGCGCCGTGGTCACCTGACCCGGCTGAATCTGCGCGATGGGAAGATTGAACTTCGCGCCGTGCCGGACGCGCTTTTCGACGATCGGCAGCACGGTGGCGCGGGGCAATTCCGGCAGAAGATTTTCGAGATGAATCACGCGCGCGGCAATTTTTCCGGCCTTCGCATCCTCGGCGAGCTCCGCGAGCGGCACGGCATGGTCGAGCGTGAACTCCCCCACGGCCGTGCGGACGATTTCCGCGAGGTGCGCGCCGGCTCCGTGCAGCTTGCCGAGATCGTGCGCGAGCGAGCGAATATAGGTGCCCGCGCCGCATTCCACCGTGAACCGCGCGACGGAGCCTTCGACGCCCGTGAGACGGAATTCGTACACTTCCACGTCCACCGGCTCGAGTTTCATGGGCTTGTGCTTGCGCGCGAGCTCGTGCGCGCGACGCCCGTGGATTTTCTTCGCGGAAAACGAAGGAGGCGTCTGCTGGATTTTGCCGACGAACTGCGCGGCGAGCGCCTGAACCTGCGCGGCATCCAGCGCGGGAGCCGAATCCGCTGAAAGCGCTTCGCCGTCGGCGTCGTAGGTGTCCGTCGCGAAGCCGAAGCGGACCGCGCACGTGTAGCGCTTTCGCCGGCCGCTGTAGAATCGCGCGAGACGCGTGGCGCGGCCGAGCGCCAGCACCAGGACGCCGGTGGCCAGCGGATCGAGCGTTCCCAGATGCCCGATCTGCCGGAAGCCGACCAGACGGCGCACGGCTTCGACCACGTCGTGCGACGTTTTGCCGCGCGGCTTGTCGACGACGAGGATTCCGTCAATGGGAGGCGGTTGTGGGGTCCGTGGCATTTCGTTTCGTAGCGCCGGATTCGAGCCGGCAACTTGCAAGGGCTTCGAGCCCCGCTACGATTTCTCCGGGCGGTTCACTTTTCGCAGCAGCTCGTCGATGCGGTGACCGTATTCTTCCGATACGTCGGGCATAAAAATGATCTCTGGAGCCCGCCGCAGTTGCAGCCGCTCGACCAGCTCGTGACGGACGAATTTCGATGCGGCCTTCAGCCCCGCGAGCGCCGCCGCGCGTTCGGTAGCGTCGCCTTCGAGCTGCACGAACACGCGCACCGTGCGCATGCCGGGCCCCACGCGGACTTCGGTGACGATCAGCGGCAGCGCCAGGCGCGGATCCTTGAGCTCGCCCGCGAGCATCAGGCTGACTTCGTTCCGTATTTCTTCCGCGATCCGCTCCGCCCGGTGTCCCTGGACCGTCATTCCGAGTCCTCGAAGTATTCGATTTCGCGCGAAACCAGATCGCGCCCCAGCACGCGCTCCGATTCCTCCGCAATGGCCTGGAGCGATTCCTCCAGATGTTTCCCGTCGCCCGAAATGCTCACCACGCCGACGCGCGCGCGCTGCCAAAGTTCCTGGTGCTCGAGCTCGGCGACCGCCACGTTGAAGTGGGCGCGCAGCCGGTCCTTCAAACTGCGGAGGACCTGCCGCTTGTCCTTCAGCGATCGCGCGTCGGGAATGTGAATTTCGAGTGTGAGGAGGCCGATTGGCATGGCCAGGCGATCCAACAGCTTGTTGAGAAACTCCGCTCACGGCGGGGTTCAAACCCCGCCCTTCCATAGTTCAACAAGCGCTCGATTCAAAGGAACAGCAGATCCCTCGCTCCGCTCGGGATGACAATCGAAAGAGGCGGGCTGCGGCTAACTGCGGCGCGCCTCGGCGGCGGCCGGACGTCCGCGATCGGGCGCGCCGACCATTTCCAGCGGCGACGACTTTTCCATCTTGAAGCATTCGAGGATGTCGCCCACCTTGATGTCGGCGAAATTCGAAATTCCCGCGCCGCATTCGAATCCCGCGCGCACTTCGTTGACATCTTCCTTGAACCGGCGCAGGGAAATGAGCCTGCCCGTATAGATCACGACGTTGTCGCGCAGCACGCGCACGTCCGCATCGCGCTTCAGGACGCCATCCTGCACCGAGCATCCGGCGATCATCCCGACGCCCTTCACGCGGAATGTGTCGCGCACTTCGGCACGTCCGAGGAACGTTTCCTTGATCACCGGCGCGAGCAGTCCGGCCGCAGCCTTCTTCAGCTCATCGAGCAGCTCGTAGATGATCGTGTGCAGGCGGATATCCACGCCCTCACGCTGCGCGAGATCGGCAGCCTTGCGCTCCGGCCGCACGTTGAAGGCGACGATGATCGCGTTGGATGCGGAGGCGAGGATCACGTCCGATTCCGTCACCGCGCCGACGCTGGCCTGAATGACCTTGAGCGTCACCTGGTCGGTGGAAATCTTCGGCAGCATCTCGTTGAGCACTTCGACGGAGCCCTGCACGTCGGCCTTAATCACCACCAGCAGTTCCTTTACCTCGCCGGCGCGAAGCTGTTCGTGCAACTGGTCGAGCGTGAGGCGGCCGGAGGAAGCCGTCTTCGCAAGCGCGGCCTCGCGCTGTTTTCCCTGACGGTATTCGACGATGTGGCGCGCCTTGGCTTCGTCCGCCACCTGGAATTGGTCGCCCGCTTCCGGCACGCCCTGCAAACCGAGAACTTCGACCGGAGTGGAGGGCCCGGCTTTTTGAATTGGATGGCTGCGGTCGTCAAACATCGCGCGGACCTTGCCGTACACCGCGCCAACGATGAAGACGTCGCCGACGTGCAGCGTGCCGTTTTGCACGAGCACGGTGGCCACGGGCCCGCGGCCCTTGTCCATGCGCGATTCGAGGACCACGCCGCTCGCCGGAGCGTCGGGATCGGCCTTCGGCTCGCGCAGGTCGCTCACGAGAAGAATCATTTCGAGCAGCCGGGGCAGATTCTTTTTCGTCTTGGCCGAGACTTCGACCATCACGGTTTCGCCGCCCCACTCTTCCGGCATCAGGCCGCGGTCGGAGAGCTGGCGTTTGACGCGCTCGGGTTGCGCGTCCGGCTTGTCGATCTTATTGATCGCGACGACGATCGGCACGCCGGCAGCCCTCGCGTGCGCGATGGCCTCTTCGGTCTGGGGCATCACGCCATCGTCCGCGCTCACCACGAGCACGACGATATCGGTGACTTTCGCGCCCCGCGCGCGCATGCGCGTGAACGCCTCGTGGCCCGGCGTGTCGATGAATACGATTCGGCGGTCACCCACGTGCGCTTCGTATGCGCCGATGTGCTGCGTGATTCCGCCGGCTTCTCCTGCGGCGACTTCGGTTTCGCGAACGGCGTCGAGCAGGCTCGTCTTGCCGTGATCGACATGGCCCATCACGGTGACGACAGGCGCGCGCGGCAGAAGATTTCCCGTCCGCTCTTCCTTGATTTTTTCTTCCTGAACGAGCTGTTCTTCGTACGTGACTACCTGCACGATGCCGTTGAACGATTCGGCCAAAGTGGTTGCCGTCGCGACATCGAGCGCCTGGTTGATGCTGGCGAAAACGCCCTTGTCCATCAACGTCTTCAGCAAGTCCTTGGCGCGGATATCGAGTTTTTCGGCAAGCTCGCGGACGGTGATGCCTTCCGTCACGATGACGGGGCGCGGCTCGCGCTGGACCGGCGCGACGGGTTCCACCTGCGCCGCGCGACCTGCTCCTGCACCGGCGCGCGTCCGCACGGGATGAAGCCTGCGCTCGCCTTCGGCGTATCGCTTTTCCATCAGCGGCCGCCCGCGCGAGGCGGGGGGTTTGCGCGCGTACAGCGGCTTTCCGGGCTCAGCCTTGGGAATTCCGGCGCCTACTGCGCCCGGCCTCTGGCTGCCAATTGGCTCATTTCCGGGCCGTCCGCCGGGCCGTTGCGGAAATCGGGACGGAGGCCCGCCGGGCCGCGGCGGACCACTGGGTCGGCCTTGCCCTGGCGCGGCAGCCGGGCGCATGCCTTGCGGCGCGCCTGGACGTGCTGGATATGATCCCGTCTGTCCCGGACGAGATGGGAATCTTTGGCCTGCTGGAGGGGAGCCGGCCGGTCTGGGCGCACCGGGAGCAGCCGCAGGCGCACCGGGCACGCCGGCTGCCGCGGGGCGTTGAGCAGGAGGAGCCGTGGTTTTCGGAGGCGCAGTTGCCGGAGCGACTCCGGGTCTTGCAGCAACAGGATGTGTTGCCGGAGCGGACGGAGCGCCTGCCGGCCGCGGAGCCGTGGCACCGGGAGCAACTGCCGCTAGCACAACCGTCGGTCCCGCAGCTGGACGCAAGGGAACAGCTGGAGCTGCGGGCGCGGCGCGCAGAGGCGAAGGAGCTGGCGCGGCCGTTTTCGGAGGTGCCGCAACGGGAGCGGGCCGCGCAACTTTCGCCTTGGCCGCTGCCGATTTCGCCGCTTCCGCCGCCGCTTCCTGTGCAGCCAGATCGAGGAAATGCTTCCGCGCGAGTACGGCGTGCTCGACGTCGATCGAGCTCGAGTGCGTCTTCTTTTCCTTGACGCCGATTTCCGGCAGGTAGTCGATCAGCACCTTGGCTTTGATCTCGAGCTCTCTGGCCAGCTCGTTGATGCGGATTTGATTGGGATCTGGCATCAGCCTCTTTTCTTCAGACCTTACTCGGATGATCCTTGGCTCTTCGCGCTTTCTTCCGCGGCCGGAGCAGCGTCTTCGCTCACGGGCGCCGCCACTTCTGCCACTTCCGCCGGATCGACTTCGGCGGTCTCCACGGTCTTAGCGGCCTCGGGCGCTGCTTCCTCGGTTACCGCCATGCTTTCCGCCGCTGCCTCATCCTCCGTCGAGGCTACGACGGGGGCCACTGCTTCGTTCTCGGTCGAGGACACGACGGGGGCTAACGCCTGCGCCTCGATCGCCTCGAAGTGCGCGGCGACGGACTGGTGAATCTTCTCGACCATTTTCTCGCCGATGCCCGGAATTTCAACGAGTTGTTCCGGCGTCATGTCTGCGAGCTTTTCGATCGAAGTGATGCCGGCCGCTTCGAGCTTCTCGATCGTCTTCGGCCCCACGGCCTTGAGATCCGAGAGAGGCGTGCCGGGCGCCGTGAGCGCGGCCATCTGCGCTTCGATTTCGCGGCGCTTTTCCTCTTCGCTCTTGATGTCAACATTCCAACCGATCAGCTTGCTCGCGAGGCGCACGTTCTGGCCCTTCTTGCCGATGGCGAGCGAAAGCTGCGTATCCTCGACGATCACCTCGAGCCGTTTTTCCTCCGGGTCCACAATTTGCACGCGCGTCACTTTCGCGGGGCTGAGCGCCTTTTGCGCGAACGCGATCGTTTCTTCGCTGAACGGAATGATGTCGATCTTTTCGCCGCGCAGCTCGCGGATGATGGATTGTACGCGCATGCCCTTCATGCCGACGCAGGCGCCCACGGGATCAACGTCCTTGTCGCGGCTCTCGACGGCGATCTTCGTGCGCTCGCCCGCTTCGCGAGCGACGGCGCGAATCTGCACCGTGCCGTCGTAGATTTCCGGGACTTCCATTTCGAACAGGCGCTGCACGAGGGCGGGATCGGCGCGGGACACGATCACCTGGGGTCCCTTGGCCGCCCGCTCGACCGCGCGAATCGTCACGCGCAGGCGGTCGCCCACGTTATAGGCTTCGAGACGCGATTGCTCGCGCTTCGGCAGCCGGGCTTCGGTCCGGCCCAAATCGACGATCAAGTCCGGGCCTTCCATGCGCTTGACGACGCTGTTGATCATCTCGCCGACGCGCGTGTGAAATTCGTTGTAGATCGTATCGCGCTCGGCCTCGCGCACCTTTTGGAGAATGACCTGCTTGGCCGTCTGCGCCGCGATTCTTCCGAGCACGTCGGTCGGCTTCGGCTCCGTGATCATGCCGCCCACTTCGATGCTGGGATTCTGCTTCCGGGCGTCTGCGAGCGAGATTTCGCGCAGCGGGTCCGCGACTTCCTCGACCACGGTGTGCACTGAGAACACGTCCACCTGGCCGCTTTCCGGATTGAACCTCGAGCGGAGATCCTCCTCGGTGCGGTAATATTTCCGCGCCGCCACCACCATCGCGTCCTCGATGGCCGCGACGATGATCTCCGGTTCGATGTGCTTTTCCCGGCTGATCTGCTCGATTGTCTGGTACAGCAGACTCGCCATCCGAGTTTCTCCTCGCTCCCACCCGCTACAGCTCCACCACCAGATTCGCTTTGCGAATCCCGGCGTACGGCACGGCGACTTCCCGATCGCGCACCGTCAGTTTCACCACTCCATCCGCATATCCTGCCAGCCTGCCTTCGAGATAGGTCTGCTTCCCGACCGGCTCTTCCACCCAAATTTTCGCGAGTCGCCCGGCGAAGCGCTCGTAATCGGCCGGCTTGATCAATTTGCGATCAAGGCCCGGCGAACTCACTTCCAGGACGTAAGCCGGTCCCGGCACGAGGTCCTCGACGTCCAGGATCGCGCTCAACTGGTCGCTGACGCGCTCGCAATCCTTGTGGGTCACGCCCGAAGCGCCGGCATTCGCCGGGTCGGGCAGCCGGTCGATGTAAACCCGCAGCAACCGCTGCTTGCCCACTTTCCATTCGACGTCGAAAATCTCGAGGCCCAGCGAGCGGGCTACCCGCTCCGCCGCCTCCCGAATCGGTTCCAGGTCCATGCTCTTCTAGGGGCGGCAGTTATCCCCGCTGGGGACACTTGCGCCCATGCTGCTTCTCGCGGCCAACAAAAAAGTGGGCTCGCGCCCACTGGTTTGTGCGACCTAATCTGGAAGCAAGACAGTATAAACTCCGGCACCCCCGAAACGCAAGACCGTGTCCTAGGCCGCCTAGAATCGGGCTGCGCGCCAATTCAAGGCTCGATCTGCTACCATGTGGCTCACCGAGCTGATTTCGCCGAGCGGTGGTGCGATGAACCTGCGAGAGATCGTCGAAAAGTACCTGGCAGCGGGGGGCGGCTACGGGAAGCCCGTGGCGCTCGCGTCGCTGGGGCTATCGCGCGAGGAAATCGAGCGCGATTTCGGCCAGCTTGACGAGGATTACCACATCAGCCGGTTTTTCCACCTTCAGTGCGCGGCCGGCGCGAATTTCCAGATCAACGGATTCCCGCAGACGCACGTTTCCATCGACGCCGAGATTCAGAGCGTCCTCTAGCAGCATCGCTTCCTCTTAACGCACCGGCGGATGAAAGTCGAAGTCTGGGTCCACGTCCACGGGGATGTCGGAGTTTCTTGCGAGGGCCGCGGAAAGCTCCGGCGGCATCACGGCATACTTCTTGAACCAATTCTCGGCGCGCGCGCGGTCGCCGGTGGCTTCCTGCTCGAGCAATTCCTTCGCGAGTGAAGCGATCGCGCCCGGGAACTGTGCGAAATCAATTTCGTAAAGTCCGGTCGCGGAATCGCGGCGGATCGCGCCGCGTTCGACGAGATAGTTGAACTCCATCATCGCGGCCTCGCCGTGCGCTTCGGCGATGCCAAAACGGATCGTGCGGAAACCGTCGCCCAGAAATGAGGCGTCGATCTCTGGCGCTTTTTCCTTCGGCACGGCGCCATGGTCGATCAGCCACTGCATGCACAGCATTCCGGTGATATCGGCCTTGGCTTCTTCGAGGCTTGAATACTGAGGGCCGATGGCCTCGCGAATGTCGGTCTTGTTATTCGATCCGTGAACGTAGCTGGGGCCGAGGCCGTGCGAGATTTCGTGCATGATGACGAATTCGAGCGTGCCGTCGCCGGTGACGAGCGCGGCCTGATCGGGACGCATCAGGCGCTTCGCGATCGGCACGATGACGTAGTTCACGCGAGCGTCCATGAAGTTCTTCCAGAAGATCTTCTTCGTGCCTTTTTCCTCGTGGATGCGCGGATCGTTCGGCAGATTGTCCGCGACGGCCTGATATCCGTGGAGCAAGTCGCCGGCGCGATAGATCGCGTCCACGACTTCCATGGGCGAACGCTGGCCGCGCTCGGACGGCAGATCCTCGTGCGCGAGTGGAAGCGATTCCTGCAAGTCGGGGACGTATTTTTGAAATACGGCGAGCTTGCGGCTTTCCTCTTCGTTGCGAATCATGATGGACGCGCCGTAGGAAGTTTTTACACCGAGGAGCCCGTCGAGATAGACCTCGTAGGGCGCGAAGATGACGTCGAATTTCGGATTCTCGAGATCCATCCAGGCGAGGTCACTCTTGTAGTAGTCGTCCGTGAGGAGCGCGTCCGCGCGGAGTCGCAGGAAGTTTGCGAAGGCGGGATCGTCGCTCAGCGCGGCAGCATCGCGGAGGTCCGCGGCCATCGGCTCTATAAATGAACGATAAGTGACATGATATGGAATTGTTTCGAGCGCATCGCCCCTGCGGCGAACGATCGTGCGCTCTCCGAAAAGCGCGGCCTTTTCGTCCGAGTGCGCGGCAACATATGCATCGAATTCCCGCCGAGTTATCTCGGCGGGAAAGAAGCCGCGGCCCGGGGGCGCGGGATCGGTGCCGACGAATGGTTTGTTGTCGTCGATGAGATCGTAGCGGCCGCCGTTGATTTTCAGATACTCGCGCAGCATTTGATCCTGCGGACTTTTGCTGTTCGCGAGCGAGAGGTACAGCTTCAAGCCTTCGGGGTCGCTCTGGCGCCAGTAGATGCAGTCGAGCAAGCCGGCGGCGTCCACGAGCTTTTCGACCATTTGCCGCTCGCGCATAGTGAGGTGCGTTGAGTCGAAGGGCATCTTCACCGGCTTGAACTTCGCGAAGCGCTGGGCGAGATCTGGCGCAACGACGGGCTTGCTGGAAGATTGCGGCGAGGCGGCGGAAGCGGAAATTAGAAAAGAGAAAATGGAAAACAGGAAGACGACCCCTCTCATTCTGCGGCGGGTCGAACGTGTGTCAATTTTCGGAACGATCCTGCTCACGCGCCCATCTTAGTGCAGAAAGTCCGAAGTGCAAACGACCAGTTCGGTGGACTCGCCGGAGGGCGACGGGCGGGTGTATATTCGCCGCAAGCCGGGAAATTGAGAGGGAAAGGCGTGTTTCACGGGTGACGAATCGAGGCGCTCGCCGTCCAAGATTATTCATGGAGGAGTCCTACTTGCGAAAAAGTATCTGGCCGGCTGCAACCCTGAGTTTAGCGCTCGTCGCTTTCTGGCACTTTTGCCCGGCGGCGGCCGCCGGAGCGAATGGCCAGCAATCGAATCCGCCGGCGCTCGTCACGAGCGTGGGCGACACGGGTTTCATGCAATTGACTTCCGACAGCTTCAACGATCTGACGCTCGACCAAAAGGTGGACGCCTACTGGCTTTCGATGGCGGCCATCGCCGTCCATCCGATTGATTTCGACCAGAACTCGGCGTTCGGCCTGCGCGAGAAGCACTTGCTCGAGGCGATTCTGACGCACCCGGACGGCGTCGATCCGGCGGCGCTCAAGAAAATTACCGACTACACGATGCTCTTCTGGGGGAACCAGGGAAACCATCACGCGTCCACTTCGACAAAGTTTCTTCCAGATTTCACGCCGGCCGAACTGCGCGCTGCCGCCGAGCAGGCTCGGAAGAACGGCGCCCCGCTGGGCACATCCGCCGCGCTCGCGCGAGAACTCGCCGCGCTGCAAAAGCCCATCTTCGATCCCGCCTTCCAGCCCATGCTGACGCTAAAGAACCCCAAGAACGGCGAGGACGCGCTTCAGGCCAGCAGCAACAACTATTATTCGGGAGTCGCGTTGAAAGATCTTGTGGGATTCACGGAGAAGTACGCGCTGAATTCGCGGCTCGTAAAGAAAGACGGGAAGCTCGTGGAAGAGGTTTATCGCGCGGGCACGCCGGACGGCAAAGTGCCGCCGGGCCGCTACGCGCACGAGCTCGGCATGGCGATTCGCGACTTGCAGCAGGCGCTCCCGTACGCTCCTTCACAACAGAAGAAAGTGATTCGCGACTTGATCCGCTACTACCAGACCGGAGAACGCCCCGACTGGATCCAGTGCGGGATCGACTGGGTGCAGGACAAGTCGAATCCGGATTTCTCGAATGGCTTCGTCGAGGTGTACAAGGACCCGCGCGGCATGAAGGGGGCCATTCAGGGTTTCGTGAGCGTGGTGGACACGAAGATGAACCATCTGATGACCGGATTCGCCGCGAACGCCGGTTACTTCGAGCAGCACGCTCCGTGGGATGAAAAGTACAAGAATCCGAATCCGAAGCCGCCGTTGGCGAACGCCGTGGAGATGCTGATCGAAACGGGCGACTTCGATGTGGACACGATCGGCGACAATCTGCCGAACGAAGCCGAGATCCATGAGAAGTACGGGTCGAAGAGCTTCATCCTGACGGGATCGATTCGCGCGATCAACGATGCCACCGGGCACACCGTCTCCGGGGAGTTTGCGAGCACGCAGGCCGAGAAGGACCGTGCCGAGAAGTACGGCGACCTCGCCGAGAATCTTTTTACGGCCATGCACGAGGTGATCGGGCACGGCTCCGGAAGGCTTAGCCCCAAGCTGACGCACGATCCGGCGTACTACATAAAGGAATACTACTCGACGCTCGAGGAATGCCGCGCGGACCTGATGGCGCTGTGGAATTTTTGGGACCCGAAGCTGATCGAGATGGGCGTAATGCCAAACGACGACGTGGCCCGGGCCGCGTACGACGGCGAAGCGCGCTCCGCGCTCACGCAACTCCACGAAGTGCCCACCGGCGACACGATTGAAGAAGACCACAGGCGCGGCACGCAGCTCATCGTGAATTTTATCCGGGACAAGACCGGGGCGATTCAGCCGGTCGAGAGCGGCGGCAAGATCTATTTGGCCGTGACGGACTATCCGAAGATGCGCCAAGGCGTGGGAATGTTGCTGGCGGAATTGATGCGCATCAAGGCCGAAGGCGATTACGACGGCGCGAAGGCGTTGATTACGAAATACGGGATTCACTTCGACGCAGGCTGGCGCGATCAGGTGGTCGCCCGCTACGGGAAGCTTGATTTGCCGGCGTATTGGGCAGGGATCAACCCCGAGCTCGAGCTGCGCAAGGGGCCGGACGGCAAAGTGCAGGGCGTCGAGATCAGCTATCCGCGCGACTTCATGAAGCAGCAGTTGAAGTATTCGCGGATCGCAGGAGAGTAGCGGCGGACGCGATCGGTAGCCGAGCAACTACTTGCTGCGATAGAGGCGGCGCATTGGATGGCGCTTCGCGCCGTCTGTTTATGGCGGGGTTGAAACCCCGCCCTTCCACGAAGGGAACTCCGCGCCGTTGCTCACAGGGGGACGGAGACTCATTGTCGGATTCGCAAAACGGAACTTCAGCAGCTAAAGCCGTTCCAATCTTGCAGCGCTTGTGTCGTGGCTAAAGCTACGACCCACAAGGATCCTAAAGTTTCCGCACAGGCTCTGAAGCCGGCACTTCCGTGGAGGCTACTTTGTTGCCACAGAGGAGCCGGAAAGACGTTCGCCGAGGGCGGCGTGCTCTTGACGTAGAGCGTTGGGAAGGCGCCCGTCGAACTTCTTGAAAAATTCTCCCACGGCCTGTTCTTCCTCGGACCAGTCGCTCGGATTGACGGCCAGCAATTCAGTGAGCGTGTCACGGGAGATCGAGAGCCCGTCGAGCGTGAGAGAGTTGGGCGTGGGGACGCAGCCGATGGGAGTGTCGCTGGCACCGGCGCGGCCTTTGATGCGATCGAGCATCCACTTCAGCACCCGGACGTTTTCGCCGTAGCCGGGCCACAGGAATTTTCCGTCCACGCCCCTGCGGAACCAATTCACGTGAAAAACCTTGGGAGGGTTCTTCAGCTTGGGCGCCATCGCGAGCCAGTGGCCGAAGTAGTCCGCCATGTTGTAGCCGCAGAAGGGAAGCATGGCCATGGGATCGCGGCGCGTGACGCCGACGGCGCCGGTCGCGGCGGCCGTCGTCTCCGAAGCCATCGTGGCGCCGACGAAAACGCCGTGCTGCCAGTCATGCGATTCATAGACGAGCGGAGCGAGACGCGCGCGGCGTCCGCCGAAGATCAGCGCCGAGATCGGAACGCCGGCGGGATCCTCCCATTGTGAGGAAAGCGATGACGAATGGGATGCGGGAACCGTGTAGCGCGAATTTGGATGCGCGGCGGCACCGTGCTGCGCTGACCACTCTCTCCCTTGCCAATCGATCAGGCCAGCGGGCGGCTCGGAGTCCATTCCTTCCCACCATGGCTCGTGGGATTGGGTCATAGCCACATTCGTGAAAATCGTGTCGTGCCGAATCGCCGCCATGACGTTGGGATTCGTCTTCGCATTCGTGCCGGGCGCGACGCCGAAAAATCCCGCTTCGGGATTGATGGCGCGGAGCGTGCCGTCCTCCGCGACGTGCATCCAGGCGATGTCGTCGCCAATGGTCCACACGCGGTAGCCCTGCGATTCGAGCGCGGAGACCATCATCGCGAGATTCGTCTTGCCGCAGGCGCTGGGAAACGCAGCGGCCATGTACGTGACCTTGCCGGACGGATCTTCCAGGCCGAGGATCAGCATGTGCTCGGCCATCCAGCCCTGATCGCGGGCCATCCAGCTGGCGATGCGCAGCGCAAAACACTTTTTCCCGAGCAGCGCGTTGCCGCCGTAGCCCGAGCCGACGCTCCAGATCAACTTTTCCTCGGGGAAGTGCATGATGAAACGGCGGTCGGGGTTGAGGTCGCCGAGCGAATGCAGGCCGGGGACGAAATCGTCGGAGCTGCCGAGGCGGTCGAGGGCGGCCTTGCCCATGCGGGACATGATGCGCATGCTGGCGGCCACGTACGCGCTGTCGGTGATCTCGACTCCGATCTTGCTGTAGGGAGAATTCACCGGGCCCATGACGTAGGGCACGACGTACATCGTGCGGCCCTTCATCGCGCCGTCGAAGAGCGGGCGGACTTTTTCTTTCGCCTCGGACGGGGCCATCCAGTTGTTGGTGGGGCCGGCGCTTTCCTTTTCGCGCGTGCAGATGAAGGTCAGGCCTTCGGTCCGGGCGACGTCATTGGGATTACTGCGGTGGAGGTAACAGCGGGGGTAGGTTTTCTGGTTCAACTCGATGAAGGTGCCGTCGCGAAGCATTTCCTGGGTCAGCCGGTCGTTTTCAGCGGCCGAACCGTCGCACCACACGATTTTCGCAGGCTTCGTGAGACGTGCTGATTCTTCTACCCAAGATTCCAGTGGAGTGGACACCCAACCTCCCGATGTATTTATGGAGACGCCGCCTAATCCGAGCGCGCCTCGTATTGTCGAATTAGAAAAAACAAACCAATTCTAAAATGTAAATCAAGAGTTTAGGGCAGCGCTCCGGGAAATGCAAGGAGCGCGCCGGGTGGAACGATCGCGCGAGTGCCCGATGTTATACTTCGGCCGCGATGTACGCGCGAAAATTGCGAGCGGAGATGACGATCGGAACGGAGCGGCGGCCGGTGCCGCTCGAGTGGCTCGACAGCTTCTGCATGCGGAATTTCACCGGCTCCGCGGAATTCGATGACACCTTGCCGACCGGCGAAGGGCTGCTGGAAGCGAGCCTGCGCGTCGATCCGTCGCGGCTCGCGGCCGCGATGAGCGAGTGGTTCACCAAGCGTGGCAAGGGAAACGGGCAGGCCGTTGTGGTCGAGCTGCGCGAGGAAAAGTGAACACCGAAGAAATTGGAAAATTAATGAGGCGGCTACACGCGAAAAAAGAAGGGCCGAACTCTCTCCTCGCGCGATTGGGGCGTTGCAGCGTTCATCACGAGAGAGGCCCGGCCCTCTAAATTCGTTGGACGAAATGCGCGTGAGATCGTTAGCAATTGCCGGAGGCCCTCGGCGAAGCAGGTCCGCTAGATAGTTTGAGCCGAGCGGTCGGTTTGCCGCCTCCGAGGATGCCTTACGAGCTCGCCCGCCAGAGCTGCTTTGATCTTCGGCAATGCGGCGCGCGCGGCGGCCGCTCCGGAGGCGACGAGCTGCGGCGTTTTTTCGAATTCGTACCACAGCACGTTGTGAACGTCCGGCTCGATCATGATGTCCGTTTCCTCGCGCCACGGCTGGGAAAGGTGGGCTTGGATGATCGAAAACGAGCGGCTGATGATCTCGATCGTGTTGCGCGGGCGTGCGTCGAGCAATCCCGGATCGAGGTAAACGGATATCACAAGTTCCGCGCCGAGCTCGCGCACGGCCTCCGCAGGAGCTGCTTCCGTGAGGAAACCATCGGCGAGGACGTGCCCGCGATATTCCACGGGCATGAAAAGCCCTGGATAAGCGCACGAAGCGCGGAGCGCCGGGCCGATCTCGCCGTCGGTGAAGTGGACGGATTTTCCGGTGACCAGATCGCTCGCAACGATGCTGAGCGGAATCTTCATGTCGGTGAAGTTGTGCGCGGGCGTGAATTTGTGGAGGAAATGCTCGATGCGCTCGTTCGTGGCCATGCCGTACCGGGAGATGGTCCAGCGGCCGAAATCGCTGAAGTGAGTCTCCGCGCCCTGGTACTCCATGAGGTCGAGGGAAGTCCCGCTCGCGTAGCTGGCGGCGACGAGAGCGCCCACGCTCGTTCCGGCGATGAAGTCGATCGGGATTTCGTGTTCTTCGAAGACGCGGAGGACGCCGATGTGGGCGATCCCTCGCGCGAAGCCACCGCCTAGAGCGAGACCCACCTTCGGCCGGCCGGATTGGCCGGCGTACGCAAACGACCGCAGGCCATGGACGGCCCGGGTGAGCCATTTTGTTGCGGTTCCCACGCTGCGTCTCTGCCTCTATCAAACACTGTAGCAAACTTCGGGAAGCGCGAGGCGTTTCCGGTTGACCCACGTTAGCGCTTCTGCAACCATGAGCGGGGTCGCGCACTACTTCCATGAGACGCCCGATCGAAAAAGCAGCGGTGCTTGGAGCCGGCACGATGGGCGCGCGAATCGCGGCGCACCTCGCGAACGCCGGAATCCCGTGCTTTCTGCTCGATATCGTCCCGCCGGAATTGAATGCCGAGGAAAAACGCAAAGGCCTGACGCTGGAAAAATCCGCGGTGCGAAATCGCATCGTGCTGGCGGGGCTGGAAGCGGCGAAGAAGTCGCGCCCGGCCGCGTCTTTCACACCAGAAACGGCGCGCCTTATCACGCCCGGAAATTTCGACGATAACCTCGGCTGGTGCGGCGAGGCGGACTGGATCATCGAAGCGGTCGCGGAGAATCTCGAGATCAAGCGGAAGCTGTTCGAGCGCGTCGAGAGCGTGCGTAAGCCGGGAACGATCGTGACGTCGAACACTTCCGGGCTGCCGATCCATTTGATTGCCGAGGGGCGGTCCGAGGATTTTCAAAAGCACTGGGCGGGAACGCATTTCTTCAATCCCCCGCGCTACATGAAGCTGGCCGAGCTGATCCCCGGACCGAAAACCTTGCCGGACGTGCTCGACGCGCTCGCCGAGATTTGCGACGTTAGGCTTGGCAAGGGCGTGGTGGTGGCGAAAGACACTCCGAACTTCATCGCGAATCGAATCGGCACTTTTTCCATGCTTCGGGCGTTTGGGGAGACGCAGACTCTCGACATGACCGTCGAGGAGGTGGACTCGTGCACTGGGCCGGCCATTGGATGGCCGAACTCGGCGACGTTCCGCACGGCGGACATCGTGGGGCTCGACGTACTCGTGCACGTGATCCGGAATCTCTTCGAAAACTTGCCGGGGGATGAATCGCGCGAGATGTACCGCGTCCCTGCGCTGGCCGAGGAGATGATGAAACGCGGGTGGCTCGGCGAGAAGACCGGAAGCGGATTCTACAAGCGCGTGAAAGGCGTGGGCGGCGAATCGGAGATTCTGACGCTCGATTGGCACAAGATGGATTACCGGCCGCGCGAAAAATCGAAGTTGGGTTCGATCGAGGCGGGCAAAGCGATCGAGGAGACGCGTGAGCGGCTGCGGGCGCTGGTTGGACCCGCGCTCGAAGGGCAGGGCGGCGACAAAGGGAGCCGCTTCCTGTGGGCGTGTCTCGGCGACACGTGCCTCTACGCCGCGCGGCGAGTGCCGGAAATCGCCGACAGAATTCTCGATATCGATCGCGCAATGCGGTGGGGATTCGGCTGGGAACTGGGGCCATTCGAAGTGTGGGACGCGATCGGCGTCGAGCGGATGGCGAAGGCGCTCGAGCGCGGCGGGAAACAGATGCCGCCGCTCGTCGCGAAAGTGCTGGCCTCGCCGAAAAAATTGTTTTACGAGATGGAGAAGGGAAGCGCGCGCTATTTCGATCTGGCCGCGGGCGCGCTCGCGCCGGTGCAAGAATCCGCGGGAATACTTATTCTGAAATCGATCAAGGATCGCACGTCCGTGGTGCAAGAGAACAGCGGCGCGTCATTAATCGACATCGGCGACGGCGTGTTGTGCTGCGAATTCCACGCCAAGATGAACGCGATCGGCGGGGACATTTTCGCGATGCTGCAAGCGGGCGTCGCGCGCCTAGAGTCGGAATTCGAAGCCATGGTGATTGCGAACCAGGCTCCTAATTTCTCGGCCGGCGCGAACCTGATGCTGCTGCTCATGACGACGCAAGAGGGGGAGTGGGACGACATCCACCTCGCTGTGCGCCAGTTCCAACGCGCCAACATGGCGATCAAGTACGCGCCGCGGCCCGTGGTTGCAGCGCCGCAGGGGATGGCGCTCGGCGGGGGCTGCGAAATCCCGCTGCACTCGGCGAAGATCCACGCAGCGGCGGAGACGTATATCGGTCTCGTGGAAGCGGGCGTCGGATTGATTCCCGGCGGCGGCGGGACCAAGGAGATGCTGATCCGCGCGAACGAGCACGCGGCGGGTGGCGACAATCTGGATTTGATGCACGCGCTCCGACCCGTGTTCGAAAACATCGCGATGGCCAAAGTGTCGACGAGCGGCGAGGAAGCGCGGTCGCTCGGCTACCTGCGCCCGTCGGATTTGATCGCCATGAATCGCGACCGGCAAGTTGCCGACGCGAAGCAGACCGCGCTGGCGATGGTTCGCGCAGGGTACCACCCGCCGGCTCCGGCGGAAATCCGCGTGCTGGGCGAAGAGTTCTTCGCGGCGGCGAAGCTTGCGGTGCACATGATGATTCGGGGCGAGTACGCGACCGAATACGACGGAGTAGTCGCACGAAAGCTTGCGTACATCATGGCCGGCGGCAGGATCACCGCGGCGCAGAGCGTCCCCGAGCAGTACATCCTCGACCTCGAGCGCGAGGCGTTCGTCAGCTTGTGCGGCGAACGCAAGACGCAAGAGCGCATCGCCCACACGCTGAAGACCGGAAAACCCCTCCGAAATTAGCGTTCCCGCCACAATGTTCAACGGGGGTACGAAGGTACTATTGCCGCATTCCGTTGCTCACCTCGAAAATGGATTTCGCGCAGGAAAATCAGGTTTTATCAGGGGGACGGCGTGCAAACGGTCGTACTACGATGACGCCACTGAAGGACACACTCGAAGCCGCAAATCCCGCCGGCGAAGCTACAGCCACACAGGGAAGCGAACGCACGAAATCGGACGCGGGGCAACTCCGCTCCGACGCCGTTTCGCTCGACGTGCCCGTGAAAGTGCACGGGTCGCGCGTCACCGAGGTGGTGCGAGGGGCCACGCCGCACACGGAGCCGTTCGAAGAGCAGACGGCCACGATGATCGTGTTTCCGCAGGGCGGCGTTATCAAGATGTCCGCGCCCGTGACGGTCGGGCAGATGGTGGTGCTCACGAATTTGAAATCCGGACACGACGCAATTTGCCGGGTGGTGAAAGTCCGAGCGTTCGCGAAGTCGCAGAGCTACGTCGAGATCGAATTCACGAATCGGCAGCAGGGATATTGGGGCGTGTATTTCCCGTCCGAGGGAGCGGATCACGCGCAGAAGGTATCGGCTCCAGTTCCGTCTCCGGTCTCGCATGCCGCTGCACCCGCTGCCCCGAACGCCGGCATCGAAAGAGTGGCGCACCCGCAGGCTCCGGTTGTTTCCCGGCCGCCCGCGCCATCTTCTCAGCTGCCAACTGCAAAGCCCGCGAGCGCTCCGGCTGCACACGCGACTCACGCAAGCAAGCCGGAATCGTCGTTTGTGGGGATCGGCTCGCAAGAAGAGGTGCAGCCCTCAGCGTCCGCAATGGGTGGCAGAAAGAAAGATTCGTTCGCGGCGCCCGTGGCGCCTCTGTCGATGACGGAATTGAGGGGAGACGCGCACGCTGCGCCTCCGGTGAGTCTTGGCGCCGGCGTGCCTGGAGAAGGAATAGACCTATCGCAAGCTCCTGCGGAAGCAGTCGAAGAGGACGCACCCGCTACATTCGGGCGTTTCGCGGCCAGCGCCAGCCTGGGCGGAAGCCACGCGGCAACGCGGCAGCCTTTCGGCGCGCATTTTGAAGCAGTCACTCTCGGCGTGGCGGCCCCGAGCGCGGAGTCTCCCCGGCCGAAGGCGGGCACCAATTGGGTTTTGATAGCGGCGAGCGTCGTGATTTTGTTTGTGCTGGTGGCGGGCGGAATTTTCTACTTCCGCGTATGGCCCGTCCGGAAGGCGGCGGTTCAGTCGATCCCCGCGGTTGCGACTCCATCCGCACCGATCGCGGAGACCAATGCGGTGCCAGCACCGGTTCTCAATCCACCGGCACAGACGAGCATGGTAAATCCGCCTGCGGCGGCAAGCGCGCCTGTGGTGGCAGCTCGCGTGGCCGACGCAACGCCGCCGAAGCCAATCAAAGCACCGCCCGCCGCGCCAGTACAGCCGAAACCTGCGGTCAGCCAGAAAGCGCAGAGCATCGCGCCGGACATTTCCGCTTCGCTAAGCGCACATCCCCAGTTGTCCCAACGCATGAGGTCGGGCGAAGGGGATGCTGCGCCGTCAATTGACGCAGGGACGACTTCCGCGACTGAAAACAATGCGCTGGCAGGAATCGCGGCTACATCGGTAGCCGCACCTCCGCCGCCGCAGCCCGACGCTGCAACAGCTCCCATTCGCGTTGGCGGGGACGTCAAGCCGCCACGGCTCGTTTCTACGGTGCTGCCCGTTTATCCGACCATGGCCAAGACTGCAGGAGTCGAAGGCCGCGTCGTCATAGAGACCTCGATTCAGACGGACGGGAGCGTCAAGGGTTCGAAGGTGGTTTCGGGTCCTCCGATGCTGCGCCAGGCCGCCCTCGATGCGCTGCGCCGGTGGAAGTACGCGCCGGGGATGCTGAACGGCGAGCCAGTGCCCGTGCAGATTACCGTGACGATTGAGTTCCACCGTTAGCGCTCTTCTATTCCGGGCAATTTGGTTTGCACCTCCGCAGACCGCGCCGCCCGCACGGTTGCTTTTTCCCCTGCTGTGGCATCCAATGGGGTAGTTTTCAGCGATGGACCGTGGTGGTTCGGTCGAGGTGAGCAATGCGAGAAGCCGTGATTGTGAGCTCGGTGCGGACACCGGCGGGGAAGGCTCCGAGGGGAGCGCTGCGCGCGTTCCGGCCAGATGATCTGGCGGCCGTAGTAATCAAGGAAGCGCTGGCGCGCGCGAAGGGCCTCGATCCAAAGGATGTCGAAGACGTGATCATCGGCTGCGCCACTCCGGAAGCGGAACAGGGAATGAACATGGCGCGAATTGCGTCGCTGCGCGCGGGCCTGCCGGTGGAAGTTTCAGCGATGACCATCAATCGATTCTGCTCGTCGGGCTTGCAGGCGATTGCGATTGCGGCCGAACGAATCATGGCGGGACAGGGCCACGTGGCCGTCGCGGGCGGCGCGGAATCCATGAGCATGGTCCCGATGGGCGGGCACAAGATAACGCCCAATCCCTGGCTGATGGACAACTATCCGGACGCGTACATCAACATGGGGCTGACGGCGGAGAACCTCGCGAAGAAGCACGGGATCACGCGCGAGCAGGCGGACCAATTTTCGCTCGCGAGCCACCAAAAGGCGCTCGCCGCGATTGCGGCGGGAAAGTTCAAGGACGAAATCGTACCGGTCGCGGTGAGCTACAACGTGCTCGAAGCCAGCGGAAACGGCGGGGGAAACGGCGCGCGGCCGAAGACGGTGAGCATGACATTTGACACGGACGAAGGCCCTCGCGCCGACACTTCGATGGAAGCGCTCGGAAAGCTCAAGCCCGCGTTTCACGCGCGGGGCGTGGTGACGGCGGGAAACAGCTCGCAGACGAGCGACGCGGCGGCAGCTTCCGTGGTGATGAGCGCCGAGCGCGCCCGCGAGCTAGGCCTGAAGCCGATGGCGCGTTTCGTCGCGTATGCCACCGCAGGATGTTTGCCGGAGGAGATGGGCGTCGGTCCGGTGTATGCGATTCCGAAGGCGCTCAAGATCGCGGGACTGAAGCTCGACCAGATCGACGTGATCGAACTGAACGAGGCGTTTGCGGCGCAGGCGCTCTCGGTGATCAAGCTCGCCGGGCTCGATCCCGCGCGGATCAACCTGAATGGCGGGGCGGTCGCGCTCGGCCACCCGCTCGGGTGCACCGGCGCTAAACTTACCGCCACCATTTTGTGCGAAATGGAACGGCGCAACGCGCGGTACGGCATGGTGACGATGTGCATCGGCGGCGGCATGGGAGCGGCGGGGATCTTCGAGCGAGCGGCGTAGAGCGCCTGTAAGGGAGGGATCATTATGGCGACGACAACTGTTTCGCAGGCGGTGACTCGGGGCGGGGGATTCCTGGTCACGTCGAACACCGCCGAGGACGTTTTTACGCCCGCGGACGTCAGCGACGATCAGCGCTTGATCGGCCAAACGGCGGCGGAGTTTGTCGCCAAGGAAATCGTGCCGCTCATCCCGGATCTCGAGAAGCACAAAGAGGGCTTGATGGCCCAGGCGCTGAAGAAGGCCGGCGAGATCGGGCTTCTGGGCGCGGGCATTCCCGAAGCGTACGGCGGGTCGGAGCTCGACAAAATCTCTGCAACGGTTTTGACGGAAAAAATCAGCACCTACGCCTCGTTTGCCGTTGCGTTCGGCGGCACCACGGGAATCGGCACGATCCCCATCGTCTATTTCGGCACCGAAGATCAGAAGAAGAAATATCTGCCGAAGATCGCGACCGGCGAGCTGCTCTCCGCGTATTGCCTGTCGGAACCGCAGGCGGGATCCGATGCGCTCGCGGCGCGCACGCGGGCCGTGCTTTCACCGGACGGCAAGAACTGGATCCTGAACGGCCAAAAGATGTGGATCACGAACGGCGGGTTCGCGGACGTGTACATCGTGTTCGCAAAGGTGGACGGCGACAAGTTTTCGGCATTCATCGTCGAACGAGGCACACAGGGATTTTCCCTGGGCGCCGAAGAGAACAAGATGGGCATCCGCGGCAGCTCCACCGTGCCGCTGTTCTTCGAGAATGCTCCCGTGCCGAAGGAAAACCTGCTGCACGAAGTCGGGCGCGGACACATCGTTGCTTTCAATACGCTGAACGCCGGACGCCACACGCTCGGCGTGTCCTGCCTGGGAGGCTCGAAGAAGGCGCTGGAGGAATCGTCGAAGTACGCAAAGGAAAGGACGGCGTTCGGGAAGCCGCTGGCCGAGTTCGGCTTGATCAAGGCGAAGCTGGGCGAGATGGCGATTCGCATCTACGCGCTCGAGTCGATGATTTATCGCACGGCCGGGATGATCGAGGCGGCTGTTTCCACCTCCGGGGGCGACAAGGTGAAGCAGGCGATGCAGGTGCTCGAGGAGTACGCGATCGAAAGCTCGATCAGCAAGGTGATGGGCAGCGAAACGCTGGACTATTGCGTGGACGAAGGCGTGCAGATTTTCGGCGGCTACGGGTACCACGAGGACTACCCGATGGCGCGCGCGTATCGCGACAGCCGTATCAACCGGATTTTTGAAGGGACGAACGAAATCAACCGCATGCTCATCATACAGATGCTGATGAAGCGGGCGATGGGCGGCGTTCTGCCGCTGATTCCGGCGGCCAAGAAGCTTGCGGACGAACTGCTCTCCGGGCCGGGTTTTGAGGAGACTCCCACGGGCGCGTTCGCCGAGGAGGAAAGGGCCCTCGCGCAAGCGAAGAAGGTTTTCCTGCTCGCGGCGGGAGCGGCAGTCGAGAAGTTCCGCGAAAAGCTCACCGACCAGCAGGAGATCGTGGCGTCGCTCTCGAATGTTGTGATGGATGTCTACGCGATCGAATCGTCGCTGCGGCGGGCGCAGAAGTCTGCCGGGAGCGGCGGGCAAGTGGCCGCAATGATGGCGGACGCCACCCGCGCATTTGCCTACGACGCGATGGACCGCATCGAGAAAGAGGCGCGCACCGCGCTCGCCGCGACATCGGCGGGCGACACCCTCACAACGCAACTCGCGGCTTTGCGCCGGCTGGCGAAGCACGCCCCAGTCGACACGATCGCGATACGCCGGCGCGTCACGGACGCTGTGCTCGCCCAGGACCGCTACCCATTCGAAGGGCGCTGAAGCTGCGCTATTCGTTCGCCGCGAAGCAAAACCGAATCATTGCAACGACCTAGACGAAAACTGGCGCCGCAATTCGTCTGAAAAGCGCCTCTCGCGCCGTCCGCTGCGCATTCCGCAAATCGGAAACCATTTTCCATTTTGCATATTAAATCCGAGCAATGCCACGAGATTTCAATCACTTAGCGTCTGTTTCCTTTGGACTCCCTCGTGCATCGAATCCAAGTAGAGGTCATGCGAGGATCGATGAACGTGTTTGTGAACCAACTCAAAGAGATTGCGAATTCGGTCAAACAAAACAAAAGGCTTCAGAAGCGCGTCGGTTGGGGACTGGCAGTTTTCCTCATCCTCCAGGTTTATTTCGTACGCGAACTGATTGCGGCCGAGCTGCTTTTCGGGCTGCTGTTTGCGTTCATGCTGCTGCTGGCTGGAATCTTCTACGTCGTCGGCACGATCGGCGAACGCAGCCTTGATTGGGCCGAGATGGGGGTTCGTGTCGCGGGGACTTCAGCGCGCCGCGGCTACGCCGCCGTCGAAGAGATCAGTAAAAGACCATTCCGCCATCCACATTCAGAGTCTGCCCAGTAATCGCGCTGGACTGACTCGAAACCAAGAACAGGGCTGCGGACGCCACCTCATCCACCGTCTGCGGCCTTCCCTGCAAGGTTCCTTCGATCATTCGATTCAGCACCTCGTCGCCGCTGGATCCGAAATGCGCAGCGAATTCACGGTTTAAGTCCTTTGACATCTTCGTTTCCGTGACGGGTCCCGGGCAGATCGCGTTGACGCGGACGCCCTTGCGAGCGCCTTCCGCAGCGAGCGTGCGCGTGAGCCCGCCGAGGCCTGCCTTCGACGCTGCGTACGTGCTGCCGAGCGGATAGGCGGCTTTGGCGCCGACCGTTGAGATGTTTACGATAGCGCCAGAGCCGCGCTCGTACATCTCGGGCAGTACCAGGCGCGCCAGAAGAAACGGGGCGCGCAGATTCACAGCCAGTACCTCGTCCCATTCGCGCGCGCTGATTTTCTCCACGGGCCGCACCGGCCCGAAGACGCCAGCGTTGTTGATGAGGATGTTGATAGCGCCGAAGGCGTCGCGCGCCGCACGCACAATTTTTTCGCAATCCGCTTCCAGGGCGACGTCCGCCGAAACGGCCGCCGCGCGGCCCCCAGCGGATCGAATCTCCGCCACCACCTGTTTGAGTTCGTCTTCGCTGCGCGCGGTGACGAATACTGCCGCCCCCTCGGCCGCGAATTTCCGTGCGATGGCCCGGCCGATTCCGCGTCCTCCGCCGGTCACGATGGCGACTTGTCCCTTGAGCAGCATGTTCTCTCCCTCAGAATGAGTTTGAGAGGATAACATCGCCCGGCGGAATTTGCCGAATCGCCGGGCGCGACCGCGGCTGCTCATTGACTCGGCTGCGGGCAGGGAATAGGATGCGGCACGGCGTTTCCCTCAGAGAGGAACTAATGATGGCGAAGAATGTCGAGTTGCTGGGTTCGTACTGGACGCTCGCGGGCGCGGCGGAGCCTCACACCGACCGGGAATACAGCCCGTTTGATTTCAAAGACCGCGCCGCAGCCGCGGCGCGTGCGGGCTTTAAGGGCATCGGCATCTGGCATGCGGACCTCGCGCACATTCTTCAGAAGTACAACTTGAAAGAGATGAAGAAGGTGCTCGACGACAACGGCATCAAGCACGTCGAGCTGGAATTCCTCACCGGCTGGTTCCTGGACGGCGAGGTAAAGAAGGAGTCCGACGCCATGAAGAAAATGCTGCTCACGGCGGCCGAGGCGTTGGGCGCGCGTCACGTCAAGGTTGGGAACTTTGAAAAGACCACATGCTCGATGCCCCGCATGATCGAGGCCTTCGCCGCGCTGTGCACGGATGGGGCGAATCACGGCACCAAGATCGTTTTCGAGATGATGCCTTTCTGCGATATCGACTCGGTCGAGAAGGCGCTCCAACTGGTGGATGGCGCGGGCGCGAAGAACGGCGGAATCTGCTTCGATTTGTGGCACATCACGAAGCTGAAGATTCCGTACGAGAAGGTGGCGCGGGTGCCGCTGAAATACATGCTGGCCGTCGAGATCAACGACGGGACGCACGAGTGCCCGTGGAGCCTGCACGAGGACACGGTGAACCACCGGCTGTTCTGCGGCGACGGCGAATTCGACGTTAAGGACTTCGTCAGGCGGGTGCTGAAGGCGGGCTACGATGGGCCGTGGGGTATTGAGGTGCTGAACGCGGAGTGGAGGAAGAAGTCGCTCAACGAACTGGTGACCAAGGCATTCCAGTCGACGAGCGCGCAGTTTTAGTAGGCACAATGTCGGCGAGAGCCCTGATCGTTCTGACTGCGATCCCCTTCGTCGTTATTCTCGTTTTTCTTTTCGTGCCGTATCTATCGCGCCAGCCATGGACGCCGCTGCGGATCGCGGGCGCGGTGATCGCCATCGCCGGCTACTCCCTCGTGGCCACGGCGCGTGTGCAACTGGGCAAGTCATTTGCCGTGACGCCGCAGGCAAAAGAGCTCGTCACCCACGGTTTCTACTCGCGAATTCGCAATCCGATGTACGTATTCGTAGATGTGACGATCTTCGGATTGATACTTGCCGTGAACCTGCCCTGGCTATTGCTGTTTCTTGTGGTGTGGATTGGCTTACAGGCGCGTCAGGCGGGGAAGGAAGCAGAGGCTTTGCAGGAAAAATTCGGGCAGACGTACTTGGAGTATCGAAAGCAGACCTGGTTTTGATTGCCCGCGAACCGCGCTCGCGGCAGAAAAAGAAAGACGCGCCGAGACCGCGCGTCAGCGGTCTTCCGTCGGACCGCCTCCAAACATGACTAGCTCTTCACCGTTCGGGCGCTTTCCGCTCAGGAAGCTTCCGCCCTTCGAGCCGTCCTTGAGGCCGAAGTAGGTGACGGTGATCTGGTCGCCGGGTTTCAGCGTGTTTCTGGTCCATCCGCGACGGCCGAGGAAGTTCGGGCTCATTCCTTCGAAGCCCCATGTATCGACGCCACCCTTGTCGTTGGGCACGTCAAGCCAGACCCACGTGTGAGGATTCGTCCACTCGAAGGTTTTCACGGTCCCCGTGACGGTTTTTCGAGCGGTCGTGTCGAATACTGCGAATCCATGGTGCGCGGCCGCCGTGCCTGCCGTCACGATCAGTCCCGCCGACAAGATTACTAATAGCACCGCTCGCTTCAAGATCGTCTTCATGTGCGTTCGAAGCCTCCGCGTATCGCGTCCGGCGATCCTATTGCGGCTTGGACGCGGTGCCGCCCGGCGGGGTCAGGTTGATGCCCGCTTTGCCGTTCCTGTCCACGAAGTTCCGGTTGTTCTGCTCGCAGATGTACTCCGCGATGGTCCAACTGCGATGGCGCTTCAAGATTCTGCTCGTGGTGTTAGGCGCCGTGAGAGCCTCGGGATCGGTGATCGTCGTTTCGATCACCATCGTGTCGGGATCGGCAAGGCGGAAGCGCTCGAGGATTCGCATTTTGTCGCTGTGCGGAGTTCTTGGTTCGAGCTCCGTGAGCGGCGAGAAACCCACCGACTCAGCCACGAGCGTATTTCCCTCCCAGTGGCCGATCGACGTGCCGAAAAAACTCGGATCAGGGTCGGAGGGCAGCGGACGGCCGTCGGTGTAGATATGACGAACCTGCGAATAGGCCTCGATCACGATCGTCACCTGGCCGGGAGTGAGCAGAAACTCCAAGGGATAGGGCTGCGCCATGATGCCCGGCATACCGGGCGGCAAGCAGTTTGCGGACTGGTTGTCGTCCGGGGCGTCCGTCTGCAATTGCTTTTTCTTGGCTGCGTATTCCGGCGTCAGCGACAGCGGCGCGGGCCGGCCCAGCGGCGGGACGCCGACGGCGGGGTTCGTGATGGGCGGCCCACCCATGCGAACCTCCCAGACGCCGGTGAAGTCCGGAAGTTTGGCGAGCGCGGCCCAATCCGCGGGCGTCGGAGCCGGGCGCTTGAAGTCCTGGGCAGCGGTGGCGAAAACGAACGCTGCCCAGGCCAGCGCAGCGACGATGAATCCCCAGAGATTCTTCTTTGCGCGCCGCATCAATTGCGATCCGCCGTAACGCATAAGGGTCGTCCTAGACAGCCGTGGCTTGCATTGCGAGCACGGACTTGACGGCCGCGACGATCTTTTCTTCGCTCGGCAGGACGTAGCGCTCAAGCGTCTCGCTGTAGGGAACGGATGTGTCGAGCGCGGTGACCAATTTCACGGGCGCCTTCAGATACTTGAATCCGTGGTCGGCTATTTCACCGGCGATCACGATCGCAGCCGACGCGTGGCGCGGCGCTTGATCGACCAGAACGAGCCGCCCCGTCTTCTTTACGGACTTCACGATCGTGTCCACGTCGAGCGGCGCGACTGTGCGCGGGTCGATCACCTCGGCGCTGATCCCTTCCTTCGCGAGCATTTCGGCGGCGGCCAGCGATTTCTTCACCATCCACGCGGTGGCCACGATGGTCACGTCGGTCCCGGCGCGCTTCACGTCCGCGACTCCGAACGGTACGAGGTAATCGCCGTCCGGCACGGGGCTCTTGTCGAGCATCAGCATGTAGTGGTGCAGATAGACGACCGGATTGTCGTCGCGGATGGCTGATTTCATCAGGCCCAGCGCGTCCGCAGCGTTTGAAGGAATGGCCACCTTGAGGCCGGGGATACCCATCATCGAGCCGTAAATACAATTGGAATGCTGGCCGGCCCACCCGGCGGCGAATCCAAAGCCCGCTTTGAAAACGCAGGGCACCTTCACCTGGCCGCCCGACATGTAGCGGAGCCGCGGCGCCTCGTTGATCACCTCGTCGAAAGCGACGAGCATGAACTCGCTCATGTAAAGCTCGACGATTGGCCGCAGGCCCGACATGGCCGCGCCGACGGCGATTCCGAGCTCGGCGGTTTCCGAGATCGGAGTAATCCGCACGCGGTCCCTGCCAAATTTTCGGACGAACGGATCGCGGTCGGTCATCGCCATGTTCTGACCGTAGAACACGACGTTCGGATCGCGCTGCATCTCTTCGGTGATCGCGACGGCGATCGCTTCGGCGAACATCATTTCGCGCGGCATATTGTGCCTCCTTCGAACTCTAGGCTATGCGTAAACGTACTTGACGGCTTCTTCGCCCGCGGGTAGCGGGCTGGCCAAAGCGAATTTCACGACCTCTTCCATCTCGGCCTTCACGCCGTCCTCGATCTTCTTGGCGTCGGCTTGCGCAAATGTCCCGTTGCCGATGAGCTTCGCGCGGAATTTCTTGATCGGATCATTCGCTTTGGCCGCTTCGAACTCAGCCTTGTTGCCGTAAACCTCGATGGCCTCGTGCTCCTGGAATTGTGTCGGCACGGGCGGGACGGTGATCGCATTGCCGTGCGGGCTCAGGCGATAGAACTTCGATTCGATCAGGCTCGGGCCCTGTCCGGCGCGGGCGCGGTCGGCCGCAGTTGATACCACGTCGTACACGGCGAGTGGGTCGGTTCCATCGACCGTGATACCCGGAATACTGAACGCTTTCGCCTTCTGCGAGAGCGGATCGCCCGCGATGGCGTTGGCGTCCTCCAGGCTGACGTGCGTGTAGGCCTGGTAAGAGTTGTTTTCGAGAATGAAGACGACGGGCAGCTTCCAGACAGCCGCGAGATTGAGCGTTTCGTAGAACGCGCCCTGCTTGGACGAGCCGTCGCCGAAGAAGGAATAAACCACTTGGCCGGTCTTTTTCACTTGCGCCGCATAGGCGGCCCCGGCCGCATGGGCGATGCCCTGGCCGATGATTCCCGACGCGGTCGGAAAATGGTGCGCCGGATCGGCGAGGTGCATCGAGCCGCCGAAGCCTTTGCACACGCCGTCGCTGCGCTGGTAGATCTCAGCCATCAGCTTACCCGCAGGAGTGCCGAGTACGAGCGGGTAGCCGTGGCAGCGGTAGCTCGGCATCACGAGGTCCTCTTCGTGGCGCGTGGCGAGACATCCAACGATGCTCGCTTCGGCGCCGTCGCCGAGGTGCGCGTGGCCGCGGATCACTCCGGGATGTTCGACGAACGTGCGCTTGACGCGCTCCTCGAATTCGCGGATGCGGCACATCTGCGTGTACATCCAGATGAGGCGCTCTTTTGAGAGCTGGCTCGAAGTTGGCATGGCTGATCCCTCCCGCTTTCCGATCCTTTGGCGGTCCGCTAAAAAACTCTCGCGGTGGAAGGGCGGGGTTTCAACCCCGCCACAATCCGCGATCCTCTTCAGGGGTTTCAACCCCGGAAGCTACGGCCTGAATCTCTCAACAAGGTGCTAGGATGCCGGCAGAGCGTCTCCCGGCTTTCCGATGTAGCCGAGCAGACCGCCGACTTCGACTTCGGCCGGCTCCCGAATCATGATCTTGAGAAGCACGCCTTCCACCGGCGCATCCAGTTCGTAGCTCACTTTTTCCGTTTCGAGCTCGACGACGGGCTCGCCCTGCTTGAGCGGGTCGCCCTCATTCTTGAGCCACTTCACGATGGTGACCTTCGTCGTGTTCATCCCGCCTGTCTTAGGCACCACAAGATTCGTTACGATGGCAGATTCCTTCCCCGGTCACAGCTTCACGGGCCGAGAGGTCGAACCCGTCTGGATTCGCACTGATTCGATAAAGACGACTCGTGAGTTGCAGATTGTCTCGCGCGGGCGTGCCCACGGCAACGGATTTCTTAACGCAATCCCAGCGGGATGTCAACTCAGCGCCGAAACTAGGGGGATTTCTACCAATTGCGCGCAAACGCGGGAGGGACGAGCGACCTGCGTAGAAAGGTCAACGGCACAGCGAGGATTCCGGACGAGGGAAGCAAGATCGAAGCACACGCTACACGGTAATCAAACGAAGCGGCGCGACTCCGACGTCCCGCCCGAAGCGTGGCGGACGGGACGCACTCTTCGCTTTGCTATGTTCGTTCGTCGCGTGAAAGGACGGTGCTAGTTGTTGTCGGGATGAGAATGACGCCAATTCCAGTACTGCGACTGCTCCTTCTTGTTTGCCGTCGAGAATTCGTGAGACTTCTTGTGATTGTTCGTGAGATAGACTCCCCACGCGCGGTTCTCGTTGTCATCCCAATTGTGATAATCCTTGTGGTCCTTGTCGTAGACTCGGACCTGAACGCTGGCGTCTTGCGGCCTGGCGGCCATGGTCACCACGGGTGCCGCAAGAAACGCAGTCAGGAATAGCGAAGCGATGTAACGGTGTGCACGATGCATTGTGAAACCCTCCCAATTCGGCATTTCCGCCCTGGAAATCGCGGTACTCAGCACTTTGCACCGACAATCGACGATTTCCTGTCACATTCGACACACCTGCGGTATCGCGCTCTGGAGACGCGCTGCCCGGAAACTGAGTGACGGCGATTGGATTGTTGGTTCCGGATCCCATCCCGCCCGATCAGGATTGACCCGGTGAGGTCGATCGAGTCGGCTTTGGGCGCCCTTTGATGTCGTCGTACAGGAATATCGAGAGCACCACGAGCACCCAGACCGGAAAAACTCCCATGCCGGGGATTGCCTCCGCAATGAGGCCCGGCAAGATAGCCCACCGGCGGCCGAGAACGAGGTAGAGGAGGACGGCCGTGGCGAGGTCGAGCGCCCATTGCACCGGCGGGAAAAGCTCAACCCAGAACGCAATCAGATCCGACGCTGCCGCGAGCGCCAAAGCCACCGCCAAGCGAATCCAGGAGGCGCGACTCCGGCCGGAAAGCGTCTTCACTGCTTTTGCCTGCAAGGGCGCTTCGCTTGGAACCGGGACGATGCCGGACGTTTTCCCAACCATGATTTCATACTGCCATGTTCACTTGAGAGGTTGCAACGAACGCTCGGGCGAATCGAGACCGCTGGGTAGCCGCATGAAACTCGTGTAGAATGCCGCCGTTTCCGTGATTTGTAAGGGAATGAGGGAGAGTGAACATGGACCTGATACCCATGGTGCTTCTGGTCCTCGGTGCCATCGTAGTCTTCTTCGTGTTGAGCGTCGTCCTGGGCTCCTTCTTCACTGTGGAGACAGCGCAGGTGGCCATCGTCCAGCGCCTGGGAAAGTTCGCGCGCGTGGCCGGCCCCGGCTTGAACTGGAAGACGCCGTATCTGGAGACTGTTGTTCAGCGAATGAGCATGAAGGTGCAGCAATTCGAGGTTCAGGTCGAGACGAAGACCCAGGACAACGTCTTCGTTCAAATTCCCGTCTCGATTCAGTACAAAGTGATACCGGACGCCGTCGAATCCGCGTTTTACAAATTGTCCGACCCGGTGAAGCAGATCGAATCGATGGTTTACAACGTGGTGCTGGGACATGTTCCGAAAATGAAGCTGGATGACACTTTCCTGAACCAGGCGGACATTGCGAGCGACTTGAGAGACAACCTCGACGCGTCGATGAAGGAGTACGGCTATTCGATCGTCAAAGTGCTGATCTCCGACATCGTCCCCGACCAGAAGGTGAAGGCCGCGATGAACGACATCAACGCCGCGGCGCGCGAGCGGGAGGCGACGGTTTCCCGCGCCGAGACGAACAAGCTGCTCCTCGTCAAGCAGGCGGAGGCAGAGGCCGAATCGAAGCGGCTGCAAGGCGAAGGCATCGCGAATCAGCGCAAGGCGATCATCTCCGGCCTGAAGGACTCGGTTGAGGACTTCGCGAAAACCGTGCCGGGTTCGACGCCGCAGGACGTGATGCAACTCGTCCTGATGACGCAATACTTCGACACGCTGAAGGACATCGCGGCGAACGATCACAGCAACACGATCTTGATCCCGCATACGCCGAACATGCTCACGGATTTGTTCAGTCAGATTCGGAACGCAATCATCACGGGCACGGAGCTAACGAGGCAACCTGTGGTCACTCCCCCCGGCACAACGCCGATCCAAAGATGAGGATGCTCGTTGATTTCCGGATGGTTCGGCTGCTTGTCGCGAGTCTGATCGCGTCAAGCGCACTGCTCGCTCATCCGACGGCAGCTCAGGTCGGTGCGGCTGCTTCGCCCAACGCGCCCGCGCCGACGGCGGTGACTGCCGCCACGCCGGTGCCCGCGGATCAACTCGTGAATCGTTGCCCGGCGGACGTGAAGCCGGCGGCGGCGAACGCTCCCGCATGGACCGGATGGGGCGCGAATCCCGCCAACTGGCGCTACCAAACCTCCCTGCAAGCCGGAATTTCCGCGGCGAACGTGCCGCAGCTCAAGCTGAAATGGGCCTTCGGGATTCCGAACGTTAGGATCGTGCGCTCGCAGCCCGCGATTTTCCGCGGCCGCGTGTACGTGAGTGGCAACGATGGCAGCGTTCACGCGCTCAATGTTGCGAGCGGCTGTACATTTTGGACCACGACCACGCCGAAGGCTGTGCGCTCCGGGATGGCGATCGGGAAATCCGGCTTCGGGGACGCGGTCTTTTTCGGGGACGCGAGCGGTGCCGTGTATGCGCTGGACGCCGATTCCGGAAAGCTGCTCTGGCGCACGCAGTCAGACGATCACCCCAACGCCACGATCACCGGCACGCCGAATTACTACCAGGGGCGCCTTTACGTTCCCGTGTCATCAGGTGAAGAGCAGGCCCGCAGGCGTCCCGAGTACGATTGCTGCACGTTTCGAGGCAGTGTGGTTGCCATCGATACCGCGACGGGGAAAAAAGTCTGGCAAGCATACATGGCGGCCGAGACGCCATCGGCCCGCGGCAAAACGAAAGAAGGGCATACGATTTTCGCGCCCTCCGGGATGGCGATTTGGTCCGCGCCGACGATTGACGTTGCCAAAAGGCGCATCTACGTTGGCACGGGAGACAACTACTCCGAGCCGGGTACAGAGACCAGCGATGCCGTCGTCGCTCTCGATCTGAAGACCGGCAAAATGCTCTGGTCCACACAGTTCCACAAGGAAGACATTTTCAAGATTGAATGCGGCGGAGTGGCCAGCGCCAACTGTGGCGAGCCGACCGTTCCCGAATTCGACATCGGCGCGTCGCCGATCCTGGTGGCGCTGCCCCACGGGAAACGTGTTCTGCTTCTCGGCCAGAAGAGCGGACTCGTGTACGGCGTCGATCCCGACGCGCGCGGGAAACTTCTGTGGCACGCCCGCGCGGGAGTCGGCGGCCTGCTCGGCGGAGTGCAGTGGGGCCCAGCGACTGACGGCGCGAACGTGTACGTCGCGGTTTCTGATCTCGCATTCGAAGGCCGCGCGCCCGATCCAACGAAAGGCGGCGGCATTTCGGCGTATCGCGTGAGCGACGGAAAGTTGCTCTGGAAGACGCCGCCACCGGGTTGCGGTGACCGTCGCCCGTGCAGTCCCGCGCAGTCTCAAGCGGTGACGGCGATCCCCGGCGCTATCTTTTCAGGCTCGATCGACGGACATCTGCGGGCATACGCCGCTGCCGACGGCAAGATCATCTGGGATTTCGACACGGCCCGCTCGTTTGACGCCGTCAACGGTGTGGCGGCGAAGGGAGGCTCGCTCGACGTCGGCGGCCCGGTGGTTGCGGGCGGCATGATGTTCGTGGTGTCCGGCTATCCGGGATTCGGCGCGATGCCCGGCAACGTGCTGTTGGCTTTCGGCAAAGAGTGAGAGCGTCTCTCGCAGCGCGCCCAAGTTCAATAACCTTGTCAGTCCGGGCGCCCCAAGGCTGGTCGCAGGCCGCACAAAAGTCCGTGGCATTCGCGGCGAAGAGTTTTGCTCGGATGGAATTCTTCCACAGGAACGCACGCTTGACAATTCATCCACCGTCTACAAGCATGGTCGCGATGGATGATTTCGCCAAAGTCGGCGCACGGTTCGGCGGCTCAGCAAAAGCGGCTGCCACAGCCCATTTGCGCGTCGCCTTACTCGACACACCCTGCCGAGTAGATTTCGATCTAACTCATAGAAAACAAACGATGAGGGTACACTCTACTCGACACACTTTTCGAGGGATCATGTGCGCCGAAAATGCACCTAGGTTCTCTTGTGCTTTCATCGTCCTGATGATTTCCATCGGGAAGACTCGAGGCTTTTGCGGCGTGGCTCGAGAACCCAAAACGACACAAACGAATAGCGAACGAGGTGGCAGGGAAGCAACGCTTCAGGTAATATTACGGTAGTTTTTCGGAGAGAACCTTGACGCTGACCAACATTCAGGGAACGACGAACGGAGCCAAGACTCTCGTGCGCGTGCGGCCGCGGGGATTCTGCGCGGGCGTGGTCCGCGCAGTGGACATCGTGGAGCTCGCGCTCGAAGCGTACGGGCGGCCGGTGTACGTGCATCATGAGATCGTGCACAACCGCTATGTGGTCGATCAGCTGCGGCAGCGCGGAGCGATTTTCGTCGAATCGATTGGGGAAGTACCGGTCGGCGCAGTGCTGGTCTTCAGCGCGCACGGCGTGCCGCCGCGCGTGCGGAGCGAGGCCAAGGAGCGCGAGCTGCGCGTAATCGATGCGACCTGCCCGCTCGTGACGAAGGTGCATCTTGAGGCGCTGAAATTCGCGCGCGAGGGCCGGACCCTGATTCTGATCGGCCATCGCGATCACCAGGAGATTGTCGGGACGTCGGGCGAGGCTCCCGATCAGACGGTCGTGGTCGGCAGCGTCAAGGAAGTGGACGATTTGAAGGTGCCCGATCCGTCGAGGCTGGCTTTTCTGACGCAAACGACGCTTTCGCTCTACGATACGCAGGAAATCGTGGCGCGGCTGCGGCAGCGGTTTCCGTCCATTGTCGGACCTGCGTCCGACGATATCTGCTACGCCACGCAGAACCGGCAGGAAGCGGTCGAGGCGCTGACGCGGGAAGTGGAATTGATCCTGGTCGTCGGCTCGGCGAACAGCTCGAATTCGAACCGGCTCGTGGAAGTGGCGCAGCGCGCAGGCGTGGCGGCACGGTTGATCGAAGATGCGAACGACATCGACGCGGCATCGCTCGATGCGGTGAAGACTCTCGGCCTGACGGCGGGAGCATCGGCCCCGGAAATTCTGGTCGAGCAGGTGAGCCAAAGGCTTTCGGCATTCGGATTCACGAACCACCGCGATCTGGATTTGATTCGCGAGGACGTGCGGTTCACCCTTCCGGCGGAGCTTGCCGCCAAACTGGGCCGGGCCGCGAATTGAGATTTCGGCCTTCACCTAGAGGCATCAAACCAACTGCAAGGAGCCTGTGAGTGGCGGTCAAAATCGTCCGCCAACCGAACAAGATTGCCCTTCTGGGAGCGCCCACGAGTGCGGCCGCGATGTCAGCGGGACACGAGGGCGCGCCTGCTGCGTTGCGCGCCGCGGGATTGATCGAGCGGCTCCGCTCGATTGGATTCGAAGTCTCCGATTTTGGCGATGATCCTACCCAGCTGTACCAGCCAGATGAAGAAAGCCCCCGCGCAAGAAACGTCTCGCGCGTGCTCGCGGTGCTCGAAGCGCTGAAGCCGCGCGTCGAGCAGGCGGTGAAGTCCGGGGCGCTGCCGGTCATCTTGAGCGGCGATTGTTCCGTGGTGCTCGCGACGATCGCAGGCGCGCGCCGCTATTTCCGCCACGTCAGCCTGATTTATATGGATCGCGACGCCGATTTGAATACTCCCGCGACAACCTCGTCGGGCAGCGTTGACGGAATGGTGATTTCTCATGTGATCGGGCAAGGCGCCGCCGAGCTGGTAAGGTTCTGGGGCGAACCGCCGCTGGTGCGGGAGCCGGATCTGGCGCTGTTCGGCGTGGATCGCCTCGACCCTGCCGAAGAGGAAGCATTACGCCGCGCGCCGCTTCGCGTTTATCTCGCCGCCGACATTCAACGCAAGGGTGGTGCTGCCGCAGCCGAGGCGGCGATCGAGCGCGTCCACGGCAATGGCCACGAATTCGTCCTGCACTTCGACGTGGATGTGATCGCGGATTTTCAAGCGACGAACAATCCCGGCACGAGTGGACTGCGTCTCGAGGAAGTGCGCGCGGCGCTTGGCGTGTTCGCGAAGCAGAAGCACCTCGCGGCGATCGACGTGTCTGCCTACAATCCGGCGAAGGATTCTGACGGAAGCGGGGCGAAGTTGATCGTCGATCTGCTGGCGGACGTATTGACCGAACGTCTCGCAGCATTGCAGCCTGCCGCGCCAGCCGAGCCCGTGGCCGTAGCGGATGTTGCACCGCCCGACTCGCCGGGCGTTCCCTCGGCGACAACTCCTGCGTCGTCGGCAAGCGAAACTGCGCTGCCCCCCGCGGCGCCGGGAGAAGCGTGGTCATCGGAGTCTCTTGAAGGCGAAGCCGAACCTGCCGAACCAGATTCCGAATCGCCTGCCAGCGGGCAGCCGGAAACCTCGGGCGAAGCGGAAGATTCTCATTCCTGAAAATCCCCCGCGCCATCGGACCCTCATGTCTGGATCAGCCAATCCACTGAAATCTCATCCCGAGGTGATCATATTCGACGTGGACGGCGTCCTGGTGGACGTGCGGGGATCGTTTCACCGCACCGTGCTCGAGACGGTCCGATTTTTTACGGGCAAGCGCGTGACCCGGAAGGAACTGCAACGCTGGAAGAATCAATCGGGCTTCAACGACGATTGGAAACTTTCGACCGCGTGGGTGCAGTCGCTTGGCGGAAAATTTGAGTACGACGAAGTGAAGCGCAAGTTCGTGGAGCTGTATTGGGGCCGCGATGGTCAGGGCAATGTTTCACGCGAAAAGTGGCTGCTGCCGCGTGGGAGCTTGCGGCGATTGGCGAGCCACGCCGAGCTGGCGCTGTTTACCGGGCGCGTCCGGCTGGAGACGGATTACACGCTCGACCGTTGCCGCGTCCGCGAGTTTTTCCAGCGCATCGTCACGGTGGAAGACGTCCAGAAGTCAAAGCCCGATCCCGAAGGCTTGCTTACAATACTAAGCGGGCGCGATCCGAGCACAGCCATCTATTTAGGCGACAACGTCGACGACGCGATCGCCGCCAAGGCCGCACGGATTCCATTTGTGGGCATCCTGCCACGAGACAGCGAAGCGCACCGGCTGCGCCGCGGGTTGCTCCAGAAGCACGGAGCCAGAGCGATCCTCGGCGACGTTCGCGAATTCGAGGCCTGGCTCAAGCGCTTCGGCCGGGGCTAAACCTCCTTCCCATCAAGGGCGTAGGACTGTCCATTAGTACCAAACAGGACACCAGTACCATTGCCCAAGCCGGGCCTGACCCTCATATTTTCTAGACGGCGGGGGTTTCGCCTCACGGGTTATGGCTGACCATAACAACACGCGCGCGACTGCTGCACGCGCCTTTGTGCGCAGCCTGAACATTCTGCTTAAGTTCGCCCGGATGTATGACTTCGGCCATCCCCGAACATCCAAACAGTACGACATCGCGTGGAGCGAACTGCGCACGGCGTTGGGCACAGAAGACGAATCGGGCATGCTGCTCGCTGTTTCGGGTGACCAACTCCTGCTGGATGGCACGCCTCTGGATTCGGCTGCGGCCGAGAAGAGCTTTGCGCGCATGCTGTCAGCGGCGGGCATCGCGAGTATTCACTTTTCGCCGAAATTGACGCACGCCAGCCTCTCGCGCTTCGTGAGAGCCTTCCCAACGAACTCCAGCGCTAAATCCACACAGCTCGCGGAACAGCTGAAAGCCGCGCTCCAAGGCGACCCGCACATTCATGTCAACGAAGTGTGCTTTGTGCCGGCGGATTCGGCTGTCGCAAAGTCAACAGTCGCGGCCCAACTGGCGGCCCGCACGCTGGGAATGAATCCCGAGCAGACAGACCAGCTTTTCAACGACCCCGGGAAACTTTTGCAACTCATCGTCGCGGCGGAAGGCACCAAGGGCGGCAGTGGCGGCCCCGGCGGTCCGGGAGGCGGATCGGGCGGAGGCTCCGGCGGCGGAACGGGGAGCGGGAACGGCCCCGGCTATTACGGGAGCGGAGGGTCGGGTGAGGTCTCGGGAAACTCGGGATCGGGCGGCACGGGCGGACAAGGCGGTGGGTCGGCTGTCGAAGGGCCGGTCGGCGCCGTGTATGGTTCGGGCGCACCCGGAGGCGGAGGGTCAGGTTGGAACATCGTCGGCGGTGGATCGGGCGGCGGAACTCCTCTCGCCCCGAGCGCCGGAGGATTCTGGTTGAAGGGAGACGCGGCGGAATCGGCTCCCGGCGGGGGAGGTGGAGCGGCTGTTCCGGGCGCTAATCTGAGTGGCCCAGCTGCCGGTGTAGGTGGCGGCGGAAGCGGCTCAGGAACAGGCGGCGCTTCAGGATCGGGAACGGGCACAGGCGCAGGAACAGGTGCCGGAGGCGGTTCCGGCTCGCGAGGCTGGCAGGCCATGACCGGGGTATCGGATTCGGGTCCTGCATCACGCTGGACCAGCGCGTCGTCTGGAATTCGCGGCAGCCGGTCGGCGCGTGGAGGCCCCGGTTCGATGGCCGTCGAGACGGGCTTGATGACCTTGCAAGGGGACGAGTTGCAGGGGATTCTGCAAGTCCTCGCGCAGATCGCGCGCACCAGCGACGCCACGAAGGAAAAGCTGGACCCGGGCTCGTTTCAATCGCGGCTTTCAACTTTGCCGCGCCGGGCGCGATTTACCGTAAGCCAGGCGCTGTCGGCACTGGCGGCACAAGCACCCTCGGAGACCTCCGATAAGCCCACGCTGCTGAAGCTGGCCGAGCACATCGCGGTTCGGTTCGCGCTTGAAAGCTACGATCGCGGCGACGTGAAAGTGAATGCCGTGCGGCAGATGCTGGACGAGATGAACTCGGAACTTGACGGCCTGCGAAAAATCCTGGGTGTGTACGAAGAGAAAATGACGCGCGCCGGGATGCACGTGCAATCGCATATGGAGATGCTCGCGCAGGAATTCTGGGCGCAAGTGCCGGAAGAGAAGAAGAAGAGCGTGCTCGCATCCGAGGACGCGTGGTGCGTGCCGCCTGTGCGCGTGCGGGAATACGTCAGCGCGCTCGCGGCTCGCGGAGAAACAGCGGAGGTAGAGAAAGTCCTCCGCGACTATGCGAGCGGCATCAAGAGCAAGAACCCCGAAGCGCGGCGGCAAACGGCCATGGGCTTGGCCGAGCTTGCGTCGCTCTATGCGAAGGCGGACGAAAAACTCTTTGTCGAAACCATTCGTGAAGTTGGCCTGGAGTTAGCCGGAGAGAAGGATCCCGAACTACAGAGCCTGGTGGGCGCCGCGTTCGTGCGACTGTCGCAAGAGGCGACGAATATCCGGTCGTACCCGGCGATCCAGCGTTCCGTTGAACTGGTCGAATACATCGAGTCGGAACGGCCGGGATCCGCGAAAAGCTTGAGGCCGAGGATTGCGGTCGAGAATCGCTTGCCGGAGTTCATAGAAGAAGCGCTGCGCACCGGGAATGTGCCGTCTGGGCTGAAGGACCTGTTGCGGCGGATGCCGCAGCCGGCGGCCGAACATGTCGCCGGGCGCTACAGCCGCGTCGGATTCCGCGAGGATTGCGAACTGCTGCTCTCCATGATGGAAGTGCTCGGGCCGGAAGGTCTCGACCACCTCCGCGTCCAGCTGCGGGAAGGCACGCCGAGCCAGGCGATTGACACGATCGGAATTCTTGCGCGAATGGATCTTGAGACCGTCGAGCGAGTTCTACCGGAGCGGATGAAGGAGTGGAAGCGGACGGCTCACGACCGCATCGTACGGCAAATCGCGGCAAGCGGGTCGCCGGACCGTGGGCGTTTGCTGCTCCAGCTTTTCGACATCATGGATTCCTTGATTCGCCCTCTGGCCGTCGATGAAATCGGCATGAGCGGTGAAAAATCGGCGGATATGCGCCTGCTGCGCATCGCGGAAGGCGATCTCCCGAAGGGCTCGACGGACTACCTGCGCTTGAAGGCGATAGAGGCGCTGGGACGGCTTCGCACGTCGGGCGCCGAGGCGATCCTGCGAAAAGTGGCCGAGGCGCGCAAGGCGTGGCGCTGGGCGCATCCCTCCGAACTGCGCATCGTGGCGGCACAGGCAATGGAGAAGATCGATGCCGAGTGGGCGCGCAGCTTCATCCCGAAGAGCGGGTTGAGCGTTGCGGATTTTTCAATCGAGCTGCTCGACAGCGATCCGAATTCGTCGGCCATCCGCCAGCGGCGCTATCCGCGCTTGCGGCTGGAGCGCGCGATGTCCGCTACGACCACCAATCTCAAAGAAAACTTCCCCATGGAGATTCCGGAGATGGCGCTGGGCGGCGGCGTTGCCGTTTGCGAGCAGACACTGCACCCGGGCAGCATCGTCGATATTCGCCTGAACGCCGGCGCGAAACCAGTCAAAGCACAGACGATCGTCCGCGACGCGAACACGCAGGCGCGGGCGTTTGAAGTGGTCGACATGGACCTGGAAGAGCGCGCCAAGCTGCGGAAGTTGCTTGTGCAGCTCGGAAGCACGCCAAAGCAGACTACCCCGCAAGAACGCAACCGCCGCGGTGGGCGCACGATTCCCACGGGCGGCGGCAATACCAACCAATAGGCGCTCTCTCGTTCTGTTTTTGCCAGTTACGCACGTTCCCGCTGAATCGGCGAATCCATGGTTTCTCTCCGCAACGAACCCAATCGACGCGCGGCGACAAACAGCGCAATCAGACTGAGCGCCGCCATCACCAAGAATTGTGGCGACTCGCTCAGCAGACCGAACCGCGCAATCGAAGCCAGGGCGGCGGTGATTCCGTACGACGCGAGGGCCACGCGCCTAGGCGACCAGCCGCGGGCGAGGAGCAAGTCGTTAGAAATTACCTCTTCAAGGTTTTTGACAAGCTCGGCGTCTCGACGCGTGTGGAGTTGGTCCTCTACTGTTATCAGGAACCGCAAACCCGGCTGTTGACGGCTCATCCCGACGAGCCTGGGCGAAAGACGGGCACCAAAGACGCTTGATTCCACAGCCCGGCTTTTCCGAATGATTGTCCTAGCGTTTTCAAATCAATAGTGGTGGAATGCCCGGCGGCGAACCCGCTGCAATCGAGCGGTTGTGTGCGGAGGTTATGGCGTGGACTCCGCAGTGAAAATATATCCCGGGGGACAAGAATGAAGCCGCAGAGAGCATTCATTCTCACATCTGTTGTCGTGGTTGGCCTTCTGGTGACCGCTTTCGCGCGACCATGGCACGTTCACGCGCAGGAGGCGCCAAAACAGGCAGCGCCCGAGATCACCACCGCGGCGTACACCGGCGCGCAGGCTGCGCAAGGCAAGGCTGCCTACGCGAAGAGCTGCGCATCGTGCCATGGCCAGGACCTGGGCGGGAGTGAATTCGCGAGCTCGTTGAAGGGCGCCGCATTCAACCAGAACTGGGCCGGGAAAACCGCCGGGGAGCTTTTCACCTACATCACGACGAAAATGCCGCCCGCCAATCCGGGAGAGCTCGGTGCAGAGGCCAATGCACAGATCATCGCCTATATCCTTCAAGGAAACGGAGTGCGGGCGAGCATTACGGCGGAGCTTCCGTCGGATGCAAAAGGGCTTGCGGCAATGATCCTGCCGCGAATCGCCCCGGGACAAAAAGCTGCTCCCATGATGCCGCTATCCCCGCTCGCTCCGCCGATTCCCGTGGTGACCCTGCCGAATCCACTGGCGAAGATCACGCCCGTCACGGATGAGCTGCTGCAAAATCCGCCGCCGAGCGACTGGTTGGTCTGGCGGCGAACGTACGATGACCACGGCTTCAGCCCGCTGAAACAGATCAACAAAAGTAACGTCGGCGATCTTCGAGTCGCATGGGCGTGGTCTTTGCCGAACGGGCAGAACGAGGCGACGCCTCTGGAACACGACGGCGTGCTGTTTGTGCACAGCTATAACGACCGCGTGCAGGCGCTGAACGCGGTCACCGGCGACCTGCTTTGGCAGTACTCGCGCCAACTGCCGAGCGACGCGCGCGCCAGCGTGAAGCGCAACCTCGCGATTTATCGCGATCGGTTGATCGTCCCCACTTCGGACGATCACGTCGTCGCGCTCGACGTCAAGACCGGCAACGTCATTTGGGATCAGGAAATCGCCGATTACAAGAAAGGCTGGCAGGTGACCGGAGGTCCGCTCGTGGCGAAGGGCAAGGTGATGCAGGGCGTCGCCGGCCAGGCGCCGGGGGGATGCGTGATCGTCGCTCTCGATTTCGAAACCGGCAAAGAAGCGTGGCGCTTCTACACAATCGCACGTCCCGGCGAGAATGGCGGTGAAAGCTGGAATGGCCTTCCGCTGGAAAAGCGCAACGGCGCGTCGGTTTGGACCGCCGGCAGCTACGATCCGCAGCTCAACCTCGCCTACTTCGGAGTCGGGCAGACGTACGACACCGGTCCGCTGCTCCACTCAATCAACCAGCCCGGAATCACGAACGACGGCCTGTACACCGACTGCACGCTGGCGTTCAATCCGGACACGGGCAAGCTCGTGTGGTATTTCCAGCACGTACACAATGACCAGTGGGACCTCGATTGGGCATTCGAGCAGCAGTTGATCAAACTTCCGGTCAACGGCGCGCTGCAAAAGCTCGTCGTCACCTCAGGGAAGATGGGCATCTACGAGGGCATGGACGCGGCGACCGGCAAGTACATTTTCTCGAAGGACCTCGGGATACAAAATGTGGTTACGTCGATTGATCCCAAGACCGGCGAGAAGACGATCAACCCCGAGGTCGTCGTGGGAGACGGGAAGGCTCACATGATTTGCCCGCACCCGGGCGGCGGCCGGAGCTGGATTGCCACTTCCTACAACGCCGAGACGAAGATGCTTTACATTCCGATGGTCGAGTCGTGCATGGACCTGATTCCGGCTCCCCCCGGCGAGCGCGGCAACCTCACATCGGGAGTGAACTGGTTCGTCCGGCCCCGGCCCGACACGGACGGCAAGTACGGCCGCGTGGAAGCGTTCAACCTGGAGACGAAGAAGGTTGTGTGGATCGATCGGCAGCGCGCGCCGCAGTCCACCGGCGTGCTCGCGACGGCTGGTGGCGTCGTCTTCGCGGGTTCGCTCGATCGCTTTCTCAAAGCATATGATGATTCGACGGGCGAGACGCTGTGGCAAGTGCGCATGAATGATGTTCCGAGCTCTTGCCCCATCACTTACAGCGTTAACGGAAAGCAATATGTCGCCGTCGTCGTCGGCAATGGCGGCGCGCAAACCGTTACTTTCCCGGTGCTCGTCCCGGAGATCCAGAACCCGCCCGATCACGGTGCAGCGATCTGGGTATTCGAGTTACCCGACAAGAAGCGGTGACATTCGCCTTGGTGTTTGGTATCCGTCTGCGCCCCGACGCGAATGGGTCCGGGCGGCCGGCGATGCCACGGGGTTTCGTTTCCACAGCTTGAATTGTACGTTCGCCACCTACCTCGCGCCTGTATTGATAAGATTGAGGTGGCGCTCCCCTTGCCCGGGTGGCGGAATGGCATACGCGGGGGACTTAAAATCCCCTGACGCTAACGCGTCGTGTGGGTTCGACCCCCACCCCGGGCACCAGATGGTTCTGGCGCTTTCCGGTGTATCATGGCGTGCAGATGGAAAATGGCCGCAAGGAGTTGAATCGTCCGATCACGTATTGGATCGGCGAAGGCGCCGGCTGGCTCCTGCAGCACGTCGTCACCGGTCTGGCCGCGACGGGCATCACGCCCAACATGTTCACGTTCTTCGCGCTGGGCGTGAACTCCGCCGCTGCGGCGCTGTTTGCGATGGGGCAGTTCCGGGCGGCCGCGGCCGCTCTTTTTTTCGCGGCTTTCCTCGACATGGTCGATGGGCAAGTGGCGCGGCGCGTTGGCCGCGTGACGGCCTTCGGCGCATTCCTCGATTCCACGCTCGACCGCTATTCCGACCTCGGGCTCTACATGGGGCTCGTTGTGTATTACACGCTGATTGGCCGGTCGTTCTATATGGTGCTGGCGGCCGTGGCGATGGCCAGCTCGTTCATGGTGAGCTATTCGCGCGCGCGTGCCGAGTCGCTGATCGCGATTTGCAAAGTGGGGTTCATGGAGCGGCCCGAGCGGCTCGTGCTGTTGATGATGGGTGGGGTTGCCAACCGAATGGCGCCGGCGCTCTGGGTGATCGCGACAATTTCGACACTCACGGTGATTCACCGCGTGGTGTACACCTGGCAGGAATTACGCGCCGGCCGCTCGCTTCCCGGGGCCAGCGTGCCTCAGCCGCTGTGATGTTTCTGATGTTTTCTCAGGGCTTCTTCCACTGGCGCGGCGACGATCGCGTGCACGCGTCGGCGTAACGCATCCACGTCTCCGCGCCCGACCCGCGAAGTGTCGATCGTGTCGTGCAGATAAACCGTGATTTTCCCGGAATGTAGCATCCAGTGGCCCGTGCGAAAAAACTCGTATGAGCCCACGATGCTCATCGGCACGATGGGAACCCCGAATTTCTGCGCCATGTTGAATATCCCTTTCTTGAATTCGCGCACGTGGCCGTTGCGCGTGCGGGAGCCCTCCGCGAATGCGATGAGGCTGACGCCGGAGTCGAGCGCGGCTTTGGCGCGCTGCGTCATGATTTTGAGGCTCTCGCGCGTCGGGGCGTCCGGCACGGCCACGTTCCCGAACCAGCCCATCATCCAGCCGTAAATCGGCAGCTTGAAGTGAGATTCGAGCTCGAAGCCGCGCACGAATTGAGGAATCGCCGAGTAGACTACAAATGGATCGAAGATGTTTACGTGGTTGCAGATGAATATGCTCGTGCGCTTAGGATCGAATCCGGGTGCCCGCCGGACTGCGAATCTCGCACCGGCCAGGCGAAGGATGTTGCGGAAAAAGATGCGCTGTGGCCGGTCGTTCTTGCGCGGATCTACGAGAAGGCCGAGAAACACCAGGGTCGTGCCGATCACCGCAAAATGGACTCCGCTTGCGGCCCAGAGAACCAGTGAGCGCGCGGTCAGCCAGGCCTTTTTCATACGATCACTTCCAACGCGGCGGGCAGAATCTCCACGGAGCGACATTGGAGACGCATCACTTCGCCATCCACGATCACGTTCACGGGCCCCTCGAGATCGAGCTCGATTCGCTCGACGGCGGCGCGAGAGGCCAGTGGGTGGTCGATGTGCGTACCTGTGAACAATCGAGGGAAGTTCCAAAGCAGCCGGAGCCGGCCGAGCGGAGACCAGCGCACGTACTCGATCCGTCCGCTCGCAGAATCCGCCTTTGGCGCGACCATCATGTTTCCGCCGGTAAACTTGCTGTTGCTGAATGCAAGGAAGAGGCACGGCCGCCGGTCCCATTCGACGGCGGCGTCCAGGCGGTGCGGAAACGCCATGTGCTTGAGCTTTGCGAGTCTGGCAAGAACGCCGAGAGTGTAACCTCGTGCTCCCCAGCGCTTGAATTTGCGGTTGGCCAGTTCGCCTGCGTCGGCCGCGAATCCCAGGTTCAGCATGTTGATGAAATAGATTTCGCCGCCGGAGTGCCGCAGGCGAATCACGTCGCAGGGGCGGCGATCGCCCCGACGCAGCGCTTCGATCGTGTGTTCCACGCCGCGGGTGGTGAAATCGCGCAGGAACGAATTGCCCGTGCCAAGGGGCAGAAATCCGAGCGCGGGCCGCCCTTGCGTCTCCGCCTCGGGAAAGAGGCCGTTCACGATTTCGTACGATGTCCCATCGCCGCCGACGGCGAGAAAATTCCGGAATCCTTGCGCATACGCGCGGCGCGCAAGCTCGGTAGCCTCTCCCGGGCGCGTCGTCTGTGCGACCTCGAGATCGATTCCGGCCTGGCGCACGCGATCGAGCGCCGCCGGGGCGAGCTTGCCGCAGCGTCCGCCTCCAGCAGCCGGATTGACCACGGCAAAGAATCGCGCCTTCACGGCCTGAAAGCCTCCGCATAAGCGCGCCGTGCGAGAATCACAGCGGCACCACGGACTCGCGCGCGGAAGTCTTCCGGATCTGCTCGGCCAATCCGGCGCGCTTGATTTTCAGAGATGCGGTGCGTGGGAAGTCCGCGTCCCAGACGAGATACCCGCTGACGCGCTTGTAGTTCAACAGGCGGCGATTGCGCTCGGCGAGATTCGCGACGAGCTCTTCCGTGGCGGGCTGGCCCGGCTCGGGATGGAGAACTAGGACGAGCTTTTCTCCCACCATCGTTCGCGCAGGCCACAGATAGTTCGCCGCGAAGACGCAGAATTCCTTCGCCTGGACGCCTTCGAAAGCGGTCTCGATGTCCTCGGGATAGATGTTCTTGCCTTCTTCGGTGACGATCATGTTTTTCTTGCGGCCGTAAAGCTGCAAGTGCCCGCCCGCGTCCACGCGGCCTAGGTCGCCCGTCATCAGCCAGCCATCTACGATGGTTTCGGCGGTCATCTCCGGATCGTCGAGATACTGCGACATCACCGTCTTGCTCCGAACGGCCACCTCACCGATCCCCTCGGCATCCGGATTCACGACGCGAATCTCCATGCCCGGCAGCGGTTTGCCGACGGTGTCGGAACGGAATGGCTTGAAATCGTTGAGCGTGACAGCCGTGCCGGCTTCGGTGCACCCGTATCCATTGCCCACGAGAATCCCGAGATCGTAAAAGAATTGCAGCGTGGCGGGTTCCGTGAACGCTCCGCCCACGAACAGCGCGCGCAAATTGCCGCCAAACGCGTCGTGAACCTGCCGCAGAAGTGTGCGGCTGAGTGTTCGATTCGGCTTGCGGCGCGTGAGCGCGCGGTTGATTCCAATGAGCGAATTGAGCACCTTGCGGCGCGCGGGCGGCAGCTCCGCAAACCGCAGGCGCAGGCCGCGTTCGAGGTTTTTGAGCACCATCGGGACGAGGCTCATGTAGGTGATCTTGTAACGCGTGAACGCCTCGCGGATGTACTCGGGCCGCAGCGTGCGCAGGTGCACCACCGTCGCGCCGCAAGTAAATGGGCCGATGAAGCCCACCATGAAATCGATGGCGTGATTCGTCGGAAGAATGCTCAGGTAGCGTACGCCGGGCCAGAATGGATAGAGCGCCGTTAACGCCATGCACTGCTCGAGATAATTCTCATGCGTTAGGACGCAGCCCTTCGGCCGCCCGCCGGTGCCCGAGGAATAAACGATGCACGCCGGATCCTTGCGGCCTCGAGGCACGAAGACCGGCTCGCGCGAGTCACGGAATTCTTCCCATCGCTTTGCGCCGCCGAGGTCAGCGCCAGCCGGTGCTTCGGTGACAAGAATCGCGCGGGTGGCGCAACTCTTGAGGCCGTCCGTCTGCGCGATGGCTCTCCAGAGGTGATATTCGACGACGAGAAACTCGGCCTTCGAATGAGCGAGAAGCTGGATTTGCTCGGAGGGCGTGAGTTTGTAATCAAGCGGAACAAGGACGCCGCCGCAGAAGAAAATCGCGTAAGCCGAAATCAGCCATTTCGACTGATTTGTCATGATGATGGCGGCGCGCGTGCCGTTCGTGAACCCCGCCTCCTGCATCGCGCGCGCGAGCGGGAGCGCGGCTTCCTTGAACTGGCGATACGTCAGCTTCGCGTTCTCGCGGTCGCGGTCCGCCTCGATCAGACAGATCTCATCGGGCCAACGGTCGAGCGCCGTCCGCAGCGCATCTCCAAGGCAGTTGTAACTTCGAAGGTCTAGCATCAAAGGCGGGATTGTATACGTTCGGCCAGCGTACGGAAATCGCTGACACCCTGGAGCTCGTAATCGGGCAGCTCGATGCGGAAATGCTGTTCGAGGCGCGTCAGCAGGTCGAGCGCCTGGAGGCTGTTGATGCCGAGCGTCTTGAAGAAGTCGTCGTCGGGGCGGAGCTGCTCGCGCGGGACCTTGAAATGCGCTGCCGCTAGCTCGAGGATTTCATCTATCGTTTTGTCTAGAGTGGGCATACACCCTATCTTGCCATATTTTGCGGTTCGTTTCCGTCCGCCACTCCTGCGGCGCATTCAATTTATGGCAAATAGGGCAGGGCGTCGGTGCTCTCGACGAACTTCCGCAGGCCGGCCTCGACCGCCGGCCGCGTGAACAGGTCGCAGAAAATATCGATCTCGCGGCGCAGCTCTTCGAGCGGAATTGGCTTGATGAACCTCTTCGCGGCGATGGCCGTTTCGCGGTCGAACTTGTTCAATTGCGCAGCCGTCGCGCGCGCCACGCGCAACGCATCGCCCTCCGCAGACACCTGGCTCACGAGGCCCACCGACTGGGCCTTCGCGGCATTGATGCTGCGTCCCGTAAGGAGCAGGTCGCGCACCACGGCGTTGCCGAGATCGCGCTTGAGCCGCGGAATGCCGCCGAACCCGGGAATTAATCCGAGCCGTAGTTCGGGGAAGCAAAATCGCGCCATCTTGTCCGCGACGATCAGATCGCACGTCAGCGCGAGCTCGAATCCGCCGCCGAATGTGACGCCGTGAACGGCCGCGATCGTGGTCAGCGGCGCCGCGTCGATCGCGTTCATCACGCGATGAATGCTCTCCAGAAAGTCGCGCACCGCCGAAAGTCTCTGGGCCGCCGGTAGCTTTTGAGAGTGTTCGTACAGCTCCCGGAGGTCGGCGCCCGCGCAGAAGCCTTCTTTCCGGGCGCTCGAAATGATCAGCGCTCGCGCTTCCTTCTCGAGCCCGCCGAGCGCGGTGACGAATTGCTCGAGCTCACCGAGAGTGGCCGAGCCGATTTCATTGCACGGCGCACGATCGAGCACCAGCTCGATCGTGCCGTCCGCGACTTTCCACGAGAGCGTCTTTCCAGAAAACTGTTTCATGCGGGCTTCTTTTGGTAGAGCTTTTCAATCTCGGCAGCGAAGCGTGCGGAAATGGCGTCGCGCTTGATCTTGCCCATCGTCGTGAGCAAGCCGTTTTCCACGCTGAAAGGCTCGGGCACGACGTGAAACGCTCGAATCTGCTTGTAGTGGGGCAGCCCGGCGTTTACCGCGTCGATCACCGATTGAATCCGGCCATTGTTCGAACCGTTCGTGCCGGCCGTGGTGACGAGCGCCGCGAGAAAGCCCTTTTGATTTCCCAGCAGCACCACCTGTTGCGCCTCCGGCAAGCGCGCCGCGAGCGCCTCCTCGATCGGCTCCGGCGCGACATTGTGCCCCGAATTCAGAATGATCAGATTCTTCAGCCGGCCCGTGATCCGCCAGTTTCCGTTTGCATCCGCTTCACCTTGATCGCCCGTGTGGAACCAGCCTCCCTCGAGCGCCTTCGCCGTGTCGGCGGGGCGCTCCCAGTATCCGGGGAAGACGTTCGGCCCCCGCACGAGGATTTCGCCGTTCTCCGCAACCGTCATCTCGACGCCCGGAATGGCCCGCCCGACGAACCCCGGCTCGAACTGGCGCGGGTCGTCCATAGTGCAGATCGCGGTCGTTTCGGTGAGTCCGTAGACTTGCAGAACCGGAATGCCAAGCATCATGAAGAAATGCTGCGTCTCGGGCGAGAGCGGCGCCGACCCGCAGATGAGCACCTTGAGATTCGGGCCGATGGTTTTGCGAATGGCCGGGAACATGAATTTGCGAGCCAGCCAGAGACTCAATGATCCGAACAAGCGAGTCTCGCCGTTGCGCTGGTGGTAGTATCCGGCGCGGGCGCTCGTGAAGATTGTCTGGGCCCATCCTCCGCGTTTCTTGACGCCGTCTTCAATCCGGGCGCGGACGCGCTCGAGGAGCGCCGGCACATTGAGAAAGTAGTTCGGCGCCGCGATTTTCAATTCATCCGCGATTTTCGCGAGATCGGTGGAAAGGAAAAGCACGCTGTTGCGTGAAAGCGCCGTGAGCAGCAGGATCCACGACGCCGCAAAACAGAACGGGGCGTAGTGAAAAATCCGGTCGGGTTCCTGCGGCCCATTCATGAGCCGGTCCAGGCGCTCGTTGGTGCAGCTCAGGATGTGGCCAACATTGCCCGCGTTCAGCACAACGCCCTTGGGCTCGCCGGAGGTTCCGGACGTGTAGATGATGGTTACCGCGTCGTGATCCGCGTGGTGATTTGGCGAAGCGGATGCGGCATTCTCGCCCTGAAAGATTTTGTCGAAAAGCACGATCTCCGGCGCTGCCCCATAGATTTTCCGGATTTCCGCGGCCAACGATTCGTCCGAGCAACAGATCAGCGACGGAGTCGAATCCTTGACCATTGCGACGAGCTCGGCGGGCGCCTGCCGGGCGTACAGCGGCACAACGATGAGGCCCTCGGCCATCATCGCCAGATCGATAGCCGCCCAGCGGATGCTGTTTGGCGCAAGCAGAGCGCAGCGGTCGCCTCTCTTCAGACCGCGCGCAGCAAGAAAACTCCGCGCCTGCCCAAGCAGCGCGAGCAATTCGGCTCCGGTCGCCGCCACAATCTTGCCATCGCGGATTTCACACAGGACGGGCGAGCTCGATGCCCGCTCCAGCCGCGCGAAGATGTCTTCGAGAAAGGTCATGCAGCGATCGCCCCACTGTGTTCTTCGAGCAGCTTGCGGAGGACGGGGCTGAGCGGAGGGAGGTATTCCTCCCAGCCTACGACTCCGGTGCGGATCGGAAACTCGGGGTATTGCCGCGCAACGCGCTCTTCAAAGTAAACGCCCATGCGGGCCATCAATTGGAGATTGCGCGCGACGGTCTGGCCCATTGCGTCGCGGATCGAATCGGCTTCCGCATCGAGCGCGCTAAGTGCCGCGACGATCTTGCCGGCAAGCTCGGGTTCGTCCACCTCCATCAGCAGGTGTTCGTGGCCGCGCTGGCGCATGAGGTTGCGGATGCGCTCATCCATCGTGACGCCCGCAGAAGGCACGCCCGCAGGCATCGAGCTGACGATCGCGTGAAAGCGCGAAGAAAGCATGCGGTGGCACTCGCGAAGGATGCTTACGATCTCGTACATGTTGAATCGGTCGGAAGAGATAATCGGCGCGCCGCCGAGCTTCTGCGCGATCCGCTCGCACGCGTCCCGGTCGAGCATCTCCATCGCGACCAGAACTGGGAACACCGTGCGTGTCCGGCCATATTGTCGAACTCCCTCCGCCATCTCGGAGAGGTACTTTTCGTAAGCCGCGTCCACGTCCGGCCCCGAGCGGTGGAAATAGATCGTGCGGTAGTAACTTTTTTCGTAGGCGCCGGTAATCGAATGCGCGATCAGCTTTCCAAGAGACGCCTTCACCGGCCAGTAGAAGGGATTGATCGGACAGACCGCCAGCACAGGCGTAGACCCATCCCAACCGGCGTCTCGGAGCGCCTTGCGGCCGTATTCCGGGCCGTGCGGCTCGAACGTCCACGCCGTGTCGGTGCCGAGCTCCGTCGCGATGCCCAGCTTGCCGAGAACTTCCTGTGATTCCACGTTGCGCGTGATCACCAGCGAATCGCCGCAATACCGCCGGCACATCTTCTGCACCAGCGGATCCATCGCGCCCGCTTCGGCGCCGTAACCGATGCTCAGCTTGTTGTGCGCGGAAGCGATTCCCAGTGCGCCGATCATCATGGTCGTAAGGGCGTTCGCGAACTTGCTCTTGAACATCGACCCTTCGCAAGCGACCACGCCATGATTCTTTCTCACTTCGGAGTGCAGAAATGGCGGAAATACGTCCGGAAGATGCACCTGCTGCGCGTCGCCGAAATAACCGCGCGTGAGATCGAAATTCTGCGTCATCACGCTGAGCGCCACGTTCTCGGGTCCAAGGATTCGCCGAAGCTGCCGCAGAATTTCCTCGACGCGCAAATCGGAGCCGGTGTTGCGCGTGCCGTTGTAACCCGCGCACAGAAGCTTGAGCTTTTCGCCGGGTTTCCACGGCTTGCCCGCGCCGAGTACGTATTCGAGCTTGTTGAGCTCGATCAGCGCGCTGACCCATGCTTCGAGAACGAAATCCATCATGGCCGGGAACCCTGCGCCGCGACCGGCGCCGGCTTGGCTGCGCCGCCCTCGGGCCAGTCGCGGTACTTGTAGCTAAAATTGTTCTCGCGGCTGAAACGCAGCAGCGGATAGCAATATTGAGAGAACGGCGCAGGACGCCGCCCGATCTCCGCAACCACGCGCTGATTGTCGAAGACGGTGTTCCACACGAGATACGGCAGAAAGACTTTCAGGAGCCGCGCGAGGCCGCCGACTTTCCCCGCCCCGCTCGCGAGCGCGTTGATCATTCTTGCCGACGGGCCTTCGAGGCCCGGCATGTACACGGGGCCGCGTTTTCCCTGCGCTTTAGAGAGCGCGTCCGTCAATTGCACGAACGTCTCGGAATCGACGCCCGAAGAGAGATGGTAGATCTCGTGCGCCGGCTTTTCTTTCTGGTGCAGCGTTGCGATCGCGCCCGCGACGTAATCGACCGGCACGATATCAATCTTATCCGTGGCGCGGAAGGGAAGCGCCGGAAGCCCGGCGAGGAAGACAAACGCTCGGACCATCTCGAATTGATTCGTTTCCGCGCGGCGGCTGTCGCCTAGTACGATGCTGGGGCGGAAGATTGTGCGCGGGACGTCGGCGAGCAGTTGGCGCACCATGTGCTCGCAGAATTTCTTCGTGCGCGCGTATGGATCGTAGTCCGAGCGGTCCCAATCGATCGCCGCGTCCTCTTCGACGACTTCGTTGGCGCGCTGCCCGGCCACAGCCACCGTGCTCACGTGGCTGAAGCGGCGCAGCCCGTGCTCGTCGCGAGCGCGCATCGCCAGTTGGATCACTTCCAGCGTCCCGCGCAGATTCACGTTGAGGCAGCTTTTTTCGGATTTGCGGTTGAGCGAAGCCGCGCAGTGGATCACGGAGTCCGTTGTGCGGACGATCTGGCCGTAATCGTCCTCGGAGAGGCCGAATCGCGCATCGGTCAGGTCGCCCCGAAAAATCCGGATGCGCGAATTCAGGAACGATTCGAACCGCGGGAAATCCATGTGGAGCTGGAGCGCGTGCCAAAGCCTCAGCCGCGCTTCCTCGGAATCGCGCGCGCGCACCAGCACGTTCAGCGGCTCGGCGTGATCCGCGAGCAGGTTCGATGCAATGTGGGCACCGATGTATCCGGTGCACCCGGTCAGGAGGATGGCCACAGTGTTCGGGTGTCAGGACGTTGTTGCCGGAGCTGCCCCGGCCACGCTCGCTTCGCTACGCGCCGCGAGAGACACGCTGCGCCGCGGGCGAGTTTCCGGCGGACGTCCTTCGATGAGAGGATAGCACCACTTTCGCAGCGCCGGAATGTGCACGTTGATCCAGTAATCCCACCAATCAAGCGAACGCGCGTCGTAGCCGAAGGCGGCGTGCTCTTCGGCGGGCAAGGCCGCGCTCAGCCGTTCGACGTTTGCCGCTTCGAAGACGTGATCGTTGTCGAGTATGAACGGCTCGAACAGCGTGATCAGCTTGATCACTTTTTCAAGGTCGCGCTCTTGTCGCGCCAGCGGCGGCCGCACGAACGGAATCGGCTCGACGCTCCGGTTGATCGCTTTCACGAAAATCTGCTGCGCCGGCGCCGAAAGCTTTTCATAGCGCGTTTTCGAGACCGGGATCGCGTCGAACTTCAGGCGCAACCGGTGGTGAAGTCCGATCTGTGAACGGTAGAACTTCCGGTGACCCAGGCCCGTCAGCTCGATCGACCGCCGCATGTCGCACGGGTTCGCGACCGAAGTGGCGAGGTGATAAACGGGCTGATGGCGCCGCGTGACCAACGCCGCCGCGATCAGCGTCATCCCTCGCGCCACGAGGTCCACGGGAATCAGGTCGAGGCACTTGCTTTCATTGGTAGGCAGCTGGCGGAAAAACGTCCCGAGCAGATACGAGAGGGATGCCGACGTGTTCACACCCTCATTCCATCCGCGGAAAGGCTCTCCAATCGACGACTCCACGATCGACGGCCGCACCACCGCGATCGCCGCTTCGGGGGACGCCTCGAGAAAATTGTGGATCAGCGATTCGGTAAGGCTCTTGGTGAACGTGTACGTATTCGGCCAGCCCAGCTCGTTCGCCCGCCGCGTGCCCGCATCGGTCAAGGTCTGGCGGAGCCAACGGACGCGGTTCTTTCGAATCTGGATTTCGAGCGCGGCGCCTTGCAGATTCTTCGCGGCGTGCCGCTTATCGAGCGACTGGCGGCGAATCTCCTCCGTCACCTCCGGGGATTCGGCGCGCGCCTCGGTCTCCCGGACGAGCGCTTCGAGGGAATGCAACTCCTTCTCCGCGTCGAACCCGGGTACCCTGCGGGGCGTGTAGTTCGCAGGAAGCTCTTCGAGGATGCGGCCGTCGCGGCGGCCGATGGCGTAGCAAGTCGAGAGGTGCAGCAGAGCGGCGTGATCGCACTCGCGCACGAAATCCAGCAGGTATTTCGTGGACCGCACGTTCATCGCGACCGCGTCGCGCAGGTCGGGGTTGAAGTCCGTCAGGCCCGCGCTGTTGACGATCAAATCGATCGACCGCGCCAGCCTCTGCTGCGTCTCAGGTGCCAGGCCCAGACCGGGTTTGCTCGCGTCCCCGCTGACCACTTCCACGCGTTCGCGCAGAAACTCTGCGAAGCCGTCGCCGTGCCGCGCCGCAAGTCCGTCGAAGACCGGTGATTCCGAAACGACGCGCTCGAACCGCTCGAGCGCCGTCGCCGTCCGATGGCCGCGAACTAGCAGATACACGCAGCCGATTTCCGGAAGTTCGGTCAGCAGATTGGCGAGCCACACCTTGCCGATGAACCCCGTCCCGCCGATCACAAGAATCTGTTTTCCTCGCAAAGCGCCGCGGACCGAGAAAGGCGCATGCCCGTTTTTCGAAGCGAAGTCGACGACCGGTACATGGACCTGCGGCAGCGTTCGTTCCGCGGGCCGAATGGTTTCCTCCAGCACCTCGGGCTTCCTGCCGAAGCCGAGGTCCCCCAGCAACTGGGCCCTAGCAACCGTTCCATCGGGCTGGTCCTGCCGCAGCTTCGCGAACGGACCCCGCGGCCGGATCACTGGATCGAGCAGACGTCCCGTGGCGATGCCGTCGCGGAAATCAAGGCGATTCGAAATGATCTGCCCGACACCGAGGTGTTTCGCGAGCGGGCGCATGATGTGGTCCAGCCCCTGGCTGACGAGCACGACGTTTGCGCCGGAGGCCATCACCTCGCGCAGCTTTTGGACGCCGCGCGGTTTGAGCCGCGGCTCGAGAAAATAGTGGAAAAACTCCTCGCCCAGCAGATCGAGCCGGTCGCGGCTCTCGCCTCGCAGCACGGCGTGCAGCACGCGCGTGGCAAACACGCGGTCCGCGGTATAGAAGAACGGCCGGGCCACCGCCAGGATGCCCATCGCCCCACGGCGCGTCCACCTCTCGAGGAAAGTCTGCGCGTTCCAACTGAAGAAGCCGACCGGCCGCACGGCCGTCAGATTCAGCAGGCTCCCCTCGACGCGCCAGAAAACGGTTTCGGGCTGCGGAGACGGAAGATTTGGGTCGCGCGGGAGGCCAACTTGAATCGGCTCAATGGACTTGGATGAGGACATGATCGGGTGAACGAGCGCGAACTGCTACAAACAGGCCGAAATTAGCACGCCTCGCTCGCGCCAATCAAGCCGCGTGCTCCAGCGGGAACACTTCAGGTTACCTGCTTGGAACGGGTTTTGCACGCATGGATACATCGCTACGATGCGGCTAGGCGTCCTGTCTGGAGGCGCGCCTGGAGAACGCGCAAGATCGCGTCCCGGCCAATCATGCCGATGACCCGGCCATCGGAGACGACCGGCATCTGGTTGACGTCTTCCGTCTGCATCCGTTCGAGGATGCGGAGCGCGGGCTCGTCCCGCGCCGCCGAGTGGACTCGATCGAACGGCACCATGATGGCCTGGATCGAGGTGCTGTGCCATTCGTCTCGAGGCACCGCCCGGGCCGATTGGAGCGTCACCAGACCGTAGGGCCGGTCATCTCCCCCCACGACGTGGCACCGGCGTCCGGTCCGGAGCACCTCGTGCACGTACTCTTCGAGCGTCATGTCGCGGCCCACTGTGGGGATCTCGGGGGTCATGATGTCTTCAGCCCGCACGCCCAGGAGCGTGTTCCGTATCACGACATGTGCGATGCTCTCTCTCGCCGCCTCCAGCAGGAACCAGCCGATAAACGCCAGCCATAGCCCGCCGACCCAATTGCCGCTCAGCGCCTGCCAGATGCCGGTAACGATCATGAAGTACGCGAACAGGGTCCCCGATGTTGAGGCAATCTGTGACGCGCGCGTGAAATCCCCCGTGATGGCCCAGGCGATTCCGCGCAGGATACGACCGCCATCGAGCGGGAATCCAGGAACGAGGTTGAATATCGCCAGCACGAAATTGATTTGCGCCAGCCAGTAGGCTGCGGCGGTCACCATGTCGCTACCGTGGACAAAGTGCTGGACCAGCCAGAAGCAGCCCGCGAGAAACAGGCTCGACAATGGCCCGGCGATGGCGATCTTGAACTCCTGCATGGCGCTGGAGGGGTCGCGTTCGATCCTGGCGAGGCCGCCGAACACGAATAGCGTGATCGATTGCACGGGGATGCGATAGTGCTTCGCCACGACGCTGTGGCTCAGCTCGTGGAATATCACCGAGGCGAAGAAAAACGCGCTCGTGATGATCCCCAGCGCCCAGTGCTGCGCCGATGTCCAGCCGGGGTGCTGGGATGTGAACTGCATGCGCAGAGACAGCGTGATCAGCACGAAGATGATGAACCAGCTCGCGTGCAGATAGATCGGAATGCCGAAAATTCGCCCGATTCGTATCCCGGAGCCCTGTGCAGGTTGTGCCATAGGCCGTCTCCGAGTGGATTCTACCAGACGCGTGTTTCCGCGTGCCATTTTCCACGCCGTGTTTTAGCCACCACGAGCTTTTCCGGCATGCTCGGCTGTAAGTCCTTCTCCACCAGCTTTCCCTATTTTGGCGAGTGGTCTGCATCTGTGCGTCCCGTACGTAGGCCCAGCCAAAGGAAGACGGCGATGAGCAGCTTTATCGAATTCTCCGAGATAGCAGGCGCGATCATCGCGGCGTTGGGATTGGCGCTCGGGCTCGAGTGGATCGGGCTGTACGGACTGACCAGCTTGATGCCCGTGCGGCGCCACCATCCGCGCGACGGGCGCCCATAGCGCAGCAAACATCCTGACGCGCCGAAGGGGCGCCGTCAGGTCAACCCCTTCGGGGCGACGAAATGCGCCCCCGACGGGTGAACCCTTCGAAAGCGCCACTGACGCCTTCTCGGGGTAAAGGAGGAAGCCATGCTGTTCCTGAAATTCATGTTGTTGGTGATCTGCTTCGGTTCTTTGGCGTGCGCTGCGGGCATGGTGATCTACGACATCTATCTGGCGTACGAACTCGGCCGGATTCTGCGCCGGGGCGAGCGCTCCTCGGACGCCGCGCAGCCCGGCGGAACCCCGCCACCTACCGTTCAGTTTCCTCGCACTCGGCGCGTCATCCGGTTGAACGCCGCCGCGAAGCTCGTGGCTATCGCGGCGATTTCGGGGCTGATTGGCCGGAGCATCCTTGTCGTGCCGGATGGCCAGGCCGGCGTCCGCATCAGCCAGCTCTCCGGCGTGCGTCCGGGGACGCTCTACGCCGGGACTCACTTGATCGTGCCGCTGATTGACCGGGTGCAGTTCTTCGACGTGCGCGACCGCGTCTTCTCCACCGCCGCCCTCGAGGTCCGCAACCAGAACCTGGAGGTCCTCAGCGTTCAGGCGCGCGAAGGGCTTGCGGTGGGGCTTGAAGTGGCTGTGCGTTACAGAACCGACCCCAGCCGGCTTGGGTACATCCAGGCGAACGTCCCGCAGCCGCTCGATACGGAAATCGTCGCACCGACCATTGTGGCCGCCTTTCACGAACTCGCTCCGAACTATGTTGTCCGCGACCTATTTTCCACCAAGCGCGAGGAGTTCCGCGGGCGCGCCGCGCAGCTCATCACCACGCGACTGGCTGGCGACGGCATCGTCGTCAAGGAAGTGCTCCTGAAGAAAGTCGAACTGCCTGAGGAGTACGCCAAGGGTCTCGAGGACCTGCTGCTGAAGGAGCAGGAGGACGACCGCACGTCCGTGGACGCGCAGATCGAACAGAAGCGCGTCGTGATCGCCGAGTACCAGGCCGAAGCCGCAAAAATACGCGACGTGAAGCACGCCGAAGCCGACGCGCAGACGCAGGTGATCATGGCCAAGGCGCAATCCGACGCCATGCAGTACACACTCCCCCTGAAACAAAAGCAGATTGAGGAGTCGCGCTTGGAAGCCGAAGCCCGCAAGGAGACCACGATTGAGAACGCGGACGCGCAAGCGCAGGCCAAGGTGATCGACAGCAAGGCTGAACAGCAGCGCGAGGCCCTGCTGGCCGATTCCGAGGCGAATCGCATTCGCGTCACGGCGCAGGCGGAGCAGGTCCGCGAAAACCTGCAAGCGGACTCCCAGGCCAATCGCATCCGCCTGACCTCGCAGGCCGAGTCGGAGCAGATGCTGCTCCAAGCCGCCGCGCTCAAGGCCAATCCGTTGCTCGTGCAATTCACGGTCGCCCAACGGCTCTCGGACCGCGTGCAGATCATGATGGTCCCGAACGACGGCAAATTCTTTTTCACCAGCGACGTGCTGCGCTCGGCTATGGCGGCGGATGGTTCGGCGGGACCGGGCGATCCGCCTGCCAACGTCACCGCGAAGCGCTAGAGATTCCCCGCTGATCCGGCGTCTTTCCCGGTGATGACTAGGAACTCGGAGAGAAGTCAGATCGGTTTCGGGAGTAACGCCGGCCAAAACCCTTGCTGGGGGCTTCGCCAGCACGATCCAAGGCGCAGCCCCCGCCGGCGGATCGGCGCCCGCTAAAATCCCGAGCGGCAAGCTCTACGGAAATGTTGCGCAGAATCGAACCATGCGGAGCACTCAAAACTTGACTCGCGAAACGGTGTGCTATGATGACCAGCGACCAACGAATTGCGCAATTGGCCCAAGCCGATGCGGCCGCCCCTTCGAATCGTTCCTGCTTTGTCGCGCCTCATCCTCGCTGTCTTTGTGCTCGGTTGCGTTGCACGTCCTTCTCCCGCTCAAGCGCCCGATCAGCTCTCGCCCGCATGGAATGAGACTGTGTACGCCCTCGCCGAAAAAATCGCCGCCGCGCTCACTCCTGCGCGCACGTTCTCGCTCGACGTGAAAGATGTTTCTTCCGGCGCGACCGTGGAACTGGCTGCCGTTAGCCAGACGCTGGTTGCCGATCTAACTCCTCGGGGCGCCCGTTCGGTGGCGCCGCCGGCAGCGGATTCCCAGGTGCTGGTGACGATTTCCCAAAATGTGGATGGCTATTTACTGGTCGCGGAGATCCGCCACGGCGACGCGCTACAGGTGGCCACCGCCCCGGTAAAGGGTTCCGAACCACCGGCGTCTCAGCCCAGCCTCACGCCGGGCATTCAAAGAAAGATCGTTTGGCAGCAGGCGCGTCCCATTCTCGATTTCGTGATCGCGGCGCCGGACACGAGCCACGAGATCTGGTACCTGCTCGAACCGGATCGGCTCGTGGTTTTCGAATTCAGCGGCAGCGCGGAAGTGCTTCACGAGGCCCGGCCGATCTCCAAGCTCTACGCCCCGCGCGATCTTCGCGGCCGCGTCGTCTTGACCGACGCCACTCACGTGAAGGTTTTTGTCGGCGGAGTTCGATGCGATGGCTTCTGGAATCCGAGTTTTGCCCTCGAGTGCCGCGAGAATTCGGACCAGCAGTGGCAGATGGGCACGGTAAGCTGGGCCATCGATCCGTCGCGAAACAATTTCTCGGGCGCGATGACCTTTTCCAACAGCCTGGAAGCGAAGTTTCCCACCTTCTACTCTGCGGCTTCTCCCTCATCGGCAACCAGCGGGCAGAGCACTTCCCGGTGGGTGGTGGCCGGGCTGGACGGCCGGGCGCAGCTCTTCGTTGGCACCGCGGACGCAGTCGCGGCGTTCGACGGTTGGGGGAGCGATATCCTGACTGCTGCCCCTGCATGTGGAGCGGCGTGGCAGGTGTTCGTCACCGGGGCGGGCGATTGGACTCAGCCGGACCGGATACAGCTCTACGAAATTAAGGACCGGCGGGCCATCGCCGTCGGTGATCCGCTCGAATTCTCCGGGCCGATTCTCGCACTGTGGCCCGCGGAGGACGGCAAGTCGGCGCACGTGATTTCCCAAAGTCTGGCGACAGGACAGTATGAAGCTTCGATCGTTTCTGCTACTTGCGGCAATTAGCATCGCGCTCGTCCACCCAGGCCGCGTCGAGACGGCGCGGCGGCCGAGGTACGGCGGGACGCTGCGCGTCGAAATCGGTGCTGTCGTGAATTCGCTCGACCCCGTCGTGGCGGCCGCAAATCCCGAGGAATCGGCCGCGAAAGATCAGATCGGCGCGCTGCTCTACGATCATCGTAATCCGGATGGGACCTTCGCGGGCGTCGCCGGCTCGGGCGCGTTTCGAATTGCCGCGTGGGAGCCGGGAAAGCACGTGACGCTGGCGGCGAGCGAAAACAATCGTGGTGCTCGGGCCTTCGTGGATTCGGTCGAGATTCAAATGGGGCGCCAGGCGCGAGATCGCCTGCTCGACCTTGAAGTGGGCAACACCGACTTTGCGCAGATACCCGCCGAGCAGGCGCGCAGCGCATCCGAACACGGCGTCCGCGTGAGCGCGTCTGACCCGGATGAACTCGTCGCGGTCGTTTTTGTGGCGGGACGCCCGATCGCCGAAGATGCCCACGCGCGAGAGGCGCTCGCCCGCTCCATCGATCGAGCCGCGATGGTGAACTTCATCTTGCAAAAGGAAGGGCAGCCGGCCGGAGGCCTGCTGCCGCAGTGGTCGAGCGGCACGGCGTTCCTATTTTCGACGGCTGCGGATGCGGCCGGAGCGAAGCAGCTCTGGTCGCAAATCAGCGGCTCGCCGGCGATTGTCCTGGGATATGATTCCGGCGATTCGCTCGAGCAAACGGTTGCGGAGCGCATCGCGGTGAACGCCCGTGACGCGGGAATTTCAATTACGGCCGAATCGGTGACGAGCCCGGGTTCCGCGGCTCCGAATTGCGACGCGCGTCTGATGCGCGTGCGGATGCCGTCGCCGCATCCGCGCGAGGCGCTCGTGAATGTGGTCGCGATGCTCGGACCGACGGCGGCGCTCGACGTCGCGCCGCTGCCGGCGGGGGTCTCGTCCGACCAGGTCTTCGCCCGCGAGCGCGCGATCGTGGGCAGCTATCGTGTGATTCCGCTGGTCTGGCTACCGCAGGTGTATGGTTTGAGCGCCCGCGTGAGGGACTGGAATGCGCCCGCGCCGGGCGAGAGCTGGCCGTTCGCGGATGTCTGGTTGGAACAGGAATCACAGTGACGTTTCGCTCGAAGCTTTTCTGGATCTTTACGCTCGCGCTCCTGCTGTCAGTCGGCGTGATCGCTACTGGTGTGACGCTGGTGACCCGCCGTGCATTCGAGGATCTGAATCGCAGGCACAGTGAAGCGCTCGTCGGGCAATTTGAGCGCGAATTCGAGCGGCGCGGCCAGGACGTGGGCCACCGCGTGCAGGGGATCGCCGACGCGGAGGGAACCGTGCGCATGGCGATCGAGTTGAGCCGCCCGAAGGCCGATGTTTCGGTGTACGTCAACGACGCGCACGGGGTCTCTCAGTCTTTCCAGCTCGATTTCCTCGATTTCGTCGGCAGCGACGGCTCGATTATTTCCTCCAACGAATGGCCCGCGCGTTTCGGCTACAAGATGGACTGGCTGACGCAGCCGCAGGACTGGGCGAAGTTGGGCACGTTTCTCGCGAAAGTGGACACGCAGGATGGCCCGGCGCTTGGCCTGATGGCGGTCTCCACCGTGCGCGTCGGCGACAGCAATCTCTACATCCTTGGTGGCGAGCGGCTCGGAAAGGATTTCCTCGCCTCGCTGGTGCTTCCCGCGGGGATGCGCGCGCTTCTCTACATGAATCTCGACCCGAGCTTTCAGCCCGCGAACCTGGTCGACGATTCGGGACCCGTCAGTCAGGGCGAACGCTTCGCCCCCTTCCTCGATCAGGAGCGGCAGCAACCCGGCAAGCAGACGTTCAGAATCGCGTGGACTCCCGATCCAGCAGGTTCCGAGGCGTTTCATGCGCTCCCGCTGCAAGGGCGCCAGAATGATTTGCTCGGCGTGCTGCTGGTGGGGAATTCGCAACAGGAAGTCGTCGAGCTCGAGCGCCGCATTCGCTTGCTCGCGCTCGCAGTCGCCGCCATGGGCTTGGTGGTCGGACTCCTACTGAGCTGGTGGGGAGCGGCGCGCGTCACGCGTCCCGTCCGTAAACTCGCCGCAGGCGCGCGCGAGGTGTCGGAAGGGAACTGGAGTGCGCGCGTCGACGTTCGTGGGCGCCATGAAATCGGCCAGCTGGCCCTCGCGTTCAACAAAATGACCGAGCAATTGAGCGAGCAGCGCGAGCGGTTGCTCCAGGCTGAGCGCGTAGCCGCGTGGCGCGAAGTGGCGCGGCGTCTGGCGCACGAGTTGAAGAACCCGCTCTTCCCCCTGCAAACGACCGTTGAAAATCTTCGCCGGGCGAAAGAACAGAATTTCGAGCAGTTCGAGGAGGTCTTCCGCGAGTCAACCGGCATTCTGCTTGCCGAAATCGAAAACCTGAAGACGATCGTCGGCCGCTTCAGCGACTTCGCGAAGATGCCCCAGCCCGAGCTCGGCCCCGTAAACCTGAACGACGTCGTGCGCGGCATCGTGAAGCTCTTTGAAGCGCAATTCGGCGCTGTGGGCCGCCCGCCGATCACTTCCGAGCTTCATCTGGAGGAAAATCTTCCCGTAATCCAGGCGGACGCGACGCTGCTCCACCGCGCGATTGAAAATCTCGTTTTGAACGCGATGGATGCAATGCCCGCCGGCGGCGTCCTCATGCTTTGCACCACGCGCGAAGACGGCGGCGTTGGCCTGGAAGTCTCCGACACGGGCACGGGATTGACGCCGGAGGAGTGCGAGCGCCTTTTCACTCCGTATTACACGACGAAGCAGCACGGCACCGGCCTGGGCCTCGCGATCGTTCAATCGGTCGTGAGCGACCACGGCGGGCGCATTTCGGTTGAGAGCGAGACCGGCGTCGGTACGTCGTTCCACATTCATCTGCCCGCGAAACCGCCGCGAGCACCCGCATCCGTCACTTCTGCCGTTCAGAATCCGGTGCTGCCTTCGAGTGCGGCGGAGACGCGGCCGGGTTCCGAAAGCGCTCCGAGCGAAGGAGCGTAAACGCGCGTGCCGCTGAAAGCCCACATTCTCATCATCGATGACGATGCGAACACCCTCGCCTCGCTCGCCCGCGCCTTCCGCCTGGCCGGGCACGAAGCGACCGTCTGCGACAATGCCGCGCGCGCTCTCGAACTCGCGAAGGCGCAGCGCTTTGATCTCATCCTTTCGGACGTCGTGATGCCCGGGCGGGATGGCATCGCGCTCCTCGAAGACCTGAAGAGCGTGGGTGTGGCTTCGCCCGCGGTGATGATGTCCGGGCAGGCCACAATCGAAATGGCCGTTCGCGCGACTCGGCTCGGTGCCGTCGATTTTCTCGAGAAGCCGATTTCGACCGAGAAGCTTCTCCTCACCGTCGAAAACGCCGTGCGCCTCTCGCGCCTGGAAGAAGAAAACCGCGATCTGAAGCGGCGGCTCGGCCGGCATCAAATCGTCTGGACGAGTCTCGCGATGCGCGAGGTGATGGCGCAGGTCGAACACGTCGCCGCGAGCGAAACGCGCGTCTGCATTCGCGGCGAAACGGGGACCGGCAAGGAGCTGATCGCGCGCACGTTGCACGAGAAAAGTCCCCGGCACGGTGGCCCATTCGTCTCGCTCAATTGCGCCGCGATTCCCGCCGAACTCATGGAATCGGAGCTCTTCGGCCACGAAAAAGGCTCGTTCACCGGAGCAGCCGCGCGCCACATCGGAAAATTCGAGCAGGCGCACCGAGGGACGCTCTTTCTCGACGAAATCGGCGACATGCCGCTCGCGATGCAGGCCAAATTGCTGCGCGTGCTTGAGGAAGGTGAAATCGAGCGCGTCGGAGGCGGCAGCCCGTTTGCTGTGGACGTCCGCGTGGTCGTCGCGACGCATCGCAACCTCGAGGAGCAGGTGAAGCAGGGATCGTTTCGCGAAGACCTCTACCATCGCGTGTTCGTGTTTCCGATCGTGCTGCCGCCGCTGCGGGAGCGCCGCGAGGATATCCGCGTGCTCGCCGATCATTTCGTCCGGCAACTGGCCGAGCAGAACCACTGGAAGCCGAAGAGCTTTTCGCCGGAGGCTCTGGAAACTCTGGAACGCTATCCTTGGCCGGGAAACGTCCGCGAACTTCGGAATGTAGTCGAACGCGTGATGCTGTTCGCCGCCGGGGATGTTGTCGAGCCGGCGACGGTCGCTCGCGCGCTGCCGCAAGGCGCCGCGTCCGCTGCGGCGGCGCCAGCGGGATTATCCGCTGATGGGACGCTCGCGCAGCGCGTCGAATCCTTCGAACGCGAAACGCTTCTCGCGGAGCTCAAGCGCAATCGGCATCACATGACCAACACCGCGAAAGCGCTCGGCCTCGAGCGCAGCCACCTCTACAAAAAGTGCCAGCAGCTTGGGATTGACCTCCGCTCGATTCGCCAGACCGAGTGACGCTTCAGGAGGTTCGCGCCTGGGGCGGCGGAAAGAAACGCTTCAGCAGCAAGTGCGTCGGAAGATACACCACGAGAAGCATGAAGAGAAAAATTACGGCAACGTGAACCGGCGCCGGGCCCCACGCGCGATGGAAAAAGGGGTCGGCGAAAGCGTAGTTCATGTTTTCCGCCTGCGATACGAACCGCGAGGCGATGAACGCGGGCAGCGCGATTGCCGATTGCAGCGCTAGGCCGCGCCGGTCGTATCCCGTTCGGCGCAGAGCCCAGAACAGCAGCACCGGCAGCGCGAGATGGAAGAGCGAGAGAAGTCGAATCCACAGCGGGTAGCGCGTATCCCACAAGTACTCTGTTCCGCCGATCAGGTGGCGCCCGGCCACCAGTCTTGATCCCGCGTCGACCGCCCAGGCGAGATCAACCAGCAGAGAGGCCACGGCCTGGCTCGAAATCAGAAGGGCGCTGTTCGCGATGAAGCCCACGCAGGCGAGCGCTTCGGCGATGTCGCAGAAGTGCAGGAAATTCGCCGGCCCCCAGGTACGCCAGTAGGCCGCGAACCAGATCACAAACCACACGAGCGCCACCCATCGAATCCAGTGCGGCAACCCGTCTTGCTTTGGCGGCAGCGACGTCATTGGTTACGCCCAAATCGCTAGCGGATCGTATCAGAGGGGACATCCGAATCCCACTCGGTGGCATTTTCCGCGCCGCGATGCGAAAATTCTCGTAATGGGGACGATTCCTGCACTGGCCGCAGCCGGCGGCGCATGCGTGGTCGGCGGCACACTATCCTGGGCGACCGTAGCGCCATCGTCGCAACTCTTCGGCCCCACGATCCGCCGCACCGGCGACAAATCCGCTGTCGCGCTCACGTTTGACGACGGTCCGAACCCGGCCGTCACTCCAGCGCTGCTCGATCTGCTCGAGCGGCAAAGCATCAATGCGACATTCTTCCTGATCGGCCGCCACGTGCGCGCATTTCCCGCGCTGGCGAATGAGATCGGTGCGCGCGGCCACGTCATCGGCAATCATACCGAAACGCATCCGCGGCTCGCGTTTCTGCCGCCTGCCAGGATCGCGGACCAGCTTAACCGTTGCGACGAAGCAATCGAGGCGACCACAGGCAAGAAGCCTCGTTGGATGCGGCCGCCCTTCGGTTTTCGCGGCCCGCAGCTCGGCGGGGTCGTGCGAAAGCATGGCAGCGCCGGCGTTGTGATGTGGTCCGTTTGGGCGCGGGATTGGAAGCCGCAGCCTCCCGAACCCGTGATTCAGCGCTTGCGCCGCGTGGGCGGAGGGGATATCGTCCTGCTGCACGATGGCGATCATCGAGTGCTGGGAGGTGACCGTCGCCATACCGTCGCAGCGCTCGAGCATTGGCTCCCGCGGTGGAAGGATGCGGGCATTCGCTTCGTGACTCTGGACGAGATTGAGTAGCTGCAATGGTCGGACAGAATTGACAGGATAGAGGCGAATGGACGAGAGACGATTCTACGATGAGAAGGAAGAGACGAAGCAGATTCCCCTGACCTGCCCGCATTGCCGCCAGGAGGGAACCTTTCCTGTTCGATGGATGGTCCGAACGAAAAAGTCGAGCGTTCCCGCCGGGGCGAATGGAGAGGACCAGAAACAGTTCGCCAAGGCCCGCTCTTATATGGTTCGCGTGGACAACATGGTCGCCTGCCGCAACATTCGCTGCCGCAAGCGCTTCGATTTGAGCGGCCAGACCGTCTTTCTCATTTAGCCCTCCAGCCGATTCCGGTGCTAGTTTTCCTCGAAATTTCCGTGGGGAACTGCGGCGACGTGCTGTCCGCTGAGCACTTCGCGTATCTTCTTGGCGAGCGCCTTTAGGTTGAACGGCTTCTGCAAGAACGCGACGCCACCTTCGAGCACGCCGTGGCGAAACACGGTGTCGTCCGTGTAGCCGGATATGAACAACACCTTCATGTCGGGCCGCTCCGCCGACAACTTCGTCGCGAGTTCGGGTCCGTTCAGATGAGGCATCACGACGTCGGTGACCAATATGTGAATCGGGCCGGGATGCGTCGCGGCGACTCGGAGCGCCTGTTCGCCATCGGCAGCTTCGAGCACGCAGTATCCGGTCGCCCCGAGATAGTCCCGCACGAGATCGCGGACGCTCTGCTCGTCCTCGACGAATAGAACTGTTTCAGTACCTCGCGCACTCCCCTTCGCGTCTGTGTCGAGTTGCGTCCGGTCCAACTCCGCCGTCACCTGTGGCAGGTAAATCTTGAATGTGGTTCCGTGTCCGACTTCGCTGTACACGTATATGTACCCGCCGCTCTGCTTCACCACGCCGTACACCGTTGCGAGACCAAGCCCCGTGCCCTTGCCCGGCCCCTTGGTCGTAAAGAAAGGTTCGAAGATGCGCACCTGCGTTTTGGCATCCATGCCGCAACCGGTGTCGGTCACGGTCAGCATCACGTAGGACCCCGGTTCCACGCTCACGTGCGTTGCCGCGTAGCCCCGGTCGAGCACCACGTTCGAGGTTTCGATCGTCAATCGGCCGCCCTCCGGCATCGCGTCCCGCGCGTTGACCACCAGATTCAGGAGCACTTGCTCGATCTGCCCCGGGTCGGCTTTCACGCGGCCTAGGTTACCGCCGGGCAGAAACGCCATCTCGATGTTCTCGCCGATCACGCGTGAAAACATGCGGATCATCCCGGCCACGGTATCGTTCAGATCGAGCACGCGCGGCTGGAGCACTTGCTTACGGCTGAAGGCGAGCAATTGTCGCGTCAGAGTCGCCGCTCGGTCGGCCGCCTTTTCCATTTGCTGGATGCCGACCCGGAGCGCCGAATTTTCCGGCATGCGTTCGAGCAGGAGCTGCGCGTGGCCCTTCACCACCATCAGCAGGTTGTTGAAATCGTGCGCCACGCCTCCTGCCAGCTCTCCCACCGCCTGCATCTTCTGGGATTGCCGCAATTGATCCGCCAGCCGCTCGCGTTCCGTGATGTCCAGCGCAACGCCGATAACGCCCTGGATAACTCCTTCGCCGTCGCGCAACGGTTGGACGTGCGATTCGAACCGCCGGTCGTTCCAATTCGCCTCGTAGGCCACGGATTGCCCCGACAGGGCCCTGCGGTGCGCCACGATGGGTGGGGAATTCGCATCGGTCGTGAAGAAGAATTCCAAGAGCGGCCGGCCGACCGGTTCGCGTTCGCGAAGTCCGAGAGCATCCAGTCCTGCGCCCATGGCCGACGTAATCCGCAGGTCTGCGTTCGTCGTCCAGAGTACGGCTGGCATCTTCTCGACCATCACCGCTAGTCGCGTGCGCTCCTCGTGCCGCTCGGTCTGAACCCGTTCCAGGTCCTCGAGCATGCTGTTGATCGTGCCTTCAAGATTCGCGAGTTCATCGTGGCCGGAGACCTTGAGGCGAGCCCCGAGGTCCCCGCTGACTCCAATCTTCACGATGTTCTCGCTCAGCGCGGCAACGCGCGCAATTACAAACCGCTCGAGGAGATACATTGTTACCGCTCCGAACACGAGGCCCGCAGCCAGAAGCAGCAGCAGGAACTGCAACAAGCTCGTTTGGCCTTGCTGATATATGTTGCGCGGAAGAAGGACGCGCAGAATGGCAACGGGCTTTCCGTATACGTCGTGGAGCTCCTGATACGCGCCGAGGGAGGCCGCATTGAACGGGCGAATTAGGGTGGGTTCCTGGTCCGAAATTGTATTGGCGGCGAACTGGAGATCGGGAAGCAGCTCGCCTGAATCGAGCCGCACGATCTCGACCGGCATGCGCGTCATCCCTCCGAGGCGCACCGTCTCATCGGCGTCCAGGGACCGCCCCATGATCAATCGCCCGGCGGCCGGCCCTTCCGAGTTGCTTGTCAAGATGGCGCTGGAATCGATCAAGATAGGACCCGACGCGAGCATCAAGATCCCGGTCACGTCCCCCAAGTCCGTTGATTTGCCGCCGAGGACCGAGCCCGGCCGCAAGTGGCGTTCGAGCTCGGCTGGAACGGGCGCCGCTTCCATCGCGGCAAGGTTGAAGCCTTTCGAAAACACCCTGTGGCCCGCCCCATCCAGGACGATCACGAAATTTAGCCGCAGCTGTTCGATCGTGCGCGACGGAAAGTTCGTCGCAACCTTCGCGGGATTGCTGCCGCGGAGGTAGGCGTATGTTTGATCTTGGTCCGCATACTGATCGGCTGTGTGCTGGAGCGTGTCGATCTCGTTCGAGAGGGCCTTCGAGGCCCGTTCGAGGTTCTCGCGCGCGAAATCGCTTTCGACGTGCGCGAACCCATTCAGAAGAACGACGCGTGAGAGCCAGAAGAGGCCGCCCACCAGGCCCACCAGCGCCGCCAGAACGATCAGGAGCGTCTTATTGCGCAGGGATGTCCGTACGTGAAATCGCATGTTCTTGCCGGCCTGAGAGTGACCCCAACTCAGTATATGAGCCGCGGGGCCGGAGAGCTTTCAGCCCCGGAGAGGCGCGTGCTCAGTCGTGCACTCCGCGGTGCTCGCGCTTGTCCCGGAGGCGGTTCAGGGATTACCCTCGAAGCATCTCGGCTTGCTGCGGAAGCATCCTTCTAGGTTAAGTAGCGATTCGGGGGAAAATGATGACAAGCTTTGCATGCAGCGCGCAGCGAGCAGGCGCCCTTCTTCTAGTGTTGGGACTAGCCGTTCCGGTTTGGGGCCAGCAGGCGGGCCCAATGGCTCCGACGGCGTCGTCCACGCCTGCGGCTCCGCCAGCGCCCGCCGCAACAACTGTCGCTGCTCCGGCTGCCAGGAGTGCACAAATCGAAGTGCCCTCTGGCACGCACATCCCGCTCGTGCTTCACAATGCGATCTCCACGCGGAGCGCGCGCCCCGGCGATCCGGTCTATTTCGAGACATTGTTTCCCGTGGCCGTGAACGGTCAGATCGTGATTCCCGCAGGAACCTACGTGAGCGGAGAGGTCACCGAAGCTAAACGCGCCGGACGCGTGAAGGGTCGCGCCGAGCTGATGATCAAGCTGACCACGATGATTATGCCGAACACCTACATGGTCGATCTGAATGCGACGCCGAGCGGCGCAGGCACCGGCGGGGGCGAGACCGTGAACAGTGAAGGCAAGGTTGTCGGCGACACGGACAAGGCGTCCGATGTCGGCACGGTTGTGAAATCGACCACCGTCGGCGCGGGCATCGGCGCCATCGCCAGCCGCAGCGGCACGGGCGCTGGAATTGGCGCGGGCATCGGAGCCGCGGCGGGTCTCGGGGCGGTGCTCCTCTCGCGCGGTCCGGAAGCCGAGTTGCCGCGCGGCTCAACCCTGGAAGCTGTGATCGATCGCCCGATCTATCTCGATGCGGATAAAGTCCAATTCACCAGCCCGGGACAGGCCTCAACGCTCCCGGGTCCGCCGAACCGCGAGCCCCAGCGCAACAAAGTCCCGTTCTGAGCCGCTTGAGTGTGCTGAATCGTTCAGGGTTTCCGCGAGTCAAGTGCCGCGGGACATGGATCTGGATGACTCCACTGGATGATGGCTACTAAACCGGAGCGGCGAGAATGCTTCCGCTTCGAAGGTTGTACCCCCGTTCAGAATCCATTCGCGCACGAGCTTCGCGGTAACCGGCGCGAGAAGAACTCCATTTCGATGGTGACCGGTGGCAATCAGCAGACCTTCGACATCGGTCGGGCCGAGGATCGGAAGATCGTCCGGCGTTCCCGGCCGCAATCCGGCCCACGATTCCACCAACTCCGCTCCCGCGAGACCAGGAAGCATTTCAAGTGCGGCATCCAGCATCTGGCGGACACCACCAGCGGTGACGCGCTTCTCAAAACCTGCGTTTTCGAGTGTGCTCCCGACGACGATTCGGCCATCCCGGCGTGGCACCAGGTAGCCGCGCCCGGCGCGCAGGACGCGCTGCAAGCTCACACTTTCGGCCCGTAGTGCCAGCATCTGCCCCCGCACGGGCCGTGTGGGCGCATAACGTGTGAGCAAATCACCGTCACGAGCAATCTCGCCGCAAAAGCATCCGGCTGCCACGACGACGTGCGCCGCCACGATCTTTTCGCTCCCGGCGACTACGCCGGTGCAGTGATCGTGCTCGCGTAGCAATCCCGTGACGGGACAGTCCGAACGGATCTCGACGCCACGGCGCCGAGCCGCGGTCAGCACCGCATCCATCAGAGCGCGGGGTTCGACCGTGCCCTCTTCGGGCAGCCACGCAGCCGCGCGCATGGCCGGGTTAATCGATTTTTCCCACTGGCGGACTGTGTCGAGCGAGATGGGCTCCGCCGCGAGCCCCAGATCGCGATACTCGGAGACCAATTTATCGCGCTCGGCTTCGCCGCGCGGCGGAAGAAAAATCTCAAGCGCTCCGTCGCGCGCATACGCCGCCGATTTTCCGGACGCTTCTTCCACCGCTGCCACAAATTGGGGATAGAGCCTCAGGCTTTCCTGTCCCAGGGGCACAAGCGGGAGGTCTCCCGGTAGATGAGGGCCTGGCGAGAGCATGCCCGCAGCCGCCCAGGAGGCTTCCTGGCCCGGCTGCTGGCGATCTAGCACGATGACGCGAAGTTTTTGTCCCGCCAGCTCGAACGCGATCGATGCGCCGATCACGCCGCCGCCGATAATGGCCACGTCGAATGTCTTCATATTTTCACGCGCTGATTCTAACAGCAAAGAGCGCGGCGCGGTCAGTCTCGCAATTGCGGTTGGATTAAAGTCCTGTATCGTTGCCGGTGTTGCCGCGCTGTATAAATTTGGCTCTCTACTTTGGAATCTCAGCGGTCAAAATCAGCGCATCTTCAATCGGCGCCGAGTAGTAGCGCGGCCTGCGCCCGACCACTTCAAAACCGTGGCGCTCGTAGAAGTGCAACGCGGCAAGATTGGACGCGCGGACCTCGAGGAGCGCCTTCTCCGCGCGAAACTTCGCGCCCCAGGCCAGCGTTTCGCGGAGAAGCGACGTGCCGATTCCGCCGTGGCGCGCGTGCGGCCGCACCGCGAAGTTCAGAATTTCGAGGTCGGTCACCACGCGTCGCGCCACCAGAAATCCGGCAATTTCGCTCTGTTCTTCCGCCACCCATCCGGCCATGTCGCCCCGCGCGACGCGCGCGTAGTCCCATATCGTCCACTGCGCGATCTCAGGAGACGCCGACTGGATTGCAAGAATCGCATCCACGTCGCGCGCTTCGATCGGGCGAATGTTCAAGATTCGGGCGGCCTTTTCCAGTGAAGTTCGGCATCGCTGCGCCGGATGTAGTTTGCGTCGAGCGTCAGCGGGTCGGCTAGCTCGCCACGTTTCGCTTTTTCGTAGCCGAGCTGTCCCACCTGCGGTGCGAGCACGGCCGGCACTCGATCTATGCTGATCCGCCCTGTGCGGGTTGTCTCACAACGAGACACCACGCCCGAAACGAGCTCCGGGACCGGCGTGATGATCGCGAGATTTTCGATTGCAGCGCGTGCTAGCAGAATCTCCGCGAATTCCTCGGGCGTCATCACGCACTCCTCGCCTTCAAGTGCTAGGGCGTCTTCTCCCTGCGCTCCCGCGCGCCTGTAGAAACCGAAATAAACCTGTCCGCGCCGGGCGTCAAGGACTGGTACTAGTAATGGTCCTTGCGAATGTGATTGTGCCGCAACGGCTTCGAGGGCGCTGACCGCCGCAATCGGCTTGCGATACACCTCCGCCCAACCCTTCACCGCCGCCAATCCCACGCGCAAACCCGTGAACGATCCCGGGCCGGCCGCCACCGCGAAGAGGTCGAACGCGTCGAGGCCGAGCGAGAGTTCGCCCAGAAGGAATTCAAGGTGGCGAAAAATTCGCGAAGAGTAGATTTCATCGGTCCACGTCGATACGGTTCCGATTACCTTTTCATCGCGCAGCACGGCGATGCTTCCGGCAGGCGAAGAGGTGTCCAAGGCGAGGATCAGCACGTGCCCTATTATAGGGCAATTGCGCTGCCAAACTTCGTAGAAACCGCGCGATCCGGCAAATTTCATTTTTCCCGAATCGTGTGGAAAACCTTGACGCCGTCATTCACGTGAGCCTAAACTTTGCCTAGGTAGTTCGGGGGAGGGAACTTCGACTCATGGACTTTAAGCTAGGCGAAAAAGTCGTGTATCCGAACCATGGTGTAGGGCTGATCGAACAAATCAGTTTTGGTTATGTGAACGGCAGATCGGAACGCTTCTATATGTTGCGGATTCTTTCGAGTGGCTTGAAGGTGATGGTGCCGCAAGCGAACATCGAAAGCGTGGGATTGCGACCCATCATCCGCTCAACCCAGGCCGGCGCAGTTCTTTCTTACCTCGAAAAAGGCCGCTCTGCTTCCCACCACGATTGGAAACATCGCTTCAAAGAGAATTCGGACAAGATGCGTACGGGATCCCTCATGGAAGTAGCCGCGGTTCTCAAGGGTCTCGTGGCGCTCAGCCGGACGAAGCCACTCTCTTTCCGCGAAAAGAAGATGCTCGAGCGCGCGAAGTTTCTTCTCGTGAGCGAGCTGGCCACGGTGCGCAATACGACCGAACAGACGGTTGAATCCAACATCGTCCGCGCGCTGGCAAAGGCCAAGCTCCAGATGCCGGAGGCGACGGTGCTACCGGAATAGTTTCTTCAATTTCTCGTTCGATTTGAGCCGGGCACAATTCTAAGGATTGTGCCCGGTGCTGTTTTCGGGCGTCGTTATCCCGAAGAAACTTGGCCGCCATGTTCCTTCCTCGCGCAGCCGGATCGGCAGTAAAGTTGACGCGATTCTTCGCGCCGTTTAAACTTTTCAGATGAAGTAAGATGGTTGTCTCTCTCCGGTGTCGCTGGCATGACGCCTGGAGAGCGCCCAGGAAATCATGAGCCCTACGGCCTTACAACAAAAGCGGCACCAGCTGATTCTGACCGATGTGGTCCGCGAGTACATCGAGACGGGCGAGCCTGTCTCTTCGCGCAGCGTGGCGCGCCGCCATATCGAGCCGCTGAGCCCCGCGACCGTTCGCAACGTCATGGCGGACCTCGAGGACGAGGGCTATCTCTATCAGCCGCATACGTCCGCCGGCCGTGTCCCGACCGCCGCGGCCTACCGGTTCTTTGTCGAGCAGGTGACCGCGCAGGCGACGGCCAGCCCTGAAGATCGCCAGTGGATTCGCCGCGAGCTCGCGGCGGCCCAGACGCCGGAAGCCGTGATGGAGCGAGCGAGCCACGTCCTTGCGGCCGTTTCCCGCGGCTTGGGAATCTTTATTTCGCCGCCGCTTGCGCGCAGCGTCGTCGAGCATGTGCGATTCCTGGTCGTTCCCGATCATCGCGTTCTCGTGGTTCTAGTGACGACCGGCGGGTTGACGCGCGACAAGCTGATTCGTCCCGAGCGATCGTTCCGGCAGGAAGACTTGGACCGCATCGCCGCGCATCTCAACCGTCACTACGTCGGCTGGACGCTCGAAGCGATGCGCGCCGATCTTCGCGCGCAGGTCGAGCGCGACCGTGAACAGTATGGCCACTTAGCGGATGACGCTCTCATGTTGTGCGACCCCGCCGTGCTCGGTGACAGTGCCGAGCGCAAGATTTACGTCGAGGGCGCCGCGCAGATGGCATCCGCGATCGAGTTCACGAATCAGGATCAGTTGCGCGAGCTGCTCGAGGCGATCGAGGAAAAAGACCGCCTCATCGGGCTCCTGAGCGGCTGCATCGAAGCGCCCGAACCCGTGCATGTGGAGCTCGGCCTCGACAAGATGTCCAACGCCGGAAAGCACCTCGCGCTCGTCTCGGCGTCGTATTCGACGAACGATCAGGTGCAGGGCGCGCTCGGGATTCTGGCTCCAATGCGCATGCACTACGAACGTGTGATCACGGCCGTGGCCTTCATGGCCCAGTTTTTCTCCGAGAACTCCGAGGAGAACAAAACCTCTTGAGCGCTCACAAGGACGCAGATCGAGAATCGAATCCGGCCTCTTCCGGCGAACGCCCGGATCAGCAGGCTTCCGCGGCCCAGCCGCTCGATCCTTCCTCGGATGAGGTGGCGAAGCTCCTCGCCGAAAAGCGGGAACTCATGGATACCCTCGTCCGCAGGCAAGCGGACTTCGAGAACTACCGCAAGCGCATCGAAAAAGAGCGCCATCACGACCGTCATCGCGGCGTCGAGGCCGTCATCGAGCACATTCTTCCCGTGCTTGACGCCTTCGATCGCGCGCTCGCCGAGTCAGATGATTCGGCCTATATGGAGTATCGCAAGGGATTCGAGCTCATCCGCCGCCAGCTCTGGGAATCGCTCGCGAAGCAGGGGCTGGTGCGCATCGACGCGATGGGCCAGGAGTTCAATCCGCATTTTCATCACGCGATTGAGCGTGTCGAGACCTCCGAGCACGCCGACGGAATCGTGATCGGCGAATTGCAGCCGGGTTACATGTTTCACGATCGCGTGCTGCGGCCTGCGATGGTACGAGTCGCTACCACGCCCGAGTCGAAGACCGCGCATGCTTCAAAGCGCGAAAACTGAGCTTGGTCCGGGTTTCGTAGCGGCCGCCTTTCGCGGGTTTCGCGTCCCGACGATCTTTGTCGGGAAGGCGGGCGCTTTTTATTTTCAAGTAGAGGTGCAACAACACGCATGGCGAACGGCAATCAGCAGGACTACTACGAAATTCTCGGCGTCGCCCGTGAAGCTTCCGCCGACCAGATCAAGTCGGCCTATCGCAAGGCCGCGCTGAAGTGGCATCCCGACCGCAATCCTGAAAATAAGTCGGAAGCCGAGGAGAATTTCCGGCTCGCGTCCGAGGCTTACAGCGTTCTTTCCGATCCGCAGAAGCGCCCGGTGTACGACCGATTCGGCCACGCAGGCCTGGGCGGCCGCGGATTCGAGGCGAACGGTTTCAACGCGACGATCTTCGAGGAATTTCACGACATCCTCGGCGATCTCTTCGGCTTCGATCAGGCCTTCGGTGGTGGAGGCCGCCGCGGGCGTGGTTCGCGCGGCCAGCGCGGCGCGGACCTGCGCTACGACATGTCGCTCAGCTTTGAGGACGCTGCCACGGGCGTCAGCACGAAGATTCGTCTTTCGCGCCGCGAGAACTGCGAAGAGTGCAAGGGCACCGGCGCAAAATCCGGCACCGGCATGACGCCTTGCCGCACCTGCGGCGGTCGCGGCCAGATGTCCTATCAGCAGGGATTCTTTTCGATCACGCGCACGTGCCCGGCGTGCCAGGGCGCGGGACAAGTGATCCGCGATGCTTGCACGGCCTGCCGCGGCCAGGGGCGCATCGAGCGCGAGCGCACGCTTGAAGTCGGCATCCCGGCTGGCGTCGATTCAGGCACCCGCCTTCGCATGGCGGGTCAGGGTGAGCCCGGGACGAATGGCGGCCCCGCGGGCGACCTCTACATTTTTCTCGAAGTGAAGGAGCACCCGTTTTTCGAGCGCCGCGGCTCGGACCTATACTGCACGATTCCCATCAGCTTCCCGCAGGCCGCGCTCGGCGCGAAAATCAAGATTCCCACTCTCCAGGGGGAAGCCGATTTCGAAATCCCCGAAGGCACGCAGTCCGGCCAGATTTTCCGCCAAAAAGGGAAGGGGCTTGCGAATCCGCACGGCGGACGCGGCGATCTCTACGTGAACATTCAAGTTGTCGTCCCAGCGAAACTCACCCGCGACCAGCGCCGCACTCTCGAACAGCTCGGCCAGTCCATCAAAGTGGAGAACAAGCCCGCCGACCGCTCCTCCAGCTTCTTCGATAAAGTAAAAGACATTTTCGGCTGATCTCTCCGCTCGGTTTCCGGGCTAAACTCCTGCCATGCGCCGCCGCTTCTTCGTGGATCGATTCGAATCGAATTCCGCCAATCTTCGCGGTGAGGCTGCCGAACATCTCGGTCGCGTCCTGCGCGCCGAGCCCGGCCAGCTCTATGAGCTGAGCGACGGCCAGCGCGTCTGGCTCGCCCGGATCGAGCGCGTCGCGCTCTCGAAACGCGGCGAGAATCGCATCGAGTTCGCTCTCGTCGAGCCGCTCCCGGCGCCCGAGCCTGGATTGCAAATCGAGCTTCTGGTTTCGCTCGTGAAATTCGATCGCTTCGAGTGGTGCCTCGAGAAGGCGACGGAACTCGGTGCCACTCAGATAGTCCCTCTCTCTGCCGCACGCACGGACAAGCCGCTCATCGCTGCTGCGGCGAAACGCTTTGCGCGCTGGGAGCGTATCGTTCTCGAATCCGCTCAGCAGTCTCGCCTCCTGCGTCCGCCCGAAATCCACGCGCCCGTTTCCTCCGAAAAAGGATTCGCGCAATCGTCCGCAGCCTGCAAGATTTTTCTCTCCGAACGCCGCGAGGCGCTTCCTCTGCGCGAAGTGCTGCGGGGCGTCACAGGTCGCGCATCGCCCGGAGACATCACTACCGCCGCGCTCGCAATCGGCCCCGAGGGCGGCTGGACGGACGGCGAAATCGGTGCCGCTCGTGCCGCCGGATTCGCCGAAGCTTCGCTCGGTGAAACGATTCTCCGCACCGAAACCGCCGTCATCGCCTCGATGTCGGTGCTCCGTTTCGCTCTCATTGACTAGATTCTGGTGCGTCCTTTACCTCGAATTCGCTGGCGTGATATAAATACTGAAGAGAAGCATGCAGGTCGCCTCCCAACCCGGTTTGACGTCTCCGCCTGAAAACGCGTCGAATGTTCCGTTGCGGCGCGAGCTCCGCAGTTGGACGCGCGATCTTGCCGTGGCGCTGGGGTTGGCCATCGTCATCATGATTTTTCTGTACCAGCCCGTGAAGGTTGAAGGCACCAGCATGAATCCGCTCCTCTCCGATCAGGAGCGCATCTTCATCAACAAATTTGTCTATCGCTTCGAACCGATCGAGCGCGGCGACGTGGTCGTCTTCTGGTATCCTCTGGATCGCTCGAAATCGTTTATCAAGCGCGTGGTGGGCTTGCCGGGCGAGACGGTCGAGATTCGCGCCGGCCACGTCTACGTGAACGGCCAGGAATTGCAGGACCAGTATGTGCCGGCCGGTTATCTCGACGGTTCGAACTACCTTCCCCGGCGGATTTCGCGCGACGAGTATTTCGTGATGGGCGATCATCGCGATAGCTCCAATGATTCGCGCGTGTTCGGGCCGGTTCCGCGCGGCTACATTTACGGCAAGGCCGTATTCGCCTACTGGCCGGTGGACCACTTTGGATCGCTGACGGCGTCTTCGACGGTCAGCGCGGCATCGAAATGACACCCTCTGGAGGACACACTGAACGAGGCCCTCGCAAGTCGCGCGACTCTCGCGCTCGAGGACGGAAGAGTCTTTAGCGGCTGCGCGGCGGGCGCTCGCACCCGTCGTGGCGGCGAAGTCGTTTTCAATACCAGCCTCACGGGTTACCAGGAAGTTTTCACCGATCCCAGCTACGCCGGGCAGATAGTGTGCCTCACGTATCCCCACATCGGCAACGTGGGCACGAATCTCGACGACGAGGAATCGGGAAAGCCCTACATCGAAGCGCTGATCGTCCGCGAGTTCTCTCCGCTCGCTTCCAACTGGCGCTCGAGCGAATCCGCACAGCAGTATCTCGAGCGCCATGGCGTGCCCGTCATCTGGGATCTCGATACGCGCGCGCTGGTGCGCCATCTCCGTGAAGTCGGCGCGCTGCGCGGAGTCGTCGCGACGGACGGCACGCCCGCCGAACAACTCATCGCCGAGGCGCGTGCGCTTCCCACGATGGCCGGCTTGGATCTCGCCAGCCGCGTCACTGCCGCAAAGCAATACGACTGGACGCGCGGATCGATCGATCTCGCAGCGCCCGTCGCCGTGGCTGCCGCAGCTTCGAAAGGGAATGGCGCGTCCTCGGGTGCCACAGATTCGTCAGGGCACGGCTTCAGCCGTGCCGCTAGGAAGTCCTCACCCTCTGGGGTTTCAACCCCTGAGGGCCAAGTGCGCTACCGCGTCGTCGCCTACGATTTCGGCATTAAGCAAAACATTCTTCGCTTGCTCGTGGACCATGGTTGCGGGGTAACGGTGGTGCCGGCAAAAACCTCCGCCGAAGACGTCCTCGCGCTCAAGCCGCAGGGCGTTTTCGTGTCGAACGGTCCGGGCGACCCCGAGCCGGTCACCTACGCAATCAAGAATCTTCGCAAGCTTCTCGGCCGCGTCCCGATCTTCGGCATCTGTCTGGGGCATCAGCTTTGCGGTCTCGCGCTCGGCGGCCGCACCTTCAAGCTGAAGTTCGGACATCACGGCTCGAACCATCCCGTGAAAAATCTGCTGACGAATAAAGTCGAGATCACCGCGCAGAACCACGGCTTCTGCGTCGATCCGGATTCGCTCCCGTCGAGCGATGTTGAGATCACGCATGTCAATTTGAACGACCATACGAACGAGGGCATGCGTCACCGCTCGCTCCCTCTTTTCAGCGTCCAGTATCATCCCGAGGCCTCGCCCGGTCCCCACGACGCCCGCTACCTCTTCGACGATTTCATCGCCATGATGAAGGAGTCTGCGCGATGAATTGTTCGATCTGGCCGTCGTTCGATCCGAAACTAACCTGGGATGGATTACTTACCTTTATTACAGGCATTTTGGCATTCGTCGCGGGCCTACTGGCCTTCCTTGGAATTCGATCTCAAATTCGTCACGCAGACTCTGGGTTGCAAACCCAATTGGACGCTGAGAAGAAGGCTCGCGAGGACGCTGCAAACGAGCAACGCAAAGCGGTCGCGACGGCGCTGCTTTTCGAGATCGACAACCATTACAGAAGCAACATCCGAGACGTAGTCCGATACCTTGAAGAGCACAAGAATGATCCTGACCCGACCGTCATCAAGCCGCCGGGTGTGAACCCATTTCCAGTTTACGTCGGTAATTCGAAGGTACTCGGCGTTCTCCCGACCGTCCTGGTCGAGATAATGGTGAATTACTACGGCGAGTTGCGGGGGTATGTCGCCACCTTCAACCTATACCTGAAGGGGTATGAAATGTTCTTGGAAGGTAATACCACAATCGGGCGCGGCGTCATGCGGACCCTGATTCCCAGAATCATAATTGAGGGCGTGGCAATCACGCAGTTGGCCTACACCACATGTGGGTTACTCTGCGATTTCGTGGGCACAGAGTTCTCCTTTCCTCGAATCGGGGTTGCGGGTGACCCGCGCGTGCAGGACTCGACCCGCACTACCCTCCTTGCTGCCCGTGAGCAGCTGATGCAAGAGATTGGCCGGATGCCAACCCATGCCCAAGCGCACTGACATCAAGAAGATCCTCATCATCGGCTCCGGCCCGATCATCATCGGCCAGGCGTGCGAATTCGACTACTCCGGCACGCAGGCCTGCAAAGCCCTTCGCTCCGAGGGCTACGAGGTCATCCTCGTCAATTCGAATCCCGCGACGATCATGACCGACCCCGAAACCGCAAACCGCACCTACATCGAGCCGCTCGCGAAGGAATATCTCGAGGCCATCATCGCCGCCGAGCGCCCCGACGCCTTGCTCCCGACCGTCGGCGGCCAGACCGGCCTCAATCTTGCGGTCGAACTCGCCGAAACCGGCGTCCTCGAAAAATATGGAGTGAAACTCATCGGCGCTTCGCTCCGCGCGATCAAAATCGCCGAAGATCGTCTGCTTTTCAAGGACGCCTGCCGCAAGATTGGCCTCGAAGTCCCCGCGTCCGCCGTCGTCAAGGAAATTCCCGAAGCGATCCGTCTCGCCGACCAGCTTGGCTATCCCGTCGTCATCCGGCCGTCGTTCACGCTTGGCGGCACGGGCGGCTCGATCGCCTACAACCGCGAGGAATTTGCGGACCTCATCTCCCGCGCGCTCGATGCGAGTCCCGTCCATCAGGCTCTCATCGAGGAATCCGTCATCGGCTGGAAGGAATTCGAGCTCGAGGTGATGCGCGATCACCGCGACAACTTCGTCGTCATCTGCTCGATTGAAAATGTCGATCCGATGGGCATCCACACGGGCGATTCGATCACGGTCGCTCCCGCGCAGACGCTCACCGACAAGGAATACCAGCGCATGCGCGATGCTGCCGCCGCGATTATCCGCGAGGTCGGAGTCGAGACGGGCGGCTCGAACATCCAGTTCGCCGTCGATCCCGAGACCGGCCGCATGACCGTGATTGAAATGAATCCCCGCGTCTCGCGCAGCTCCGCGCTCGCGAGCAAGGCCACCGGTTTTCCGATTGCCAAGATCGCCGCCAAGCTCGCCGTCGGCATGACGCTCGACGAAATCCCCAACGACATCACGCGCAAGACTCCCTCGTGCTTCGAGCCGAGCATCGATTACGTCGTCGCGAAAATCCCGAAGTGGCAGTTCGAGAAATTCCCGGGCAGCGAGACCACGCTGACCACGCAGATGAAATCCGTCGGCGAAGTGATGGCCATCGGCCGCACCTTCCAGGAAGCTTTGTGCAAGGGCATCCGCTCGCTCGAGCCGAGCACCGCGTGGCGCGCTCCGGCGGACGTCTCGGTCGCGCTCCTCCGCGAGAAGCTTCACGTGCCCGGCCCCGACCGCATTCACTGGCTTTTCGAAGCCCTCGAGCGCGGCATGACCCGCGACGAAGTCTGCTCGCTCACGAAAATCGATCCGTGGTTCATCCGCCAGATGGAAGATATGGTCGCGCTCGACCGGCGCGTTGCCGCCAGCTCGCTCCGCGGCATCTCGCGCGAGCTGCTTCTTGAATCGAAGCGCTCCGGCGCAAGCGACGAAGAACTCGCCAAGCTGTGGAACGTCAAGTCCGCCTCTGTCCGCGCCCGCCGCCACGAGCTCGGCGTCGTGCCCGTCTTCAAGCGCGTGGACACTTGCGCCGCGGAATTCGAATCGTTTACGCCGTACCTCTACTCCACGTATGAGGAGGAGGACGAGTCCGCCGCGGTCGACCGTCCGAAGATCGTCATCCTCGGCAGCGGCCCGAGCCGTATCGGGCAGGGAATCGAGTTCGACTACTGCTGCTGCCACGCCGCGCTTGCGCTCAAGGAAGATGGTTACGAGACCGTGATGATCAATTGCAACCCGGAAACGGTCTCGACCGACTACGACACATCCGACCGCCTCTACTTCGAGCCGCTCACGCTCGAAGACGTGCTTGCCGTGCTCGACCGTGAAAAGCCGCAGGGTGTGATCGTGCAATTCGGCGGGCAGACTCCCCTGAATCTCGCTCTCGAACTGAAGCGCAACCGCGCGAAGATCATCGGCACCGATCCGGAATCGATCGACCTCGCCGAGGATCGCCGCCGCTTCGGTGCGCTTCTCGCGGAACTCAATATTCCGCAGCCGCGCGGCGGCACCGCGTTCGCCCCGCAGGAAGCCGTCGCTGCCGCGTCCGAGATCGGCCTTCCGGTTCTCGTTCGCCCGAGCTACGTTCTCGGCGGGCGCGCCATGGTGATCGCATACGATTTGAAGACGGTCGAGGAATATGTGACGCAGGCCGTGCAGATCGGCTCGATGTCCGATCCCAAGCGCCCGATTCTGATCGACCAGTTCCTGGAAGACGCAACCGAGGTGGACGTGGACGCGCTGGCCGATGGCGACGACGTCGTCATCGCCGGCATCATGGAACACATCGAGGAAGCCGGCATCCATTCCGGCGACTCGTCGTGCGTGCTGCCGTCGGTTTCTCTCAAGCCGGCGGTGCTCGAAAGCATCCGCGACTACACGACTCGTCTCGCCCGCGCGCTCCACGTCGTCGGCCTGATGAACGTGCAGTACGCGATCCAGCACGACACCGTGTACGTCCTTGAGGTAAACCCGCGCGCCTCGCGCACGATTCCCTATGTCAGCAAGGCCACGGGCGTGCCGCTCGCCAAAGTCGCCGCGCGCTTGATGACCGGCCGCAAGCTGAAGGATTTGCACCTCCCGATCGTGGAGACGAACGGCGTGAAGGAGCTTGCCGTCCACGATTTTTACGCAGTGAAGTCGCCCGTGTTTCCGTTCAACAAATTCCGTGGCATCGATACGATCCTCGGTCCGGAGATGCGCTCGACAGGAGAAGTGATGGGGATCTCGTCGACGTTCGGGCTCGCGTTTGCCAAAGCGCAGCTCGCCGCGGGACAGCGTCTGCCGCTCGAGGGAGTCGTCTTCATGAGCGTGAACGACCACGACAAGCGCACCGTGGCGAGCGTCGCGAAGGATCTGGCCGCCGCCGGATTGAAGATCGCCGCCACGCGCGGCACAGCCTCGGCCCTCACGCGCGCGGGCATCGAAGTCGAAGCCGTTTACAAGGTAAACGAAGGCCGTCCCAATATCGTTGATCTGATCAAAACCGGGAAGGTGCAGCTCGTCATCAACACCCCACTGGGCCGCGAATCCTTCTACGACGAGAAATCCATCCGCCGCGCCGCCGTGCGCTACAATGTTCCATGTATCACGACGCTTTCGGCCGCTAGCGCCGCAGCCCTCGGCATTCGCGCGATGGCCGGCCACGCCCCGGATGTTGCCGCGCTCCAGGATTTGCACCGCCGCAAGTCCGCCGCCTCGGCGGCCCCTACCGACCGCTCCTAGCGCCGTGCAACACGCGACGGTGTCGTAGGGGCACGACATGTCGTGCTCGGCAAACTTGCTTGGCAGCGCGCTGCCTATCCATCTCGTTGGCGGCGCATGTTGTTTCTTCCTCTTCTGCGTCTCCTTGCCCCGAGTCCGCTGCAGGCGGACGAACGGTGCAGTGAACCCTCCGCGCCTTGCCCGCCCCCGGAATCCTTCGCCGGTCCTGGTCATCCAATCTCAACTGTGCTGAAACAACTTTCCAATTTGACCCGCCGCGCCCGCCGCTGTTGCCGCTGTCCGGAGCGCCGTGTATCATGACTCGGCCCATGGAGTCTCACTGTATTTCATTCCGCGAAATTCCTCACACGACGAAGCTTTTCTCCTCCTTTCTTGAAGATTTCGCGCGTGTTTCGTCCTACTACGCTCATCCGCCAACGGCTGCGGGCATCGACGCCGCCGCGCGCGAGGTGAAGCTCGATCCCGGTGTCCGCCGCAGCGTCGTCGAAATCTTGCGCGAACAAAACCGCCAGTTCGGCCCAGGTGGCGCAATCGATTCCGCCACTTCCCGCAACCTCGACCGCCTCGCCGCGGGCGCGGTCGCGATCGTCACCGGCCAGCAGGTCGGACTCTTTTCCGGCCCGGCCTACACTTTCTATAAGGCGCTTTCCGCTGTCCGCTGCGCTGAGGAGACCACGGCCCGCGGCACTGATGCCGTCCCGATCTTCTGGCTCGCCACAGAAGACCATGATCTCGCCGAGGTGAATCGCTCCGACTGGAACACGCGTAGCGGCCTCGCACGCTACGAACTGCCGGCCCGAGAAGAAGACGCCGGCCGCCACGTCGGCAAAGTTCGTCTCGGTGACGCCATCGAGTCGGTTGTCTCCGTTGCTGCGCAGACTCTCGAAGGTTCGGCTGCGGAGGGCGTTGCCCGCGCGCTCCGCGAATCGTATGCGTCCGGCGAAACATACGGCTCGGCTTTCGGAAAGCTCCTTTCGCGTCTGCTCGCCGGGCGAGGAATCATTTTCATCGATCCGCTCGATGCCCGCTTCGATCGTTTGGCTGCGCCGGTCTATCTTCGCGCGCTCGACGAAGCCGCTTCGCTCCGCGACGCGCTTCTGGCGCGTTCGAAGGAGCTTGAAGGCGCAGGGCTGCACGCGCAGGTGAAGGTCACGCACGAATCGACGCTGCTCTTTTACAACGTCGCCGGTCGCCGCGAGCCTCTGCACACTCGCAACGGAAAGTTTCACGCCGCCGATGCTGAATTCTCGCGAGACCAGCTTGCCGCCGCCGTCCAGTCGACGCCGGAAGGCTTCACGCCCAGCGCTCTGCTGCGACCAATCGTTCAGGACACGCTCCTGCCCACGGCTGCCTACATCGGCGGCCCCGCCGAGGTCGCCTATATGGCCCAGGCGCAGGTGATCTACCGGAAAATTCTCGGCCGAATGCCGGCAATCCTTCCTCGCGTCAGCTTCACGATCGTCGAGCAGCCCATCGCCCGCTTCCTCAAGCAGTACGAGCTCGATTTCCGCGACATTCTCACCGGCCCTCAGCACCTCCGGGCCAAGATGGAGCAGAAATCGCTCCCGAGCGCGCTCTCCGCCCGTTTCGACGAGAGCGAAAAGGCGCTCCGCGAAATCCTCAAGAGCTACGAAGAGCCGCTCGCGCGCCTCGATGCAACGCTCGTCGACGCGCTCCGCGCGTCCGAGGGCAAGATCCTTCACCAGATCGCGCAACTGAAGGGAAAGGTCGCCCGCGCTGAAAATTTCCGCTCCGGCGTGCTCGACCGCCACGAGCGCATCCTGCTCGATTCGCTCTATCCGCACGGCGGTCTTCAGGAGCGCACTCTCTGCCTCTTGCCGCTGCTCGCCGCGAATGGCGCCGCCCTCCTCGACGAACTCGCCCGCCTCGCCTCCATCTCCGATTCTGCCGACGGCCCCTCCTGCGCCCATCAGCACCACGTGTTGTTTCTGTAGGTTTTCCTCTGCGTCCCTGCGGTGAATTGGGTTTTCCGGGTTCCTTCTTGGTGGTTCCGCGTTTCACTTTCAACTTGCCCCGCCTCACGTGATAAAATGCGCGTTCTTCATTCTCCAATCTTCTATAGGGGGGCACGATGAACTTTACGCCGGGAAAACAGAAGGGCCTTAAGGCCGTATCCGATTCGCGTGGTGTGATTGCCGCTGCGGCCATGGACCAGCGCGGCTCGCTTAAGAGCGCGATCGCCAAGGAGAAGGGTATCGATAAGGGCGCCGTCACCGCGCAGATGCTCGAGGAGTTCAAGACGACCGTCGTCCGCGTCCTCACTCCCCACGCCAGTGCCATTCTGCTCGATCCCGAGTATGGTCTCCCCGCTGCCCTCGCCCGCTCGAAAAATGCCGGGCTGCTCCTCGCGTATGAAAACAGCGGCTACGACAACACGCGCCCCGGCCGCCTTCCCGATCTCCTGGACATCTGGTCCGTCCGCCGTCTGGTGGCCGCCGGCGCCGATTGCATCAAGATTCTTCTCTACTACACGCCCTTCGATCCGCAGGATGTCAACGAGATCAAGCACGCCTGGGTCGAGCGCATCGGCGCCGAATGCATTTCATCGGACGTCCCATTCTTCCTGGAACTCGTCGGCTACGAAGAGGGCGCGGACGAAAAGGGCCTCGGCTACGCGCGGAAAAAGCCCGACATCGTGGCGCGCAGCATGGCGGAATTCTCGAAGCCTCAGTACGCCGTGGATGTCCTCAAGGTGGAAGTCCCGATCAACATGGCTTACGTCGCGGGCGCGAAAGCCTGCAAGGGCGACGCGGCCTACACGCGCGAACAGGCCAAGGAGCACTTTCTCCGCGCCGCCACCGCCACGAAGAAACCGTTCATCTATTTGTCAGCGGGCGTCGGCAACGATGTCTTCAGCGAAACGCTCGAGCTCGCCGCTGAATCGGGCGTGAAGTTCTCGGGCGTTCTCTGCGGTCGCGCAACCTGGAAGGAAGGAATCCCGGTCTATGCGAAGCAGGGCGCCAAGGCGCTCGAAGACTGGCTTGCCGATCAGGGCGTGAAGAACATCAAGAACGTCAACGAGCGGCTCAAGGCCGCGACTCCTTGGGCCAGCATCTAGTAGCAATCTTACAAATGGCTGACCCGGAAGGGCGGGGCTTCAGCCCCGCCGTCAAATTCCGCGAGAAGAGGGCTTTAGCCCCTGAAGCCGGCGTTACAACACGTGCCGCTTCTCCTTCTTAGCCGTCCGGATCAATTCCCGCACGTTGCCGCGACCTGCGTTTCCATCTCGCCGTCAAACAGCGCGCCGCGCCGCGACTTGGCCGAGCAAACCTGACTCACGGTTAATCCGAGCGCGCCTCGCAGGTCGGCGCCCTCCAGACTCGTGCCGCTCAGGTCCGCGCCGTTCAGCACGGTTCCCGCAAGCTGCGCGCCGCCCAGGTTCGCGCCGCGCAGGTCCGCGTCGATGAAGATCGCGCTTTCGAGCTGCGCGCCTCCCAGATCCGCTCCCGCCAGCTTCGTTGACCAGAGATACGCTCCTCGAAGGTCCGCGTGATCGAGGTGAGCGCCGCCCATGTACGCGTCGCGCAGGTCCGCCTTCTGCAAATTCGCGCGCGTCATCGCGACGCCTCCCAGCCGCGCCATGTAGAGGCTGGCCCCATCGAGCCGCGCGTCCACCAGCGTGGCCTGGTCCAGCGAAGCGTAAGAGAGATTCGCGTCGTGCAAATCGGTGCGGCGTAGATCCGCTCCATCGAGAATGGACCGGTCGAGATTCGCGTGATTCATCCGCGCGTTGTCCATTACCACGAACCGCAGGTTGCTTTGCCCGAGGTCGGCCGAGCGCAGGTCCGCCTCCGACAAAAATGTGCCCTCAAAGTTCGCGCGCCACAGATGTGCGTTCGGAAGGAACGCCCTGTAGGCCTGTGCGTAGCGGAATCTCATATTGTCGAGCCGCGGGCCGTCGATGGACGAGACCTGATCGTCCCCTCCATTCCAATTCGCTGGCTTTCGGGAAATCACGGCTTCGGTCAGATCGGCGTAGGGATCGAATCCGATCCACAAGAAGACGTTCGACGCCCACCTCCGGACATTTGTAACGCCGTATTGCGGCGCGCGGTTCCGGTCGTGCGGCACGCCCAAAATCGTCCCGATCGAAAGCAGCACCAGCACGGCGCCTAGTCCTGCCGCCACAGTTGCGGGACTGATCGATTTCAGTTTCTTGGCAAGTCGCTGCGCCCACTTCCGTTCGAACTCCCATCTTTCCTGCGGCCGCCCGACTCTCGTCGTGGCGTAGAGAGCTACCCCGGTGGCAACCACCACGAGCACCATGTGCAGGATCGTGCCGTGAATCTCCTGTCGCGTCAGATACCGCCCCCAGAAAGCCAGCAGCGTGGCCGGCACGAGCCAATACGCCAGCAGGATCGAGCTCCACGTTTCGACCAGCCGCGTCGAGGCCGGATCGGGGTTCATCCACCGGAAATGCGTTCGCAGCAGACCCAGAATGATCGCGGGCGATTTGTCGCCCAATGTGTGTCCGTCCGGGAAAATCGCCGGCAATTCCAGGACCGAGTCCCACATTCGTTGCAGATGAAACTGAAACACGAGGTAGAGAATGAACAGCACCGCCGGGACGACCAGATAAAATTCCGCGGTCGGCAGCGCCGTCGCCGCGGTGCGCGAATGCAGGAAGGGAATGATGGCCGAATCCGTCAGCAGTTGAACGTCTCGGGTCTTCCAGATAATCAGCCACGAAAGCGCGCTCGCCGCTGTGATCGCGGTGAAGTAGCGGAAAGCGTTTCGCGAGGCGTGCTCGAATGCTGCAAAAGCCTCGAACTCCATGAGCTGCGGCGTCAGCAACGCGTCGCGCAAGTTCGCCCCGGCCACTTGCCGCGGCACGAGCCCCATCGCCGTTTCGAGCGACGCGCCTTCCAGATTCGCGCCTTCGAGGTTCGCGCCCACCAGGCATGATTCCTCCAGATCCGCGCGCACCAGGCAGGCGTCGCGCAGGTCCGCGAGCAGCAGATCGGCGGCTCTCAAATTCGCGTCGTGCAGATCGGCGAGACGCAGGTTGACGCTGATCAGGTCCGCCCCTTCGAGTTCGGCGCCGGAGAGATCGGCTCTTTGTCCGGTCACGCCGTGCGTTTCGACCCATTCACGGTGGCTCGCCAGCTTTTCGTCGAACGCCCAGTCCCTGTATGGCCTCCGTGGCGGCTCGGTCGGCGCTGCCTCCGGCGTGGTAACCACATCCGCCGTGCCGTATGAATCTTCCGCGGGAGTTTCAGCGCGATCCTGATGAGCTTCGTCTTGGATCTGCGCGTCACCGCCCTCGTTCGGAGAACTTTCGATAGTCGCCGGGGCTTGTGCCTCGCTCTCGTGGCTCGCGCTGGAAAGAGCCTCGTGATCCGTTTCCTCGACCGGATTCTCTTCGGAAGCAGCATCCATCGGCGCTTCGTTTTCGCGCGCCTCCGTAGCCGCTTCCACGGGAGCGCTCACTAGCTCTTCGGCAGGAGCCTCGATCGGCGCCTCGTCGGCAATGCTCGGGGACGAATCTGCGGAAATTTCCACCTCGGACTCGGGACCAGGCTGTTCCGCTGGAAACAGTTCTTCGAGTACGTGCGCTGCGGGTGGCAGTTCTTCCGCCGAGATTGGAACTTCGGTGCTGCCCAACTCGGGCGCGACGTTTGACGTCGCGGATACGTTGGTCTGGGCTGGTTCCGCTTCAGCCGCCGTTTCGTTCGGCGGCGGTTCGCTGGAGGTATCCGCGCTTGCGAGCAGCGTTTCGGTAATGGTTGTGGGCGCTTCCTGCGGGAAGAAAAGCCGCAGAAAAATGCTTCGTTTTCTTGGTGCGGATTCCGCAGCGTCCGGCTTCCCAATCGCTTCAGGCTGCGCAATCACTTCGGCCTGCACGCCCTTGGCCGGTGACTCTTCGGCGAAGATTTCGGCCAGAGCATTCGCCGCCGGAGGCAGTTCGCCCGCGTGAATTAAGCCGTCCGGCGATTCCGCCAGGGGAGTCTCCGTGCCCTCTTTTGCTGGCGCAGAGCGCTCCTCGGCTTCCTCGCCCGTGAACAGACGATGGAACAGAGACGCCACTAGTTGATCCCTTTTTCCCCCGAGAAGTTGGAAAAGACTTCCTGCTTGTTCAATTCGGGGCGCACTTCGCTTACTTAATGCCGCCGGCTTGCCCCCAAACCTGCCGCATCACGCATAGGGAGCCGAGCGAATGGGGCGCTGAAAGGGAAGACGACCGAACATCTGTCCCCACCTCACCCCACCGTATAAAGATTACCCTCTGCCAGCATATCGCGCCGAATCGTCGCGAACCCCCTGTCCAGGAGTGCAATAGCCGTACAGCTGGCCGCAGGGGTCTCTTCTCGGCGCTTGAAACTGAACCGGCAGCAAGGTGAGTATCTCGTCGGGCTTGCCTAACCCACTGGCAACGAAGCCATAAAGCGAGTATTTTGCATCCCGTGAATGCATGTTCATGCGGTTTCGCTGGGAATATCGCGCTTCGAAGGAGTTCATCGATGACTAAAGCAGGGTTCGTAGCGGCAGCAGTGCTTGTGATGGTGGCAGTCACGGGATGCACCGCTCAGCGAAAGGCGAACCTCGCCGCTCAGGAAGCAGCCATTCGTGCGACGGATGCCAGCTGGCTTGCTGCAGCCACCTCCCACGACCTCGAGCGCATCCTCCCCTTCTGGTCCGACGATGCCACCATTCTCCCTCCCGGTGCTCCCGCCGTCGTCGGCAAGGAAGCGATCCGCCAGTATGTTTCCGGCGCCTTTGCCACACCCGGCTTCTCGATCACCTGGACGACGGACACGGTGGAAGTTTCCCAATCGGGTGATTTGGCTTACTCCGCCGGGACCGACCGCATCTCCGTAACCGCTCCCGATGGAAAGTCAGTGACCGAGGTGAACAGGGGAGTGGCGATTTGGAAAAAGCAGCCCGATGGTTCTTGGAAGTGCGTGATGGACGTCATGAGTCCTGCCGCCGCGCTAAACGCCGGCGCCCCCCGAAGTTGAGTGCCACCACCCATCTCGACGGTGGAGCGAGCCCGGCCTTTATGGTATGAAGTGTGGCGCGCCGCAGCCGGGCAGCCGTGAAAATGTTTAGGAGGAGCCGCCGGAAATGGCCTTCGCCCTACCCCCGAACGTATCCGAGAAAACCTTTCAGAAGGCGCTGGACGCGTTCGCGGGCGTCGTCGGCAAGCAATGGGTGCTCGCGACGGATGAAGATCGCGGCACCTACATGGACATCTACGCCCCGGGCGATGCCGACCAGCACCTTCCGAGCGCCGCGGTGGGTCCTCAATCGGCCGAAGAGGTCCAGGCAATTGTCCGCATCGCCAACGAATACAAAATTCCGCTCTGGCCCATCTCGCGGGGGAAAAATCTGGGCTATGGCGCTGCCGCGCCGTGCATGAGCGGCACCGTGGTTCTCGATCTCGGCAGGATGAAACGCATCCTCGACGTCAACGAACGATTCGGCTACTGCCTGATCGAGCCCGGCGTCGGTTTCTACGATCTCTTCAACTATTTGCAGGAGCACAAGATTCCCCTGTGGATGTCTGTCCCGGCCAACGGATGGGGCAGCGTGGTGGGCAACGCTCTCGAGCGCGGCTACGGCTACACGCCTTACGGCGACAACACCCGCAACATTTGCGGCATGGAAATCGTGCTGCCCAATGGCGACATGGTCCGCACCGGCACCGGCGCGATGGCGAACAGTCCCTGCTGGCAGCTTTTCAAGTATGGCTACGGCCCCTCGTGGGACCAGGTGTTCGTGCAGTCGAATTACGGCATCGTCACAAAGCTGGGCATGTGGCTGATGCCCGAGCCCGAAGCGACGCTCGGCCTCAACATCCAACTGCCGAATCCCGATGACGTCGGATGGGCGGTCGACGAGCTCGCGCCGCTCCGGCTCAACGGCGTTTTGCAGCAAAGCCCCAGCATCGGCAATTCACTGCGCATCGCAGCCTCGCAGTCCCAGCGCAGCGAGTGGTATCAGGGCGATGGCGCGATGCCGGACGATGTCCTGCGCGAGGTGCTCAACAAATTCGGCCTCGGCTGGTGGAACATCAACTTGCGCCTCTATGGCTACGACGAAGTCAACGAAGCCCACGCCCGCATCATCAAGGCCGCGTTCGCGAAGCACACGAGCCAGGAATTCAAAGTCGTCAAATGGCACCGTGGCGATCCGATTGCCGATTCCGGCGCGGGCGTTCCGAGCGTGAACGCTCTCCAGATCGTCAATTGGCGCGGCGGGCGCGGGGGGCACATCGGTTTTTCGCCGGTCCTTCCTCCGACGAGCGAGCACGTCCTCAAGCAATTCCACAGCACGAAGAAACGCTATGAAGAAATCGGCGTGGACTACTATGGCTCGTTCACGCTGTTCGAACGATCCGTTACGAATATCAATCTGATGGTTTACGACCGCGACAACGCGGCGATGACATCGAAGGTCCGCGCCCTCTTCAAAGTGTTGGTCGTGGACGCCGCGAAGGAAGGTTATTCCGAATACCGCACGCACCTTTCCGATATGGACGACGTCGCGCTCACCTTCGACTTCAACAACCACGCGCTCCTTCGTCTGAATGAAACCGTCAAGGACGCACTCGATCCCAACGGCATCCTCGCGCCGGGCAAGCAGGGAATTTGGCCCAAAGCGCTTCGCAGGCAGAGGGCATGAGGACCGCGATGAACACTCCTCTGCCGGGATGCTTAGCCAATCTTTTTGCGATTTGTGTGACGGCGGCATGTTTGACCGCCGGATTCGGCGTCGCGCGCGCCACGGCTGCTCAAGAGAAAGCCGCGGATGATTCGGCGCAGAAAATCGCCGATGGCGACAAACTTTTCCACGCCCGCTGCGGATATTGCCACCTCGCCGGAGGCACTGGCACCTACATGCTGGGAAAGCGTCTCGGCAAGGACCGCGCTCTGCTCGAGGCGCGCACCGATCTCACCGTCGAGTACATCAAGAAGATCACGCGCGTCGGCATCAATAGCATGCCGCCTCACAATCGCATCGAGCTCCCCGATAACGAGCTGGACCTGATCGCCATCTATCTCACGCGGCCCGCGTCAGCGCGCCAGCCGAAGCCGCCGACAGGAGCCGGCCATGAATAGGCGCGACTTCCTGAAAGGTGCGGGCGCCGCGATCGTTCCCGCGGCGATCCCCGGCGCGATTTGGCGATCTCGCTCGCGATCGGACGATGCAGCGGCTTCTCCACCCCTTCTTCCGATCACTGCGGTCGTGTACGACGACCGCTACGCCGATTGTAAAATCTTCGCGGACGCGCTGGTCGCGCGAGGCGCCGTCGCATTTCCGATCGACGGTGACTCTGCGCGACTGTGGTACGGCCCGCTGCGCCGGCATCTCGCGCGGCATGGCGGCTGCGTTGCCGGCCTCACGACCGATTCGGATTTCGAAATATCGCGAGCCTGCGGCAGGGAACTGAACCTCAGGATTCGTTACGAAGGCGCGCATGATGGCCGCGCGTCGCGAACGAGTTTGACCCATCGTATGCGCGCTGTTGCTGGCGATCATGACATCGCCGCGGCGCTCGCTGGGCCAGGCGCTGCGTGGAGTGAATCTCTCGCCGGAATTCTGTGCCGGTTGCCGTCGGCTGATAATCTTGTGAGTGGAACCTTGCCGGAGGGAATTTCAGTCGCTACGACGCCGCGCTCGCGCAACCACCCGGGCTACTTGGCGTCCTGGCTCCTCGCCCCAACCTCGCCGTCACCTGTTGTTTGACGCGCGCATGAGTACCGCAGAAGTTCTCTCTTGTTCTTTCTTTCTCTGCGTCCTCAGTGTCTCTCTGTGTTCTCTGTGGTGAAAGCCCTTCGCTTTGAATTTGGCTTTCTCTGTGTTCTCTGCGTCTCCCTGCCCTGAGTCCGCGCAGCGGGCGAAGGGTGCGGTAGATGTGGCCGTCTCTGCGTTCTCCGCGTCTCTGCGGTAAAAGCCTTTGCCTTTGACTCTGGTTTTTCTGCCGCCAGTGATTTCGCTCCGGCCATCACGGAGCGGCGTGAACTGCCTTGGCCCTTGTATCATCCTGCGCGAATTCGAATCGCACTACCCATTCGCTTGCGACATTCTCTCCGCCCGCCGTCGCCGGCGTGAATTTCCAACCCTTCGCCGCGTTCATCGCCAGTTTCGCAAAATACGTGCTTGGCCCCGGTGCGTCGAGCGTTTCGCCCACCACGCTTCCTGACGAATCCACCTGAACTCTCACGCCGACCCTCACCGTCCCGCGAATCGTGTCTCTCGCCTTTTGCGGCACGTCCGGCATCACTTGATGCACCACCTGTCCGCCCACCGCGCCGGCCAGGACTTTCTTCGTCGCCGCTTTTACGGGTGCAGCGCCGGGCGATGGAGCCGCACGAACCGGCTCCGGCGGCTTCGCAGCCAGTTTCTTCGGGATTGGCTGTGTCTCGGGTTTCTTCACCTCGGGCTTCTTCGCCTCGGGCTTCGGATTCGGCTGCAGCGCCGGCGGTTCCGCCGCGACGGATGGCCCGGCCTGCGCGTCCGATCCCTTGTTGAACATCTTTGATCCCGCGAATATCGCCGCCAGCACCAGCACGCCCGCGGCCACCGAAACAACGTACCGCCACTTCGCCGCGAGCGAGCTCGGCGCCGCGCCGGTCGGTGGCATCTCCGGCACGGTCAAAGGCAATTGCAGCCGCGCCGCGATGTCCGCCACCTTCCATCGAACCTGCGGATCTCGCTTCAGGCACTGCTTCACGATATCGCCGAACGGCGCCGGCAAATTCTTCGGCAACTCCGGCTCTTCTTGTCCCTTCCACTCCCACGACGGCAACTTCTGCGTGAGCACTTCGACCAGCGTCACGCCCAGCGACCACGTGTCTCCGGCCGGCGACTGCCCTCGCGTCGCGATTTCCGGCGCGGCGTAGACATTCGGCTTGCTGCGCCCGGCTCGCAATTCGCCCACCGCGCAAATTCTGTCGCTCGAAATCCGCAACTGATCGTCCACGGCCAGGATGTTCGAAGGCTTGAGGTGCCCGTGCACGAATCCCTTGGCGTGAAGATACGCGAGCGCCTCGAGCACCGGCTTCAGCATTTCTTGCGCTTCGGCGGCCGTGAGCGAGCGGTTCGGGATGATCTGCCCCAGATTTTCTTCGGCATACTCCATCACGACGTACAGCATCGCCGCGTCGCCCAGCCGGCAACGCCCCATCTCGAAAAGGCGCAGCAGGTGAGGATGCGAAAGATGCGCGGCGATCTCCCATCGCGACAATTGGAACTCTGCGTTCTGCGATCGCGCGGGGATAAGTTTGATGGCGGCCTTCTGCGGTTCCGGCCCGCCGTGCTCCGTCAGGAACACGGCGCTGTCGTCCGTGCCCCCGAGATATTGGCGCAGGTGGAATTTCCCGTCGACCACCTGGCCCTCCCACTGTTTCCAGGCCTCGGTCATTTCGCTCTCCCGCCCGCCGACTCGCGTGCTCGCGCTTCGAGCTTGCAGCTGCCGCTGCTCAGCGGACAGCTTTTTCGAGTTGGCGGCTTGATCCGCATACTTCCAACGGTACGAGGCTGGGGTTTCGCCGGCTTCTATGGAGATCGTCCGCGTCGCCATCAGCGCGCACAAGACGTCCGGCAATATGATGGTTCCATTCAGGTAGGAAAGTAAAATGCCGCTTGCCCAAAAGCACACTTCGGCGACACCTGTCCCTTCGGCCGCCGCGATCGTCTCGGTTTTTTCTGTTTCGCAGCATTCGGCGTGCGAATTCGGCGGTTAGGGGATTTACTTCCTCATGAAAACGGAAGGATCTTTCAGCAATTCTTGGTAGCGCTGTATGTCCTGGTTATTCTCTTCGCATACGTATTCCCGGATGCGCGTTCCCGGCCGCAGCATGATGGTCCCGCGCCTCGTCCACGGCCCGGTGAGCGAGTCGGGGTCCGTTGCCGTGCTCTCGTAGACGATCGTGTTCTCGTCCATGCGCGTGAATTTCTCGACGACGTGCAGCTTCTCGCTGTGAACCGATCCCATTCCCGAGAGCCACGTCTTGTCGTTGAGCCCGGTGACGTCCACCACGAGCGTGTCGCCCTCCCAGTGCCCGACGGAATCACCCATGTAGCTGGGATCGACGTCGTCCGGGTGCTTCGCGTCGATCGGGATGATGCGGAACAGGTGAAACACCTCGTACAGAATCACGACCGTCGTCGGCGTCTGCACGATCTGCAACGGGAAAAGGCCCATGAGTGTGGTGCGCGTAACGCCGGGGGGCAGGCAGCGCACCATCGGCTCGTCAATCCCGCGCAGCTTGTATGCCTCGAGCATCTTCTTCTGGACCCATGGCTGATAGGGAGGAGGCGGCTGGCGCCCCTGCACCGCGTACGGCGTGATTGGGCCGCTCTCTCCCAGCGGACCGCTGCCGGTATTGGTCTCTTCCCAGGTTCCGATGCGGTTGCTCCCGCCCTGCCAGACGCCCGTCAAGTCCGGATGGCCATCCGGCGTGCGCGGAATCTTGCCGGGCTTGAGCGTGGTCGGGTCCGATTGCGTCTGCGCGACGGAAGCGGCAGGAAAGATCATCAGCGCCGCGAGCGCGGCCCCGAATAAATTCGTTCTCATGATCGGATCTCTCCTAGTTGGATGGCGCGCCGGCAGGCGCCGGTGAAGGCACGGAGCCTGGCGGCGGCGTTGCTCCGCCGTCACCCGTGCCGGGCGCGGGACCGAAAAAGAGCTTCTTGCCGTCGCTGAACGTGATGTCGCGCGCGTGCCCCCACGCGCCGCCCGTCCGCGCCTGCCATCCATAGACCGTAATCGTGTCGCCGGCCTTCATCGTCACGTCGCGGTGCCATCCGGTCCTGTAAAGGACGCCCGGAGGATAGCCCTCGAACTTCCAATTCGTGATCTTGCCGTCCGCATCCTTCACATCCATATAGACGAAGCTGTGCGGATTGGTCCACTCGATGCTCGTGATCACGCCCGTCAATGTTACGGGCTTGTTCACGTCGTACTCGACTCCAAACGAATGGTGCGCCCGCGCGGGCACACTCGCACCCAGCAGCAGACCTACGCTCGCAAGAAAAATGGCGACGATCCTCGGTTTTATTCTTGTTTCTCTGCGGTTTATGTAGCGCCTGTCTTCAGACGGGCACTCTTGGCTCGGTTTCATTCCCCATCCCCCGGTTCGCCCGTGAATATAATCGCGCCCGCCACGCGCGTCAAGCGCGTGTCCGCGTCCCGCCTTTTCGCCCTTGCCTTCGTAGCGGCCGCCTTTCGCGTTTTCTGCGTCCCGATGATCTATATCGGGAAGGCGGGCGGTTCGTCCTCTGGTTCTTTCGTCGTCCGCGCTCGTGCCAAGTGACCCTCGAAAAGTGTGACACCCTGAGTGTGCACCGATCGTTTGTTTTGAATGAGTTAGGAGTGAAACTACTCGGCAAGGTGTGACACTTAGCTGGCAGTGATTTGTGGTTGGTGAATCGTGATCCCGAAGCTTCGGGAGTGACTCGTGAGCGCGGAGCCGAAGAGTACTTGCTGCAAGAGGGGCAGCGCAGTGGAAGGGCTCCCAGGTCGCCGGTGAGACGAGCCTGGGAGATCGGACAGCGCTGCGCGCGGCGTCTTTATGGCGGGGTTTAAACCTCGCCCTTCCACCTGGGAGAGCCGCACCGCGAGCGCATTCCTCGCTGCGCTCCAAAAACTGCGGCCTCATGCCTGACGCCTCCGATCTTCAGTTACCTGCCCATTCAACTTCACTCTCCATGCGTAGCATTGTTCAAGGCCAAATGGAAGGATGTGCCTGTGTCAAGGTCCAGGGTTCTTAGCCTTTCGTGGCACAGGCACTCCTGCCTGTGCTCCTACGGAGGCGAAGAGCAGATTCCTCCTCGGCCAACGATCGGCCTCGCGCGTTTCCTTCTCAGGGCAGGCGGGCGCTTTTTCTTTCTCTGCTCATTGACGCCAAAGCAGACAGCGCCCGCACGTGACATCGGTCACCGGCGGCGCTATTGTGGGTCATCGCTGCTGACCCGTTTCACCGGCAGAATCGTTCGGGTGCTGGGAGCCATCTGCGAAAGGAGACGTCCATGGAAACCGTCAACCCTCACAAGGTGGGTCTTGTCTTCGGGGCGCTACTTGGAGCGTGGCACACTCTCTGGGCGGCGTTGGTTGCATTCGGTTGGGCGCAGCCGATCATCAACTTCGTTTTCTGGATGCACTTCATTAAGCCGATTTACGTGATCGGGGAGTTCAAGGCCTGGATCGCGCTTGTCCTCATCGCGGTCACTGCGACGATCGGCTACATAATGGGCTGCATCCTGGCCGTTTTGTGGAACTGGATTCACCGATAGCCACGCGCATGATGCGTGTTCACTCCGCTAGAATTGTCATTCTGAGTCCCGATACTTCGGGACGAGGAATCTGCTTTTGTACTTGTGGCACAGTCCGCCGCGGCGGACTGTGCTCCTACGGAAGGAAACAACAGATCCCTCGTCGGCCAACAATCGGCCTCACTCGGGATGACAACGAGAGACGTGAGTGGTGGAGGTTACATCCCTTCCACGATGCGGAAATCGCGCTTCACCTTGTTGTTGAGCACCTTCAACGCCTTCTGGTAGCCCTCGCTCTCATACACGGCGATCGCTTTCTCGAGGCTCTCGAACTCGACCACAACAGCCGGCTCATTCACTCCCGCCTCGCACGTCTTCGCCGGGTTGCCCCTGACGATCAGGCGCCCGCCCGCCGCCTCAATCACCGGCCTCGCGAGCTTCGCATATTCCGCCATTACGGAACCATCTGCGGCCGATACGTGGCAAACAATCCAGTATCCCTTCTTCGCCATTGATCTCTCCGTTGCCTCGGAATTTCTACTCTGACTTCTCTCGTGATCTTGCTTTCCATGCGGTCAGAACCCTAATTTTTGCCACAGGCTACGTTCCGGTGCCACCGCCACGGAGCCATCAACCAATATCTCGAGCCGGTCCTTGCGGACCAGCCGATCGACGAGGATTCTGAATTTCTCTTTCGAAAGCGCCATCTCGCCGAAGAGCTGTTCCAGCCCCGGTCCCGGCGCGATCACGGGCCCATGCTTGACGACTACGTTGATGGACCACCACAGCGGCTCTTTGCGGATCCGCTCGCTGCAATCGTCGTAGAGTTGATCGAGTTGGAGCGGGTCTTTCGCGCCCGCATGTTCCTTGACGATCGCCTCGATGACACCCGAGTAGTATTCCTCCGCTTGGCGCTCTAGGTATTCGAACTTGAGCACCGACGTCCCCCTCTTTTGGAGGATTGCCCATGTGATGAGAAAGAGGAAGGGAATTGAAATCGCCGCCACGTCCACGAACACGCGGTGCAAAATCTGGGAAAGCGCTCCCACGAACAGGGTCACGATTGCTCCGACAACGGAAAACGTGGCGGCCCGCCGGAGGTCGATCAACTTCGACTCCTCCTGCTCCCGCTTCACGGCCGTAAATATCAAGACCTCGAGAAAGGAGAAGCCGCCCAGCATCACGAGGATCGCGGCCAGCACGCAGAAATCCGCAAAGGAGAAATGAGGCAACGTCACGCTATCCGCCTCCAGTCAATTTTTTCACCGCCTCGGGGACGGCGTCTATCAAGGCCTTTCGAACGCCAGGCTCCGTCCACGCCACGTGAACCGCGGTGACCAGCCAGGAGGCTGCCGCGCCTGTGAACGAGAATCCCGCAAATCGACGCGGAGTGAATTCGTCAGTCCAGAATTTCTCGGTGAACGGTTTCACCAGGTACAAGAAAGCGCCCGCCCCAAGGGTGCCAATTGCACCCGCGGTGAATTCCGTGACGATCCAGTGGACCGTATCCGGTCCGCGAAGAGTGAGTGCGACGACCGCGGGAACGGGCCACAAGAGTGCGCAGGCGATCGTTGAATATCTTGTCCGATCCATGGTCCGTTTCGCCGCATCCTTCGTCGAATCGGGCGCGAACACTTCTCCCCTCGAGTATTTTTCCGCGCGACGTTGATACACGCGAAAGATCCACACGGCCGCGACGAACATGCCGCTAGTGATCGTCACGCAGGGCCACATCAGCGTTGCTGTCATCTTGGCCATTCACGCGCTCCTGTGCCTGTTGAACCCCGCGTCTTCGCGGGTCCGCCCACCGTAGCCTTGGCGTAGGTGGGGTCACCCAACCGCCAGCTCGCACGGGAGTATACTTCGGAAAACTGGGCGGGTGATCAATCCTCTGATCTTCCGGGCGCCCATACGTCGCAAGGTAGCGGAACCCGTCTAGACATCGAGCGCGCAACGAGAGAACGTCAGCGGTGCTGGAATTCGGGCGAAGCGAGAATGAAGCCGGCGACGAGGCGCAGACCATCGAGAGGCGCCGCCATGCTGCGCTCCGCTTCCGGATCCTGCGTCTCTTTTCGGATTACGGCTTCGTCCTTGGGCAGGAGCTCGCCGGGAAGGATGGTGTCTTCCGTAATGGCGAGGGCCAGGTCGAGGCCCGTGTGCTTTTCGGAGAGGATCGCTTTGGTTCGGGGCTGGTCCCCGCTCCTGAGAAGTCCGACGGCGACAAGCGTGGCGGGATCGAACTGGACGCCGGGAAGTTTCCCCTGAGTAAGCGCCGTCGAGAAGTTGATCCGCGCCAGCAGCGCACCTTCGTTGTCCCACGTTTCCGATTTCATGGAGTAGCCCGTGGGGACAGCCATGCCATAGGGCTGCATTCCCATCGTGACGAGACTCTGGACGAGGGCGTCCGGAGCGACAACATTGGCGCCCGTTGCCCGAACGGTTGAGACCACGAATTCGAGTGGCGTCTTCAGCTTTGCGCCGTACGCCTTCGGCGACCAGAACTCGGGCGAGCGGAACATCGTGCGCAGCACTTCGCGGATGTCGCCATCGCTCGATTGGAATGTGGCCGCCATGCGATCGACGAGGCTCTTGGGCGGGTCATCCGAGACAAACCGTATTGCTATGCTCATGGAAACGAATCGTGCCGTCGAAGGATGGTGCGCCAATGTATCCAGCGCCCGCATCCCTTCATCGCTTCCTCCCTCGTAGATTTTGTCGCCGAGAAAGGTCTTAGTTCCGGAATCATGGCGCCGCGGATCGAATTGAAATTGGCCGCCGTCGTCGGGCTGCGCAATCGTCCATCCGGTCAGGACTCGCGCGAGTTCCGTGACGTCCGACTGGGTGTAGCCGCCGTCCACGCCGAGCGTGTGCAGCTCCATCAACTCCCTGCCGTAATTCTCATTCAGGCCGCTCTGGCCGTTCTTGCCCGCGGCCTGTGAATGCGGACCGATGCTGAGCCAGTTGTCGAGGTACATCAGCATCGCCGGGCTTTGCGCGGTGGCGAGGAGCAGGTCGTAGAACTTGCCGAGCGCGTGAGGACGAATGACGTCGCGCTCGTAGGCCGTTGTGTAATACGCGCACTGGTTCTTGTACTGATAGACGTTGAAGTGATTGAACCAGAAATCGGTCATCACTTCGAGCAACTGCCGCTCGGAATAGATTTCGCGCATCAGCTTCGCCTGTTGAATCTCATACGCGACAACTCCGGCCGGATTGGCGAAGGCGCGAACGGTCTCCCGCTCCGGCGGCGAGGATTCCGCGAACAAGCGGTCCCGCTGGTCTCCGCGCAATAGATTTGGGAAATTGATCAACTGTTCCGGCGGCAGGGCTTCGAGGGCCGCAAGCCGCTGCTCCTTGGGCAACGCGAGTAGCCTCTCTGCAATCGCTCGCGCCCGATCTTGCGGCGAAGGAGCGGGTGGCGTGGCGGTGGCCGCACCGTTCATCACTGCTGCGTTGGCCGCGGCGTTTGCTGCTGTTCCTCTCTCCGCATCCTGCTGCTGGAGCCGCGCGACGTTGACCGAATAGATCAGCTTGCCGGCAGGATCGTCGGGCATCGGACGCTTGCCGGCGATCACCTGGCGGATCACACCGTCAGAAGGGAATGTCTGCGCGAGCTGCTTTGGATTCATGCGCATGGTTGCGTAAGGCCCGATGCGCGCGTTGAGCGCGGAATCGTCGATACTCTCGGGATGCAACTGGTCTTCGATCCAGGCGTCCACCCCTTTAGCCAGCACCGCATCGACGTCGCCGGGCCTTGGGCCGAAGCTCAGGCGATTGAGCGCATGGATCGCTCGCTGGCGCTCGCTGAGGGCCGCCGCTGTCTGTTCTGGCGTTCCCTTCGTGGCGGGAGTCGGAGTCTTCCTCTGCGCCGGCGCTTGCGCCCCCACCTGTGAAAGTCCGGGGGAGGCGAGCTGGAGGGAAAGAATCAGGCTGAGCGCACAGCGTGCGGGACAGCGAGTCATATGCCTCCTCGGGATCCTTTCCCGGCGCCTGGGCCTGTGACTGCTTCCATTCTAAACCCGAGTGTCGCCCGATTGTTTCGAGGTTGGCGTACCGCAGCGAAAACCTAAACACGAACGATCTCCGGGGCCGGCTGCTGGCCCCTTCGTTTGGCTTTTGTCTTTCGGGGGTATTCCCTCGCAAGGCGCGGAACCCGTCGTAGTGACTAAGTTTGCGGAGCACAATCAGTCCGCGCCGTACATTTGCTCAGTGCCTGGGCTTACGCACACAGGCAAGATTGCCTGTGCTACCTAGACATCGAGCGCGCGACAAGATATCGTCAGCATCTTTAATTCAGGGAGACAATCATGCCAAGCGATTCACACGTGAGAGCCGCTGAGTTTCACGAGCTGGCCGCTCACGCTCACCGCGTTGCCGCAGTCCACCACGGGAAGGAAGATCACCAGACCGGACACGAACATACGAAGCAGGCCATGGAGCACTCGGCCAAGGCCTATAAGGCCTCGCAGGCGGCTTTCAAGTGGTCCGCGAAGTTTTTCCAGAAAAAGGGAAAACCCAAGCGCGCCAAATAGATATTGTCCCGCCTTGGGGCCCAGACTCACGCGCTTACTCTTTGCGGTCGCTCTTTTTCCCAAGAAGGGCGGCCACGATCCCCGAGATCGTCGAGCCTCCGACGCAGGCTGAAATGATCTTGAATGCGTCCGACCCATTCACCTTTCCCATTACGAAGCCGACGGCGATCACAATCGCCACGATCGCTGCCGCACCCGCCAGGAACAGGATGCCGACAGCCACGATGTCGGCCGTGTCCATCGAGAATCGTCGTTTTCTCTTGCCGCCATCTCCGCCATCATCGTCGTCGAATCGAACTGCGAGGGTAGGTTGACCCACGATTCACCTCCTCCTTCCAATGCGCGGAAGCTTAGGAAACGGTCCTCTGTTTGTCAATCAGACATTAACGTCTGGCTGAACCGCGCGCCTTCTGCCGATCCAGAAGTCCACACGGGCACATACTTGACAGCGTCCCTCCCGTTGTTAATCTGGCCACGCAGTCATGATGAACGACATTACAATTCGAGACGCAGCGGCCGCCGCCGGCGACCCGGCGAGGGTCGTCGTCTCGCTTGCCTGCACTGAGGTTGGCGCGGCAACCGAACGTGTCCCGAGCGCAGCCGAGGGAAGCGGCCATCGGAAGTCGAGGAGTGTCTCTCGGCTCTCAGAGTGTCATAGCCGCCTATTTCTAATCGACACTCCGGCGATTAGAAATGCCTCTAACCCGTTGAAATCATGGCACCACACTTTTTCTAATCGACACACACAGGCGCCCTCGTTTTTCATGAATCACGACTCACGAATCACCAGTCACGAATCACAAGCCACGCTTTTCCTGCGCCTGAGGGCGAGTTTCCGAAGTATCCTATGCGCGTACGGGGGGAGGTAACGTGGACGCCAAAGCGTCGCCTGCACCGAAGGCCGGAACCCGGCTCGAATCCGACAGCATGGGCAAGATCGAGGTCCCGAGCGACCGCTACTACGGCGCGCAGACCGCCCGGTCGCTGATCCACTTCGATATCGGCCGCGACACGATGCCGCCCGAGCTGGTTCGCGCGTTCGGAATCCTGAAGAAAGCCGCTGCGCTCGTGAATCAGAATCTCGGCAAACTTCCCGCGGACAAATCCAAGCTGATCGTGCAGGCCGCCGACGAAGTGATCGCCGGAAAGCTCGACGCGCATTTTCCGCTGCGCGTCTGGCAGACAGGCAGCGGCACGCAGACCAACATGAACGCCAACGAAGTGATTTCCAATCGCGCCATCGAAATCGTCGGCGGCGTCCTGGGCAGCAAGAAGCCGATTCATCCCAACGACGATGTCAATATGTCGCAGTCGTCGAACGACACGTTTCCCACGGCCATGCACATCGCGGCGGCTTCGCGCGTCGCGGAGGCGCTGATTCCGGCCGTCGAGGAATTGCGCGACGCGCTGGCAGCGAAGGCGAAGGAATTCGCCCACATCGTGAAGATCGGCCGCACGCACTTGATGGATGCGACTCCGCTCACCGTCGGGCAGGAAATGTCCGGCTGGGTGAGCCTGCTCGACCGCGACATCGCGCGCCTGAAGACGGCGCTCGCCGGGCTCTACGATCTCGCCATCGGCGGCACGGCCGTTGGCACCGGATTGAACGCACCCCCGGAATTCGCCGAGCGCGCCGCGAAAAAGATCGCGGAGCTAACCGGGTTGCCGTTCAAATCGCATCCGAACAAATTTGCCGCGCTTTCCGCGCACGACGAAATCGTGTTCGCCAGCGGCGCGCTGAAAACTCTGGCGGCTTCGCTGATGAAGATCGCGAACGACGTTCGCTGGCTCGGCTCCGGCCCGCGCGCCGGCTTGGGCGAGCTGATTCTTCCCGAAAACGAGCCCGGCTCTTCGATCATGCCGGGGAAGGTGAATCCAACGCAGTCCGAGGCGATGACCATGGTCGCCGTGCAGGTGATGGGCAACGACGCCGCGATCGGCTTCGCCGGCTCGCAGGGAAATTTCCAGCTGAACGTTTTCAAGCCGGTGATCATCCACAATTTTCTGCACTCGGTGCGCCTGCTCGCCGACGCCTGCCGCTCGTTCCGGGAGCATTGCGTCGCGGGATTGGAAGTCGATCGCGAGCGCGTTGAGCGCGACGTGAGCAACTCGCTGATGCTCGTCACCGCGCTTAGCCCGAAAATCGGCTACGACAAAGCCGCCGAGATCGCGAAAAAAGCCCACCACGAAAGACTCAGCCTCCGCGAAGCCGCGCTCAAGCTCGGCTACCTCACGGAGAAAGAATTCGACGAAATCGTCCGCCCCGAAAAAATGACTCATCCGTGAGACGCTTCCTGATCTGAAACTCGCCTGCGGTTCATTTCGGTCCAATTCTTAGAATTTGTGATGTCATTTTTCGTCACACCGCGATGAAATTCTCATTCTTCGAAACTCTGCGCGCTCCAATGAAGTTTTCTTTTGACTCGTTCCTCGCGCCCAATAAAATTGAACTCCCCTTGGGAACCTCTCGCGGTTTCCCCCTTCCGCAGGAGCATCGATGCGGATTCTTGTCGCCGAGTGCAACGCGGCGCTCGGCACGTTTCTCGAGCGTGAATTCAAGTCTGCGCACTACGCCGTCGATCTCGCCGCCGACGCGGACAAAGCGAAGTTCATGGCGCAGGAGCGCCATTACGACGCGGCGATTCTCGACTTGGATCTTTCGGCGCAGGAGGGCCTCGATGTGCTGCGTTACGTCCGCGCGAAGTGCCCGCAGCTGCCCTTGCTGATTCTCGCGACGCGCACGCGGCCAACCCATCGCGTGCAGGTATTCGATCTCGGCGCCGACGATCTCGTCTTCAAGCCGTTTTCCTTTTCCGAGCTATCCGCACGCGTGCGCGCGCTGATGCGCCGCGGAAGCCATCACGCCGATGCGTTGCTGCGCATCGACGACCTCGAGCTGAGCTGCGTCGAGCGCTCGGTGAAGCGCGCGGGACGCAAAATCGATCTGACGCCGAAGGAATTCGCGCTGTTGGAATACCTGATGCGCAACAGCGGCCAGCGCGTGACGCGTACGCAGATCATTCAGGACGTGTGGAATTTGTCGTTCGACACGATGACGAACGTGGTGGACGTGTACATCAACTATCTCCGAAAGAAGGTCGATGCAGCGTCCGACCGCAAACTGATTCACACGATTCGCGGCGTGGGGTATCAGTTGCAAGCGCGGAATCCGTCTGGCGAAAACCGCGCATGAGTGCGCAACGGCCCTTTGCAATTCGAAATGCCGGGCGAGACCAATCCACGATTCACAAAGGGGACCATGCATGCCAGCGGCCAGCGCAGTCTTAACTAAAGACCGGGCAGGGAAGTTGCTTGTGGCGAGCTCGCTCGCGGAATGTCGAAAGCGAATTCTTGCGGGGCTGGGGCCGACAGCCGTGGCGACCAGGGAGGCGACAGGCGGTGCGGACGCACTGATCAAGCTGGAGTCGGAGGATTTCCGCACCGTGCTGCTCGATTCGCAGCTCGAGGACTTGGATGCGGAGGAGTTGGCCGAAATCATTCGCGCGCGCTTTCCGGAAGTGAACGTCGTGGTGCTGCAGCGAGGGAACGATGCGGAGCAACGTTCTTTTGATCTACGCGACAGCACGCAAACGGAGGACGTCGCGGAGGAATCGCGCGACGGTCGCGCACCGGGCGCTTTTCGCGATGGGCCAGCCGAAGCGAGTAGAGATTTCGCCGGTGCTCCGGCGGCGAAAGTAGAAGCTCTGCCCAAGATGATCGGCACGAGCCATAAAATGCAGCAACTCTACCGGCTGGCGCGGCTCGTGGCGCCGCGCGATACCGCGGCGTTGATTGTGGGCGCGACGGGCACAGGCAAGGAACTCGTCGCGCGCGGGATCCACGAGCTCAGCCGTCGCAGCCAGGGCCCGTTCATCGTGGTGAATTGCGCCGCGATACCCGAAAGCCTGCTGGAGGCGGAGCTTTTTGGGTTTACGCGGGGCGCGTTCACGGGCGCTTTTCAGTCGCGCCTCGGCCGCATCCACGCCGCGCACGGCGGCACGCTGCTGCTGGACGAAGTGGGCGAGCTGCCGCTGAGCATGCAAGCCAAGCTTTTGCGGTTCGTGCAGGAAGGAGAGGTCCAGCGCCTCGGAAGCGCAGACCTCTTCCGCGTGAATGCGCGGCTGATCGCGGCGACGAACGCGGACTTGCTCCAGCGCGTCCGCGACAAACAGTTTCGCGAAGATCTTTACTATCGCCTCGCTGTTTTCCCGATCGCGCTTCCGCGGCTTCAGGACCGCTGGGAAGACATACTGCCGCTCGCGCGCCATTTTCTCGCCGAGCTTTGCGCGGCAGCCGGCGTTCCACGGAAAACCTTCAGCGCCGAAGCGGCCCACGCCCTTCAGAAGTATTCGTGGCCGGGAAACGTGCGCGAGCTCCAGCACTGGGTCGAGCGGGCCTTCGTCCTGTCAGAAGCGAACGAAGAGATCGGCGCGGCGGACTTGTCGATGTTCGGCGAGCCCCTTCGAGATTAGGGAATTCTAATCGCGGGCGCGCGCGCGTGGAATCCGGCTTGCAGACTCACATGGATCATGGCGATCCCGGAGCTGGACGAGGCACAGCGCGACAAAATTCTGCTCGAGCATCTTCCGCAGGTGCAGCACGTCGCCCGGCGGATCCACGGGCGGCTGCCTCAACAGGTGCTTCTCGAAGATCTCGTACACGCCGGCATTCTGGGCCTCATGGATGCAGTGCGGAAATACGATCCGAGTAAGAACGTCCAGCTCAAGCACTACGCCGAATTTCGCATTCGTGGCGCCATCCTCGATAGCCTGCGCTTAATCGACTGGGGACCGCGCACGTTGCGCCGCCAGGGCCGGCGTCTGGAGCAGGCCATTTTGCAGTGCAAGGCGCGGCTCGGGCGCGATCCCAACGAGACGGAAATCGCGGCGGAGCTTCAGGTGAGCCTCGATAGTCTCCAGCGGCTTCGCGGCGATCTGCGCGGCCTGGACATTGGAAGCCTGCAAGCCGAAACGGAAGAATTCGGTGGCGAAGAGGCCATTCCTGCCCGCGCAGGCTCAGAGGACGAGGACCCATACCATCAGGCGCTGCGGTCGGAAATCAAGACCTTGCTCGACAAAGCCATCGGCGAACTGCCGGACCGCGAACGCGAGGTGCTGGCGCTGTACCACTTCGAAGAACTCACCATGAAAGAGGTGGGCGCACTGTTGCGCATCGGAGAATCGCGGGTTTCGCAGATACATACGTCGGCGCTGCTGCGGTTGCGCTCGCGGCTGCCGGAGCTCCTTGCGAAGACGCCGGCGTCCAAGCCAGGCCTGCAACGCGCGGCCAACTTGGCGCGCCGAAAACCGTACGCCACAGTGGCAGTCTGGAAAACAGCCTGAGCCCGCGAGACATCCGCGGGCCATTTCGCCCACAGGGGATTTCGCAGCAAGCACTGCGTCCGGCCGATTCCGCCTAAAGAGCCCCCCGCCACAGCCGATATATTGCTTGCAGCAACTTATCCGGCCACGGGGTTTGAATGTCCACCGCATCTCAGGAGCGATCTCGCGATTCGGTTCTCAAGAGCAAAGCAGCCGCTCCGAAGGGCGGACACGATCCCGACCCTGGATCCCGCGCGAAAAATGCGGCCGACGCTCCGGCGTCCCTGCGCCGGCTAATCGGCTTGCTCAGCGCGGAGGCGGTTGACCTCGCGCGCGTGGGTGAAGAGATTCGCGCGCACCCGGCTCTGGAAACACTTGTCAAGCGACTGACCGCCTCGCTTGTACTCTCGCCGGAAGGATCTTCTCCAAAGCTCGAGGACTCCGCAGTCGTGCTGGGGACGCATCGCCTGCGAGTGCTGATCTATATGTGGTCGATCTTGCAGGGCCTTGCCGGCAGCGATGATCCTCTCGCGGGCAATGAATCAGATTCCGGCGGCCAGCCCGTCACATTCGACGCGCCGCAGACCTGGAACCCCGAGGCTTTCTATCTCGCGAGTTTTTTGCGGTGCCTTGGGCTCGATTCGCCGGGAGCCCTCACGCCTCGCAGCGTGCCTTCGTGTTTCGCCCCATCCTTGCAGAGCGAGGAATTCGCCGAACTCAGAAATCTGCTGATGCGGGATTTTGTTTCGCTGATTCCCATACTCAATCCCGCGCTCCTGAAACCGCGGTAGATCGCGGTATCGTACGGCTGAATTGGCTGGATTGCCGCAGAAACATGCCCGTGGACACTTTAGCCCGGAGTGTTCTGTTTAGAGGGGCCGGCAGGCCACCCGGACTGTTGCTGCGAGTAGTTGCGAATGGTAAGTTATCAGGGCAAGTCGCCGGATAGCGACCTATGGAGCTATTCCTCAATATCGTGTGGGTGCTGGTAGCGGCAGGCATCCTTGGTACCTGGCGCACGCGGTGGGTTCACCAGCGAGAGCGCACGCTGCGGCACTCTCTCCAGGAATGGGCCGCCGTCAGTGTGGCGCTGGTTTTGTTGTTTTTTGCTGTTTCGATGACGGATGACCTGCATGCCGAATTAGTTCTGTCTGAGGAATGCTCGGCAAGCCGGCGTAGTTCGTTTTCGCCCTCTAGCACGCACCCCCTGCTGCAATCAGAAGTAGTACCGCGCGCATCGTGCCCGGCGATCGTGGCGCACGTTTCATGGGTTGCACCCCTGGTTGCGCTTGAGAATCTTGAGCCCCTAGTAGTGCGGTCCATATCGGACATTCAAAGCAACCGGCACTCCGGTCGCGCCCCACCGTTTTCCTCCCTGTAACCGAACCGATCCTCTGCTCGCGTTTTCGAGTGCTGACCAGCCGGTCGGCACACGTCCATACGTAACGCCCTTTGGACAACGAGGGTTGCTTGGGACTGGGCGGTCGCAAGTTGTGTTCGCGACCGCCCGCTCGCCACGACGCGCTGCGACGTAACGGAGTGACTCGCATGAAATCAGTTCTCATACTTTTCGGCCTGGCATTCGCGCTGGCGGGGTGCAGTTCAGGCGGAGCCGCAAAGACCTCGTCATCGAATTCGCAACCATCGAATTCGTCTGATTCCGAATATATCGCCTCTGACTCGAAGGGGATTCAGACGCAGATTGTGCAGACTACCGCCGTTCCGGTGTATCTCGACCTGCCGGCACACATTGAAGCTGACCCCACCCGCGTGGTTCACGTGTTTGCTCCCGCAGGCGGCCGGATCGTGGAAATGAAGGTTCGCCCCTGGGACCGCGTCGAGAAAGGGGAGACGCTGGCCACGCTCGAGAGCAGCGATCTTGCCCGGGCAGTGGCCGAGTACCACAAAGCTCTCGCCGACAACCAGGTGAAACAGAAGGCGCTTGCGCGATCCGAGGACCTGCTCGCCCATCACGCAATTTCCGAGCGCGAGTACCAGCAGGCGCAAGCGGATGCGACTCAGGCGAAGGCGGAAGCGGAGGCCACGCGCGAGCAAGTCCAAGTATTCGGAATGGATCCCGACCATGCTTCGACCCAGCTGGTCATAAAGGCGCCGCGCTCGGGAATAGTTCTCGACGTCGGTGCGGCACCCGGGGAGTTTTCTCAGGCGCTTTCCGCTCCGACCCCGCTGTGCACGGTCGCGGACATCAGTTCTGTCTGGGCGGTGGGCGATATCTACGAGCAAGATTTCTCCGCGGCAAAATTGGGCGAAGGCGCGGGGATTACGCTCAACGCCTATCCGGGCCGGCGCTGGTCCGGCCGCGTGAGCGTCGTATCGAGCGCCGTCAATGCCGCGACGCGCACGCTTCAGGTCCGGGTCGTTTTGCCGAACGCGGACGCTCGCGCAAAACCGGGAATGTTTGGGGTTATCCGCATCCTGCGATCCTCGGCGTCCGGAATCCTGGTGCCCGCCGCCGCCGTGATCCGTGAAGGCAACGACGCGTACGTGTTCGTGGGGAAGGGGAAAGGGCGCTTCGAACGTCGCAGCGTAAAGATCGGCCGCGCCGTGGACGACACGTTGGAGATTTCGTCAGGCGTAAACGCGGGCGACACGATTGTCACCGATGGGGCGTTGCTGCTGCGTTCGGCGGGACAGGAGTAGTCCGCCATGCGCAACCTGATTGCCTCGCTGCTCCGTTATCGTGCCTTGATGATCGTCGCGCTCTGCGCTTGGATCGCCATCGGAATCTATCTCTTCCTTCGTCTCGACATCGAAGCGTACCCCGACCCGTCACCACCGCTGGTCGAGGTGATTACGCAGAATCCTTCCTGGTCAGCCGAGGAAATGGAGCGGCAAGTAACCGTTCCCATCGAGACGGTGCTTTTCGGTATTCCCCACCTGCAATACGTTCGCTCGGCTGCGATTTTCGGCCTCAGCGACGTGAAACTCTATTTCGACTATGACAGCGAATACTTCCGGGACCGGCAAGAAGTCCTAAACCGGCTGCAACTGGTTTCGCTGCCGTCGAATCTAAGCCCACAACTCTCGCCCGAATCTCCCATCGGGGAGATCTATCGTTACCGCCTCGATGGCCCCGGCTACAGTCTCAACGAGCTGAAGGCTACGCAGGACTGGTTCGTGACGCGGGAAATCAAGCAGGTTTCCGGGATTGTCGACGTGGCCGGATTTGGCGGCAGCACCCGCCAATACATCGCGGAGGTGGACGCGCGCAAGCTACTGCAACTCAACGTCACGCTTCCGCAGGTTGTCGCCGCCGTGACCGCGAGCAACGCCAATGCCGGCGGCAATTACCTAACGATGGGCAGCCAGAGCGTCAACATCCGCGGCGTGGGTTTGTTGCAGTCGGTTCAGGACATGCAGGACATCCTCATAGCGGAGCGCAATGGCGTGCCGGTCTACCTGCGCGACGTCGCGGACGTCCACGAGGGCTCTCAGCCGCGGCTGGGCCAGGTGGGCGTGAATCACGAAGATGATGCCATCCAGGGCATCGTGCTTTTGCAGCGAGGCGAGCAGTCGCTTCCCGCGCTCCGCCAGCTGGAGCAGAAAATCGGACAGTTGAACGGCGGCTTGCTGCCGCGTGGAATGAGGCTGGCCACGCTATACAATCGCGCGGATCTGGTCCATGTGACCACGGCCACCGTCCGGGACATCGTAATCGTGGGGCTCACTTTGGTGACGCTCGTTCTGATCATTTTCCTTGGTGACGTGACCATTTCGCTGATTGCCGCGCTCACAATTCCGTGCTCGTTGCTCTTCGCATTTTCGTTGATGGTGTTCTCGGGCCGCTCGGCCAATTTGATTTCGATTGGAGCGATCGACTTCGGGATATTGGTCGATGCCGCGGTGATCGTCCTCGAAAATATATTCCGCAGGTTTCAAGCGGCGAATTCCAGCGCGAACACGTTTGAGCTGATCGCCGACGCGACAGCGGAGGCCGTTCGCCCGGTCGCATTCTCGGTCCTGGTGATCATCGTTGCGCTCATTCCGCTCTTCACGATGCAGGGTGTGCCCGGAAAAGTGTTCGCGCCGATGTCGGAGACGTACGGTTTCGCGCTGACGGGCGCATTCGTGTTCGCCGTGCTGTTTGCCCCTGTTCTTACGTCGTGGATGAATCCAGAAAAGATACGGAGCCGCCACACGCATCTGGTGAACTGGCTAGGCAAGCATTACGGAGCCGGAATCCGATGGACGCTGTCGCACCGAAGGACCGCTCTCGCCATCGCAGGATTTGCTCTCGCCGGCACGCTGGCCGCTGCGTACGTTTTTCTGGGCGGCGAATTCATGCCCAAACTCGAGGAAGGGAATTTGTGGATCCGCGCGACGCTGCCGCAAGATGCCTCGTACGAGACAGGCGCAAAAATGGCGCACGAGATTCGAGAACTTATCCTCAAATCTCCCGTCGTTACGCAGGTGGTTTCGCAAATGGGCCGGCCCGACGATGGTACGGACGTCACCACGTTTAACAACATCGAGTTTATGGTGTCGTTGAAGAGTCCCGGGCAATGGCCGGGCGGACTGACCAAAGACAAACTCATCAGCCAGATGGACGAACAACTCGAAAGATACCCGGGCATCGATTTCAATTTCTCGCAGAACATTCAGGACAACGTGGAAGAGGCGATGTCCGGGGTCAAGGGCGAAAACTCGCTCAAGCTCTTCGGGGATGATATCGATACTCTGGTCGCGAAGGCCGGCGAGATACGCGACGTCATGGCTTCCGTTCCCGGCGTCGCCGATCTCGGAGTCTTCCAGGAGTCTGGCCAGCCGGAGCTTGTGGTGTCGATCGACCGCCGCGCGAGCGCCCGCTACGGGCTGATGGCGGGCGACGTGGATGCCGCGGTCCAAGCCGCGATCGGCGGCCTGGCCACGACACAAATTCTTCAGGGCGACCGGCGATTCGATTTTGTGATTCGCTATCAACCGCAATTCCGCACAACGCCGGAAGCAATCCGCGGCATCCTGCTCCCAACGCCAGAGGGCAGCAACGTGCCACTTGGGGAAGTTGCGGATGTCTCGTTGCGTCAGGGCGCTTTCATGATCTTTCGTGAGAACGGACGGCGGTACATTCCCGTTAAGTTCAGCGTGCGCGGACGCGATCTCGCGGGCACGATTCGTGACGTGCAGGGGCGCCTTGCTCAAAAAGTACAGCTGCCCGAGGGTTACCACCTCGAGTGGGCGGGCGAGTATGACAGCCTTCAAAAGGAGCAGCGGCGGCTCGCGATCATCATTCCCATTACGCTGCTGATTATCCTGGCGCTGCTGTTCACGGCGTTTAACTCGCTGCGACATGCTTTGCTGGTCCTCACAATTCTCCCGTTCGGCCTGATTGGAGGGATCTTGTCGCTATTGTTGACGGGCACGCCCTTCAGCATTTCGGCTGCGGTAGGATTTGCGTCGGTGATCGGCGTGTGTACGCTCGGAGGCGTCGTGTTTGTTTCCGGCATTCGCCGGAAAGAAAAGGGCTCGCACTCGATGCGGGCAACGATCGAACTTTCCGCGCTGGCGGAAATGCGCCCGGTTGTCATGGCGTGCGCGGCGGCGGGTCTGGGACTGTTGCCGGCAGCGGTCTCGACGGGCATCGGAGTACAGGCTCAGCAGCCGCTCGCCCGCGTGGTCGTAGGCGGCATGATTACCTCGCCATTGGCAATTCTTTTTCTGATTCCGCTGCTGGCCAGCTATTGGCTGCCGTCCGAGAGTATCGAGGCAGATGAGAGCCACGAGTCATAGGGAAGCACCGCGGCTTAATCGATGATGCAGCAATCGCCACCCAGAAAATGTTCACTCAGTTCCTCTTGGCGCGGCGATTGAAATAAGACCCTAGCGGACGCCAGGAGGACCCGTCCACACCCTGGCGGCTCGACCGGCCGGGGATGCTTGATTCTTTGAGGACAGGCGGCGAATCGCGCCGCCTCGGAATCATGGTGGGGCGATACCATCGGGGTGCTCCGGCGTGCAGCGCCCAGCCCGCACGCCAGAGAAGATTCCGTTTGGCTCCGAGTCAACTCGGGCAGAAGGGACGTCACATGAAGAAATCGGTCATCGGCATCCTTGCAATCGTCGCACTGGTTTTCGCACTGGCATTTCCGGTCGCGGTTCCCGCGGCTCCGCCCGTTCCCAAACCGCAGCCGGCGCATCCCGCCGCCGCCCCCGAACCTCATCCCGAAATTCGCGAGGCCATTGCATCCCTTCGCCGTGCACGAGAACACCTGAACCACGCAGCCCACGATTTCGGCGGGCATCGCGTGGAGGCGATCCAGGCCATTGATGCCGCCATCGGCCAGCTCGAGACGTGCCTGAAGTACGACCGCGACTAAGCGATCCATCTCGGCCCAGCTTGCGGCGCCTGTCCCTCGCAGCGGGCGCTGCGAGCTGGGTGAGGTTTCCCACCCGGCAAGTTCCTCCCAATAGTTTTCGTGGATCGTGCGGCGATTTGGTCTGCCGGAAAAATCGAAAACAGGCGCTAAGCGCTATCGGGCGGCGGTAGCAGCGGAGGGCGACGCGGGGCCGCCGGAACGAATTTCGTGCACGATTTCGGTCGCGAGCTTCTGGCTGGTGGAGCACGTGGGATCGTTGATGCGGCACTGGGCAATCGTAAACTTGCAGCCGCAGGTGCAGTTCTCGGAATTCATGCGCTTCAGCGCCGCGCGCTTTTGCTTCTGGGTAAGTCCGCGGAATTCCACGCCGGGGAGCGTGGTGGCGAGCGCGGCATTCTTGAGAAAGATTTGTCCAGTATCCTCGAACGTTTCGATGGGGACGGTGACAGGCATGCCGAGCAGGGCGCGGATTTCGCGGTCGTACACCTCGATCGGGAACAGCCCCACATGCTTTTGGACGATGCGGCCGTCCGGATTCACCACAAAGGAAGTCGGCAGAGCCGGCACGTCGCCGTATTCGGCGGCAAGCTCGTTGCTGCCCATGACGATGGGGTAATTGATGCCCATTTCTCGCGCGAACGCTCGCACCTCTTCGGGCGGCGCGTCATCCTCCGAAATACCGATCACCTGCAAGCGGTCCTTGTAGCGCCCTTCGAGCTCGATGAGCTCCGGGATCTCCTCGCGGCAGGGCGGGCACCACGTGGCCCAAAAGTTGAGCAACACGACTTTGCCGCGCCAGCTGGCCGTCGAGATGACGTTGTCGTCCAAATCGCTGACCAGAAACGGCGGCATTGGCGCGGGATTGCTGGCGAAGCGGATGACGGCGGGAGGGTCGTCGTCGGACGCATCGTCCTGTGGGTTCTTGGGCGCAAGCGGCGCATTGTGAGCGGGCGCGAGTCGAGTCGCCGCGGCGACGTGGCCCAAACGAGGCGTCGTCAGCGCCGCCACGAGCACCATGAGCGCTGCGACCGCTGCCAGGACGAGGAGGAGAGATTTCTTCATGCTTTGCGAGCCGCCTGATCCATTATGCGGCAGTCGGGCGCGCCGCACAACGAGAGGGGCCTTGAAGAGTTAGACGCTGGAAACGAGGAGAGGATGCGCAGGGGCGGCAGATTCGGAGCGACACCAATGCGGGACACTGATTCCCGAATTGAATCCGAGGAGTCGAGCGCAGAGGATTCGGAGGTTGCAAGTCGTTGAAAAATGGAGGAGCCAGCGGATAAAGCGGCGAAAAAGATGGGCAATCGACTTGCAAGAGGGAGGGTGCGGGTCGCGTTCCTACACGATCGGCGTTGTTGAGTGAATGGGGAGGAAGGGGCCCGTTCACGAGATGGCGCAGGTCGTTCCCACCTGCCTCTGAGAGGGAAGCTAGGATGGATGACCCCATGGTTCGGTCACGCCTAGACCGAACCAAAGGAACGCGGCCTTTGGGGGCCCTGGATCCCAAGCTGGGGCCCCCTCTTTTCTCCTTCAGGCGATTCCTCGGCAGTGCGGTAGTTTCCGATAATCTGACCTATCAGGCACGCGACCGGCGTTTTCGGGATGAGAATCCGCCAGACGCTGTAGCAATTTCCGAGTGGCCTGTCAGGCCTTCCGCATTGTCAATGGGCCGTCCCCCGCGCGATAATTGGCGCCATGACTTCGAACACCGTATTTGCCAAAGGGCAGGCTTCCCAAACACCTGAATTCGACCAAAATCTGGACCGTCTGGCCGCAGCCGCGGTCCACACGGGCCTCGGACTCGCGCCCGGACAAGAGTTGGTGATGACCGCCACGCTGGATGCGATTCCGCTCGCGCGGCGTATCACGGAGCATGCCTATAAAGCGGGCGCCTCACTTGTCACCGCGTTGTTTGCTGACGAGGAGTCGGCGCTGTTGCGTTATCGCTACGGTCAGGACGCCAGCTTCGACGCCGCAGCGACGTGGCTCTATGAAGGCATGGCCGAGGCATACCGGCGTGGCGCCGCACGGCTCGCGATTGCCGGCAACGATCCTTCGCTCCTCTCGCGAGAAGATCCGGAAAAGGTGAGCCGGGTGAATCGCGCGACCTCGAAAGCGTACCGCCCGGCACTCGAACTGATTACGCGCCATGAGATCAACTGGACCATCGTAGCCTGCGCTACTCCCGCGTGGGCAGCGGCTGTATTCCCCGATCTGCCTCCGGACGAAGCGCTGGCCCGGCTTTGGGACGCCATTTTCGCCGCGTCGCGTGCGGACCAGCCGGATCCAGTGGCCGCGTGGAAAGAGCACGACGCGAATCTGCACGCTCGCGCCGACCGGTTGAACGACAAGCGCTATTCCGCATTGCACTTCCGGGGACCCGGCACGGATCTCCGTGTCGGCCTCGCCGACGATCACCTGTGGTTGGGCGGAGGCACAACGGCGCGAAATGGGCGCTACTGTATTCCGAATATGCCGACCGAGGAGGTCTTCACCGCGCCACATAAAGATCGCACGGAAGGGCGGGTGACCAGCACCAAGCCACTGTCGCATCAGGGAACGATGATCGAAGAGATTTCCGTGCGATTTCACGACGGGCGGATTGTGGAGGCTCGTGCCGCGCGGGGCAATCAAGTCTTGCAGCGGATGATCGAGACAGACGAGGGAGCACGGCGGCTCGGCGAAGTGGCTCTGGTGCCGCACTCGTCGCCAATCGCGTCGAGCGGATTACTCTTCCTGAACACGCTTTTCGACGAAAATGCCGCCTGTCACATTGCCCTGGGGCAGGCTTACAGCACATGCCTGAAGGATGGCGATAGCCTCACTCCGGAACAGCTGGCGTCGCGCGGCGCAAACAAAAGTCTGATTCACGTCGACTGGATGATCGGATCGAATCGCATCGACGTTGACGGTATCAGCGCGGCGGGCGATTCGGAACCGGTGATGCGCGCGGGAGAATGGGTCTAAAGTTCGCTCTTTCACAGGCCAGACCGTCTTAACTCCTGATTAGCGCGCCACCGGAAACTGACTCACTGCCCGTTCCTCGCCGAATTACGCCGCAAATCCACGCCGTGCGATAATGCCGCCAGGCGCATGCGCAACATCAAGCTCACAATTGCATACGATGGGGCGGACTTCCACGGCTGGCAATCCCAGCCCGGCCTTCCGACGATTCAAGGCGCGCTGAACGACGCCGCACGCAAGATCACGCAGGAAAAGATCGTGGTCCACGGCGCGAGCCGGACCGACACGGGCGTCCACGCGCTCGGGCAGGTGGCGCACTTCAAGACGCAGTCCGCGCTCTCGGCCACCGAATTTCAGCGCGCGCTCAACGCGCTGCTGCCGCCCGCGATCCGCATCGTCGCCGCCGAGGAAATGGGGCACGAATTTCACGCACGCTGGCTTTCGCAGGCGAAGACGTATCGCTATCGCATTTTCCGCGGGCGCGTGCTTCCGCCGTTCGAGTATCGGCGTGCGCTGCACTATCCCTGGCCGCTCGATGAGGACGCGATGGCGGAGGCGGCGCGGCAATTTGAAGGCGAGCACGATTTTTCCTCGTTCGCGGCGTCGTCCGGCTCGGAAGAGGATGACCGCGACCGGAACATGGTCCGCGAGATCTTCACGTCGGAAATCGTGCGTGAGCCGGACCGCGAAGAGATCGCCTACGTGGTCCGCGGGAAATCGTTTCTCCGCTACATGGTCCGCAAGATCGTGGGGACGCTGCTGGAGGTCGGGAAGGGACGGCTTGCGCCGCGGGACATTCCGGAATTATTCGCGCTGCGCGACCGGTCGCGTTCCGGACCGACGGTTCCTGCCGAGGGCCTTTACCTCGTCTCGCTCGAATTTCCCGATCCCGCGGATTCGCTGGCGTCGTTTTCCTCGCGCCGCCGCGCCGCGCATTCCTAGCATCTGAAATCAGGTACACTCGCGAAAGATGATGCAGCAACTCATCCACGATTGGAACACGCAGGCCGGGCCGGAAATCCCGGCTGGGCGGCGCGTGCTGCTCAACGACGAAACGCTGCGGGATGGATTGCAGAATCCGTCGGTGCGCAATCCTTCGATCGCCGAAAAGATCGAAATCGTTCATCTGATGGAAGCGCTCGGGATCGACAGCGTCAACATCGGCCTTCCCGGCGCCGGGCCGCGAGCCTTTGCCGACGCGGAGGCGCTCGCGCGCGCAATCCTGGGCTCGCGGATGAAAATTCGCCCGCACGTCAGCGGGCGCACACACAAGGACGACATCCGCGCGACGATCGATATCTGCGAGCGCGTCGGGCAGCCGATGGAAGCGGCGATGTTTATCGGCTCGAGCCCGATCAGGCGGCTGGTGGAGGATTGGGACCTCGACTATCTGAAGCGCACGACCGAGGAAGCCGTGAAGCTCGCGGTGTCTGCCGGGCTGCCGGTGATGTACGTGACCGAGGACACGGTGCGCACCGATCCGCCGGCGATCGGCGCGCTCTATTCGACCGCCATTCGCGCGGGGGCTCGCGCCATCGTGCTCTGCGACACGGTGGGCCATGCGACGCCGCGCGGCGCGTACAACCTGGTGAAGTTCGCGATCGAGGAAGTTGTGAAGCCTTCGGGAGAAAAGATCCGCGTCGATTGGCACGGCCACAATGATCGGGGGCTGGCCGTAGCGAATTCGATCGCGGCCATCGCGGCCGGCGCAGATCAAGTGCACGCCACGGCGCTCGCGCTCGGGGAACGCGTCGGCAACACGCCGATGGAAGTGATGCTCGTCAACCTCCGACTGCTCGGCGTGATAGACCGCGACCTCTCGCAGCTCAAGAAATATTCGGAGACGGTGGCGCGCGCGACGGGCACCGTGATCCCGCCGAATTATCCGGTGGTGGGCCGCGATGCGTTCCGCACGCAGACGGGCGTGCATGCCGCGGCGATCGCGAAGGCGTACAAGAAGAACGACGTCGAGCTTGCCGACATGATTTACAGCGGCGTGCCGGCGCACCTCTTCGGCCTCGAGCAGATCATCGAAATCGGGCCGATGAGCGGGCGCTCGAATGTCGTCTTCTGGCTCGGAAAGCGCGGGATCGCGGCGACCGATGAAGCGGTGGATCGGATCCTCGCGGCAGCGAAGCAATCCGCGTCCGTCCTGACGGAGAAGGAAATTCTTGCGCTCGTCAATTCCGCTGCGACGCGGTAGGTTTTCAGCGGCTTGCCAGCAGCCGAGGTCGAGGCTTTAATACGAACGTGGCCACACCGCAACGCCAATCCGGAATCATCGTCCGGCCGCTCGTGGAGAGCGATCTGGCCGAAGCCGCGCGCATCATCCGCGTGGCGTTCGCGACGTTTCTTGGCTTGCCGTCGGAAGACCCGCGCCGGCCGGCCGACAGCGATTACGCCCGTACTCGCTGGATCGTCGATCCATCCGCGACGGTCGGGGCCGAGGACAGCGGAAAATTAATCGGGTCGAACTTTGTGGCGAACTGGGGCAGCTTCGGGCTCTTCGGTCCGCTGACGGTGGAGCCTGAATACTGGAATCGCGGCATTGCGCAGCAGCTTCTCGCGCCAACGATGGAAATCTTTCGCCGCTGGGGCATTGGGCATCTCGGCCTCTACACGTTCGCGCACAGCCCAAAACACTTGGCGCTGTATCAGAAGTACGGATTTTGGCCGCGCGATCTAGTCGCGATCATGGGAAAGGCGATCGGCGAGACGTCGGCTGGCGCCGCGCTGGACGCGGGGCGGTTTTCCGAATGTAAGTCCCAAGACAGGCCCGGAATTCTCGCCGCTTGCCGGGAAGTGACCGATGCAATTTTCGAGGGCCTCGATCTTGGGCGCGAAATCCGCTCCGTCGCGGACCAGAATCTCGGCGACACGATTCTCGTGTGGGACGGAGACCGGCTCGCGGCATTCGCGGTGTGCCATTCGGGCGCGGGCACCGAAGCCGGCAGCGGCACATGCTACGTAAAGTTTGCGGCGGTGCGTCCGGGGCCGCGCGTGGGTGAGAACTTCGCGCGTCTGTTGACGGCCGTGGAGGCGTTCGCAAAAGCCCGAGGCGCGCAGAAGATCACAGCGGGCGTAAACCTCGCGCGCCGCGAAGCGTTTCAAGCCATGATCGAGCGAGAATTTTCAACGGAGATGCAGGGCGTGGCGATGGAGACTGGCGGCGCCGCGTCAGGCTACAACCGCGCCGGAGTGTACATCCTCGACGACTGGCGATAAAATCCGCCGCACGAATCACGTGAAACTCATCGCCATCTGCGGTATCTTGATTTCGATGGCTACTATTTCCGCCCGCGCCACCGACGATGCCGTCTCGAAAGCCGCCGACGATCCGCGCAGCGCGCGGGGGCTCGGCTGGATCGACAGCAATTCGCGCTGGGTCACGGATCAGCAGATTCGTCTCTCGGAAATCCCTGCGCCTGAATTCGACGAAGCGCGCCGCGGCGAAGCCCTGAAGGAACTTTTCGCGGCGAGCGGGTTCGAAGTCCGCACCGACAAGACGGGCAACGTGATCGCGGAGCGCGCCGGCTCGGACGCAAAGAGCGTCATCCTTCTGGCCGCGCACCTCGACACCGTGTTTCCCGCGGGCACGGACGTCCACGTGAAGCGCAACGGCAGCCGGTTGGTGGGGCCCGGTATTTCGGACAACGCCGTGGGACTCGCGGCGCTGGCCGGCCTGGCACGCGCAATTTCGGAATCGAAGATCCGCACGACGAAGACGATCGTGCTCGCCGGGGACGTCGGCGAAGAGGGCGAAGGGAATTTGCGCGGAATGCGCGCGCTGGTAGAGAGCTACGGCGCGCGTCTCGCGGCCGTGATTGCGGTGGATGGGCCGTCCACCGACCACATCACCACGCAGGGGATCGCGTCGCGGCGGTTTGAAGTGAGCGTGACGGGGCCCGGCGGCCACAGCTGGTCTGATTTCGGCGCGCCGAATCCGATTACGGCAATTTCGCGCGGAATCGTCCAATTCTCCTCGGTGCGCGTGCCCGACGATCCGCGGAGCTCTTACAATTTCGGCGTGATCGAGGGCGGCACGTCGGTGAACTCGATTCCCGCGCGCGCCGCCGTGAAAGTCGATCTGCGTTCGGAGGACGAGCGCGAGCTCGGCCGGTTGGAATCGGCGCTGCGCGACGCGATGCAGTCCGGCGTGAATGCGGAGATTGCGTTCTGGCGCGCTGGGAACGACGCCCTTCAATTGAGCACTCGCTCCCTCGGCACCCGCCCTGCGGGAAAACTTCCCGACGATTCGCCGCTGGTGGCGGCGATTCGCAACGTGGACCGCTACCTGGGAAATCGCTCGCGTCTGGAGCGCAGCTCAACCGACGCGAATATTCCTCTCTCGATGGGAATTCCGGCGGTGGCGCTCGGCGGGGGAGGGAAGGGCGGCGGCTCGCATACGCTCGACGAATGGTACGATCCCACCGGGCGCGAGCTGGGATTGAAGCGCCTTTTCCTCACGGTGGTAGCGCTCGCCGGCCTCGAGCGCTGAAGTCGCCCTGCCCCGCTTTCCCTCGTTGCATACCTTCCCGCCGCACGGACCGTCTTGCCGCGACGCTGCCCGCCGCATACACTCGGAGCCTTCATGCTGAGCAAACACGCGCGCGCGGACCTCGCTCTCGCCCTGTGCTCGCTGATCTGGGGCGCTACCTTCGTTGTGATCAAAGACGCGCTCGCGGACGTCTCGGTGGTCGCCTACCTCGCAGTGCGTTTCGGGCTCGCCGCAGCGATCATGGCGGCCATCTACTGGCGATCGGTCCGCACGCTCACGCTGCGAACGGCCTGGGCCGGTGCGCAGATCGGCGTCTTCATGTTCGGCGGGTACGTGTTTCAGATCTTCGGGCTGAAATGGACGACGCCATCGAAGGCCGCGTTTGTGACTGGGTCGTTCGTGGTGCTCGTGCCGATTTTCCTGGCGGTGTTTGGACGGCGCCGGATCACCGCATGGATCTGGGCCGGAGCGACGGCGGCGCTGGCGGGCCTCTATTTTCTTTCCGTGCCGCGCGAAGGGCTTGCCGGACTGAACCGCGGCGATCCAATCGTTTTCGTGTGCGCAATCATGTTCGCGCTACACGTGATCTTCATCGGCAAGCACGTGGGACATCACTCTGTGGCCGCTCTCAGCTTTTTGCAGGTGGCGACGACGGCGGTCCTTTCGGCGCTGTTGCTTCCGATCGCTTCGGCGACCGGCTGGGAGCAACCGAGAATTGTGTGGACCGGCTACCTCGTCTTCGCGATTCTGCTGACGGCGATCGGCGCGACGGTGATCTGCTTCTCGCTTCAGACGTGGGCGCAGCAATACGCATCGCCCGCGCACACCGCGATCCTGGTGAGCCTCGAGCCGGTGTTCGCGGCGGCCACGTCCCTGGTGTTTGCCGGCGAGCGTCTCGGGGCGCGCGCGCTACTGGGCGCCGCGCTCATCTTCGCGAGTATCCTGCTTGCCGAACTGAAGGGGCCCGCACCCGGCGCGACGGAAGCGCTCGCGCCTCCGGCCGGCTAGCCCCATCTTCGAATTTCCGGCGTAACCTTTCGGCCCCCGGGCAGTTTATCCATGTAGAGGACGGTGAGATCGCATGACTGCCAACGAGTTTCGAAGCATCGCGCTGAGTCTTCCCGAAACGAAGGAAGGCTCGCACATGGAGCATCCGGACTTTCGAGTGGGCGGGAAAATCTTCGCGACGCTCGGCTACCCCCGAGCGGGTTGGGCAATGGTGAAGCTCACGCCCGAACAGCAGGGAGAGCTTGTCCATGACGAGCCATCGGTTTTTGTGCCGGTAAAAGGTGGTTGGGGGCGGCGCGGTGCGACGAACGTGCGCCTCAAAGCCGCGAAAAAGGCGAGCGTGCGTACGGCGCTAATTGCGGCATGGCGGAACACGGCGCCGAAGCGACTGGCCGCGCAGCTCGAGGGATAGTTTCGGACAAAAAGCGGATGCCACCGAAGAAGGGCGATCGCGAACAGCTTCTGATCGAAGCGGCGCAGCGTGATCCTGCGCGCTTCGTGGAGCTCTACGAGGAGAATTTCGAGCGCGTGTACGCGTTCGTGTCGAGGCGCGTCCATATGCGGGCGGACGCGGAAGACGTGACGGCAGAGGTCTTTCAGACTGCGTTTGAGAATCTGGCGCGATTCGAATGGCGAAAAGTTCCTTTCGTGGCTTGGCTCTACCGCATCGCGGCCAACGCGCTTGCTGATCGGTGGCGGAAGGTGTCGCGCGAGAGCGGGAAGCCGGCGGCCGAGGTCGCTTCCGTCGAGTTCGACGAATCCGAGATCGAGATGGCCGAGTTGCGCGCGCAACTCTTTCGCAGCGTGGCAAACCTGCCGGAGGACCAGCGCCGCGTGATCGAGATGCGGTTTGCCGAAGAGAAGAGCATCCGCGAAATCGCGAAGGAACTTGGCCGGACAACGGGCGCCGTGAAGCAGCTTCAATTCCGTGCCTATCAGAAATTGCGCGAGCAAGCACACAGGAATTTCCGCAACAGGCTAGGTGGGCGAAATGGCTAGAAAAACACCGAGCGAACGACTCGACAAGATGTTGGAGGGTCTTCTTTCCCGCCCGAGGGCGCCGATTGCGGCGATTCAGATCGATCGAATCTTGAAGGGAGGCTCTGCCCAGATCATCGATTTCCTCCCGAGTCTGCGCGATCTTCCTCTCGCGCGTTTCAAGGCGCGGCTGAAAGCGAATTTGGAAAGGAGAGCGGCGATGTCAACGGCACCGGGAAGGGCAGTGAATCCTATTCGGGAGGGTTTTCACAGCATCACGCCGTACCTTATTGTTCCGGGAGCGGCGCAGTTGATCGACTTCATGAAGAACGCGTTTGGTGCGGAAGAGCGTTTTCGAATCAAGAGACCCGGCGGAGAGGTGATCATGCACGCCGAAGTGAAGATCGGCGATTCGATGATCGAGTTGGCGGACGCTAACCCGCAATTTCCGCCGACGCCCGCGTCATTGATTCTTCACGTAGACGATGTCGACAAGGTTTTCGATCGCGCGGTCGAGGCCGGCGCCATACCGTTCCAGCCGGTGGCCGACCAGGACTATGGTTCGCGCGGCGGTTCGGTGAAGGATATTTCCGGCAACAGCTGGCACATCAGCAAACCGACCCCCGGCAACCCAATTTTCACAGCGTTTCGCAGCGTGACTCCATATCTGCATCCGCTTCGAGCGCCGGTGATGATCGAGTTCCTCCAAAAGGCGTTTGGTGGCGAGGAGGTCTATCGCGCGCAATCGCCCGATGGCGTGGTTCACCACGCGCAAGTGCGGATCGGGGATTCGATCATTGGGATGGGCGACGCGCACGGCCCGTACCAGCCGATGCCTTGCACGTTGCACCTCTACGTCCCGGATGCGGACGCTGCCTACGAACGCGCGATCCGGGCGGGCGCGAAGTCGATTCAGCCTGTCGCCGACCAACCCTACGGCGACCGCAGCGGAGGAGTGACCGACCCGTTCGGCAACCGTTGGTTCGTCGCCACGCACATCAAGGACGTGGAGTTCTAGCGTTGCGGGATTATTCGAGGGCGGCGGAGGGCTGTGGCTGTTCAACGGCATCCTCGCGCGAGCGGGCGCGATCGACCGCGAGTCCCGCCTGCGTGGCGATCACGGTGAAAACGTTCAGATCTTCCACGGTAAACATGCCGCGGCGCGAGAGATTATCGACGTAGAGCAATCCGAGTTGCCGGTCCTTCACTCCGAGCGGAGCGCACATCGCGGACTGAATCCCGGCCGCCGCGATACTCTGGCTGGCGGCAAGACGCGGGTCCGCTTTCGGATCGGAGACCAGCAGCGGCAAGCCGCCTTGCATCACCTGCCGAATAATACTTTGCGAGATCGTTAATTGCGGAGCGCCTTGCGGAGCTTTCGCTCCGGCGCGATGGCGAATGAGCGCAGGCTCGAAGCCGTAGTTACCCTTGCCGAAGTCGCCTCCGCCGATGGAGTTCTTGTCGAGGAGCATCACGAAGCCGCGCTCGGCGCCGTCCATTTCGAGAACGAGATCGAGGATGCGGCGCGTGACGTCTTCGACCGTGGTCAACTCGCCCAGGGCGCGGTTGACGCGGTAGAGAAGCGTCAGCAGGCGATTCTCGTGTTCGAGGGCGTGCAGGCGTTCCTCGGCGCTCGGCGGTTTCTTCAGATTGGTCGAGGTCACGCCTCCGACGGGCTGAACCGGCAGAAACTTTCCCGAATAGGCCGGCTCTGAAAGCACCTTGGCGAATCCGGGAGGAAGCTGCGGCGTCCCGTAGGTGACCATGTCGCGCGCCGCGGAATCTGCGAAGAAGCGCATGCGGTATTCGCCGAGGATGACCTCGTCGTTCGCGCGCAGCACCGCCTCTTTCACGGCCTTGCCGTTGATCTTGACGCCATTTGAACTGGCGCGGTCGATGATTTCCCACTCTCCGTCGGGCGTCGAGCGCACCACTGCGTGCAGGCGCGAGATGCTGGCGTTGTCGAGCACGAGGCTGCTCGATTTCGCGCGGCCGATGGAGATCGGGCGATCGCCGAGCAGTTCGAAGACGCGGGAGTCTTCGCCGGAATGATGGATCAGAAATCTGGGCATCAAGATGACCCTGATGTGATCTTCGGCCCAGCAGCGCGCCGAATCAAGAAATAGCCAGCGCCAGCTTGTCCGATGGCTAACGTCCGGTCAGTTGTGGTGGTACTTCACGTCGAGCGGAGCGTGCATCCCGGGGGCGCGGACGCTCTTCTTTTCATACGCGGTAATCTCCGCCTCTTGGACCAGCGTGAGGCCGATGTCGTCGAGGCCTTTCAGCAGGTATTCGCGGAGGAAAGGGTCGATCGTGAACGAATAGCGCAGGCCCTTCTCGTCGCTGACGACTTGCTGTTCGAGATCGACGGTGATGCGATAGCCTTCGTTGGCTTCGGTGCGCTTGAACAGCTCGTCGATCTGTTCGTTCGAAAGCGTGACGGGCAGGATGCCGTTCTTGAAGCAGTTGTTGTAGAAAATGTCGGCGTAGCTCGGCGCGAGAATCGCGCGGAACCCGTAGTCGAGGATCGCCCACGGAGCGTGCTCGCGGCTCGATCCGCAGCCGAAATTCGCGCGCCCCAGCAGGACGCTCGCGCCTTTGTAGCGCGGGCGATTCAGTACGAAGTCGGGATTCGGTTTTTCGCCCGGCAGGTATCGCCAGTCGTAAAACAAGACCCGCCCATAACCCTCGCGCGTCAAAAGTTTCAGGAATTGCTTCGGCACCATTTGGTCCGTATCGACGTTGACGCGGTCAATCGGCGCGACGAGACCCGCAAGCTTGGTGAAAGGCTGCATCGCTATTCGGCTCCGTCCACGTCTTTCCACTCGCGGATATCCACGAAGTGGCCTTCGATCGCGGCGGCCGCGGCCATCACGGGGCTGACCAGATGCGTCCGGCTGCCCTTGCCCTGGCGGCCTTCGAAATTTCTGTTGGAAGTGGAGGCGGAGCGCTCGCCACTGGGGAGGACGTCATCATTCATGCCAATACACATGGAACAGCCGGAATCACGCCACTCGAATCCCGCATCGCGGAAAATCTTGTCGAGCCCTTCTTTTTCGGCTGCGGCTTTCACCACGCGCGAGCCGGGCACGACGAGCGCCTGCTTCAGCGATTTCGCGACGTGCTTGCCGGAGACGACTTTCGACGCCGCGCGCAAATCCTCGATCCGGGAATTCGTGCACGAGCCGATGAACACGCGATCGAGCCGGATGTCTTCCATCGGCGTACCGGGTTTCAGGTCCATGTAGACGAGGGCGCTTTCGGCGGCCTTACGGTCAACGGGATCGTGGAAGGAGGAGGGGTCGGGAACGCGGCTGGTCACCTGCGTCACCATGCCGGGGTTCGTGCCCCACGTGACCATCGGCGCGATTTCGTCCGCGCGCAGCGTGACGGTCGCATCGTACGTAGCGCCGGGGTCGGTGGCGAGCGATTTCCATTGCTCGACCGCGGCCTGAAACTCTTTTCCCTGCGGCGCGAACGGCCGGCCTTCGACGTAGGCGAACGTCGTCTCATCCGGCGCGACCATGCCCGCGCGCGCGCCGCCCTCGATGGACATGTTGCACATGGTCATGCGGCCTTCCATCGAAAGTCCGCGCACCGCCTCGCCTGTATATTCGATCACGTGGCCAGTGCCGCCGCCGATTCCGATTTTGCCGATGATCGCGAGGATGATGTCCTTCGCCGTGATGCCGCGGTGGCGCTTGCCCTGCACGTCGATCTTCATCGTTTTCGATTTGTATTGCGTGAGGCACTGGGTGGCGAAGACGTGCTCCACTTCGCTCGTTCCGATGCCGAACGCGAGCGCGCCGAACGCTCCGTGAGTGGCCGTGTGGCTGTCGCCGCAGACGATCGTGCATCCTGGCAGCGTGATCCCCAGCTCCGGCCCGATGACGTGAACGATGCCCTGATTGCGGCTGTTCATGTCGAAAAGATTGATGCCGTGCTCCTGGCAGTTTCGCGCGAGGGCCTCGAACTGCGCGGCGGCATTGGCGTCCAGCACGGGCAGCGCGCGATTCTTCGTCGAGACGGAATGATCCATCACCGCGAACGTCAGATCGGGGCGGCGCACCTTGCGTCCCGCCGCTTTCAGCCCGGCGAACGCCTGCGGAGTGGTGCCCTCGTGGATGAGGTGCCGGTCGATGTAAATCAGCGAGGGCTTTCCCGGTTCCTCGCGGACGATGTGCGCATCCCAGATTTTTTCGTAGATTGTGCGTGGAACCATAGGCCTTACTTCATTCCCCGCAATCATTGTAGCAATTCCGTCGGCCTGCCGCCAACCGACTGTAAACCGCCACTTAAGGCGTTTTAAGGGGCCATTCTTGCCACCACCTCGAAGGTATATTTTCCTTCGGTATCGAACTAATTCGCGCGCATGCGCGGCGCCTGAATGGGGCGAACTCTCGCATGGTAGAATCACGGCTTCTTCGCGAGATTCTCTGACAAGTGAGCGCGACAAGCCAAACGTCGAATGCCGGAATGCGTCCGTGCCCGCTGTGCGGGGGGATGGAGCGCAAGCCGCTGTTCCGCCGCGACCAGTGGGAGATCGTCGAGTGCGCGCGCTGCACGATGGTTTTCATCGGCAGCGAACTCGCGTACGACGTGCAGGCGCGGGAGCACGACTGGATGGACGAGCACGCGAAGGAGAAGACGCGGCGCAAGGAGAAGCAGCCGGTGATGCTGTTCCTTTCGCGCTGCCTGCGTCCGCTGCGGCCCGATACGAATGGCCGCATGCTCTCGCAGACATTGCGATGGAGAAGGGAAGGGAAGCTCGTCGATTTCGGCTGCGGCGATGGAGGCTTTCTTGCTCTGGCGGCGCGGCATTTTGACGTGACCGGCATCGAGCTCAGCCCGCGCGGCGCGGAGCTTTCGCGGCAGCGCGTCCCGACGGGGAAGATTCTCGAGGGCCCGTTGACGGAGAGGGCCGCCGCTTTGCCTGAAAAGAGCTTCGACGTTGTGACGCAGTTCGGCTACATCGAGCATGAATGGCAGCCGCTCGCGGGCTTGCGCGCCGCATACCGGGTGCTGAAGCCTGGCGGGATCACCGTGCTGAAGACGCCGAATTTTTCCAGCTGGAACCGCAGCATACGCGGCATGAACTGGTGCGGATATCACATCCCCGCGCACTGCAACTATTTCACACCGCGCACGCTCGCCGAGATACTTCGCAAGGCCGGCTTCGAGCCTCTTCCGCGACCGATTCTCGACCGCCTGCCGACGAGCGATTCGCTCTGGATGGCGGCGCGCAAGCCGGCGTAGCATTCTCGTACACCGAGCCTGCTCTCCGACATCTCGCAGATGTAAACTATAGCGGGCCCCGAACCATCGAGAGAAATCTGTTGGCGGTGGACATGCGGCGAAACCTCACTCTTTTTGTTGCGCTGGTTCTTTGCGGATTATTCGTGATTTCGGCACATGCCGGTGACGACTCGCAGCCGTCATTCCCGCTCGCACGCGGCACGTATTGGATTTATCGAGGACTCGTGCGATCTTCCGTGCAGGGCTCCACTGTCGGAAAGGTTGCGCACGTAACATGGAAGATGTCCGTCGTTCAGACCGTCCAGCGGGACGGTGTGGTCGCGGCGGTCGTAAGCGGATTTCCGGGCGATTTGGACTGGACGGACGGTGATGCAAAGCCGCAGCTTTCGATCTTGATCCGCACCCAGGATGCGAAGTTCTATTTGAATTCTCCCGGCGATGGCGGCGATACGCTCAGACAACTTGATGAGCCAACGTATCCGCTCCAGGATCTGATCAAAGAAGATGACTTATTTCTACAACTGCCGCTTGCCGAAGGGAAAGAGTTCGGCTGCGATCAAGAGGGTGCGGGCCGCGACGACACGCTCTATTGCTGGGTGACGGGACCACCTCATACGGCGGCACTCGACGGCGTGAAGGGAGTCGGTCCCGGGACGAGAGTGGCGTACGAGGTCAGATATCAAACCCTTCCCGACGACGTCGAATTCGAATTCGTGCCCGGCGTAGGCATGACGAGTTACGGATACCACCATCACGGAACAATCGCCGACACTGAGTTGCATCTCGTGGAGTTTCATTCGAGCAGCGACTCTGGGTACTGACTTGTGGCTCAAACCGGTCTGGGCTTCGCCTCTTCCGCGCTTGCTGCATGATCGCCTTCCGACGAGCGATTTGCTGTGGATGGCTGCACGAAGGCCTGCATGACAGCTGTTCGTTTCGCCTGTACGAAAACTGTACCTCGGAGTCGTTGACCGGTTTTCTGCCCCAGCGTATCTTCCGACCGCGTTCGCGAGCCGACGTTCATCACTTTGACCGCGAATGGTCCGGCGTTCTTGTAACGAAGAGCCGGGCACCCTCCCAGCCGTAAGACCCAAGTTGTTTGCACGAGAGTGGTGTGCCGCGGCAACGACCCGGCACGCAGGAGGGAAAGTTACCCATGGCGAAAATTCCGAGAATAGGCGCGACTGCGGGAATCGTGGCACTGCTGTCGCTGGGAGCGGGGCTATTGTTGGCGCAACCGCAGAACAGTGGCTCCCGGGCGCACGACCCGGGCGTGCGCGGCGGCGGTGTCAACGCCGGGCAGCCGCTCTCGACACTGAGCGCGGAACAAATCAGTTTCTTTCAGGACGGACAGATTCGGTTCATGGAGGTGGATTCCGTCAGCGGGACGGTTTCCGGGGAGCCCGGCAAAGGATTGGGACCGGGCTTCAATTCCAATAGCTGCGCGAGTTGCCACGCGCAACCCTTCGTCGGGGGATCGAGCCCCAGCGCAGACGCCTATCCGAACATCGGTCCCAACCCGCAGATTCACGCGGCTAGCGATGCGAACGCAGCGAATATGATCCCCTCGTTCATCACGGCGGACGGGCCCGTTCGCGAGACGCGGTTTCCCTTCATGGTCACGTCGAGCGGGAGGCTGAGCCAGACTCCGGATGGTGGAGTCCACGATATTTTCACCATCACGGGCCGGTCCGACGCGCCCGGCTGCACGCTGGCACAGCCGGATTACGAACTGATGCAGCAGCTCGACAACGTGATCTTCCGGATTCCCACGCCGGTCTTCGGCGCGGGGCTGATGGAAAACATCGCGGACTCGACGATCCTCGCGAACATGAACGCGAACGCGCAGCTCAAGCAGCGCCTGGGGATTTCGGGCCATCCGAACACCAGCGGGAACGACGGCACAATCACGCGCTTCGGATGGAAGGCGCAAAACAAGTCTCTCGAGGTATTTGCCGGGGAAGCCTACAACGTCGAAATGGGAGTGACCAACGAGCTGTTCCCGAACGAGCGCGGGAATGTCCCGTCCGCGTGCCTTTTCAACTCCACGCCGGAAGACTCGACCAACTTCACGCAGTCAGGCACGCAGATTCCGAGCGATGTCGTCGGGTTCTCGACGTTCATGCGGTTTCTCGCACCGCCGGCGCCATCCACGAAGGGCATTCCCGGCAACCCGACGCCGCAATCGATACAGAATGGAAGCAATCTGTTCGTGCAGGCGCACTGCGATCTGTGCCACACGCCGGTGCTGAAAACAGCCGGCTCGGCTCTGACGCCCGGGCTCGACAAACAGAACGCGGCCCTGTTCTCCGATCTCCTGGTGCACCACATGGGAGCAGGATTGTCCGATCAAGTCTCGCAGGGAGCCGCCGGGCCGGATGAGTTCAGGACGGCGCCGCTATGGGGAGCCGGGCAGCGGATTTTCTTCCTGCACGACGGCCGGGCCACTCCGGCGAATGGAGGGCTGCTGCGCGCGATACAGGCTCACGCGGGGCAGGGATCGGAAGCCAACGGCGTGATCGCGTTCTTCAACTCGCTGAGCGAACAACAGAAGCAGGACCTGCTGAATTTCCTGCGGTCTTTGTAGGGGGAGCAGCGACGGACGCGTGCGAGGGGTGATGCCGCTTATTTCTGGAAATGCGGCATCACCTCTTTGGTGAAGAGTTCGAGCGAGCGGACGCTCTCTTCGTGGGTGAGGTTTCCGTACGCGAAGCGCGGGACGAAATAGTTCGCTCCCGATTCCTCAAGATCCTCTTGTATTCTTGCCCGGACGGTCGCTGGCGTGCCCGTGTAAAGCGTCGCTTCAATCGAGCGCATCACTTCCTCGAAGGTCGCATGGGTCGCACTGAATCTCCGCCATAGATACGCGAGGCTCTCGTAAAATCCTTTAGCGCCAAACGTTCCTCGTTCTTTGGCTTGCACGTCCGTCTCGCCCACGTAGACATGGCGAGTGACGCCGGCTTTTGGCATTTTTTTGCCGCTCGCGGCGTGCGATGCGTTCCATGCATCCTTGTAGCTTGTAACGACGGCGCGCGCTTCTTTCGACGGCAGGAGCGTGACGAGATTGAAGTTCTGGCGCGCGGCTCGCGCTGCGCTGTCGGGGCTGTTCGTGGCGTACCACATCGGAGGGTGCGGCTGTTGCAGGGGCTTCATTTCGATTGGAACGTTCGTGAAGTTGAAATACTTGCCGTGAAAATCCACAACGTCTTTGGTGAGCGCGGCCATCAACACTTCCATCGTTTCAGCGTAGATGGCGGGAGCATCGGCCTCGCTGACGTTGTAGAAGCCCAGCTCGACGCCGGAGACTCCGCGGCCGGTGCCGATTTCGAATCGGCCGTGCGTCAGATGGTCCAGCATGCAGATCTCGGCCGCGAGGCGCAGGGGATTGTAGAGCGTCGCGATCAGTACGAGCGGGGCAAACCGAATCCGCTCCGTGATTCGCGAGGCCGCGGCCAGAAAAACCATGGGCGAGGGCGCCAGACCTAGCGGTGTGAAGTGGTGTTCGGTGATGTGAAAGATGCTGAAGCCGGCCTTGTCGTAGAGCTGGAGCAGTTTCAGCCGGCTATCGTAGGTTTCGTGGATCGGCCGGTCCTGGCGGTCCACATGATCGATCGCACCGAAATCGATTTTCATTCGTTATGCCCTTTGGGAAGCTGCCGAAGACCGCCCGCTTTGTAGAGGGTGCGTTTCGAGCGGACAAACTGTACCGCTGAGTCCGGCTCTTGGCAAATGCCGGGAGGTTGCGGTAGAGGTTCAGTCTCCGAGTAGCGCGTTTATCAGGCAAACGGATCAGGTACGAATGGCCGGTTCCACATCAGCTAGCCGTGGTTTGAAGAGCGGCCTAGCGGCGTGCAGCCTCTTTGCTCGCCAAGGCAGAACCCTCCTGCTTTCCAGACGCCTTCGAGTCATGATAGCGCGCCAGGAAGGGCATGAAGGGCGTGACCTCAAACGGCATCTTTTCGCGGGCCGACAGCAGTGACACGGGCTTCGCCTTGACCATCTCCACGCGGTCGCTCCAGGGATCGACCTTAACTCGGGCGCCGAGCGGCAACGCAGCGATCTGACTGACCTTATCGGCCTGGAGCGCCGGGCCCATACTCAACAGGGCCGTGCTGAGCGCCACGCTGTTCCCGAGGTGGGCGTTGATCAGAGAAGGGAGAGAAGCCGAGTCTGCTTGGAGCTGCTTAAGGTAAAGCGCCGCGTTTCCGAGTTTGTCCGCGTACGGGGAATGCTTCAGGAATTCGATCGCTTTCTCATTCGACATTTGCGCTTCCGCAGGTGTGGCTTTGAACGAGAAGCGCGAAAGCGCTTCGGCGGCTGTGACGTTCGTCGTGTCGTTGAATCCCCACTGATCCGTGGACGGCTTCGTCACCACGATCGCGGCAAGCTCTTGCGCCAGCATGGTGGCCAGGCTGGCCTCGTCGGGAAGGGTGTCCAGGAGTCCGCGGCTGATCACGATCGTGTGTCCGATCGAGAAGGATTCGAGGGTGCCTGTGAGCAGGACGCGACAGTGAATGTCGGGTTCGATATCGAGATTGTTCGTCACCTCGAGATTGTTCACTACCGTTTCGAGGACTTTATCCACTTCCCCGGTAGGCGCGAGCAGACCGATGCGCTCCAGCCGGTCGATCACGTTCACCTCCGCCCGGTGCTGCCATTCGCGCTCCACCTCGACGGGAGAGCGATCCGTCTGAGCAGAATCGCCACCCTCAGCCGGCAGGGCCTGTTCAATCGGACGATCGCTAAGCGCCGCTTCGTTGCCCGCGGTCTTCAGGGAGTACCCCCACAGGCGAGTCTGCGCCTTGAAGCGGATGCTGTCCGCGAGAGCATTCTTCGAGTCTGATTCCTGGCTGAAGACAAACGCAGGCAGCCAGAGGTCCGGCTGAAGATTCATCCGCCAGCTGTCGAAGTGCAGATTGAAGCCGTTGGGTTCTCCGCCGGAAGTGAACATTCCGTTGAACCGAACGATGGCGTATCCCTGGTCTTCCACCCAGATGCGGCCGTAGAAGCGGCCCTTGCCCGCCTTCGGCTGCGGGGTGACGTCGAACACCAAACAGCGGACCTCGCCCAGGAATTCCCGGCCGACGTAATCGAACATATAGTGCTCTCGGTCAAAGGCGCTCGTATCGACGTAGACCATCTGTAGGAAACCTTCGGGATCATACGAGGAGGAAGACCCGCTCATGTGCGAAAGGGGGTTGAGGTCCTCCATCTTCCCTTTCTTCTTCTTATTCTTGTCGAGCATCGAACTTTCGGCGATGCCGCTCGACAGGTTTGCCTGGCCGAGATAATAGTGATCGCGGACGGGAACGAAGCCCATCTGTGGATCGGCTTTCATATCCTGGACGTAGGTCTCGATGATCGGACTGTAGCGCCGGATGACAGCATTCTCGTCGTGCTCGCGCGCGATAATGCGGTCAATGGCCTGATTCACGGTCGTGACCTGGGCGGCGGTCGAATTGCTGGGCTGGGGCTGCGTCCGGTCGGCCACCTGTGCCTGCGCCCCCGCAGCGCCCGAAAGAGTGCCCGCGAGGATCATCGAGAGAGAGAAGCGATTCCATATGCGCATTGAGTTCCCCCTTCAGTCTGTTAGCTTAAATGTGCTTTTCAATTTAGTGAAAATGATAGCAAGAGCGGGCGGGAAGGCCGCGAACTGATACGGACCCTGTGCCCAATGGATCAGTCCGGAACGCCGGTAATTGCGAGCAGCTCCGCTTCTGGCGCGGTTGTAGCAGAGATGGAGGTAGGAGTGCTGGCCGGCGAAGAGGAATTCATTCGGCGTGGGCGTCGCGCGAGCAGGGATTTCAGCGCCTGCTCGCGATTCCGGCACAAGCAAATCTGAATCTCGACCTCTTCATTCACGATTCCTGCGCCGCATACCAAAGCTCAACTCCGGCGCTGGCCGGATAATCGGACAAGTGGATTCCACATGTCCGGTCAGCGTTTAATGAGGCATCTGGCCCATTCACCTGGGAAAATGGTGCGAGGTCAAGACAGCAAGAAGAGCCAAACCGATGAGGAGCAAACCGGCGGCAACGAAAAACAGAGGTAGACGCCAGGGCCGTTGAGAGATTTTGCTTAATTGCCCCATGACATCAGGTCCGGCCTCGCTCAGTGAGGAAGTTAAGCTCGGAATCGCTCCTTTGTATAAGCTCCAAAGCATCCATACCAACGCGCTAAGGACCAGCGAGAAAAACAAAGGGATCCCAAGAGCAATCGCCAATCTGTGTCCCCTGGGACTCAAACCAGCGTAGTCCTCCAGGATCAAACCGGGAAACATAGCGCTCGGATATATCAGGAAAGAAATCAGCTGAATGGCACTCCGGTACATCCTGACGAACGCTCTGATTTTTTCTTCATCGGATTTCGAATCGACGAAGTAACACTTCCCCTTGCGGCCAAACGGAATAAAAACCAACCGTCCGCTCCGATCTTTCCTGAAGTGAGCATCAACGGCGTAGTCCATCATTTTGGAGAACGGAGAGATCATGGCTGCCCCTAAATGCCGGAATTTCAATTTTGACATCCCGGGCGACCGAGAATGCACTCGAGACCGCGTCGGTGCGCTATGCGTCAACCGATTTCTTGACTGCGTGGCATTCTTGGCGGATGCGGCGCCTGCCGAATAGCGGAGCGGCAGTTTCGAATATGATGTCGGCCCCCATCTGCCCCTGGCCGCGCATTGGACGCTGTCGGCAAACCCTAATCACCAGGGAAGTGCTGCTCGGCGACGCGGCTAACTCCCGGTCAGTTGGGTAGTCGGAAACCGACGCACTACAGGGGTTGCGGGGGCGTGGTCATCAGGGCAAACTCCCGCAGGGCCGGACTTGCGGTTTTGGAATGAGTGCTATAATTCAAGTTTAGTCTTCTTCGGCAGCGGCAGAGGAGCTCGAGGATGGGAATCCAATTTCAGGAACTCTGGAGCTGGGTGAGACGCCGGAAGGTGTTTGCCTCCCTCCTCGTCACGGTCACGCTGTGCGCCGGCATCATCATCGGAAGCCTGGTTTCGGGCCGCGCGCTGGCCACGCGGGCGCAGGGAGCGAGCGGGGCTGCGCTGCTCGCGATTCCGGACCCGGTGACGCTTTCCAGCGCGTTTTCGAGCATCTCCAAGAGTTTGGGGCCCGCCGTCGTCAACATTTCGACGACGCAGGTGATCGAGAAGCCGAAAAGCGGGGGCAAGAGCCAGCGCAACCCCAACGATTCTTTCCAGGACTTCTTCGACCGCTTTTTTGATTCGCCGCAGGATGCCCCCGATGCGGAGCGCAGCCTTGGCTCCGGCGTGATCGTGGATAAGCGGGGATTCATCCTCACGAACGACCATGTGATCGACCAGGCCACGAAGATTGAAGTGACGCTCGACGGCGATTCCCGCCATTACAACGCCCGCGTGATCGGCACGGACAAGGACACGGACCTTGCGGTCATTAAGATCGATGCGGACCACGATCTGCCCATTGGGAAACTCGGCAATTCGGACGGGGTACAGGTCGGGGACTGGGTGCTCGCGTTCGGCAGCCCGTTTGGGCTGAACTCCACAGTCACGGCCGGGATCATCAGCGCCAAGGACCGCTCGAACGTGGGGCATCAATTCCAGCGGTTCATCCAGACCGACGCGGCGATCAATCCGGGGAACTCGGGAGGCCCGCTCGTGAGCCTTTCCGGCGAAGTGATTGGCATCAATACGGCGATCTATACCGGCAGCCGAGGGTTTGAAGGCGTTGGGTTCGCGTTGCCGTCGAACACGGCGATTGGAGTTTACAATCAGCTCGTGACCGTCGGGAAGGTAACCCGCGGCTCCATCGGCGTCACATTCCAGGAAGAGAACAGCGAAAATCCGGTCCTCCTGAAGGAACTGGGCGCGCCTTATGGGATCGTGGTCGAAGCGGTCGAGCCCGGCAGCCCGGCGGACAAGGTCGGATTGCAGGCCGGAGACGTGATCACGGATGTGAATGGCCAACCCGTCCATACGGGCGCCGACCTGGTGAACCCGATTGCTCAGACACCGATCGGCCAGGACGTGCGGCTCCACTACGTTCGCAACCAGCAGGCCAAGGACGCGATGGTGACGGTCGCCGACCGCGCCAAGATTTTCCCGCAAACAGCTCAGGATGCCGATCAGCAGCCCGATCAGGGCGAGGAGCCGGGCCAGTTCGGACTGCACGTCGAGGATCTGACGTCAGACCTCGCGCATAAGCTCGGGATGGGCAAGCTGACAGGCCCCGTGGTCACGCAGGTTGAGCCAGCGAGCTTTGCCGAAGACGTGGGCTTCGCGCGCGGTGACGTGATCATCGAAATCAACCACATTCCCGTCAACTCAATGGCGGACTACCGCGCGCAAATGATGAAGATCAAGCCCGGCGAGGACGTGCTTTTCCGCGTAGCGCGGCGCTCCGAAACCGATCGCGTGCTGACTCTATTTCTGGCCGGGTCCATTCCCGCCGCGCACTGAAAACTCGCGGTCCGGCGAATTGCGCTGATGCGCCGATTCGCCGCATCTCTCCATTGCCTCATACGTGGCGCTGCGTGCCGCGCGTCTTGAGTCTTCCCGTCGAACGGCGATAATCAAGTTACTGGGATTCGGGCCCGGGCGACAAAGCCCGGGGAACGGGCGTCAATTAAAAGGGTCAACTCTGATGAAATGGCTGCCAATCGCCGCGTCTTTCGCGCTCGCATGCACTCTTTGGCCGGGTGCGGCTTCATCGGCTCCCGCTCGCCAGGCGAGTTCGACTTCTGGTTCCGCTGCCTCGACATCGGGCGCTCCGAAGAAAACCAAGCACAAGCACCACACGCGCAGCAAGCCGGGCCAGAAAGCACCGACACCCGACCGCATTTCCGAAATTCAGTCGGCTCTCGCCCGCAGCGGGTATTACCAGGGCGATCCGAACGGCAAGTGGGATTCCAATACGGTAGCTGCGGTGCAGAAATTCCAGTCGGCCAACGGGATCGAAGCCAACGGAAAACTGGACGCTCCGACGCTGCAAAAGCTGGGACTCGGTTCCGACATCGCGGGTGTTTCCGCGCCCAAGCCAGTGGTTCCGGGCTGCTGCTTGATGCCGCCATCGTCTCCAGTGACGACAACGCCGCCGGCTGACAAACCCGCGACAACGTGCTGCTCTACGACTCCCCAGACGCAGTCCTCTACGTCTCCGGCCGGATCGGCCAGCACGCCCAATAGCACCGGAACCACCTCTGCTTCCGACGCCAAGCCTTCACAGCCGTAAGCTGCGTGCGTTGACGCCGCTGCCGCGCGATTGCTAACCTGAGTCTTCGGCATCACCGTCCGCGCAAGACCGCACAATCTGGAGGACCCGCCATGGCCGCCGCTTTTGCCCCGAAGGTGTTCAAGAACTACATCAATGGTGAATGGGTCGAAGCCCGCGGCGGGAGGGCCATCGAGAACCGCAATCCGGCAAACAGGGATGAGCTGGTCGGGATGTTTCCGGCTTCGGGCGCCGAAGACGTCGCGCAGGCCGTGGACGCCGCGAAGGCTGCGTACAAGAAATGGCGACTGACGCCCGCGCCCAAACGCGCCGAGATTCTCTTCCGCGCCGCCGAAATTCTGGTCAGCCGGAAAGAAGATTACTCCCGCGAGATGACCCGCGAAATGGGCAAGGTGCTGGCGGAGACGCGCGGCGACGTGCAGGAAGCGATCGACATGACGTACCTGATGGCCGGGGAAGGCCGCCGCCAGTTTGGGCATACGACGCCCTCGGAACTGCCCAACAAGTTCGCGATGGCGGTGCGCGTGCCCGTCGGCGTCGCGGGACTGATCACGCCGTGGAATTTCCCGATGGCAATTCCGTCGTGGAAAGCGATGCCCGCACTGATCTGCGGAAACACGGTCGTGCTGAAGCCCGCGGAAGACACGCCGCTATCGACATACAATCTGGCGCAGGCGCTTGCGGAGGCGGGCCTTCCACCGGGCGTACTGAACGTGGTGTTCGGCGAAGGCCCGGACGCCGGAGCGCCGATGCTGACAAATCCGGGCGTCGATCTCGTGAGCTTTACGGGCTCGACGGAAGTGGGCCGCATCGTGAGCCAGGCGTGCGCGCCGACGTTCAAGAAGTGCCACCTCGAAATGGGCGGCAAGAACATCATCATCGTGATGGACGACGCGAACCTCGACCTCGCGATCGAGGGCGCGGTCTGGGGCGGATTCGGGACCACGGGCCAGCGATGCACGGCGGCGAGCCGCGTCGCGGTGCAAAAGGGCATCTATCGAGAGTTCGTCGGCAAGTTTGTTGAGCGCGTGAAGGCGCTGAAGGTTGGCGACGGCCTCGATCCCGCGACTCAGATGGGGCCGTGCATCAACGAGCAGCAGCTCAAAACGGTGATGAGCTACGTGGAAATCGGGCGCAACGAAGGCGCGAAGCTCGCGACGGGAGGGCATCGCCTCGAAGGCGGCGCCTACGCGCGCGGATGGTTCCACGAGCCGACAGTCTTCACCGATTGCGACCGGAAGATGCGCATTTGCCAGGAGGAGATTTTCGGTCCGGTGGTTTCGGTGATTCCGTTCGATTCGTTCGACGACGCGCTTGCGATTGCCAACGGCGTGAACTACGGACTCTCCGCTGCCATCTACACGCGGAACGTGAACAACGCCTTCCGCGCGCAGCGCGACCTCGAGACCGGGATCGTGTACGTCAACGCGCCCACGATCGGCGCCGAAACGCATCTCCCGTTCGGCGGCACAAAGAACACGGGCAACGGCCATCGCGAGGCCGGGCTCGCCGCGCTCGATTTCTATTCGGAGTGGAAGACGGTGTACGTCGATTACTCCGATCGGCTCCAGCGCGCCCAGATCGACAACGCCTGAGCGAGAGCCGGGGCGGGATTCAAATGTTGAGCCCGACGAGCCGCATCAGTTCAAGGGCGTTGCTTTTCGTGACCACGCCGTCGCGCAGCTTGTAATCGAAGCGCATTTTTCCATCCTCGACGTAATCCTGAAGGTGCGAATTGCGCACGATCGTGCCCAGCGACTTCGTCATCTCGGTCAGCGCCAGGTCGTGCGTGGTCACAATGCCGATGGCGCCGCGCTCAAGCAGCGCCCCAACCAACCTCTCTGCGCCGATACGGCGATCGTGCGAATTCGTCCCGTCCAGAAGTTCGTCGAACAGGAACAATACCGGCGCGTCTGCGTTCGCAAGGTCGAACACTTGTCGAATGCGGAGAAGTTCCGTGTAGAAGGTCGAGCGGCCCTCTTGCAGGGAGTCAATGCTGCGCAGACGCGTCCCAAGCTGGAGCGGGGCCATGCGGAGGGATTTGCCGCGGATCGGCGCGCCTGCCATAGCCAGAACCGTGTTGATGCCGACCGATCGGAGCAAGGTGCTTTTCCCGGACATATTCGAACCGCTCACCAGCAAGACGCGCGTCGCCGCATCCAGTTGCACGCTATTCCGCACACATTGCTGCGCGGGAATCAGCGGATGACCAAGCTCCTCGCCAGCAAAGAGCGCCGGTGAATCGCCCTGATCCGCGAACTCCGGGAACGGGTCGGCGGGGTGTTCGAACGAATACGTCGCCAGCGAGAGCAGCGCTTCGATTTCGGCGACGATGTCGATCCAGATGCGCATCCGGCTGCCCCAGCGCCTTCTCCATGCCTCGGCGGCCAAAGCCGTCTGAATCGTGTAGAGCAGCGGGAGGTTCATGATCCTGGCGATCAGGCTGTCATGCGCATCGATCCAGTAGACAATGCCCGCGAATCGCCGGATCGCGCGCGATGCCGGCTCAGTGCCCCGTTTCAGCTCAGCCGCAAGCTGCTGTAGTCGCGGAGAGGTGAAGGGCTCTCGCTCGAGACGCGCGAGAATCTTCGAGAAGAGCAGCAGCCCTTCAGCGTTGCAATGGACTTCCGAGATGACTGCCATCGCGCGCCTTCGCAACCAGCCGTACACGATTCCCTCGGCGATCAGGACAGCGAGAAACGGCCAGAGGTTCGCCGTGACGACCAGATACATGAAAGCCGCCGCAGCGGACAGCGCAAAGCCCGCCGCGATGACGCGCCAGGCAGTTCCACCGAGCACCGGCGCTTCCTCGCACCACTTCGTGAGCGACTCCGGATTCAAACGGACGCGCAACTCTTCTCCGGTCACAGCCAAATCCTCTCGCAGGTCCAGTTTCGGGCGCAGCTCGGCAATCAAGCCTTGCCGCTCCACGATCGTTTTCACCGGCGGAGGTTTGCACAACCATTCTGCGAGGCGGTTTTCTCCCATCGGCAGTCTGGCGGTCGAGAGAAGCTCGAATAGGCAGCCGCGCCCGAACAGATCTAGGTCGTCCGCATAGACATGCTTTTCGTCGCGGAACCTTTCGGCCGATGCGCCCGTGCCGCTCCAGCGGTCTTCGATGCGAGCGATTCCGGCGCGATAGAAAGCGGCCGCCGTTGCCGCGTGGGCCCGCGCGCGGATGATCTGTTCATGCACAATCGCCAATGCGAGGTAGGTGGCTACCGGCAAAAGAAGCCAGCGAGCCGACACGAGGTGCCTTCCGAAACAGAGCCACACGAGCACGAGAGCAGCGGCGACCACCGCCAATTTCACATTTCCGATTCGGAGGTGGTGGCGTTCGCGTGTCGCGACTATTCTGACCTGGGTCTCGAGGCGGCTTCCGTACTCTACGCGTGGATCAGGCACGCTTCCCTCCTGGCCTAGTCTACTCCAGGCCTAAGCGCGCGCGGTTATCATGGGGAGTCCCCATCGGTGAGCCAGCGAAGCAACGTACACGACGCGAGCGGCGTTGCATCTCGGCGGGGGCCGTCGCGCCGATTGACACTTCGTCGCGGCGCAAGCAGAATATTCCAGCGGTGGGCGGCGGGCGGGTAAACGCGCCCAGGGGCAGCTTTCCAATCGCAATTCAAACCGGATGGGAATGCGTGCGCCTCGCAGCCTTCATCCGAGGGAGAGCTTCCCGATGACTCGACGCTCCAGCCTTGCGCTCGCAGCAGTTCTGTCCCTGCTTTTCCCCCTCACGCTTGCATCGCAGTCTTCCGAATCGGGTGGCGCCGCAGATTCCACGCCGCGGGCCACGAACGGGTGTTCCAGTTACATGGCGGACGCTGCTGATGGGGGAGGAGCGACGTCATCCCCGCGCGGAGCCGACACGGTGATCCACGGCTTCGATCCTGCGAATCTCGACCGCTCGATTTCTCCCTGCGACGACTTCTACAAATTCGCCGACGGCGGATGGATCAAGAACAATCCAGTCCCGCCCGATCGCGCCGCGTGGGCGACGTTCAACAAGCTCCGCGATCATAACGAAGAAGCCCTTCACCAGATCCTCGAGGAAGCTGCCAAGGACCAAGCCGCCGCGCCCGGCTCGAACTGGCAAAAGATCGGCGATTTCTACTCAAGCTGCATGGATGAAAACCAGGTGGAATCGGCCGGTTTGAAGCCGCTCGCTCCCGAACTCCAAGCGATCGCGGACATCAAAGACACCGCCGGGGTGCAAGCTGAAATCGCGCGACTGCAACGCTCGGGCGTCAACGCCGTATTCGAGTTCGGCTCCGAGCAGGACTTGAAGGACAGCACGCAGGTGATCGCCGGGGCTGGACAGGGTGGGCTGGGAATGCCCGACCGGCAGTATTACGTCGATGACGACGACCGGTCGAAGCAGCTTCGCACAGCCTACATCCAGCACGTCACGAACATGTTCAAGCTCATGGGCGATGACGATGCGACCTCCGCCGCCGAGGCGAAGTCCGTGCTCGATGTGGAGACCGCGCTTGCCAAGGCTTCCAAGAAGCGCGAGGAACTGCGCGATCCGGAAACGAACTATCACCGATTGACGCTGGCACAGCTCGGCGATCTTACACCCCACTTTTCGTGGACCAGCTACTTCAAGGAAATCGGCGCCCCGGCGCTCGACAGCACCGACATCGGCCAGCCCGACTTCTTCAAACAATTGGATTCCGGACTTGCCTCCGTCCCGCTCGACGATTGGAAGATCTATCTCCGCTGGCATCTCGTCCATGCCGTTGCCGCAAGTCTGCCGGGAAAATTCGTCGATGAGAACTTCGATTTCTACGGGCGCACGCTGACCGGCGCGAAGCAATTGCTCCCGCGGTGGCACCGCTGCGTGATGGCGACCGACGGCCAGCTCGGCGAAGCTCTCGGCCAGTATTACGTGCAGCGCAATTTCCCGCCGGAAGCGAAGGCGCAAGCGCTTGCCATGGTGCAAAACCTGATCGCCGCCTTGCACGACGATCTTTCGACGCTTGACTGGATGAGCCCCGCGACGCGGGTGCAGGCGAGCAAGAAGCTCGACGCGATCACGCTCAAGATCGGCTACCCGGACAAATGGCGCGACTATTCGCGGTTCAAGGTCGATCGAGGGCCGTACATGGAAAACGTGCTCCGCGGCAAAGCTTTCGAGGTTGCTCGCGATCTCGGGAAGATCGGCAAGCCCGTGGATCGCACCGAATGGGGAATGACGCCGCCCACTGTCAACGCCTATTACAACCCCTCGATGAACGAGATCGTTTTCCCGGCCGGAATTCTTCAGCCGCCGTTTTTCGATCCCAAGGCCGACGACGCGATCAACTACGGCGGCATGGGCTCGGTGATCGGCCACGAGATGACCCACGGGTTCGACGATCAGGGCGCGAAGTTCGACGGGCAGGGCAATCTGAACGACTGGTGGACGCCCGAGGACTTGAAGAATTTCCAAGAACGCGGCGAGTGCATCGCGAAGCAATTCGAGGCGTTTGAGATCGAGCCGGGCCTGCACGGAAACGGCAAGCTCGAAGAGGGCGAGAGCATCGCCGACCTCGGAGGCATGACGATCGCACACGCTGCGTTCTTGAAGACGCTGGCCGGGAAGCCCGATCCAGCGCCGATCGACGGCTTTACTGCGGACCAGCGCTTTTTCCTCGGATGGGCGCAGATATGGGCTGCCAACCTGCGCCCGGAGTATGCGCGGTTAATCGCCAAGACGGATCCGCACCCGCTCAATCCATTTCGGGGGAATGGGCCGCTTTCGAATACGGCTGCTTTCGCCAAGGCGTTCGGCTGCGGCGCGGATTCGAAAATGGTGCGGCCCGAAGGCCAGCGCTGCCGCATCTGGTAGCTGCGGCTACTTCTTCTTTTTCGCGGCGAGGATTCGCTCGATCTGCTGGAAGTGGTTGAGGTCGTGTCCCGCGAACATGCGGACGATTGTTTCGACGGTCTCCGCGCCCCGCTCGCTGTGCATCCCGTGCTGGTTCCACTGCTCGGGCGTCAGCGTCTTGAGCAGCGCCAGGTTGGCCTCGCGCAGCGCGCGATACTGCTCGAAAGATTTCCGCAGGTCACGCTTGTCGTAGTGCAGCGCCGTCACCCAGGCGTCCTGATCGAAGCCGATGATCTGAGTTCCGGGCTCACCGAGAATCGCGCGGATCCGGTAGCCTCCGACGACCTCGGTGTCCGCGATGTGCGCGACGATTTCCGCAATCGACCATTTGTCCGGGGCGGGGCGCTTGCGCGCCTTCGCGGGGCTGACCCCCCTCAGAAGCTTCGCGAGACGCGCTGGGGCGGCCGCCTGTAGCTTCAGAGGATCGACGCCCTTGATGTGATCGAACATCCGTGCGCGATACTGTTCTGCGGTTTCCTGCATGTGTTTCCTCCTGGTGAGGCCCGTGTTAGCCGAAGGAGATTGTAAATCAGGGCGACGCCCGCCGAAATCAGCACGCTGCGCATGCGAATTGCGCCGCAAAGCCAAATTGGATGGCGGCAGGAAGGCGCCACAGGCCTTTGCCAAGAGGGTATTTTTCATTCTGGAAACCGCGTTTGCCAAGCGCTCGGAAGCGTCCGCGCCTGCATCGTACAATTTAGGGACGATCCGAAGGCGGATTGGCCGCCAAAGGGCGTGATCGGCGGCCAGTCGGTGTGCGGGAACCAATCAGAGGCGGACGAAATGGGCCTGAAATCAGCGGATGTGCCTCCAGCGCAGCAGGCTGCGCGCGCGTCCGTTCAAACCCCTGTTAAGCCGGAAGAGCAGGAACTGGCGCGCAAGCGGGGCGAGCAGGAGGCCCTTGAGGCCGAACTTGCGGACCGCGAGCTGCGTTCGGCGAACCTGCGCGCGGAGCTTGGAGCGTTCGAGCGGCAGTATCTGCATTTCGTCGGCTCGCGCTACGCCGAGCTCGACGAGTGGAAGGCGCAACTTGCGGAACGGCTTGCCCGGGAGCAGCCTGCGAACGAGCGCGCCCAGCAGGCGGCTCGCGAGGCGCGCGCCCGCGCCGACGAGACAAAATCCGCGGCCGGAGAGAAGGCCGCGCAGGAACCCCGCGCGTTCGAGTCCTCGCCGGAAATGAAGCGGCTCTACCGCGAGGTGGCCAAGCGCGTCCATCCCGATCTGACCTCGGACCGCAACGACCGCGCCAAGCGGCAGCAGTTGATGGCCGAAGCAAATCAGGCATACGAGCGGGGCGACGAGGCGCGTCTTGCAAGAATTCTGACCGCGTACGAGCACAGCCCGGAGGCCGTGGCAGGAGATGGGCCGGGCGCGGAACTGGTGCGCGTGATCCGGCGCGTCAGCCAGGCGCGCGGGCGGCTCGCGGAAATCGAAGCGGAGATGCAGGGACTGCTGCGCTCCGATCTGTACCAGCTGAAATCGCGCGTGGACGAGGCCGAGAAAAGCGGCCGCGACGTGCTCAAGAGCATGATCGAAAAAGTGGATGAACAGATCGCGCTGGCGAAGCAGCGTCTCCAGAATCCTCAATCGAACGCCCGCTGATGGAAACTCGCGAACAATCCGAGGCGAAGCAGATCATCCCCGCGCCATCGCAGGCGCTGGCGGTGCGGTCGGCGGCCATCGTTGCGCGTGGGTTGCGCGACCTGGCGCGCGACTCGAACTGGCTCGTCAAGAAAGTTTTCACCGAGCGGTCCCGGCATCTCGCGATTTCACCGGCGGGCCAGCTGTGCGCCACGTCGCCGGTGGTGCGGCACGGCACGGAACGCGTGGCGCTTTACGACATCGAATTGAGCTTGCCCGTGCTGGCGCTCAGCGTTGCGGGAGAGCCCGAGGCGTGCGCCCCGGACCTGCCGGCAGCGTTCGCATGGTCGCCCACGGCGCGCTATTTGATCGCGGGGTGGGGCGGATGGCAGCGGGAACTTCAAGTCTTCGATCTGCACGGGAAAGTGTCTCTGGGCGCGTTCGGAAGATTTTTGAATTTTCCGCAATGCCTGGCGTGGTCCGATACGGGACGATACTTTGCGGCTGCCACGCCCGGCGGGACGGAAGCGGAGCTGCGCCTATGGGAAGCGGCGCCGGAATCGAGCGGGAAGATGCCGTTTTCCGGAGCGCCTCTGAGCGCGCTTGGCGGGCCCCGAACGGTCGATGAATGGCTGGGCGCGCAGGCGGGAGATGCCGAGGGGGGCGACGAGGGATCGTTTTCTGGCTTCGGCTGCACGGCCTTCGCACCGGATGAAGGAACGCTTGCGAGCCTCGTCGAAATCGAAGGCGAGTGGGCGGACGATTCGATCGTGCTGCTGGACGTGCCAACGCTGCGAAGGCAGCGAACTTTTCAGGCGCAGGGCCACGTCACCGATCTTGCGTGGACGTTTGACAGCCGCCAGCTTGTCTATTGCGCCGCGGGGCAGGCGTATCGGATCGCGGAGGAAAGCGTGGAGGCGGAATCGTTGCCGTTTGGCGCGGAGCTCTGCGCGTGCCACCCGCATCTGCCGCTTTGCCTGTGCTTCAGCTCGTGGCTCAGGAACTCCGCGAAGGGGCGCCTGTTCCTCGTGGATATGAAGAGCCTCGCGGTGTTCGATGAGTACGCCGCCGAGGGAGTGGTCGATCTGCGCTGGTCACTCGACGGATCGAAAGCCTACGCCGTCACCGCTGACGGGCTTGCCTATATTTACGAGCCGCCGCTGCTGTAGTTCGCGGCGTCACATTCGCATCACGCCATCTGCACGCCGATCATCTTCGTGGTCCATTGCCAGATTTCGGCGGCGATTTTCGGATCACGCGAGAGAGCGCTCGATTCGGCCGGTTTCGACTTCACGAAGTATTTTCCAGAGACTTGCGCGACTTCGGGCGAGCTTGCGAGATAGAGGGACACTTCGGCGCCCTCCTTGGAGTTCAGCATGAAGGGTTTTACCAGGGCGATGATGAGCTTGAAGATGAACGGCGGATCGGTGCCCCAGATATTGGTCGCGACCACGCCGGGGTGGAGGCAGTTCGCGGTTACGCCGGTGCCTTCGAGTCTGCGCGCGAGCTCGAACGTAAACGCATTCATCAGCAGCTTCGATTGTCCGTAGGCAGCGAAGCCGTTGAATTTCCGATGCTCGAATTGAAGGTCGTTCATGTCGAGGCGGGCGCGGCGCTGAGCCTCCGAAGAGAGGTTGATGATCCGCGAGGGCGCGCTGGCCTTCAAGAGATCGAGCAAGAGGAGCGTCAACAAGGCAGCGCCTAAGTGGTTGGCGGCGACCGTCGTCTCGATGCCATCTGCCGACAGCGTGCGTGCACGCCCGGCCCCGCCCGCCCCTCCCGCGTTGTTGATCAGCACGTCGAGGCGAGGATATTTTTTCAGGACTTGCTCCGCGAGGGCTCGCACCGATGCTTGCGAAGACATCTCCGCAATCAGTAGGCCAAGCTCGGACGATCCAGACTCCCGCCGGATATCGTCGAGCGCGGCTTTCCCCTTCTCGGCGTTGCGGCAGACGAGCACCACGCGCGCGCCCATTCGCGCGAGGCCAAGCGCGGTTTCCTTGCCGATACCGCTGTTGGCTCCAGTGACGATGCAGGTCTTTCCGCTCATGCTTCCCGGTTCAGTCATTTGTGACCTCTCAGATATGGGGCAGCATCGCCCGCGCGAAACTCAAGCGAGCGGGAGATTGGCCTCGGCGTTGAGCATGGAATCGGCGCGCTCGCCGGAGAGGAAGCGTGCATGCCCGGCGGCAGCGATCATCGCGGCGTTGTCGGTGGAAAGCGCGCGGCTGGGGAAGAAAACTTCCATGCCGCGGCGAGCGGCTTCGGTCTCGAAGCTGCGGCGGAGTTCGCTATTGGCCGCGACGCCGCCAGAGACAAGGATCGAGCGCACGGCGTGCTGCTCGGCTGCGGCGAACGTGCGCGAGACGAGATTATCGACGACCCCGCGCTGGAAGCTTGCAATCAGATCAAGCGTGGCGGGACTTGAAAGCGCGCGCAACGCATCCGCGCTGCGTTCGCCGCGCGCAAGCGCCTGGCGGCGAGCTTCGATTTCCGGTGTGAGCTGCGGATTGCGCCGCAGGTGATAGAGCACAGCCGTCTTGATACCGCTGAAGCTGAAGTCGTAAGGGTTGCCGCTCATCTTCGGTTCGTGGAAGCGGACGGCATGTGCGTCACCGTGCGGCGCGAGGCGATCGATCATCGGTCCGCCGGGGTAGCCCAGCGCGAGCATGCGGGCGACTTTGTCGTAGGCTTCGCCGGCAGCGTCGTCGCGCGTGCCGCCAATGCGCGCGTACGCGAAGCGTTCCGCGCCGTTCGAGGCTGCGGATGTCACATGGTAAAGAATCGTGTGTCCGCCTGACACGGTCAGGCAGACGGCGGGCAGCGCAGGCGTGCGGCCGGCGGCGTGCGCCTCGAGAAACACGGCGTGGACGTGGCCTTCGAGATGATTCACGGCGATCAGCGGCTTGCCGAGCGACATAGCCAGCACCTTGCCGTAGGTGACGCCGACGAGGAGCGCGCCGATCAATCCCGGCCCGTTCGTAACGGCCACCGCGTCCACGTCTCGGAGCGCGATGTGGGCTTGCTCGATGGCCTCACGCACCACGGGAACGATCTGCCGGAGGTGTTCGCGCGAAGCAAGCTCAGGGACGACGCCGCCATACTTGCGGTGAATCTCGGTCTGCGAGGCGACAACGCTCGAGAGGATGCGACCGCCTCCGGCCACGACGGCCGCCGCCGTCTCGTCGCAGGAGGATTCGATGCCGAGAATCAGATGTTCGCGTAGGGTCACAACCGTGCCTCAATCTTGCAAATGACTTAGAATCGCCATGTTAGCATAGGCAGGGAAGCTCGCCAGGCGCGGGTCAGTCTCCGACGAAAAACATGACTGGAAAAGCGAAGAAAGTGCGCAAGGCTGTGCTGCCCGTGGCAGGGCTTGGGACGCGATTCCTCCCGGCGACGAAGGCCATTCCCAAGGAAATGCTGACCGTCGTGGATAAGCCTCTGATCCAGTACGCGGTCGAGGAGTGCATCGCGTCGGGAATCGAGCACGTTATATTCGTCACCGGGCGGCGAAAGAACGCCATCGAGGATCACTTCGATTCCGCGCCCGAGCTGGAAAGCTTTCTCGAGCAGCACGGGAAGCACGATGCCGCGCGGATGGTGCGGGAGATCAGCGGCGGGCTGAAGATCAGCTATACGCGGCAGAGTGAGGCGCTGGGGTTAGGCCACGCGGTGCTGTGCGCCGCGGAACTGGTGGGGGACGAGCCGTTCGCGGTGCTGCTGGGCGACGTGATCATGGATGGAGCGGTGCCCGCGACGCGCGAGCTCATCGAGATCTGCGAAGCGACCGGGGCGGGCGCGATCCACGTCGAGCAGGTGCCGCGCGAACGCGTCCATCTCTACGGGATCGTGGATGCGGCGCCGGAGAAGAATACGCGGTGGGGCGCAAGGCTCCTGCGCGTCAAGAATCTCGTGGAAAAGCCGAGCGCGGAAAAAGCGCCATCGAATCTCGGAGTGACGGGGCGTTACGTGCTGCCGCCGGAAATCTTCGGGTATCTTGCAACAACCAAGCCGGGCACAGGGGGCGAGATTCAACTGACCGACGGGCTGTGCCGGCTGGCGGAGGCGAACAAACTGTTCGCGTGTATCTACGACGGCAAGACCCTCGACGCAGGGGACAAGCTCGGATTCCTTCGGGCGACGGTCGAGCTGGGGCTAAAGGATCCGAATCTGGGCAAGGATTTTCGCGCGTACTTGCACGGACTCAAGCTTTAGAGGTTATTTCTTCTTTCGGTTGGCGGCGCCCTTGTTGGAATTATCGGAAGCCGCCGGCTTCGATTCGGTCTTCGATTCCGCAGATTTTTCCGGGGTTTTGGCGGCTCCGCTGTCTCCGGAGCCTTCGCTCGAAGCCGGCGCGGTGCTTTTCCCTCCGTAGTCGTTCACATACCACCCCGAGCCCTTGAACTGAATCGCGGGCGCCGAAGCCATGCGCCGCGCCGTGGCCCCGCATTTCGGGCACTTCTTTGTTTCCGACGCGGTAACGGTTTCGATTTTCTCGAAGCGATGGCCGCACTTCACGCACTTGTATTCGTAGAGCGGCAAAGCAGAACTCCTCTTATGTTTCTAACGGCTTATGTTGCTAACGGCCGCGAAGGTCGAAATCAGGCATTCGCAACCCGCCGGAGCACCGGGATTTTCGCCTCGCGCAGCACGTGCTCGACCACCGTCTCCCGCAGTCGCGAGGCGTCGTAATCGAAGTGCAGCAGATTGGTCTTTTCATCGAAGCGGAATTTTTGCAGGCCATAGGTGTTGGCGAACTGGCCGAGCGCGCGGAACTGCTCCGGCTTCAGCCCGCCCTGCAACTCGTAGGTTACGGTCATGAATGTCATGGCGATCAGTATAACATCGGCATCGCATCAGAATCACACCGCTGTACTCGTCCACATGATTAGTGACACTCGGCTTTCTTTTGTTGAGATTTCCAGCGATGGAGGAATTCGAGCGGAGTGAGATAGCGGAGCGCCTGGTGAGGACGCACGGTGTTGTAGATATGTTCCCAGCGGCGAAGC
>DATNIN010000014.1:0-74000 GCA_035604415.1 Candidatus Acidiferrales bacterium
AGATTTTGAAGACGAGACGAAAAAGAAATGGGGAGTGCCAGTTTCCTGCACCAGGTCCGCGGAGACACACTTTGAATGCGAGCTTTCTGACAATCGAAACGACCATGGCGATCCGCCGCGCTGACGCGGCCCGCGCAAGCAAGACACAGTTTCCGACACGCGATTGCCCCGCTTAGGACGCGCTGAGTCTCCGCCCGCACACAATCAACTAATAGACAAATATTGACTCCTGGCGATTCGTCGCCGCCCCTCAAAACAGTGGCTAGGATGATTCAAGCCCATTTTCATTGCCTTTGCGACGAGTCCCTGGGGAACGATTTGTGCCCGGCTGGAAAACGGTCGCATCTGTCAGCGCACAGAATCTCACAAAGAGCTTGCTACTTCAGGTGGGGGCAAACCTCCTTGATAGCAGTCTCGACGGTGCGGGCTCTCGTTGCAAACACCATATCGCCATTCGCGTCGAAGACGCTCGCACCATCCACTTTCGCGTGTGCTGACAACGCAAGACCCGTTAGCCCGCCCATCGCGAACATGGTGGTTCTCTTTCCGCCCTCTCGCCGGAAGAGCAACACATAGTCGGCTCGCGGAGGATCGTCGGTTACGACGACCGACGGGCATTTTTCATACAAGTCCGCTTGCAGCTCCACAGTTCGAGGGTCGGCACCTTTCTGGGAGTAGCCAACGGCTGCCCCGGCCGAGCCACCCCCGCCGCTGAAGCTGTTCGAGTTACCACTGACGCCCCATCCCGAGCGGTGGGATGCTAGGAAGATCGACTCGTCTTTTGGTTCGTCGGTCACGTACAGCCGAACTTTTCCATCGTTGATCTTGGTCGGCGGCGGAGCGATGGGCGCAGCAGGCTGGCTGGCCGGCGCACTCGCAGCACCAGTAGGCTGCGAAGAGGCTGCGACATCCTCCCGCGCGTTAGTGACGGCAGCAGGCTGCGCGACCGCTGTGTAAGTCACCTGACGGCAAGCCTGACCGTTGACTACGGTTTCCCCCGCGTAAAGAAAGCCGCCCGATTCTTTCAGGTCGCGGCAGGCCATCTGCGTCTGTGCGAAGGATGGTAGGGCCCACGCGATGAGCGTCAGAAGAAGAGCCTTTTTCACATTGCCTCCTAGCGAGTCTCTCTAGGCCCAAGTTTGCAAGCCAAGCGGCTAGCTTGGAAATGGTACTTGTGATTCATCGGTATTAACGGTTAGGGCAATACAATGGCGAGCCCCCGCCAGCCCAGCCGAAGGCACTTGAGGCCGAGGGAGGCCATTAACCCACACGGCAAAGTACTATCGCTTCGCACACTCTTGCGGGCGAAAGTGTGAGCGGGAGACGCGAACTGAGATGAGAACTTCATTGAAAAGATTCCTTGCGGCAGTCGCCCTCGTATGCCTAATGGCGTTCACTAGTTCGGAGGCCCAGCCTGAACGTCATCGCGTCGGCGCAGTGTGTAACGACGGAACAGCCAGCACAGCGACCGGCAGTGGTGCCTGCTCCCATCATGGCGGCGTGCTTTGCTGGCAATACAGCGACGGAACCTGCACCAAGCCATGATCGTGGAACGTTGGGCTGCTTCGCTTCTGGAAGCCAAGTCGTGCATGAGGGAGGTTTGAATGATCGGCTCCAATCTGTCGCGCCATCGAATTAGCCCTAAGCGAAACTCGCATCGCCGCATCACGAGAACGGTGGCTCTGATCGCCGCTGTTCTTTCGCTCGCGATCGTGTCCAGGGCTCAACAATTGGACCAGGCGCCGCTCGTTCTCAAAGCCCGGAAGTGCGAGATTGTGGTCAACGTTCAGTGGAACAGGCATGACACGAACTTTCCCCAGAAAGCTGAGTTTTCCAAGGTCTTTGTGGCCGTGGACGGTTCAGGGCTGCGCAACCGCTATACGGAAACCAACGCGGACCATGCTGACCTGATATTCAAATTGGATGACGATGCGCTCCTAGAACGGATCACTCTTGAGGTGCTGAACCCCGACGACAACTCAGCCGTGTATTTTGAAACTCGGGATCGCGTCGCCGTCGAGAACGATGTTAAGCGCTTGATCGCGCATTTTCTCGCCGCCGTTGACAGCGCGCGAGATATGGCGAAGGCAACAGACGAGCCCTCCCTTCAAGAGCAAACCGGCAAGAAAGCGCCTTCCGTGTCTGCCATGAATGACCCCACGCCCAGTTATGTGTGGATCGGACGGTTTGACCGGGAAGACAAAGCTCAGATCGTCGCGAAAAAAGTTGAGGATCTGGGCTTGCCAGTCGCGGTTGTACCCCGGCACAGCTCAAACAGTGACTTTTTCGTAGTCGTCACGGGTCCGTACGGGGCCAATCGTGTCGAGAGCGCGATTGACTGGCTCAAGACGCAGGGTTTCTCGGACGTGCGCGTGATTAAGAATCCGCCGGCCGCGGGAAGCAAGGAGCCCGACTAGAGGCGAACTGACACTGTCCGACAATCAACTGTTTTCGGGACAGATCATAGCGAACGCTAATCACCCGCATTTGCAACACAGCGCGACCCGTCAATCGTAAGGGTTTTGTGGACAAGGCTGCGGGAATACCCTAAGTCGGCGGCAATCTCGCGTACAGATCGCCCTTGAGCGCGAAGACGGCCTATTCTAGCGGCGTCCACGACAACTCGGGGGCGGCCGAGCCTCTTACCCTTGGCACGTGCGTTTCGCAGACCTGCCCGGACGCGCTCCACAATCAAGGTGCGCTCCAACTCGGCAACGGCACCTAGGACGGTGAACACCATCTTTCCGGCGGGCGTCGAAGTGTCCATTTGCTCAGAGAACGAAACAAAGTCGATTCCAAGAGCCTTGAACGTCTCTAAAGCTCGGAGCAAATGAGAGACGGAACGGGCGAACCGATCAAACCGCCAGACGCAGACAACATCGAATCGCCTCTTGTGGGCGTCCGCCATCAAACGGTTAAGATCTGGCCGAGAATCCTTCGCGCCGCTCACGCCGGTGTCCACGTACTCGCCCGCGATGACCCAGCCGCGAGCTTCCGCAAACTGTCGCAGCTCTCGTGTCTGCGTCGTAACATCCTGTCCGTGGTTTGCTGTGCTGATGCGCGCGTAGATCGCGACGCGAGTAGATCGGCGGGATAGACTATCTGAAGCCACGTTGTACCTCCAGTGTGCAATGGGGCTAGAAGCCGTTCGGTGTTACCAGCACCGGGCGGCTTCGCTCTTTTACGGTCGCCTCTTAGCCTTCGGCCTGCGCGGATAATTCCGCGGCTTCACTTTCAAAACGCGAGCTAAATCGCTGGCGCTCCAGAGCCGAACTCCCGCAGCACGAATCACTGCCGGCGCCTTGATCCTTTGCTCAGCTATCCAGGCTTGCAACGTCTGGCGGGAGACTCCGACCCGCTCTGCCACCTCCCGCGTTGTGTAGAGCCGCGATGCCATAGCTACATGATCGCGCAGTTTGACAGGGCTGTCAAGATGGAAGTATATTAGTGTTCATAAAAAAGCCCCGGCTGGCACCGGGGCGGGGCTGCTGTGACGAACCACCAAAAGAATAGCACCAGCCGCGCAGGTCGGCGCCGTAAGCGAAACCACGCCGAGAAAGCACGCGCCGGTAATGCATTGCGGAATCCGCCCCCACTATCGGACGACGAAGAGCGACTACTCGCCCGGCCGGAAATTCCCATCGAGTCATGGCGCGAAGGCAAGCGTCTCTTTGATCGAAAACTGGCTCGCCTGACTGCACACGAACACGGACGCCTCCCGAAGTGGACCCGAGAGATCAAGTCTAAGTTCGCAGAGCTTCGGAAACGAATCGCTAATGATCCGCAACTCGTGAAGGATTTCGAGTTCTTCACTCAGCGAATGAGCTGGCCGGCGGAAGAGTTTTTGTTTCACCTATTCTGGGATTGCAACGTAAGCCGCGCGTCGCCTCAGGCGGTGATCGCAGACGATAGACGCCAGCGCTGGCCCCTCAATCGAAAAGAGCTTGACGCGCTCTGTAGCCGGCTTCTAAAAATCGCAGCGATATTGGGCAAGCTTGATGGGACAGAGCTATCACCCGCTTACGATCTTTCACCGAGTCAGATACGTGGTTTTTATGAGGACGAGGCGCGGCGCCTTCCCGCCGCACAGCGCAGGTTTCTTCTGAGAGCGTTTCGCGGGCTCCCAGCACTTCTTCGTCTCTACAGCAAAGAGTTGCGTGGGAATGTGCTTGCGGCCACAGAACAGCACGGGAAATCTGATAGGCGAATGCAGTTGCTCGTCCGGCACGTCCGCCAAACCTCGCTCTATGAAACAATCCGCTCCACACTCGGCGGGTATCACTCGACCAGGCTCTGCCGGCTCGTGAATGCTGCGCGCGCGGCACAGAGCCTACCGATCATCAAACCGCGAGCCTTCGACGTATGGCTCAACAGGTTTCAGAAGCGCCGCCCAACATCGCTCGCTGAGGGCGGGTAAGAACTCTTCTGCTTTTGGGAGTACCTCTCTAGGTTGTTGCCTCCAGAAATACTTCACACCGTGCCGCGTCTTTTTTTTGTGATGTGAAATTGTAATTGCCGCAGCTTCCGGATTAAAACACGAACGCCCGGCAGCAACACCGGGCGTTCAAATTCGCTCGCTTACTTTCGACGGTGGCGAGCTTGGCGGAAACAACAATGCAGAATCTAAGTCGGAACGCCTCCCCCAGTCAACAGAATCGGACCAATTCCAGTCTCGCTCCGCTGGAATCGCTGATAGCCGATCTGCGCGACCTTCGCGATGGAATGATCGCGACAGACCGGCGACGCCGTGCGGCGATTCTGGCGGGTCAGCTGGCATTGCTTGCTCGCGAATATCAGAAGGGCCGACGCCCTAGCCGCAAAACCCTTAAGCACTTTTTCCACTTCGTCGCGCGGGAGCAAGCCATATGAACTCGGCTGCCCATCGAGCGATACCGCGCGGAGCGCCGCAGAGCGCGACAACACAACGGGAACACATTCTGCGCCTGCTAACGGACGCCCGCGGCGCTTGGGTGCCAGCACCTGAGATCATGGCGTGCGCGGCGCAATACAACGCGCGCATTTTCGAGCTACGGCGCCGCAGTTTCACGATCGAGAATCGAACCGAAACGGATTCCGAGACAGGCGCACGTCATTCCTGGTTTCGATTAGTCAGCCCGTCTGCGCCCTGCGCCCTTGCCGATTCAAAGGCAGCGCACGATGCTCCCATATCGAAGTCTGATGATTGGTACGAGTCAGCGACCGGCAAGAAGCGCGCCGCCGATCCATCGCCGGACGAACTACCTCTGCTGCGTTCTCTGTTGGGCGGAGCGACACGTTGAGCAACGCAGCTCACCCGATGGGATTTTGGACTGGCCTAAAAGCCAACATCCTAGATTGGAAGCATGTCCGAAAAATGGGAAATGCAATCTGGCTTTTCGGCTATCTGACAACGCGGCAAACCACCCTCAACTCGTCCGGTGAGGGCGTCGTCAATTACGGCCACCCTCTCACGTTCGACACAATCCACTTCCACACCCAGGGCATTCCGATCCGCACGATCCGCCGGTGGGTCGCGGTTCTGAAACGCGAGAAGTACATCCGCACGGAAGCGCACGGCAAGAACGGGATGATCTTCTGGATTGCCAAGGCGAAGCACAAAACGAGATTGAAACGGATAGATTCGCGGCCGATTGTGGCCGCGAGTCCCGTGAGTTCCAGGCCAGAGGTGGCCGCGAGCGGTGCTGATTCCCTACCAGAGGTGGCCGCGAGTGCCAAGCGCAACGACTTGCAAGCCATGGGCTTTCAGGGCGGTACGGCCAAAACGAAGAGCCCTATTACTACAAGCTTTACTCCCAAAAATCCTTCTCTATTACAACAAGACACGGCGGCACAAATCGCCGCCTCTCCGACTTCCCTTTTGAATGAAAAATCTAAAGTCAAAAGCAAACCCGAACACCCAAACCCAAGACCGACACCGAAGCCCGTGGATGCTCCGCTTCCCGCCTGGCAAGACAGACACGCGGAACGCGATCCGGCTTTGGCCGCGTATAGAAAGGCGCACGGGCTCTGAGCACAGCTCCAAAACTCGCAGCGGTTCCGGCCAACCATTTGGCCGAGCGGCACTGTCCGCCAGCTCTACAGGCGAGCCGCTGTGAATCTAAATCGACGAAGGATGCACAATTCGCTTTGCCTGCCCCTGACGCAGCGCGTAGGAGGGCAAGAGCACACCCGGCACCGCGAGGCGGACCCGCTCGCATGACTGGAGCGGGAGCGACTCGGTCGGCGAGCGAATGCCTGACGCAGCGACTGCGGAGTCGAAAAATACATGAGGAAATCGAATTTTGTTCGTGAGGTTTCCCCGTTTTTCCCCCTCTGTATTGATGAGGGGAGTTTTTGCTCAATGCCCAGCCACGAGCGTGGTATCACCGAGGAACGCATCCGTCACCAGTCTTCCGCGAATGACCACAGGAGAATCGTCGGCTTCCACACGTTCTTACTGAAAGAGATTGGCGTCGCCAACGAGGAAAACAATGAGAACAGGTGACGAAGGCAGAAATTACATACTGCACCTTTTCATCTGCCAGCATCGTCACCGTGCCGCTTTCGAAGTCACTTACGGCGAAATACATAAAGCCGCGCAGCCGGCAAAAGAGGCCGTAGAAGAAACATCAAATCGGGCGGGAGCGACCCCACTTTTTCGGCTTTCAGCCGCCCAAGTGAACCGTGGGGTCGCTCCCGCCCTTCGGCGCAGTGGCTGCGCCACGTGCCTCGTCCGCCGGCCGCTGCGCCAACCGAGGCAGAGCTACGCGCGCTGTGGGAAGACCAGAAGCGGCACCCGGCTCTCGCATCGGTGGGGGGTTCCGGAATCACTTGTTATCGGAACCGCGGAGTTAGAAGCCTGAGGCCAATGGCGAGCGTGACACAATTCGCTTTGCCGGATGCTGATGCGGCGTGTACAGTCCGCGACAGGGTAGCCGGACCAACGAGCAAAGAAGGTGGCTCAATGGCTCGGCGTCGGCACCAAGAAGGACGGGTATTTGTTCGCGGAAAGAAACCGAACGAGGTTTTTGTTGGCCGGTGGCGAGAGGACATGATCCAAGGGGAAACGACAATCCGCGTTGAGCGTTCGATGGTTCTCGGCACGATCGCAGAACTAAAAACGAAACGAATCGCTCACCGTCTGCTTGATCCGATTCTCGCGCGGATCAACTCCTTCGATTATCGGCCGAGTAAGTTTTCGTCGGTGGATAAATTTGCAGACGGCTGGGAGGCTCAGGTACTCACTCACCAAAAGCCTTCGAGCGTGAAGGCCGCAAAGTCTCATCTGAAAACTTACATTCGGAAACATCTGGGGAAAGTTCTTCTCCACGAACTCACGCCACAAATACAGCAAAACTTCGTGACGCTGCTTTCGCAGAAAGTCTCACGCAAGACCGTTCTCAACGTCCTCGGGACTCTTTCCTCGATGATGCGGACCGCGAAATCGTGGGGCTACTGCACGCAGCCAGTCACGGCAGGCGAGCTCGCTTTGCCGGCCGACGAGATCCACAATCAGCCGCGCTTTTTCAGCGGGGAGGAAGCGCGCAAAATCATCACGATCGCTTCTGACCCGTGGCGCACCATGTTCGCTATCGCCGCAATGACAGGACTTCGCGTCGGAGAAGTCGTCGGTCTGCAAAGAGCGGACCTAGATTTCGAGCGCCGCGTGATCCATGTGCGACGATCGGCTTGGTACGGTCGGGTGCAGACCGTAAAGAGCAAGGCGAGCGCCGCGCCGGTAGCGATGGCGGACGCGCTCGCAACCTTGCTCGCGGAATACCTAGCGACGTGGAAAGAAAATCCCGAAGGGTTTCTGTTTCTCAATCGCAACGCCCGGCCTTACGCGGCCAACAAAGTTGTCGAATACGGGCTTTGGCCTGTGCTCGACAAACTGAAAATCAAGCGCGCGGGGATGCACGCTTTCCGGCATTGCCACGCGAGTTTACTGATGGACGTTGGGGCGAACATGGCCGTGACGAAAGACCAGATGCGACACTCGGATGCGCGGGTCACTCTGGGAGTTTACGGCCACGTAATCGGCGATTCCCAACGCGATGCAGTGGACAAAGTGGGCGAGATTCTGCGCCCAAGTGCGCCCAAATCGGAGACATCGGGTGAGTACATTCAATAACTTGCGGAAAGTTGGACGTGGGTTCGATTCCCATCGCCCGCTCCATCATTTCCCGCGAGCTCGTCCTTCTCATCGGAATCGCAATGAGTATATGATCTGCCCCGCACCTTTACGTGGGCGGCGCACGCGCGAGACGCATCCGCCTTCGGCGGTTCAACCGGGGAAACTAAACATGGGTAAGCTCCCACTCTCATTAGCGTGCTCGAACTACGACCGCACGCGCGCCATTCTGGAGGGCCGCGTCCCCGTCGATGGAATTGAGCTGACCTGCCTGAGCCTGCCGATCGAGGAGATTTTCTTTCGGATGCTGCGGCATCGCGAATTTCACGTGGCGGAAATGTCGCTGTCGTCCTACGTGGTGTCGCTCTTCGCGGAAAATCCGAGATTCATCGCGATACCGGTCTTCCCTTCCCGGTTTTTTCGGCACTCTTGCATCTTCATCAACCGCGATAGCGGAATTCGCGAACCGAAGGACCTGATTGGAAAGCGCGTCGGCACGCCCGAATATCAAATGACTGCCGGCGTCTGGATTCGCGGCATTCTCGGCGATGAGTACAAAGTCCCGGTCGCGAGCGTCACCTACTTCCGTGGCGGAGAGGAAGAGCCGGGGCGGCCGGAAAAGCTTCGCTTGTCGCTGCCGCCCGCAATCAGGCTCGAAACGATACCGCCTAAGAAGACGCTGTCCGCCATGCTCGAAGCGGGCGAAATCGACGCGCTCTACACGGCGCGCATGCCCTCCACGTTCGTTCACGGATCCGGCAAAGTGCGGCGGCTCTTTGAGGATTATCAGAAGGTCGAGCGGGAGTATTTCTCGAGGACCGCGATATTTCCCATCATGCACGTGATCGCTATTCGCCGCGACGTGTACGAAAAATCGCCGTGGGTGGCCCAGTCGCTCCACAAGGCCTTCACGCGGGCGCAACGGCTAGCGTACGACGAGCTTTACGAAACGGGCGCGCTGAATTTCATGCTTCCCTGGCTCGTCCGGCACGTCGAGGAAACGCGGGCGCTGATGGGCGAGGACTTCTGGCCTTACGGGCTGGAGCGGAACGTGAAGACGCTGGAAATATTGCTCCGCTACTCGTTCGAGCAGGGCCTCTCGAAGCGGCAATTGAAGCCAGCCGAGATTTTCGCGCCGGAAACTTTGGAGTCTTACAAGGTCTGACGGGGCCCCGTCTAGTCTGCGCGCTGGTGGTGACGAGCCCTACTAGGCGATGGCGAGCGGGATGGCTTTCTTCCACTTGCCCTGCGATTTCAAGATCAGCTCGACGACCTCGCGTATCGCGCCTTCCCCGCCCCGCGCAACCGTGATGTAGTGCGCCGCGCGTTTCGCTTCGAAGCTGGCGTCGGCGACGGCAACCGCCAGTCCCGCGCGCTCGAGCAGCGCCAGATCGGGGAGATCATCGCCCACGTACGCCACCTCTTCGTCCGTGACTCCCGCGCGCACAAGAATCGCCTTGTAGGCTTCGAGCTTCTTCGGCTGGCCCTGCACCACGAATTCCATCGACGCTTCGCGTGCGCGGCGCGCCGTGGCCACCGAATCGCGCCCCGTGATCAATCCAGTGCGGATGCCCATGAGGCTCGCAAGCTTGATCCCCGCGCCATCTTGCGCGTTGAACATCTTCATCTCCGCCACGCTTCCGTCGGGAAATGATTGCAGGCAGACGTATCCCGGCGTCATCGTGCCGTCCACGTCCATCAGCAGCACGCGGACTTTCTTCGCGCGCCGCATCGCTTTTGCCGGGAATTTGATTTCGCGGATTACCATAGTCATTGCGTCGAAGAGAGACCCCTCGGTCGTCCGTTAAAACAGTTGCAGGTTCCACAGGTCGTGGAGGTGGACGACGCCCTCGAGGCGTCCCACATGATCGACCACCAGCACGGACGTGATCTTTTTCTCTTCCATCAAGCGCAGGGCCGCCGCGGCAAGCTCGGTGCGCGGCAGAGTGACCGGCTTCTTCGACATGCAGTCGATCGCCGCGAGATCGAGCACGTTTTGCTTCCGCCTCTGCATCACGCGCCGCAAATCGCCATCGGTGATGATCCCCACCAGGCGCCCGTCGGGCTTCGTCACGGCGGTGAGGCCCAGGCCCTTGCGGCTCATTTCGTAAATCACGTCGGGCATCTTCGTCGTCGGCAGGACGCGAGGAATGTCGTCGCCCTTGTGCATCAGAGCTTCGATGCGGCGGAGTTTCTTGCCAAGTTTCCCGCCGGGGTGCAGCGCTGCGAAATCGTCCTCTTGAAAGTCGCGCCGATCGGCGAGCACCACGGCCAACGTGTCGCCCATGGCGAGGGCCGCGGCGGTCGATGCCGTTGGCGCGAGATTGAGCGAGCACGCCTCTTCCTTCACGCTGATGTCGAGCACCACTTCGCTCGCCAAGGCCAGCGGCGACGCCGGCTGCGCCGTCATCGCGATCAGCGGGATCCCCAGGCGCTTGGCGGGTTCGATCAGTTCGATTAGCTCTTCCGTTTCGCCGCTCGAGGAGATGGCGAGCAGCACGTCGCCCGCGGCGAGCATCCCCAGATCACCGTGCAACGCTTCCACGGCGTGCAGAAAGAATGACGGCGTGCCCATGCTCGAAAACGTCGCGGCGATCTTTCTCCCGATCAGGCCCGACTTGCCCATCCCGGTGACGACCACGCGCCCCTTGCACTTTTCCAGCAGATCGACGGCTTTCTCGAAGCGCTCATCGACACGGTCGATCAACCCGCTGACGGCTTCGGCCTCGATCCGCAGCACGCGCTGCGCGCTCTCCAGAGTTTTCTTGGATCGCTCTTCGCGATTCATTGGGCGCCATCCCATTCGCGGACCAGCGCCGCGAGGCGAAGGATTCTTTCGAGCAGCGGGCGCAGCTTATCCAGCGCCAGCGCGTTCGTGCCGTCGGACAAAGCTTTGGCGGGATTGTCGTGGATCTCGAGGAACAGGCCGTCGGCGCCCGCGGCCGTGCCCGCTCGAGCGAGCGGCTCGATGAACTCCGGCTGGCCGCCGCTCGATTTCCCTTCCCCGCCGGGCAATTGGACCGAATGAGTCACGTCGAAGACGACAGGATAGCCGAGCTTCTTCATGATGGGGAAAGATCGCATGTCCACGATGAGGTTTTGATAACCGAAGGACGAGCCGCGTTCGGTGAGGATGATTTTTTCGTTGCCCGTGCTGGCCACTTTTTCAGCGGCGTGCACGATATCCCACGGCGAAAGAAACTGGCCCTTCTTGATATTGGCCACGCGCCCCGAGCGGCCGACCGCGATCAGCAGATCGGTTTGGCGCGACAGGAATGCGGGAATTTGCAGCACGTCGCAGACCTCGGCCGCGGGCGCGACGTGCCCGACTTCATGCACGTCGGTGAGGAGCGGCAGCCCGGTATATTTCTTGATTTTGGCGAGGATGCGGAGGCCTTCCGCCAGTCCCGGTCCCCGGTAGGAGGAAACGGACGAGCGGTTCGCCTTGTCGTAGGACGCCTTGAAGATCAGCGGAACGCCGAGCAGGTTCGCGATCTCCGCCAGGCGCTCGGCCATCATTGTGGCGTGGGCTTCGGATTCGATCACGCACGGCCCCGCTATCAGAAACAGCGGTGCCTTCGGTCCGAAAGCGATGTTCCCGATCGAGAAGCTGGCTGAAGTCTTCGCCCGCGCCGATTCCATGAAAGGACTCTACCCCCTGCCTCTTCAATAGCCTATGCGGGATCGGACCTGTTTTCAACATCGGACTCTAACTGCTCGCTACCAAAAGCACCTTAACGCATACGTCCTCCAGTGGGTGCGCACCCCTCTCCCCCGCCTTGGCTGGTCTCCGCGCACTATCTGACTACGTCTTACGCTCAAGGTGGACTAGAATCCTGCCTCGAAGCTGTGTCACAGGAGAAACCGTGAGCGAGAACATACCGAAGGATGTGCTTGAGAGCGCAGACATCACCGCGATCACGCAACTGATTCTGCGAGAGCGCGAAAGCCGTGACCTGGGGCGCTGGGAGCAGTTGCGCGAGTGCTATTGGCCGGACGCGCTCGTGCGGGTGAGCTGGTTCCACGGCGACCGCGAAGGGTTCGTGACAGGGTCGATGGACATGGCGCGGCGCGGCATACCGGCCAAGCACCGGCTGGCGCCGATCCTGGTGACGCTGGCGGGCGATCGGGCCGTCGCGAGCCTGACCGCGATAATCGATCTGCCGGTGAAACTGAAAGGGATCGACGGAACGCTCTCGACCCATTCGCGCTTTCTCTACCGGGCGGAGAGACGTGACGGACGATGGGGCATCATGGGGTTCGACGCGATCTACATGCGGGATGAGCTCACGCCGTCGATTTCGGGACAAACGATCTCCATCGATCCAAACGAGGTGAAGCCGTTTAGGGCCTCGTACCGCATGCTTTCGTACTACCTCCAGAGCCAAGGCTATGACGTGGATTCGAACCTGGCCGGGGAGGACCGGCCGGAGCTTGTGGAGGCTCTGAACCGTGAAATCTACGGCTGGGCTGGCCTAAAACGCTAAGTCCCTTCCTGCCAGTTAGATACATGCCATGTCGGCTTGGAATGAGGCCGGGAGCAAGTAAGTAACTTTTTCACTCCCTGCGGCATCCAATTAGCATGAGCCAAAACCGAAAGGGAGTTGGACGTCTGGTCCCCACCCGCCCCACGGGCGTCGAGTACCGGGTGAAGTATGGAATCCATATTGTAGCCGAGGCAAAGCAGCATGGCCGGGGCATGCGCCCGACGCACTGGGCCCGGTGTTCCGTGCAGTCGGCCAGTGCCCACCGAATTCCGGAAGGAACCTATTTCCTCCATGCGGATGAGGGCGGCGTGTTTCAGGTGAAGTCCACCGGCAAAGTGTGGCAGTACCTAGCCGTCGCGGCATAGCGTTCATACCAGCTAGAAGTTGACCTCCAGCCTTCCGCGCCCAGATCGCCCACGGGCGCGTTCAATCCTCTACCGTCGGGCTCCTAAAGCTCGATCAATTACCGACCGCGCTTTTACCAACTGAGCTTCAGGCCGAACTGGAACTGGCGTGGGTCGAACGCCGCCGTGGGGGTTCCAGCCTCGGTGTAAAGCGGGTTCACGTCGGCCACGTTGAATCGGTTGATCAGGTTGAACACCTCTGCAATGCCTTCGAGCTTGAAGCGTTCTCCCAGAGGAAACGTGCGGGCAATGCGCATGTCCGTGAAGACCGTGCCGGGGCGCGTCGCGGCGTTGCGCCCGAGATTCCCATCGAGCGAACCGGTGAAGCTGCCATCCAGCGGGTTGGAGTCCACGAAACATGGCACCTGAAAAAACCCAGTTTTGGAAAACCTTGATGCCACCGTCGGGAACCCACAGGCATTGGTCGGAGTCCCGGCGGGGACCACGTTCGGGCGATCGGTGGACGTGCTGAAGTCAAAGTTCTGATCCGTGGCCGTGAGGATATTGAACGGGCGCCCGGAGCTGAATTCGATGATCGGAGCAACCGTCCAATTGCTGAGTATCTTGTCCCAGACGGTGTCGCCGACTTGACCGCTCTGGTAAACGCCACTGAAAACAAAACGGTGACGCTGGTCGAACGTGGAATTGGAGCGCTCGAGATTGGGAAACCTGTTGTCCTGCGGTTCGAGGAGCGACTGAAGATCGGTCGAGTCGTCGATCGAATGCGACCACGTGTAAGAGGCCAGGAACTCGTAGTGATTCTTCATGCGCTTGCGCAGATTGACGGTCAATCCGTGATAGACCGAACTGCCGTTGGAGTAATTGGCGACCATGTCGCTGAAGGGCACAGTAACGCCGAGCCCGAGGCCGTACATCGAGCTCACGGCATTGGCCAGCCCGGACGAGATACATCCCGCGAAAACCGCCGTTAGCGAAGGATTGATGCCCGAAGGCCGGAAAAAGCTCAGCAGGGCTGGCGGGACGAACGGTCCGGCCGGACCGACATTGCACGTAGCTATGGTCAGCGGATTGGAGAACGTCGGATTATGGGTGGCGACGGCCCATGAGTTGGCGCGCTCCCAATTTTCGATCAACGCCTTGGGATTCGTGGGATTGGCGTTGATGGGACGGTTCAGGTGATGTCCCCCCGTGTAGTTGTATTCGACGGTAAGCGCAAAATCCTTTCCAAGCTCGCGCTCGATTGCGAGCCCGCTCTGTTCCGCGTAACCGTACTGGAAATTCTTGGCGGTGGGAAAGCCAAACGGCTGAAGGATGATGGGCACTCCTGCCGCCAGATAGGACTGGTTGGTGAACAGAGAAGGAGCGTTGGGAGCAGGATTGAAGCGCTGCTGCGAGCTGAGATAATTGAGTCCGGCCGCCAAGCCTGACGGCAGGCAAAAGCCCTTGTCGAGCAAGCCCTGGAAGGCGTTCGTGGCGTTCAAATTGAGCGCGTCCACCGGTGAATCCGCTTCCCCCGGATTGCAGGGCGAGCCGCCAAACAGGATAATCTGTGGGGCCTGGCTGCCGTCTGCCACGTCCGAATCGAAAGCCAGACCGAGCAGCGGGTGGTCGTAGAAAATTCCGTACGACGCGCGGATCACCGTCTTGCCATTGTTCTGCGGATCCCAGGCCAGTCCGATGCGCGGCGCAACGTTGTTGGAATCGCGCGGGATGCCCTGCGTGATGCCAAGCGCGTTCTGCGCGTTCTGTGAAAGCTGATTCGACGCAGCGAAGAGCGGAGTAATTTCGTAGTCATAGCGAACGCCGTAGTTGAGCGTGAGGCTCGGAACGATCCGCCAGGAATCCTGTGCGAAAAATCCCAGACTGGTGAGCGAGAACGAGTCGTGGGGGTTGCCGACGCCCTGAATCATGACCTGAGGTATTCCCAGGCCGTAGGCCTGCACGGCTGAAAAGGTCGGCATCCCGGAGAACGTCTGGCTCACATCCGTGGAGGAGAGTGCACTGAAATTGTAAATGCCGCCGAAATTTACCGTGAAGTCCGCAGTGATCGGGATGTGATTCACGTCGGCGCCAAACTTGATGCTGTGCTTGCTCTTGATCCACGAAAAGTTGTCTGTGAACTGGTGGCGAATTTCGGTGCGTCTGACAAACGAGAATGGCTCGCGGCCGAAAAAGGCGACGCCGGGAATGTTCACCGCAACGTCTCCACCGCCGGGCGCGTTGGAGTAGCTATAGAGCAAGCCTCGGCGAGAAAACTGATAGTTGAATTCGTTGATTTTGTCCGCGCCCAGCACCCAGGCGTCGTGGAACGTCACGCTGCCATCGTGATAGTTCTGCCTGGAGGTGCGGGAATAGGCGTTCTGGCCGAAGTTCTGGTTCTGCGCGTTGACCTGAATGCCGTTGACGGCGCTGGGACTAATCCCGAAGCGTAGCATCATGCGATTGCTGGCCGTGGCCTGGTGATCGAAGCGCAGCGAATAGACGTCGGTCGCTTCCGAGACCGGATAGTTCCCCACCTGGCTTAACAGGTTGTGATACGACGCCGGCAGCGGGCCGCCAGTCTCGGGAAAAGCAGCCAGTTGGGGAATCGGATTCCCGGGTGTCCCAGCCAGCGCCACCGCGGCGCTTCCGGCAGCAAGCGCGGCATAGGTGCCGGTCAGCAAATTAACCGGAGCGGTCGCCAAGAACGCCGCCTGATCCGGAGTGACCAAAGAACCGGGAGGCAGACCGAATGTGGCGGCGTTCGCAAGCGGCACGAGGCCGAAGTTGCCGGCTCCGATTGTGGAGAAACCGGTTTCCTGCCGCCGCGCGGATTCAAATGAAAAGAAGTAGAAAGTCCGGTCCTTTTTGATCGCGCCGCCGAAGGAAACTCCGCTCTGGACGCGCGTATACGCTGGGTTGGGCACGTTGGAGAAGGGATTCTGCGCCTGGATATTGCGGTTACGAAGGTATCCGAAGGCGGTGCCGTGGAACTCATTTCCGCCGGACTTGGTGATGATGTTCACGACTCCGCCGGACGCGCGCCCGTATTCGGCAGCGTAACCGTTGGTGATGATCTGAAACTCCTGAACGGCCTCCTGAGAAACCGTAGAGCGGATGCCATTCGTGGAATTGTCCACCGCATCCATGCCGTCGACGTTGACGGCATTCGATCGAGCGCGCTGGCCGCCGAAGTTCAATCCCGAAGTGGGAGCCGCGCCGATGCTTGGAGCGACGTCGCGCTCAGCCTGAGAGTTCGTCAGCGAAAAGTTGACGTAGTTGCGGCCGTTGATGGGCAGGTTCTCGATGCGCTGCTCGCCGACCGTGGTGCCGTTGGAAGTCTTCGAAGTTTCGATCAGTAGTGGCTCGCCCGTAACGGTGATTTCAGACTGCGCTGTGACCAAACGCATGGTTACCGGGTACTCGGCCACCTGCCCCACGGTCAGGCCAACATCTTGGGCCACCAGCTTCGCAAAGCCCTCCGCAAAGATTTCCAGGGAATAGTTACCCGGCGGAACGGACACCAGCACGTACTCCCCCGCGTCGTTGGTCTTTACCGTGCGCTCAAGATTGCGCGCTACGTCGCGCAATGTGACGGTCGCACCAGCGATCACACCGCCGTTCGGATCTTTCACAGTTCCGCGCAGGTCCGCCGTCGAGGCAGTCTGCGCAAATGCGGGAGCTGCCAAAAGTAGAGTCACGACAAGAAAAGCAAGTCGCTGAATTTTTAGCATCGGACATTCCCCCTAACGCCCATCCAGCTAAGAATTCGCCGGGTTCCTTCGAGGTATTGGCACGCTTGTATCACCATGCGCGTACAAGGGCAAGCTCGGCATACCGTAAGGACCCACTTTCTTAGCGGCTCCGTCTTACCCGTCGCGACTCTGGATCGCGAATTCAGGAGTTCCCGCGTTCCGCTGTGCCGCACCACCTGCGGTCACAAAGCCGGAGCAAAATTTTGACAAAGGGTCTATGATTGCCCGCGGTTGCGCGCTCGAGCCCGGCCTTTCTCGGGAACGTAGGAGGAAACATGAGAGCCATCAACGAAAACACGATCACAGATGCAGCGCTCGACCAGATGTCCTCGACTCCGAATCCGCGGCTAAAGCAGATCATGGCGTCGCTCGTGAAGCATCTGCACGCCTTCACGCGCGAGGTCGATTTGACGCCAGAGGAATGGCTCGAAGGAATTCGCTTTCTCACAGCCGTGGGACAGAAGTGCACGGCGCACCGGCAGGAGTTCATTCTTCTCTCGGACACGCTGGGCCTCAGCTCTCTCGTCAACTCGCTGCACGACAAGCGCGCCACGGAGGCTGCGACGAAATCGAGCCTGCTCGGGCCGTTCTACCGCCAGGACGCTCCGATGATGAAGCTGGGCGACTCGATCATTTCGAAAAGTGCCGGCACCGAAGTCGTCTTCTACGGGCAGGTGGTGAATTCAGCGGGCAAAGGGATTCCAAACGCCCTGGTGCAGATCTGGGAGCCGGACGAAACCGGCCACTACGATCTACAGAAGCACGATCCTTCCGTTATGGACCTGCGCGGATGCTTTCATGCCGATGCGGAGGGGCGCTACTACTTTCGCGGGCTCTGTCCGCTGGGCTACATGATTCCGATGGATGGGCCCGTGGGCGACATGATCCGCGCGCAGAAACGCCACGGCTTTCGTCCGGCCCACATTCACTTCGTGATTGGCGCGCCGGGATACCGGGAGCTGGTGACCGCGCTCTACGTGGCCGGGGACGATCACATCGATTCGGACACCGTGTTCGGGGTGAACGAATCGCTTGTCGTTTCGCTGAACAAGAGAGATCCCGCTTCTCCCCTGCCCAATCTGCCGAGCATTCGATTCGATTTCCGGTTGGCGGCAGCGAAAGATCAGATGTCGGGCCGAGTCGGAGCCGACCCATCGCAGATTACAAGCAAGGCTGGAAAAGGAGCGTAGCGGCCGGAAGCACGCACCGCGATCAGTTCCCGGCGGCGCGACCCTGCAATTCCTGCCGGACGAGTTTCGCGCCGGCGACCATCGCTTTCAATTTTCCGAACGCCGAATTCGCCGGCAAGTATTTCATCCCGCAATCGGGCGCCGCAATCAAGCGATCGGCGCTGACGAACGGCAACGCGCGGCGAATTCGTGCCGCCACTACTTCCGCGGTTTCCACTTCGTGCGTCGAGAGATCGATCACGCCGAGGATGATCGTCTTTCCCGGCAATTTCGCAAGCACGGAGCAATCGAGCGACGACTGGGCGGTCTCGATCGAAATCTGGCGCACCGGAGTTTCCGCTAGCTCCTCGAGGAACGAGTATGCCGCCGGCCGCCCGGGAACCAGCGCGGCGTAGCCGAAACAGATGTGCAGAGCCGTCGTGCCGGTGACGCCTTCGAGCGCCCTCTTCACCGCCGCGACCCCGAACCGCCGGGCTTTTTCCGACTGCGCTTCCATCCACGGCTCGTCCATCTGCACGATGTCCGCGCCCGCCGCGAACAGATCCCTAATCTCCGCGTTTACGGCTGCCGCGTAGTCCAGCGCCATCTCTTCTTCGGTCGCGTAGTAATCGTTCTGCGCCTGCTGCGACATCGTGAACGGGCCGGGCACGGTGATCTTCACCAGGCGGCCGGTATTGGCGCGCAGGAACTGCAAGTCGCGAACTTCGACCGGATACTTGCGCCGAATCTTGCCGGTCACGCGCGGCACGGGAATGGCGTTGCCAGTGCGGCTGACCACTTTCCCGGGATTATCGAGATCGACGCCTTCCAGCGCCGTGGCGAACCGGTTCGAGTAGCTCTCGCGGCGCATCTCTCCGTCGGTGAGGATGTCGAGACCTGCGAGCTCCTGCTGCCGAATCGCGAGAATCGTGGCGTCGTCCTGCGCCTGTTCGAGCCATTCCGGCGCGACGCGCCACAGCTCCGCCGCGCGCACCCGCGGAGGCATCCGGTGTCCGAGCTTTTGACGGTCGATCAGCCAGTCCGGCTGCGGATATGAACCGACGAGTGATGTAGGCAGTAGAGTCATCGGATACCAAAATGTGGTTCGCAAGAGCTTCTTGTCAAGCGGATTCGCTTCACGCGCGGCGGCACAAAACCGACGCGAGCGCGCTCGCCAGCCGCTGGGAAGTTGCGCCCTCGGCGTTCTTGGCCCGCCACGCAACGAAACCGTCCGGACGAACAAGCACGGCGCCCGTGGGCGCGATGCCGTAGGCCGCCGCAAATCCGCCGGAAGGATCCGTCAATCCACTCGCGCCCATTTGGTGAACATCCACGTCGATGCCCAATTGTTTGGCGGCCGCGCGGGCGCTTTCGCACCAGGCATTTCCCTCCGGACCCGCGAGCAACACGAAGTTGCGGCCGAAAAGGTCCAGCGTGGAAATCTGCTGGGCGCGTCGCTGAAGGTAGAGGTGCGGGGCGCGCGTGCCGGGCCGCCCTTTGGACTGGCGCGGATTCTCGTGGGCGCGAGTGTCGCTGGCATCCTCCGGAATCACAGCGGCAGAATGATAGACGTAACCAAACTCGATGTTGAGGTCGTTCTCGATCGCTTGCATCTTCTCGGAGCGGAGATAGGGAGCCGAACGCGTAACGTAGCGCGAATATGCCTGTTCGACCGTGAACCCAGCCGCCGGGCGCCGCTCCCGATCGTAGGTCGGAAGCAGATCGGGTCCGGCGATTCCCTTCAGCACGAACGCGAGCTTCCAGGCAAGGTTGTGCGCATCCTGCACTCCGGTGTTTCCGCCAAAGCCGCCGCTGGGCGGCATCACGTGCGCGGAGTCTCCCGCGAGGAAGACGCGGCCTTGCTGGAAGCGTTCGGCTGTGTCAGCGGCCGCGTCCCAGTGCATGACGCTGTCGATGGTGACCGGCACTTTATCATCGCCCAGCGCCGCGCGAAGCAGCTCGAGGCAGCGCTCGTCCGTAAGCCCCTGCGAAACGTCCGTCACCGGATTCTTGGGATCGCCCATCCAGTGCACCGCGAGGAATCCCGAAGTGAACGGCTTCTCAATGCGGAAAAATCCGCTCAACACAGGGTTCAGGACGTACATCACGCTCAGGCTGCGCCCGCGCAGTAGCGGAGCAACGTCGCCGTGAAAGTAGATCGTGATGCTGTTTGAAAACACGCCGTGCCCGAGCATGCGGATGCCCAGGAGGTTGCGAATCTTGCTATGGCTACCGTCGGCCGCGACCATGTAGCGGGCGCGCACCGTGGCGGTCTTGCCGCTGTCGCGCTCGCGGATCACGGCGGTGACGCCCTCGCGATCTTCCTCGAACGAAACCAACTCGGTGGCGAAGCGCAGCTCGGCTCCCAGCTCGACCGCCCGCGATTTGAGCAGCGGTTCCAGCAAGCTCTGGGTGATGAAGAGGCGGAGGCTCGGACTCACGTCGCGCACGCCTTCATTCAGGTTGGCGATGAACGATGCGAGCTCCTTGCCGGCGAGGGTTTCGAGGGCCATGATCGCGCCATCCTGAACGAACTGCTCGTCCGACTTTCGCATCACGATCTGCTCGACGCCGACCGTGCGCAGAACCTCCATCGTCCGTTGCGTGATCATCGCGGCCCGAGGATGGATGGCCGTTCCGCGGTGGTGCTCGACCGCGAGGCTGCGGATGCCGTGGTGGCCGAGCAGCAGCGCGGTCGACATTCCGACCAGGCTGCCGCCCACGATCAGGACCGGGACTTCGATGTCGGGCATGGATCTTCGTCTGCTGCGCAGCCGCGCTGGCTGCGTGGCACTCTCCCCCGGCGAGAGAGCCTATGCGGGTTTGGGGACGTTTTCAATGCTGAAATCTGAAGCAGAGAGCGTCCGCCACACCATTGACGCGACGCGCGATGCCGCCGCTTGACAAGGTATGACGGCGAACTTAATGTAGTGCGGCTTTCGGGCGGCGGTCGTGACCTGGGCCGATGAAGCAGGGAGTAGCCGCTGATCCGGAACTATCTTGAGGCGGCGTCCACAGGAATCGTCGGGCAACATCAGATCAATTTAAAAAGGACCTCTCACAAAAATGCATTTCTACGAAATTTGCAGGTGGCTGCAACACACGTCGGTCGGCGTAGCGGTGTCCGAGTCGCTGTGGCTGTTTCCCCTGGTCGAAACGATTCACATCTGGGGCATCATCTTGCTTGTGGGAACCACCGGCGTGCTGGATCTGCGGCTACTCGGATTGATATTGACCAAGCAGCCGTTTTCGCAATTGCACAAGCGCCTGATGCGCTGGACGTGGACGGGATTCACAGTGATGTTTGTTTCGGGAGGGCTCATGTTTGTCTCGGAAGCAACTAAGATGTATCAGAACGACGCGTTTCGTCTGAAAATGCTGCTGATCCTGGTCGCAGGCTTGAACGCCTTGGTATTTGAGAGGATCACGTACCGCCGGGTGGCGTCGTGGGACGACGCTGCGGTGACGCCGCTCGGCGCAAAATTCGCGGGATGTGTTTCGCTCCTCGTGTGGGTTGGGGTGATCGCCGCGGGACGGTGGATCGCATACGTGTAAGCACGTCGAAGTGCACGGCCATGTGTTCGGCCCCTACTTCCGAGGACGGACTCCTCATTCCGGCCGCCGCAAGAAAACCCTTCCTTGACAGGACGACCCCGCCGTAGATATAACCCCACCCAACAGGCGGCTTGGGGGTGGTTCTCCCGTGGCAGATGTTCGAATGATGTCGACATCGACGATTGCTGCCGGGGAGAGGTTTGCCTTCTGGAAAGAAAAGATACTGGCCTGGGAGCAATTCTCGCGGCTGAGTATCGTTGCACCCCCTTCACGTGCATTCTATGGATCGCTGGAATACGCGGATCTCGAAAACCTCCGTCTTTGCAAGATGAAAATCAGCGGCCTCACGGCCGATCGCCCGCAACCACGAGCCTGGGAGCAGTACAGCCATGCATTGAACGTCGTCTTTCAGGTGAAGGGCCATGCACAGTTCGAGCAGCATGGCCGCACGGTGCTCCTCTCTCCCGGGGAGTGGAGCATTAGCGACACGCGATTCGCTTCGCGCGTGTCATTCGCAGGAGACGGCGTTGAACAGTTGCTGCTCATGGTTCCCGATGCACAGCTTCAGGGGATTCCGATCCAAGACGATTTCACGGCGCGCACTTTCTCCAGCGAAAAGGGGATGGGAAAGCTGCTTTACGAATTTCTGAACACATCGTTTGCCGAACTTCCCAACCTCTCCGAACAATCCGAACGCAACGTCACGGCGACCATTCGCCAGCTCCTTGCCTGCTCGCTTCTCGAGCTCCTGGGGGACCAGCCATCCACGTCCTTCCGGGAAGCACTGCATCTGCGGGCACGCGCCTACATCGTCCAGAACGTTCGCGATCCCGGCCTCAACGTGGGGCAAATCGCAAACGCGCTGCACTGTAGCAAGAGATACCTGCACATGGTGTTCGCGAACAAAGGAAGCACGGTCGACGAATCGATCTGGAGGCTGAGGCTGGGCGGCTGTAAGAGCGATCTACAGAATCCGGCGCTGGCCGGCCGCTCCCTGACGGAGATCGCGTTTTCGTGGGGATTCAACAACTACCCGCATTTCAGCCGAAAGTTTAGAGACGAATTCGGCGTCCCGCCGCGAAGCGTTCGAGCGGGAATGGCCAAGAGCGCGTAATCGAGCGGTTGCCTCCTTGCTTAACTCCTTCCAGAATTCCGACCGATTCTGCAGGAGCAACGGGCATAGAGCCGATAACGGCGTGTGGCGAAGCCTGTTCACTGTAAGGCAAGTAACTTTGCTCTCACGGCAAAGAGTTGCGCTCCGAGTTAGGTCTAGACTTCGCGCCGATTACGTTGGGTGGGGGTGCGTGTATGTATCTGCAAGTGCAATGCCCCCTGCGCGCCTGGCGAGCGTTCTTTCCGGCTGGGCATTCGGTCCACTTCGAAGGGGGTCACATGCGATCAGCACTGCTTCTCGGGCTTTGCGTCGTTCTTTTTGCGAGCGTTGGTTCCGCGCAAACGATTTCGACTTCCCGGATCAGCGGCGTCATTCAAGACCCGAGCGGCGCGGCCGTGGCCGGCGCCGAGGTCAAGTTGACGCAAACGGATACGGGCGCTGTGCGAACGGCGACCAGCAGGACAGACGGAAGCTACACGCTGCCCGATCTTACCGTTGGCTCGTACAAACTTGAGGTCACCAAGGAAGGCTTCAGCAAGTACGTGCAGACCGGCCTGGTGCTCCAGGTCGGCGCCAATCCAACGATCGATGTCGGGTTAAAGGTCGGCGCGGTGACGCAGGAAGTCACGGTGCAGGCTGAATCGCTGATGGTGGAGACGCAGAGCACCGGCGTCGGACAGGTGATCGCTCCGCAACAGGTGCAGGATCTGCCCCTCAACGGACGCCAGCTCACCGACTTGCTGACCCTCACGGGGGCTGTCGGCCAAGGCAGGGCTTTCCGCGCGTCTTACCCTTCCTCGGCGGTGGTCTCAATCGCGGGCGGCGCGCAGGGAAGCGTGGCTTACTGGCTGGATGGCGGCACGCATAACGATCCTCTGAGCAATCAAAATCTTCCGCTTCCCTTCCCGGACACGGTTGAAGAGTTTAAGGTCGAAACCAGCTCGCTGCCCGCTCAATATGGCACGCACCCTTCGGGCGCCGTCAACGTGGTGACGAAATCGGGCGGCAATTCATTCCACGGCGATGTTTTCGAGTACGTGCGCAATTTCATGTTCGATTCCAAGAACACCGCCTTCGCTGCCGCCACTGTGATCAATCCCAACACTGGCCAGACTTCGGCCTTCCGCCCTCCCCTGAAGCGCAATCAGTTCGGTGGCACGATCGGGGGACCGGTTCTGAAGGACAAACTCTTCTTCTTCGCCGGCTGGCAAGACACGATCCAGCGCTCCAGCAATCCTGCCCAGACGACCCTCCCCACGGTTGCGATGCTGGCCGGAGACTTCCGGCCCTGCCTTGGAGCAGCCCCTGTGCTGAATGGGCTTTACGTCAATAACCAGACTAATCCCGCCAACTTCAGCCCGATCATTAGGGCGCTGGAGAACCACCTGCCGGTGGCACCAGGCGCAGGGCCGGTAGGCTCACCGACTGCGTGCGGCTCGTACAACTACCAGTCTCCTTCGAATTTCGATGAAAACCAGGGGCTGGCAAGGATCGATTATCATGCAAGTGGTAAAAACACGATCTTCGGGCGTTACTTCATTACGAACTGGCAGCAGCCTCCCGCCAAAGCCGAGACGCTACCGAGCGGGAAGCCCGACCTTCTGATCGGAGCAATCGACGGAGCCTTCAACCGAGTCCAGAACCTCACGCTTGGGGACACGTACTTGTTCGGTTCGAACACGGTCAACAGCATCCGAGTGACCGGCAATCGAAGCAGAAACCTTACACTCCAGAACACGACTCTCGACCTTGCAGGCTTGCTCACGGAAGCGGAAGCGTTGGCGGTGAACCCATTGCTGCCAAGCCAGATCGGCTCTATCTACCAACAGGCCCCGCCTAAGTTTCCAAAGTTCATGCCGAATTTCGCCGTCACTGCCGGGTTCGGCGGCCTGTTCAACTCGACTCCATCGCTTCAGCCCTATGACACGCTCGAATTTTCCGACGACCTTTCGCTGACGCGCGGCGCCCATCAGCTCTCGTTTGGCATGGACTTCATCAATCTGAGGGCGTTCGCCACCAACTACCTGTTCAATCAGGGGGACTATACCTTCGACGGCAACCGTACTCACGTGGGACCACCTCTCCCCAGCGCGGGCCTTCCTGACTTTATGCTGGGATTGACATCCGCCACGAGCGGCTTCGCTCAGGATGCTCCCATTCCTTCCATCCAACATCAGAATATCTTCGCGCTTTACGCCCAGGATGCCTGGAAAATCACGCGACGGGTAACGGTCACTGCCGGGCTTCGTTGGGATCCCTTCTTCGGCCACACGGACCCGAAAGGCCACGTTGTCAGCATCTCGATCCCGAACATAATCGCTGACGTACATAGCCAAAAGTATCCGAGTGCTCCGGCCGGCTACCTCTTCCAAGGTGATCCCGGCGGGCCCAGCAGTAACAAGCTGTCGAAGAACGCATTGGACAAGTGGAGCCCGCGCCTCGGAGTCGCCTGGGATCCGAAGGGCGACGGCCGGATGTCGATCCGCGCAGGGTTCGGCATCTTCTATGACTTCCCGAATTTCTCCTACGACCAATTCGGATTTGAAGAACCTTGGGGCGGGGCCGCCACAGCCCCCGGTGGCTCTTGTGCCGCCACATGCATTAGCGACCCTTGGGGAACTACTGCTGAAGGTTCTCTGGCAAACCCATTCACCTTCTGTCCTTACCCCTGCACCGACGTCGCGACCCAGTCCGTGGTCGGCAATCCCTTTGGTTCGGGGCCGGGAAGTGCGAACGACTTTGTTGGGGCGGGTCCCACGAAGTCCGCATACCTGACCGATGCTTTGGTGTTCAGCTACCCGCAGAACGTCAAACCGACTTACGTGATGCAATACAACCTGAGCGTGGAAAAACAGTTGGGCACGAACTGGCTGATCTCCGCGACGTACCTTGGGAGTCAGCAGCGCCACCTTTGGGGCAACAACGAAGCCAATCCAGGGCTTCAGGGCCCGTGTACAACTAACGACGGAGGTCTGGGCCCATACCCGAATGGTTATCCGTTCCCCCCTGGGATAACTTGTGGCGCCGGCGGCACTACCGTGGCCGGGCCATGCCCGACAACCTTTTTCGGACAGCCGCTTGCTCCGTTCGTATGCAACACGTTCGGCCCCTTCTTCTCGTTGAACAATAACCGCCTGTTCCAGAACTTTGGAACGAAGTGTTCGCTAACGACTTCCTGCTACGGCGAAACGCTCGTCTTGGAGGAGCAAGGCACCGGAAACTACAACGGCCTGCTCCTTTCCGTACAGCACCATTTTGCCAATCACTTCACCTCGACCACGAACTATACATGGTCCCACTGCATCTCCGACAACTACACGACGACGCTGGGCTTCTTCCTGGCGGCGGAGGCGGTGCCGTATGACCGAAAGGCGGATCGCGGCAACTGTCCCAGTGCCGACACGCATAACATATTCAATCAATCCCTGGTCGCGGAAACACCGAAGTTCTCGAACCACGTCACGGATATGCTCGTCGGCCACTGGAGATTCTCCCTCTCCGGCATCGTCCAATCCGGCTTGGATGTGTCTCCGATCCTTCTCGTCGATTATTCGGGAAGTGGCAACGGAATCACGCAGCGGCCTAGTTTGGTCCCCGGCGTGGACCCGTATTGCCAGCCAAAGGGGCGAACCTGCTGGCTCAATCCAGCGGCGTTTGTTCCGCCGGCCCCTTACACCTTCGGCAACCTGAAAAACAACAGCCTGTTTGGCCCGGGGACGATCGCCTTCAACACCGCATTGGAGAGGATCTTCCAGATCAGGGAAAGCCAACAATTGATGTTTCGCTGGGAGGTATTCAATCTACCGAACCACGCAAATCTATACCTGCCGAGCACGCTTGGGGCTGGAATCGGCTTGCCGACTTTCGGCCAGCCGACTCCGGCGAGCACCGCCGGCTTGGGCGCTCTGAATCAAACGATCAACGATCCGCGAGTCATGCAGTTCGCGCTGAAATACTCTTTCTAGCGGAGCGATGCTGATTCACATTTGACGGCTCATGCCACCCGCCCTTCGCGGTAGAATGGTTTTCGCGAAGGGCTGGCCGCGTGGCATGATGCCGGTCGCGCCGGCTTGGGGGAGAAACACAGGGACGGCGTTTGGATTTTCTCGTGGGTGGGGGTAGTCGTCGCGGCACGATGGATAACTTTGTGGTAGAGGCCCAAACAACGCGCAGGCGAGGACCTGCTTCAGCGCTTGCGTTCCCGTTCGCTGGTCCATCGCTTCTGTGGGTCACACCGGCACTCGCACACGACTCCGCAACCCATCTCATGCACGGCACGTCAATCCAACTATCGAGCGGCTTGCAGCTCAGTCCATGACGTCTGCGAATGTTCCACAAAAGCCGAAAGCGGAGGAGGCAGGCAGCATGCGATTTGTGAAGCGAGCTTGGATGGCCGTTGCTCTGGCCGCAGCAGTAGCTTCGTGCGCGGCCGCGCAGCAGGCGGCGCAGGGTCAGGCGCCAACACCGGAGCCGGGGCGGCCTGTTGTGGGTGGGTTCCCGATTGGGCCGCCGGGAAAGATTCTCGAATTCACGGCCGATCCGAGCACGATCCAGCCGGGACAGTCCACCACGCTCCACTGGCACGCTGTGAACGCGGACGACACCTATCTCGATGAATGCCTGGGCATCGTGGCGACGCTCGGCAGCATCAAGGTTTCTCCCGCTGCTACCACCACCTATACTTTCACGGTTAAGGGCCGCGCCGGGATGGACAAGAAATCGGTTACCGTGACGGTCGTCGGCACCACCCCAGCGCCGCCCAATACCGGCCCGGGCTGCGTCGATCCGCACAATCAGCCGATACCCCGCGCTCCAGACGGCCATCCCGATTTGTCAGGCGTCTATATCGCGGGCTTCAGCCTGCGCCCCGTGGACAACATCCAGGTGAAACCGGGCGCGGAGAAGTATAAGGTTGTCGCCGATCCAAACGACCTCGGCCAGGGCGTCACGTGCGTCCCGCCGGGAGTTCCGGCGGCCACGATGCAGCCGTACCCTTTGCAGATCGTCCAGAAGCCGGGGCTCGTGGTAATCCTTTACGAGGCGTACCACATATTTCGCGTGATACCCACCGACGGCCGGCCTCATCCCGACGATCTCGATCCCACCTACATGGGAAACTCCGTGGGTCATTGGGAAGGCGACACGCTCGTGGTCGACGTGACCGGGTTCAACGACAAGACATTCGTGGGCAGCTATCGGCACACCACCGCGTATCACGTCGTCGAACGCTATCATCGCATCTCTTACGACACGGTGGAGTACGAGGCCACGATTGACGACCCGAACGTTTTTGCGGCGCCATGGAAGCAGGCGAGCCGCATGAGGCTGCATCCGGAGTGGCAGATTCAGGAATACGTCTGCGAAGAAAACAACAAGAACTACGAAGAACTTTTGATCAAGAAATAGATCGCGCAACCAGCCCGGAGCGGCTGGGCGAATTACTGGACCGAATCAGATCGGGAGGCACTTTCGAATGGCACGGAAACTGGCGATTGGTTTCATAGCATTGATCTTCCTGGCGGCAGCCACAGTGCCGTCGGCGCTCGCGCATCACTCCGTGTCCATGTACGACATGGACCACCCCACCACGCTAAAGGGCGTCGTGGAGAGGCTCGAGTGGACGAATCCCCACGCGTACATCTATCTGAGCGTAAAGAATGACAAGGGTGAGACCGAAGAGTGGGCCGTCGAAATCAACAGCCCGAATTTTCTGAAGCACAACGGCTGGACGAGCACCACGGTGAAACCGGGCGACGTGGTCACGGTGACGGGTGGCGCGGCAAGGAGCGGCGCCAAAACGATGCGGTGTACGACGGTCGTGCTCGCCGACGGTTTGACGCTCAGATCGTAGCGTCCGCCCCGGCGCCTCGATTCACGGAACCACGTTGACTTCGCCGGGAACGGATGTACCATCTCGCTCCGGGGATCACCAGACATGCTTCAGTTCTGCGAATGGCTCGAGAAAGTTCCGTGGATCGTCGCGCTCAATAGCTCGATCGTGATGTCGTTGATCCTCGAGATCGCCCACTACTCCGGGTTCTTCTTGCTGGTCGGCACCACCGTCGTCGTTGATTTGCGCGTGATGGGTCTCGCCGGCCGGCGCGAAAACGCCGCGCAGCTTGCCAAGCAACTGGTTCCGTGGATGTGGACAGGCCTGGGTATGGCCGTGGTTTCGGGATTCTTCATGTTCGCCGCCGACGCGCCGGATTTTTACCTCGCCTCGGTATTCCGCATCAAGATTCTCGTGGTCCTGCTCGCCGTTGTTTTCGGGGCCGTCGTCCAAAGGAAAGTTTCCCAGTGGGACCGAATGCCGGCCATTCCTGCCGGAGCCAAGCTGGTGGCATTCGTGTCGCTGGCATTGTGGATCGGAGCAATCCTTGCGGCGGTGGAAGTCCCGGCGATTTCAGGTGTGGGATAAGCGGCGGATGCGAGCCGAAGACGACCATGAGCGAATTCGAGGTCCACGCGAATGAATAGCCTCCTGATGGAGTTTGCGAAGTGGCTGCAAACCACGTGGTGGGCGCTCGCGATCAGCGGGTCCACGTGGGCGTATCCATTTGTGCAGGCCACCCACTTCTCCGGCCTGTCGCTCTGGATCGGAACAAATCTCTCCCTCGACTTACGTCTGCTGGGCGTGGGCGCCAAGCGCCGAACGGCAGCTGAGCTTTCCGATGCGTTGTTCGCCTGGAATTGGATTGGCTTCTGCGTAGCAGTTCTGGGCGGGTTCATGCTGTTCGCCAGCGCGGCAACGAAGTACGTTCCCAATCCTGCGTTCCGCACCAAGCTGGGAATCCTCATTCCTCTGGGAATCATCCTGCACATCGTGAACCAAGTGAAGGCGCGCGCATGGGGCCAAACCGAGGAGACGCCGCTGGTGGCGAAGCTGGCCGGCTTGCTTGAGCTTCTGGTGTGGTTCTCGGTCATCACCGCAGCCGTCTCGATTCCGAATTACGACACGCACTAATCAGAATGAAGACGCGTTACCTGCATCTGGTTCTGGCGGCAACTGTAGTTCTCCTCTTCACGGCGTGTGGCAATAAGCAGGGCAGCGAATCCCCTGCCCCGGCAGCCACAGTTGATATCACGACCGCCGGGTCCATCACCGGCACGGTTACGCTCGAGGGCGCACCTCCGACGTTCAAGCCCATCGACATGAGCGCGTCGCCCGCCTGTGCCGCGGCGAATCCCTCGCCCGTGGTGCCGCCGATCATGGTCGTGGGGGATAACGGCGCACTTGCGAACGTCGTGATTTTCGTGAAGGACGGGCTCAGCAACTACAGGTTTGATACGCCATCCGATCCCGCGATCCTCGGCCAGAAAAACTGCATGTATGAGCCCCACGTTTCGGCGCTGATGACCAATCAGCCGTTCCAGATCCAGAACAACGATCCCACCATGCACAACGTGCATCCGCTTCCGAAGCACAATCGGCAGTGGAGCACGTCGCAGCCAGCCGGCTCCGCCGCCCTGAAGTCGGCGTTCGCGCGCCCGGAATTCGCCATGCCGGTCCTTTGCAACGTGCATCCGTGGATGCGCGCATATGTCTTCGTCTTCGACCACCCGTATTTCGCCGTTACCTCGAAGACGGGAAAGTTTGAGCTGAGAAATCTTCCGCCGGGCACGTACACGATCGAGGCCTGGCACGAAAACTACGCCGCGCAAGATCAGGCGGTGACGATTGGGCCGCGGGAATCCAAGGCCATCTCGTTCACGTTCAAACCGGCTGGGACTGCGGACAACTAGCGATCGAGCCGTGCGCACTCATCATCATCTGATTGCGCGAATCAACTCGGTTGGAGCATAATCAGGCGGTTTGGGTGCGACCATCGGCGGGGCGCGATGCCCGACGGAAGGTTGCTGTCATAGCGCTGCAGCGCTGGCGACGCGGCTAAAAATCAAACGGCAGGAGCGAGACGATGAAGACTCTACGGGTCGGATGCATCGGCGCGATGGTGTTCATGATTGCGGGCTCGGCATTCGCGCATCATTCAGCCGCGATGTTCGATCGGGACAAAACGGTCGAACTCGTCGGGACCATCGTCACCTTCAGCTGGACGAATCCGCATAGCTGGATTGAGATCGACGTGCCGAACTCGGCGGGCGGCACCGACCGGTGGGGCGTGGAGTGCAACAGTCCCAACAACATGGCTCGTACTGGGTGGAGGGCGAGCACGCTCAAGACCGGCGACCAGGTGACGATTGTCATTCATCCCTTGCGGAGCGGCGAAAAGGGCGGACGGTTCGTCTCGGTCAAGCTGGCCGACGGTCAGGTTCTCACCGACACGGCTGGATATCCGTCGCCGAAGCCCTGAAATCGCAAGCGGCACTTCACGGAAGTATAAGGACGAGGGAAATGACCAAGCCAACAACGAAATTCGTCGCTGGTGCTGCGTTAATCCTGCTGAGCATCGGTGCCGCTGCATCGAGCGCGCGGGCGCAGGGCAAGTCGCAGGCGCCGCAGGTGTTCCCGGAGGGCGCGCTCGCGCCCGACAATATCGCCAAGCCGCGTCCGAAGGCGCCATTCGATCTGACCGGCACCTGGATGGTGGATCTGAGCTCGGGCTTCAGCTCGTTCATGTTCGGCCCGCCTTATCCCAAATTCAAGCCGCAGGCGCAGGCGCTCTTCGACGAGGGGAAAAAGGCGACGGCGGAAGGGCACGCTTTCCACGACGACATCGGAAAGTGCTTCCCCGCCGGGATGCCGATGATCATGACCCGCGTCTGGGCAATCGCGATGATTCAGACGCCCACGGTGATCTTTATGGTCAGCGGCTTCGAAAATGCGCTGCGGATGGTTTATATCGACGGCCGGCCGCATACCGATCCGGATGTGGTGGTTCGCACCTACAATGGTGATTCCGTCGGACACTGGGAGGGCGACACTCTCGTTGTTGATACCACCAGCATGATCCCCGAGCGCCACTGGATTGATGTCGGCGTTCCCGTGAGCAACGATTTTCGCATCATCGAGCGGATTCGCCTGATCAACGGCGGAAAGACGCTCGAAATCAAGTACACCCTGCTCGACCCTCAAAACTGGGAAGGCGAATGGACGAGCACGAAGCACTGGAATCGCGTGGATGATACGGACATCACCGAAGTGGAGTGCTTGCCAAATCTCAACGAGCATCTTCCCAGCACACAGTCAAAGCTGAACATCAATTAGTGCTGATTCATCCGCTTCCGCGGAATGACGGCGTTGGCGGCGAAGCCTGTGCGGCGAAGTCGGCCTAGGACGACGTGTCGGCCGCGCGGGCGCGAATTTCTGTGGGCACATCCTGTCCGTGGCGGCGGTGGCGGCTTTCGAGGCTTGCGCGAATGAACGCCGCGAACAATGGATGCGGCGCGAGCGGCTTCGACTTGAATTCCGGGTGGAACTGGCAACCGAGGAACCACGGATGGTCGGGGATCTCAACGATCTCGACATAAGTTCCGTCGGGCGTGCGGCCCGTGATCCGGAAGCCGGCATCCGTGAGGGTCTTTTCGTATTCGCAATTGAATTCGTAGCGGTGCCTGTGGCGCTCGGAAATTTCCGTAGTGCCGTACGCTTTCGCGGCGAATGAACCAGGCTCGAGTTTGCAGGGCCACGCGCCCAGGCGCATCGTGCCGCCCATTTCATCGACGCCGAGGAGTTCGCGCAGCTTGTAGATCACGCGATTCGGAGTCGAGGGATCGAACTCGGTCGAGTCGGCACGATCGAGCTTTGAAACCTGGCGCGCGTATTCGATCGTCGCGCACTGCATCCCCAGGCAGATTCCGAAGAACGGAACTTTTTTCTCGCGGGCGTATGTGATCGCGTGCACCATGCCCTGGATCCCGCGCTTTCCGAAGCCCCCCGGCACGAGGATCCCGTCCACGTGACGCAACAGGCGCTCCGCCGACGCCGGCGAGTCGATGTCTTCAGCCTCGATCCATTCGATCACGACACGCTGGCGGCTCGCGAGCCCGCCGTGGACGAGCGCTTCGCGCAAACTTTTATACGCATCCTCGAGCTGTACGTATTTCCCCACCACGCCGATCCGGACCTCGCCTTGCGGCTGTTCGAGCGTTTCGAGCATCGCGAGCCACTTACTGAGGTCGCGCGGCGGAGCCTCGATATGAAGCAAGCGCAGCACCTGTTCGTCGAGGCCCTCGGATGCGAGAGTCATCGGCACTTCGTAGATGTTGGCGACATCCGGCGCGGAAATCACGCAGCTTTCGGCGACGTTGCAGAAGAGCGCGATCTTGGCTTTCAGATCGGCGCCGAGCGGGTGGTCGCTGCGGCAAATCAGAATGTCGGGCTGAATTCCGATGCTCAGCATCTCCTTGACGCTGTGCTGCGTGGGCTTCGTCTTCAGCTCGCCGGCCGCGGCGATGAAAGGAACGAGCGTGAGGTGCGCGAAGACCACGTTTTCCGGGCCGAGTTCGAGGCGCATCTGGCGGATCGCTTCCATGAACGGGAGCGATTCGATGTCGCCGACCGTGCCGCCGATCTCCACGATCACGACATCCACGCCGTCCGCGACTTTGCGGAAGGCAGCTTTGATTTCGTCCGTCACGTGCGGAATCACCTGCACGGTTTTTCCGAGGTAGTCCCCGCGGCGCTCCTTGGCGATGATCGATTCGTAGATCCGGCCCGTGGTCCAGTTATGGTCGCGGGTGAGGTGCGCCGAAGTGAATCGCTCGTAGTGGCCGAGGTCGAGATCGGTCTCCGCGCCGTCGTCGGTGACAAACACTTCCCCGTGCTGGTAGGGAGACATTGTCCCGGGATCGACGTTCAGGTAGGGATCGCACTTCTGGAGGGTGACTTTTAGGCCGCGGCTTTCGAGCAAACAACCCATCGAAGCCGCTGCCACGCCTTTACCGAGGGAAGAAACCACGCCGCCCGTAACAAAGATGTATTTCGGGCCGGTCGCCAAGGCGCTCGAATTCCTCCGGTGGAGTCGGCGTACAAAACATTATGAAGGGAAAGTGCGCGCGTGTCAAATTGTCGCTTTTTTCTCCGCAAATTGCGAAATCCGCTCGCGCGCGGCGAGATCAGGACGAGCTTTCGCGAAGAAGTTTCTCGACGCGCGCGATGTCCGCGGGAACGTCCACGCTCACCGCATCGTACTCGGTCTCGACGACGCGAATGCGGAAGCCGTTCTCGAGCCAGCGGAGCTGCTCGAGCTGTTCGAGGCGTTCGAGCTCGCCCGGCGGCAACGTGGGGAACTCCAGGAGCGCGTCTCGCCGGTGGCCGTAGAGTCCAATGTGCTTCCAGTGGTGCGCGACCACCGACTCGTCCCGATCGCGCACCCATGGAATGGGCGCGCGCGAAAAATAGAGCGCATTGCCGTCGAAATCGCGAACCACCTTGACGATGTTCGGATCCATGATGTCGCCGGGCTGCAAGATCGCGGCGCAGGGCGTCGCGACCTGGACCGCTTCGTCCTCGAGCATTGCAGACGCGACGGCATCCACCGTTCCGGGATCGATCAGGGGTTCGTCGCCCTGAACATTGATGTAGATGTCCGCGGCCATGTGGGTCGCCACTTCGGCGACGCGGTCGGTGCCGGTTCGGTGGTCGTGCCGTGTGAGAATCGCTTCCCCGCCAAAGGCTTCGACAGCCTGCTTGATGCTCGGCTCATCCGTCGCCACCACAACCTGGGAGACAAGCCCGGCGCGCCGCACTCGCTCGACCACATGCTGAATCATCGGTCGGCCGGCGATTGGAGCGAGCGGCTTCCCCGGGAAACGCGACGAAGCATGCCGCGCCGGAATCACTGCCAGAACTTTTGCGGATTGGGATTGCGGCATAAAGTTTCGTGTCTCTGGTGTCGATGGCATATTAGCACGGAGCAGCGAGCGCTCCAGCCGCCGCCAGGAATGACACGGCGCCGCGACCGGCCCTTGCTTTGAGAAGGTCCGGTGGTAGAATCAAAACGTAGTGCGTTTGGGGGCATCATGAAATACCGCGCCGCGCAGCCAGGTCGAAACTGGATGTGGGCGGCGGTATGCGCGACTCTCGGCGTCCTCCTCAGCAGCCCTCTCGCATCGCCCGTCCGGGCGCAAGAACTTCCCGCTGGTCCGGAAGCCCCAGCTCCCTCGGATACTCCCAAGGTCAAGCGGGGACAGCCCATCCGGACCGAAACGGAAATCACGCTGGTGGGCGCGTCGGTCACGGATCCGCTGGGGCGGCTCGTAACGGGGCTCGAGCAGCAGGACTTTCGCGTGTTTGAGGACGGCACCGAGCAGGAAATCATCCGTTTTTCGAGCCAGGACGTCCCCGTGTCGATCGGCGTCATCTTCGACATGAGCGGGAGCATGTCGGACAAGATCGATAAGTCGCGGCAGGCGGCCGTGCAGTTTTTCCGGACAGCCAATCCACAAGACGAGTTCTTTCTGGTGAATTTCAACGACCGCGCCCAGCTCATCAGCCCGTTCACCGGCAGCGTCGATCAACTGCAAGACCGCCTCATGTACACCGGGGCGCATGGATTGACAGCGCTCTACGACGGGGTTTATCTCGGTCTGAGCCAGATGAGAGGAGCACACAACACAAAGAAAGCTTTGCTCATCATATCGGACGGAGGCGATAATCATAGCAGGTACAGCGAAACAGAAATCCGCAAGTTCGTGCGAGAGGCGGACGTTCAGATTTACGCCATCGGACTCTTCGAGCCTGACGGCGGCCCGACGATTGAAGAGCGGGAGGGCCCCTCTCTTCTGGGCGATCTGACGATGATGACCGGCGGCCGCACGTTCATCGTGCAGAACGTGAACGAGCTGCCGGATATCGCGACGAAAATCAGCATGGAGTTGCGCAATCAGTATGTGCTCGGATATCGACCAAGCGCGCGTAAACATGATGGAAAGTGGCGCAAAATTAAAGTCAAGCTCCACCCGCCCAAGGGTCTGCCGCCGCTCACCGTCTCCGCCAAGAGCGGATATTTCGCGCCCAGCCACTAGTGCCGTTCCAACTTGCTTCGACAAGTTTGGTTGCCAGCCCGGTGCCCTCTTTGCGTGCCAGCTAAATCGAAACTCCTTTGGTCAGGGAAGTTGGAACGGCACTAGGCGCTTGCCCACGTTTATCCTGAGAATCCTCACTCTGGCCGTGCTCGCCGCGTGCCCGTGTGTTTTCGCGCAGAACCTGCCGCCGCCTCTGGCGCCGTCCGGTCCGCCGCCCCCGCCGGGCCAGGCAACCTCATCCGACCACAGGATCAAGGCCGATGTCGATCTGGTGGTCCTGCACGTCACCGTGGCGGATGCGCGAGGGGAGTTCGTTCCCGAATTGAAGCAAGGGAATTTTCGCGTCTTCGAGGAAAAGATCGAGCAGAAGATCGCCATGTTCTCTCGCGACGATATTCCCGTGACGATGGGGCTGGTCGTCGACAACAGCGGGAGCATGCGTGAGAAGCGGGAGCAAGTGAACGCCGCGGCGATGACGTTCGTCCGCACGAGCAACCCGCAGGACGAGGCGTTCGTCGTCAATTTCAATGACGAGTATTACCTCGATACCGACGGCGACTTCACCAACGATCCAAAGAACCTCAACGACGCGCTTTCGCGGATCGAAACGCGCGGCAGCACCGCTCTCTACGACGCCGTGATCGGATCGCTCGATCACCTGAAGAAGGGGCACAAGGACAAGAGAGTCCTGCTGGTCGTCACGGACGGAGATGACGATGCGAGCCAAAAGTCCTTCGAGGACACCATCAAGGCGGCGGAGCAATCCAACGCGACGATCTACGCGATCGGCGTGTATAGCGAAGACGATCTGAAGAACGAAAAGAGAATGGTCCGGCGCTCGAAGAAGGTGCTCACCGAACTGGCGGAAGCGACCGGCGGACTGGCGTACTTTCCCGACAACCTCGAACAAGTGACGCCGGTCTGCGAACAAGTCGCGCGCGAAATCCGCAATCAATACACGATCGGATACTATCCATCGAACACGACCAGGGACGGAAGTTTCCGCGCGCTGCAAGTCCAGGTGATTCCTCCGAAAGGACGCGGAAAGCTCTCGGTACGCACGCGGACCGGATATTACGCGCCGAAAGCAGCTTCGGGCGACTAGTTCCCTTCCCCGTATCTGAAATTCGCAGTCGGCACACGTCCGCACACAGGCTTCGGCGAGATTTCCCCGGTTTGCCGCGATTTGCACGGCGGCGTATAATTGGTTGTTTAAGCGTATGCCGACGGAACGCACTGAGAAGCCCACTCCCGCCAATTCAGCCCTGCCGCGCCCGGTGTCCGTGCCGGCCGCGGACGATGTCGAGGAAATCCGCGTCCGCGGAGCGCGCGTCCACAACCTCAAGAACATCGACTTCACCATCCCGCACAACGCCATCACCGTGGTGACCGGCGTATCCGGTTCCGGCAAGTCGAGCCTGGCGTTCGACACGCTCTATGCCGAGGGCCAGCGGCGCTATATCGAGTCGCTCTCGGCCTACGCGCGGCAATTCCTCGAGAGAATCGAGAAGCCCGACGTGGATGAGATCACAGGAATCGCTCCGGCGATCTCGATCCGCCAAAAGAATTCCACGCGCAACCCGCGCTCCACGGTCGCGACCGCCACGGAGATTTACGACTACTTGCGCCTGCTGTACGCGCGCGCGGGTCACACATTCTGCTTCCGCTGCGGCGAGGAAGTCCGGAAGGACACGCTCGACGAAATCGCGGCCCGCGTGCTGGCTCTTCCCGAGGGACGCCGGTTCTACGTGCTGTATCAATTGGCGCTCGGGCCGGAGCCTGCTGCCGGCGCACCGCAAGACGCGGCTGCCGCACGGCCGCGAAAGGCGGCCCGGCCTGCTCCGGACGCAATCCGGCTTTCGCTCACCAGCCTGCGCAAGCGCGGGTTCAACCGCCTGTATCAGGCCGGCCGCGTGTTCGAATTCTCGACGCCGGAAGAGCTCCTCGACGTGGATTTCGCCAAGCCCGTGTACGTGCTCGTGGACCGGCTCGCGCTTTCCCAGGAAATACGCTCGCGCCTGATGGACTCTATCGAAATCTGCTACCGGGAAGGCCGGGGAGAAGCAATTCTTCAATTCGTGGCCGATGGCGCCGCGAGCGAAGGGCAGGAAAGGCTCGTCTTCAACGAGCGATTCAATTGCAAGAAGTGCGGCGCGTCCTATCAGGAGCCCGAGCCTCGGCTCTTTTCGTTCAACAACCCCTACGGCGCGTGCCCGCGCTGCCAGGGCTTCGGCAACACAATCGATTTCGATCTCGACCGCGTGGTGCCGGACAAGGGAAAATCCCTCGCCGAGGGCGCCATCGAGCCATGGACGAAGCCGCGGTACCGGCAATTGGCGATGGACATGCGACGATTCGCGCGCGCGAAAGGAATCCCGGCGGACGTGCCGTACCGCGAGCTCACCGCGGCGCAGCGCAACGCCATTCTCGATGGCGACAAAAAAGAAGACTTCCCGGGAGTGAAGGGATTCTTCGGCTGGCTCGAGCGCAAGAAATACAAGCTGCACGTGCGCGTGTTTCTGAGCCGCTACCGCGGTTACGCGACGTGCCCCGATTGCGGCGGGACAAGGCTCCGGGCCGAAGCGCGCGCCGTGAAGATTGCCGGGCGCCCGATCACCGAGGTCTGCCAGCTGACGGTGAAGGAGGCGCGGCCCTTCTTTAACGGGCTGGCGCTCAGCCCTTCTGAAATGGTGATCGCCGAAAAGGTGCTCGAAGAGATTCAGCAGCGGCTGCGGTTTCTCGACGAAGTGGGGCTCGATTACCTCACGCTCGACCGGCTGACATCGACGCTTTCCGGCGGCGAAGCGCAGCGCATCCAGCTGGCCACGTCGCTCGGATCGCAACTCGTGGGCGCGCTCTACGTGCTCGACGAGCCGTCGATCGGCCTGCACCCGCGGGATACGAACCGGCTGATTGAAATTCTCAAGGGCCTGCGCGACCTGGGAAATACGCTGCTCGTTGTCGAGCACGACCCCGACACGATCCTCGCGGCCGACAACATTCTTGATCTGGGTCCCGGCGCGGGCGAGCACGGCGGCGAGTTGATTTTCGCCGGCACGCGGGCGGAATTGCTCGCCGACGCGCAATCGCTCACGGGACGCTACCTCCGAGGAGAGTTGAAGATCGCCGTGCCGGCACGGCGGCGAAAGCCGCACGGAAGGTTTCTGAAGATCACGGGCGCCCACAGCCACAATCTTCAGGGCGTCGATCTCACGATTCCGCTCGGGATGCTCGTGGCGGTCACGGGCGTTTCGGGCTCCGGGAAATCGACTCTTGTGTACGACGTGGTGTACAAGGCTCTCGAAGCCAAGCGCACGGGGGGAAACTGGCGCGAATGCTGCGATCGAATCGAAGGAGACGCGGCGGTACAGGCGGTCGAGATGGTCGATCAATCTCCCATCGGCCGCACGCCGCGCTCGAACCCCGCAACTTACCTGAAGGCGTTCGATTCAATTCGCGAGGTGTTCGCCTCGACGCCGGAAGCCAAGAAGCGGGGCCTCGGCCCGGGACATTTCTCGTTCAATATTCCCGGCGGACGGTGCGAGGCCTGCCAGGGCGATGGGACCGTGACCGTGGAAATGCGTTTTCTGGCCGACGTGGAGCTGGTGTGCGAAGAATGTCGCGGGACGCGGTACAAGAGCAGCGTGCTGGATGTCCGCTACCGGGACAAGAACATCCACGAAGTGTTGCAATTGACCGTCCGGGAGGCGCTCGCGTTCTTCGCCTCGCATCCCAGGGTGACCTCGAAGCTGCGCGTGCTCGACGAAGTCGGGCTCGGCTACCTGCGCCTGGGGCAGTCCGGGACGACTCTTTCCGGGGGCGAGGCGCAACGCCTGAAACTCGCGGCGCATCTCACCCGGCAGGACAACAGCGGGATTCTGTATATCTTCGATGAACCGACCACGGGGCTGCACTTCGACGACATACAGAAGCTCCTGACGGCGTTCCGCAAACTGCTCGATGGCGGCGCATCCGTGCTCATCATCGAACACAACCTGGATGTGATGAAGTCGGCTGACTGGATTATCGACCTCGGGCCGGAAGGCGGAGACGCCGGCGGTCGCGTAATTGCTGTGGGCACTCCGGAACAGGTGGCGCGGAACTCGCATTCGCATACGGCCAGATTCCTCGCGCGTGCTCTGAATTCGCGCAGCGGTGGAAATCACGAGACTCATCTTTCACCGGCAAAGCCGAAGTCGCAGGGAGAGAATCGATCCACCGCATGAGATTTCTATGGAGGGCGGCGGCATGCTGCGCGCTGTGGGCTGTGCCCGGCGTCTTCCTCGGAGTTTGCGCACAAGACGCCGGCGTAACGAAGAGACGCGTTCCGGCCGATCCCGCGGCGCAAGCCCTCAACCGGCTTCTCAACTCCGCACAAGATGCGATCGACCGCCAGGATTACGAAACCGCCGCGCAGAACTATCAGGATTACCTCGCAAAGAAACCGGACGATGCTGGCGTGCATTACGACCTCGGGTACGTGTACACGGCTCTGAAACGTCCCGCGGACGCGAAGGGCGAGTACGAAAAAGCGATCTCGCTCGACCCGAAGATGTCCGCGGCGTACTTAAACCTTGGCTTGACACTTCTACCTGACGATCCCACCGCCGCAGTCGCACCCCTTGAACACGCGGCCGAACTGAAACCTGATGATGCGCACATCAAATGGCTGTTGGGCACAGCCCTCGAACGCAGTGGGAAATTGCAGCCCGCCGTCGAGCAGTATGAGGCCGCGGAGAAACTCTACGATAAAGATACCAACATCCGGCTTTCTCTCGGATTCGCGCTGCTCAGGTCGGGCCGCGGGAACGACGCGGAGGCGCAGTTCCGCGCGGCTCTGTCGCTGCATCCGGCTGAAGATGCCTCGGCGCAGGCGCACAAGGGATTGGCGCGGAGCTTGATTGAGCAGAAGAAGCTCGAAGAAGGCGCCGCTGAGCTCGCGGCGTATCTGGAGGCCGAGCCGAACGACACCGCCGCGCGAATCGAGCGGGCCTCGGCGCTGGTCGATACGGGCAAGAATGACGAAGCGCTCGCGGAACTCGACCGTGCGGCCGCAGCAGGGCCGGAGGGCTTGCTCGCTCTGAAGCTGCGCTCGCAGGTCTACTGGGAGAAGAAGCAATACGACGAAGCCGTGCCGGTATTGCTGAAGGCGGCGGCGCTCGCGCCCCGCGATGGCGATATTCCCGCGCGCCTGGGCCAGGTTTATCTCAAGAAGGAGGATTACGCGAATGCCGCACACTGGCTGACGGTCGCGTACAATATGAATCCGAGCGCGACTGACTTGCTGGCGGAACTCGTCGATGCGGCGTACCTGAACAAGAACTATGCGGGCGCGCTCGACGCCCTCGATCTCCTGTCCAAGCGCGAGGAGTTGCCGGCGGGTAGCTGGTACACTCGCGCGGCCTGTTACGATAATCTGGGGCAAGCGGCCCAGGCCCTCGATGCGTATCAGAGGTTTCTCCACCTGAACAAGGACGAAAATAGCGACATGTATTTCATTGCCACCGCGCGAGTGCGGGCGCTGACTCGAGAACTTCAGAACAAGAAGAGGTAGAGCCTTGCTCCGGATGATTCGAATCTGGGGGCCCTTCGTCGCGGCGGCGCTTCTTGCGTGTTCCGCTTTTCCGCAGGACCGGATCGAGGACCTTCGCGCCCGCTTTGCGCGCGAGCCGAATCCAGTTCAACGCGCCAAACTGATGCCGCAGCTCGGCGAAGAGGAATTTCGGAAAATCGGCGCTGCGGTTGCGGCCGGGCGCCTGCCGGATGCCGTCGCGATTCTCAACCAATATCGCAGCGAAGTGCAGTTGTGCGAAAAGGGCCTCGAAGCCTCCGGTATCGACGCCGAGAAGCACTCCGCCGGATTCAAGCAACTGGAGATTTCCTTGAGGGAAACCTGGCGCGATCTCGACGAACTCATCGTCGGCCTGCCCCGCGATGAGCAGGCTCCTTTCGTCGACGCTCGCCAAGAGCTGAGCGAGGTCAGCCAGCGGCTCATGCGCAAACTTTTTCCGCACGAGCCTCCGGGGGACGCAAAGCCGGGCAAGACCAGCAACTAGGGACGCAAATTGGGAGTTTTGATGCGGCTCCGTATCACTACAATCGCCTTACTGACGGCATGTACGCTGGCGGGAGTCGTCGCCATGCCGGTCGCCGGCGGCCAGTCGCAAAAGAAGGACTACCTAAGCGACGAAGAAGCGGACAAGATCCGCGACGTGCGCACCCCCGACTTGCGCATCAGGCTTTACATCTCGTTTGCGGAAGACCGCCTGAAGAAATTCGACTATGAGATCAATCGGACTGTGCCCGAGCGGCGCCGGAGCGAAATTCTGAATGGTCTGCTGAACGGATATGCGGGCTGCGTGGACGATGCCGCCGATCAGATTGCCCTCGCGCGAGAAAAGCAGTTGGACATCCGCGAGGCCTTGAAGCTGATGCTCGCAAAGGACAAGGAGTTCCTCGAAGCGCTCGAAAAGTACGATAAGGACGGCCCAGAGCTTGACACCTACAAGGACACGCTCGAAGACGCGATCGACGGAACGAAAGACGCGCTCTCGGACGCCGAAGATGCGCTGAAGGAAATGCTTCCGCCCCCGGTGCGGAGGAAACCGTGACGCGCGCGGCGGCCGCACGAACATCTCGCAGCCGAACGGTTCCCGGCGGCGAGCGGATTTTTCAGCGAATCTACACGCGGCTCGGCTGCGAAGGCCGGCCGCCGCATTTCATCGTCGAGTATCATCCGTACGCGGACCTGACCCACACGATCCGGCTGCGTGAAGATACGGCTCACGTCCGGCTTTCCGATGCGCTGGGCCACGCGCCGCGCGCCGTCGTGGAAGCGGCGGCCGCCATTCTGCTCGGGCGCTTGTACCGCAGGCGTCCTCCCGCCGATCTCGTCGAAACCTACCGGCAATTCTCGTATGCGCGGTCCACGCGACGGCTGCTGCTGCTTCAGCGTCGGCGCCGCGCCCGCAGAATGGAGCACCGCCCGGCCGGCTCGCATCACGATCTCGCGCCGCTGTTTGAACGGCTGAACCGGCATTATTTCGGCGGTTCCCTTCCGCAGCCTCGTCTCGGCTGGAGCACGCGAGTCTGGCGCACGCAGCTCGGCTGCTTCGATCCCGCGCTCGACCAGATCGTCGTGAATCGCCAGCTCGACCACCGAAGCGTGCCCGAATACGTCGTGGCGTACGTCCTCTACCACGAGATGCTTCACCTCAAGCACCCCATCCGCTTCGCCCGCTGCCGGCGCGAATCGCACTCCCCGGAGTTCCGCAATGAAGAAAAACGGTTTACGGATTACGCACGTGCAATGAGGTTTCTGGCTCGATTTCCCGCCCGTCCGTTAAGCTAAAAGACATAGGGACTGTAATTTACGGAGCTTTTCCGCAGGGTCGGTGGTTTTGCGCGGGAAAGTAAGCAGCCGCCTCTGGCTTTAGAGCGGGCCGGGTGCCACGCGATACTGGTACCCGATGAAAACGAAATTGGCTCTACCAGACAACATTCAGCTGGGCATGCGCAGGATCGAGCGGCGCGAGTGGCTGCTGTGGTCCTCTGCAATCCTGGTAACTCTCCTCCTGACGCTGGGCCTCCTCTCGTTCAGCTTGCCCATGCTGCGTGAATACTCGAGCGATTTTGACACTCTGCACTTGAGTATCGCCATTCGCGGGTTGGTTGGCCTCGTGCTGCTGTTCGACGTCTACACGATCTACCAGCAAATCCAAATCTATCGAATTCGCCACCAGCTCGTGCAGCGGGAAGAGCTCTTCCGGCTCATCAGCGAGAATGCGGCCGACATGATCGCCGTCGTCGACACCGACGGACATCGGCTCTACAACAGCCCGGCGTATGAGCGAGTCCTGGGCTACAGCACCGAAGAGCTTCAAAGCACGTCTTCGTTCGAACAGGTCCACCCCGACGATCGCAAATTGGTGGAAGAAGCCGCGGCGGAAGCTCGCAGTGGCGGCGGGGGCCGCACGATCCAATACCGGATGCGCCACAAGGACGGCAGCTGGCGCGTGATCGAATCCCGGGCGAGCGCGATTCTGGACGCGCAGGGCAAAGTCTCGAATCTCGTCATCGTGAATCGCGACGTGAGCGAGCGCCGGCAACTCGAAGAGCAATTCCGCCAGGCGCAGAAGATGGAAGCTGTGGGCCGCCTTTCCGGAGGCGTGGCGCATGACTTCAATAATCTCTTGGGCGTGATCATCGGCTACGCGGAATTTTTACAAGAGCGCCTCGAACCGGAGAACTCCCTCCGCGGGAGTGTGGACGAAATCCTGAAGGCGGGAAAGCGGGCTGCCTCGCTCACGCGCCAGTTGCTGGCATTCAGCAGGCAGCAAGTGTTGGATCCCAAGGTCGTGGATTTGAACGCCGCAGTTTCTGACATGGAAAAAATGCTCCGCCGGCTGATTTCAGAAGACATCGAGCTGACCACTCTCCTGAGCCCGAATCTCGGCCGCGTGAAGGCCGATCAGGGACAACTCGAGCAGGTCCTCATGAACCTGGCTGTGAATGCCCGCGACGCCATGCCCTCCGGCGGGAAGCTCGTGATCGAAACCGAAAATATGGTCATGGATGAGAAGTTTGTGCGGCGCTATCCCTATCCCGTGCAGCCGGGGCCGTACGTCTGCCTGACCGTCACGGACAACGGAATCGGCATGGACACCGAGACGAAGGCGCGGGCCTTTGAGCCCTTCTTCACCACGAAAGAAAAAGGCAAAGGGACGGGACTCGGGCTCTCGACCGTGTACGGAGTCGTGAAGCAGAGCGGCGGTTACATCGATGTATACAGTTCCCCGGGGGCGGGCACAACTTTCAAGATCTATTTGCCACGCGTGGATGATGAAGCCATCAAGTTAGAAAAACCCTCGGGCGGTGCGGCCCGTTCGTTCGAAGGGAACGAGACGATCTTGCTGGCGGAAGACGAAACATCTTTGCGGACTTTGACTCGCACAACCCTCGAGCTTTGCGGATACAAGGTGCTTGAGGCAAAAGACGGCGTCGAAGCGCTGGAAGTCAGCGAGCGCCACGCAGGACCGATCGAACTGCTGCTCACAGACATCGTCATGCCCGGGATGGGCGGGCGCCCCCTTGCACAGGAGTTAACCATCCGGCGACCGGAGATTCGGGTCGTGTATATGTCGGGGTACACTGGTCAAGCGGTCGGTGCGCAGGGACCAGTCGAGCCGGGCAGCGACTTCTTGCCGAAGCCATTCACGCGGGAGATCTTGACGCGCAAGATCCGAGAAGCACTGGATCGCCGGGTGGCGGCGGAATCGAAGTGAGCACCTCGTACAGTTAGAGCGCCCTCGAAACAGAGAGAAACATCAGGAACCGTAAATGCCAAAACTTTTGATCGTGGATGACGACGAGTCGGTGCGCGGGCTGTTGCGCCTCCGCCTGTCGGACACCTATCAAATCGTGGACACGGGCGACCCGGAGCAAGCCCTGGGTCTCGCTCTCGAACACAAGCCGGACGCGATCCTACTGGACCTGATGATGCCCGGATTTTCAGGCTTCGAGCTCTGCCAGAGCTTCCATAGCCTGAGTTACACCTCGAGAATCCCGATTTTCGTGATTACGGGCGAGGCCGGCACGAAGTACAAGGAGCAGGTCGAAAGCCTGGGTGCCAAGGGCTATTTCCACAAGCCCGTGGACTTCGCCGTGCTGAAAGCAGCTCTGGCCGCGGAATTGAAGGGCAAGCAGGCCGAGCGGCGGGCCCACAAACGCGTGCAGATGCGGGTCAGGCTGAAGCTGCGCGGAACCGACGCGAATGGCAAAGCGTTTGAAGAATCCACCACCACCGAGAATGTGAGCGCGGGCGGCTTCCTCTGCAATAGTGTGGCGTCCTTGGTTAAGGGCGCGAGCGTGGAGGTTTTCCTTACATCGGGAGGCGTGGAACGTCATGCCGGGCGCGCGCACGTGGTCCGCAAGGAATCAACCGGCTCCGCGTGGCAGCGGTACGGTTTCCAGTTTGATCAAACAACCTCGGATTGGGTGCTGCAAGACAAGTAAGCCAGCCGCACGTGAGCCGCTGGACCGCCTATTTGCCGGATAGTCTTTCGATCTTCCGCTGGATCTTCTTCGCATCGGGCGCCTTCGGAAACGCCTGAAGATATTCCCCGTAGCACTTCACCGCGGCCGGCTTGTCGCCCTTTCTCTCGTACGCTTCGCCAAGCAAGAGCCGTGCCTTTCCCAGATTCGGCTGCAGGCGGATTGCGTGTTCAAACCGCGAAATTGCCGCGTCGATGTCACCCTTGTGCATGTAGAAATTGCCGATGTCGATATCCTGTTGCGCGGAGCCTCGGTCCTGGGGTTCGCTGTCCTGCGCCTGATCCGGCGGCTCGTTCTTTTGCGCGGCCGATACGCGAGGAGCAAGGAGCAAGCCGCAAAGGAGGAATCGGGAAAGAGCTCGGCGCATCGGGTTTCTCGTTGGGCTTAGATTGCGTTTGCTATCATGAAAGTTGCATCACCGGGTCGGTTGACCCGGAGAGCTAAGCTCCATTGTAACGCGCCGCAAATGGAACTCCTCGAAAAAGTCGATCAGCTTCCCGCGCAGCCGGGCGTGTACCTCTTTCAAGATGCCGGCGGGACGATCCTCTACGTCGGAAAGGCGCGGGCTCTGCGCAGCCGGGTCAAATCCTACTTCCTCGAGTCGAGATGGCAGGACGCGAAGACCGGATCGCTCGTGCGCGAAATCGCCGACCTCCGATACATCGTCGTGGACAATGAAAAAGAGGCCCTGGCGCTCGAGAACAACCTGATCAAGCAGCACAAGCCGAAGTTCAACGTCCTCCTGCGCGACGATAAGACCTACCCCTACATCCGCTACACGGCATTCGAAAAGTTTCCGCGCGTCTACGTGACGCGGCGGCTCAATAAAGACGGCTCGATCTATTTCGGGCCGTACTTTCCGGCGAGCCTCGCCTACCGGCTCGTACACCTGATCCACAAACATTTTCTCGTGCCGTCGTGCACGGTGGACCTGGACCGCCGCCATCCGCGGCCGTGCTTGCAGTATTACATTCACCGTTGCCTCGGCCCGTGCGCCGCGCTCGTCACCGACGAACGCTACGCCGAAGCGGCACGTGACGTGAAGCTGTTCCTCGACGGGCGGCGGAACGATCTCGCGCGCAGCTTGAAGGAGCGCATGGAGCGCGCCTCGGATGAACAACGCTACGAGGAAGCCGGAAGCTACCGCGACCTTCTGCGCACGCTCGCCGAAATGGAGGAGCGGCAGAAAATCGCCGCGGCCGAAGGCGACGACACGGACGTGCTTGCGTGGTACGCCGAGCCGCCCCAGGTGGCGGTCAATCTATTTCACTTGCGCCGCGGGCGAGTGGTCGATCGGCGGGACTTCTACTGGGAGAACCTTGAGGAATTCGACCCGGCCGAGTTTTTGCCCTCTCTGCTCAAGCAGCTCTATCTGGACGCCGCGTACCTGCCGCGCTACATCCACACACCAATGGATTTCGAGGAGCGCGAGCTGCTCGAAGCGGTGCTGACGGAAGGCGCAGGGCACCGCGTCGAAATTCTCAACCCTCAGCGAGGCCGGAAACACGCGTTCCTCGAGCTCGTGGAAAAGAACGCGAGGCATTCGTTCACGCAGCGGTTCCGCGTGCTGCGGCCAAGCTCGCGGGCTATCGCGGAAGCGCTTCAGTCAGCGCTGGGACTGCCCGAGCCGCCGAGGCGCATCGAGTGCTTCGACATTTCGCACATTCAGGGATCGGACACGGTCGCCTCGATGGTCGTCTGGGAGGACGGCCGGATGAAGAAATCCGACTATCGCAAGTTCATCATTCGCGGCGATGCCATGCCCGAGGGACCCGAGAAATCCGATGGCCTGCTCCGCGACGACTTCGCCAGCATGCGTGAGGCCGTCGAGCGGCGCTATCGCCGCCTGCAAGAGGAGAGCAAGCCGCAGCCCAGCTTGATCCTGATTGACGGCGGAATCGGACAGCTCCACGCCGCGGCGGAAGCCCTTGATAAGCTCGAAATCATCAACCAGCCGCTGGCGAGCATCGCGAAAAAAGAGGAAATTCTCTACGTGCTCGGGCGCGAGAATGACCCCGTCGCGCTCGACCATCACTCGCCCGTTCTCCACCTCATCCAGCAGATTCGCGACGAGACGCATCGCTTCGCGGTCACGTTTCACAGGCAGCGGCGGTCGAGCCGCCGCATCCGTACTTCGCTCGTGGAAATCCCCGGCGTCGGCGAACGCACGGCTGAGAAGCTTCTCCGGCGATTTGGGAGCGTTGCGAGGCTGCGGCAATTGAGTGTCGAGGAGCTCGCCACGGAACTGCCCCGCGCTCGGGCGCAGCGCATTTTCGAGGCCCTGCACCAGGCAGGCGCACACGGAACGCGCGTGAATTAGTCGCGGTCACTTACACCGTCTCGGTTTTTCGCCCGCCTGCTCTCCGTTCCATTCTCACTATCTGCTACCATGCCCCGCGATCGAGACTTCGGGAGGTCGCGCCGTGGCCACAATAAATAGCGGGGAGACTCGCGCCAACGCGGGAAATTCTGCCGGCGGATTGGCGCGGCTCGGCATGGCGCTCGCCGATTGGTCCGAGCGCTGGTTTCCCGACGCTCTCGTGTTTGCATTCATGGCCCTTCTCATTGTGTTCGCGATCGGCCTTTCTTTCGGAACAGCGGTCCGCGACTTGGTCCAATACTTCGGCGAAGGGTTCTGGAGCTTGATTCCGTTCACGATGCAGATGGCGATCATCATCGTGGGCGGCTACGTTGTGGCCACATCCCCGCCGGTACACCGGCTGATTCGATGGCTTTCCACGATTCCCCGAGCGCCGCGCCAAGCGATCGCCTTTGTAGCGTTTTTCTCCATGGCGACCTCGCTGGTGAGCTGGGGCTTGAGCCTGATTTTCAGCGGACTGCTCGTGCGGGAGATCGTGAAGAATGTTCGCGGGATCGACTACCGCGCGATCGGCGCGGCGGCCTATCTCGGCACGGGCACCGTGTGGGCGCTGGGGATTTCCTCCTCCGCGGCGCTGCTGATGGCGACGCCTGCCTCGATTCCCGGGGCGTTGATCAAGATCAGCGGCGTGATCCCCCTCAACCAGACGATCTATACCTGGCAAAGCCTCACGACCGCAGCCATTCTGATGCTGGCCTCGATCATCGTGGCGTATCTCTCCGCACCAGCCACATCCGCGAGGACGGCGGAATCCTTCGGCATCCTCGAAGGGCAGCCCGCTCAGAATCTCGAGGAGCGGCGCACGCCGGCCGAGTGGCTCGAATACGTGCCCGTGCTTTCGATCGCGATCGGCGTGCTGGGACTCGCGTACTTCGGCCAGGTGGTCGCGGCGCGGGGCCCGCTGGCCGCTCTTGATTTGAATACGTACAACTTCTTGTTCCTGATGGTGGGACTTCTGCTGCATTGGAGGCCCCGGTCGTTCACGCGCGCGGTCAGCAACGCGGTGCCCGCGACGGCCGGAGTGCTGATTCAGTTTCCGTTTTACGGGGGGATCTTTGGCATCGTGACCATGTCGCCGATCTCGCGAGAGCTGGCGCGATACTTCGTGCGCGTCTCTTCTCACGGCACGTTTCCTGTCCTGGTGGCCATCTATTCGGGTGTGCTGGGCTTGTTCGTCCCGTCGGGCGGCAGCAAGTGGGTCATCGAAGCGCCCTACATTTTGCAGGCGGCCAAGGATCTTCACGTGAATCTCGGCTGGGTAGTGCAGATCTATAACACCGCCGAGGCACTGCCAAATCTGGTGAATCCATTCTGGATGCTGCCCCTGCTGGGAATCCTCAAAACGCGAGCGCGGGACCTCGTCGGCTACGGATTCCTCTACTTGATCGTGAATGCAGGCCTGGTGCTTTTCCTGGTCTGGTTCCTTGCCCGGACGTTTCCGTACGTCCCGCCCGCACTTCCCTTGTAACTAGCACGCGCGGGCTGCCCGGCTTTTCTTGCCTGTACTAGGAAGCCTATGCTACTGTCCAAATTGGAGGTGCACCATGGCTGACAACGTAGGCTCGAAGGTGAGCATATTTCTCGTTGGGCTGGGAATCGGAGCGCTGATTGGCATTCTGTTCGCTCCCAAATCCGGTGAAGAAACGCGCGAGTATTTGTCCTCGAAGGCCGAAGAAGGCAAAGAGTACGCGCAAAGAAAAGCGCGGGAACTTCGTGAGCGCGCCGAAGATCTGATCGAGCGCAGCAAGGAAATCATGTCCCGGCAGAAGGACGCCGTCTCGTCGGCGGTCGAGGCCGGCAGGGAAACATACAAGCGCGAAGCCAAAATCTCGTAGCTTCTTGGGGGCTGGAGAATGTCGGGCTGGCTTGAAGCATTCATCGTGATCGCCACCATTGCCATCGTTGTGCAGATGGCGATTCTGCTGGCGATGTTCCTGCAGATCCGCGTGGCGATCCGGCAATTTACGCTGATCGCAACCCAGATCCAGGCGCGAGTCGACCCCATTCTCGTGCGCACGGCCCGCATCCTCGAGGATTCCGAAGACCGCATTGCCAGCATCATGGGCGACGCCGCCGAGCTCACCCGCGTGGCCCGCAGCCAGGCGCAAAAGGTGGACCGCGTTTTCACGGAAGCCGTCGAACGCTTGCGGGTCCAAGTGATTCGCGCCGACCAGATTCTTACCGGCACGCTCGAGGTGATCGAGGAAGCCGGCTCGACGTTTCGCTCGAAGTTGTGGACGCCTGTGAATCGGGCTTCGGCTTTACTGAAGGGCCTCAAGGCAGGACTCGATTTCATCCGCGGCGTCCGGCGCCCCCAATCGGATGCGGCCACGCAAGACGAAGAACTCTTCATCTGAATTACACCGCCTGAATCCCGGCACTTTTTCAATCCTGTTGTGGCTGACTTTTGGAGAAGTGTGCGCGGAATCGCAGTTACTTGAGCCAGCCGCCGCCCAGAACTTGTTCACCCGAATAGAAAACAGCGGCTTGGCCTGGCGTGATGGCGCGCTGCGGTTCGAGGAAGGAAATGCGCGCGCTGGTGGCGTCGAGCGGCGTGATCTCCGCTTCGGCGGGATCGTGGCGATGCCGGATGCGCACGCTTGCGCGGACCGGCGCATCGGGCGCGGCGAATGAAATCCAATTGACGCCGCGGACTTCGCACGCCGTGCTGCGAAGCTCGCGATCCTCGCCGACGATCAGGCGGTTGGTTGCGCGGTCGAGCGCGACCACATACACGGGATGCCCGGCAGCGAGGCCGAGTCCGCGACGCTGGCCGACCGTGTAATTGCGCAATCCGTTGTGGCGGCCGATGACTTCGCCCGTGGTTGAAACGACGTCTCCGGGCTCGTCGCGCAACTCAATTCCCTGCTCCTGCATATAGCTTTCGATGAAGCGCACGTAGCTACCCGACGGCACGAAACAGATTTCCTGGCTTTCCGGCTTTTCCGCGACGGGCACGGCGAGGCGGCGTGCGACCTCGCGCACTTCCTGCTTCGTCAGCTCGCCGAGAGGAAATTCCGTGCGCGCGAGCTGCTCCTGCGTCAGGCCGAAAAGAAAATACGACTGGTCCTTCGTTTCGTCCACGGCGCGCAACAACTCGTAGCGACCGCTCTCGGGGTTATGGCGGACGCGCGCGTAGTGCCCCGTGGCGATCCGCGGCGCGCCGATCTGGCGAGCCGTCGCGAGAAGCTCGTCGAACTTAACGCTGTTGTTGCAGTGCGTGCAAGGAATCGGCGTGCGCCCGGCGAGATAGTCCTCGACGAAAGGACGGACCACGGTCTGTTCGAAGGCGCGCTCGAAATTCACCACGTAGAATGGGATGCCGAAGTGCTCGGCGACCCGGCGCGCGTCATACACGTCGTCGAGCGAGCAGCAGCGGTGCTGCACAGGCCCCTCGCCCTGAAGCTGCGGCAAGCGGCGCTGATTCCACAGCTGCATCGTGAGGCCGACGATCGGCTGGCCGCGTTCGCGCAGGATCGCCGCTACAGTCGAGCTGTCCACGCCTCCGGACATAGCAACGGCGACTGCGTTGGCGGTCGACACAACGGTGACTGAATTGTCGATTGCCACACCGAGTCCGGGCACCGATTCGAGTTGTGCGATAGGGGTCATTGCTCGTTCACCGGGCGGGCACGGCGGATGCGGTCTGCTGTTCGCGCGGAGAGAGAGCACGGATGCGCTCAACGACGCCGGGAATCACGGCGAGCGCGAAATCAATATCCGCCGCGGTCGTTGGCCGGCCGAGACTGAAGCGGAGGCTCGAGCGCGCGTCGTCGTGCGAAAGCCCAGCGGCGAGTAGGACGTGCGAAGGCTCCGTCGATCCCGAGGAGCACGCTGCGCCCGTTGAGCACGCGACACCTTGCAGATCGAGCGCAATGAGAAGCGCTTCGCCGCCCGCGCCGGGAAAGCTCAGGCTGGTCGTGTTCGGGACGCGGTGCGCGCGGTCGCCATTCACCTGCGCCGCGGGAATTCGTTCGAGCAGCGATGATTCCAGGCGATCACGCAGCACGCGAAGGCGCGCCGCATCTTCGGGCAGAAGCTTACGTGCGAGTTCCGCGGCCTTGCCAAGGCCGACGATTCCCGGAACATTTTCAGTGCCGGGGCGCCGATCGCGCTCCGCGTGGCCGCCATAGAACCGGGGCGCCACCTTCGTGCCCGTGCGAACGTAGAGCACGCCGACTCCCTTGGGTCCGCAAAACTTATGCGCAGAAATCGAGAGGAGATGGACGCCGAGCTGATTCACATCGAGCGGAACCTTGCCAGCGGACTGGACTGCGTCAGAGTGGAAGCAGACTCCGGCTTCGGCAGCGATTCGCCCGATTTCTTCGATAGGTTGGATCGTTCCGAGCTCGTTATTCGCGTGCATCACGCTGATGAGCACCGTTTCGGGTCGCAGCGCGCGGCGAATTTCTTCGGGATCGACAACACCCTGCAATCCTCGTGCGCGGCTCACAGGCACGACGGTGACGTCGATTCCCTGCCGGACAAGCTCATCGCAACTGTGCAGAATGGCGTGGTGCTCGATGGCAGTGGTGATGACATGCTTTCGCGGCTTCGACGAGGCCGCGATGGCGCCAAAGATCGCGAGATTATCCGCTTCGGTGCCGCCGCTGGTGAAAACGATCTCGCTCGACTTCGCGCCGATCAGCGCCGCGACGGATTCGCGCGCGGCGTCAACGGCAGCATGGGCGCGCTGCCCGGGCGTATGGACCGAACCCGCGTTGCCGAAATTCTCGCCGAGAAACGGCAGCATGGCCTCGAGGACCGCAGGGTCCACCGGAGTCGTCGCGTTATAGTCAAGATAGACGCGCATGTCGAAGCCTCGGAAGATTCAGAATAGCGGCAGCGGAGGGGCCGGTCAAGCAAACGAGCCTGACAAAAGGGCCGCTATCCGCGGTCTGCAAACTCCCCGAATGTGTGTCGATTAGAATGAGGCGCCGTCCTTTCTTTTCAGTAGGTTAGGAGCGATTCTAATCGCCGCTGTGTCGATTAGAAATTCGGCGTTTTGCCCGCGCGCTTGGGGACATCCTCGCTGCGGCCCACGAGCCAGCCCGCCGGTTCCCTCATTCGAAGTGTAGACAACTCTCATTTTGTCGAAATCAGGCTAGCAGGATGAGGACGAATTGCAAGCGTGAGCTTGTGTGGACTTTGGATAACGGGAATTTCAAGTGTCTCGTGTAGAATAGCGCCCAATCTATGCCCCTCGCTACCGGCTCTCGACTGGGCCCCTACGAAGTGCTGTCCGCGATTGGCGCTGGTGGGATGGGCGAGGTGTACCGCGCGCGCGACGGGAAGCTCGGGCGCGATGTGGCGCTGAAAGTTCTGCCAGAGGCGTTCGCGCGCGACGCGGAGCGCATGGCACGATTCCAGCGCGAAGCGAAAGTCCTCGCGTCACTCAATCACCCCAACATCGCGACAATTCACGGACTCGAAGACTCCGGCAAGACACACGCGCTGGTGATGGAGATGGTCGAAGGGCCGACGCTTGCCGACCGCATCAAGCAGGGTCCGATTCCGATTGATGAGGCACTGCGCATCGCGAAGCAGATCACCGAAGCGCTCGAATACGCGCACGAACGCGGGATCGTGCATCGGGACCTGAAACCGGCAAACGTGAAGGTAACGAGCGACGACGCTGTGAAGGTTCTCGACTTCGGTCTCGCAAAGGCAATCGAGGGCGATGCGGCTTCCATCGACATCGCCAATTCTCCGACGATGAGCCGGATGGCGACGCTGGCGGGCGTTCTGTTGGGGACGGCAGCTTACATGTCGCCCGAACAAGCAAAGGCCAAACCAGTGGATCGTCGCGCGGACATCTGGGCGTTCGGCTGCGTGCTGTATGAAATGCTGACCGGCAAGATGGCGTTTCGGGGCGAATCGGTGACGGACACGTTGGCGGCCGTCATCAAGGAAGACCCAGATTGGCGACTGCTTCCCGCGGCAACGCCGATCCGGATTCGCGTTCTCTTGCAGCGCTGCTTGCAGAAAGATCCGAAGCAGCGGCTGCGGGACATCGGCGACGCGCGCATTTCGCTTGAGGAAGTTCTCTCCGGCGCGGCAGATCCAACAGTGACTACTTCAGCCGAGCGCTCGGCCAAGCGGCCGTGGTTGTGGATCGCAGCGGCGCTTGCGGGCGTCTTGCTCACAGCTGGCGGTGTCGGTTTCGCTATCTGGACGTTGAAACCTTCGCCCTCGGCTGCCAGACCTGTCACTCGCACCGTGATCGACCTTCCAACCGGCCAGCACCTCGCAGGCCTGGATAACCTGGCTTTGGCACTCTCACCTGACGGGAGAGATCTCGCTTATGTCGCAACGACTCAAGGGGCCAGCACGCAGCAAATCTACCTCCGGCCGATGGATAGCGCGGAGGCTAGGCCAGTGCCCGGTACCGAGGGGGCCATTGACCCCTTCTTTTCGCCAGATGGGCAGTGGCTGGGATTTTTCGCGGACGGGAAACTTAAGAAGATTCCCGTAAATGGCGCGGTCGCGCAAACCCTGGGAGACGTTGTGAACCCGCATGGAGCCAGTTGGGACAGCGAAGGCAAGATCGCATTCGTACCCGGACTATCAGTTCTTTCGGAAATGTCAGACGCGGGGGGTGACTCCCAGACATTGACTCGCTTCGCCGTCGGAGAGAGCAGCGATAGCTGGCCCGAGTTCTTGCCAGACGGCAAAGCAGTGCTCTTCCTTGCTATCACACCTCCAACGATCGCAGCTCAGCCAGTTGACGGGGGACAGCGACGAAACTTGATTCAAGGACAAGCAGGGACGATGCCCCGCTACGCCACTTCCGGGCACCTCATCTACGCGCAAGCAGGCACCCTGATGGCCGTGCCGTTTGATCCCCAGCGGCTGGAGGTCGCGGGGCCGGCGGTACCGGCGGTGCAGGGCGTTCTGCAATCCACTGAACTCAACGGGCCCGCTCAATACAGCGTCTCAAACACGGGATCGCTGGTCTATGTTGCCGGTAACCTTCAGGCGACCCAGCGCAGGCTGGTGTGGGTAAGCCGAAACGGGTCCGAGCAACCCTTGTCCGCTCCCCTTCGCGACTATGATCAACCCCGGCTCTCCCCCGATGGTCGGCGGATCGCCGTCGACGTTGGTATCATCGAAATCGGAGGCACTCAGGTAGATTTGTACGATCTCGCGCGCGATACGCTGTCCCGTTTCACGTTTGAGGGAAACCTAAACCAATACCCGACCTGGACACCGGATGGGAAGCGAATCGCCTTTATGTCGGGCAGGTCAGGCGCACTCAGCGTGTTCTGGCAACTGGCGGACGGAAGCGGCGGGCTGGAACGTTTGACCAACGATCAGACGACCAGCGTTCCGTTTTCCTGGTCTCCGGATGGACAACTGATGGCGGGAGTTCAAGTCGCCCCACCGGCGGCTCCTGAGATCATGGTGCTCCGGCTCGCCGACCATAAGGCGCAGCCCTTCCAGCAAACTCAAACAGGAGCTTTCGAGGACGCACCGCAATTCTCTCCCGACGGACGCTGGATCGCTTATGCCTCGGATGAATCGGGCCGACGTGAGATTTACGTGCAGCCCTATCCCGGCCCAGGCGGCAAATGGCAGATCTCGACGGATGGCGGCACGGAGCCGCTATGGAACCACAATGGGCGGGAACTCTTCTATCGCAACGGGAACAGGATGATGGCAGTGGACATCGGCACTCAGTCCGGTTTCGCCGTCGGCAAGCCACGGATGCTCTTCGAGGGACCTTACCTCAAGAACGGGGTAGGATACGCGCGCCCCAATTACGATGTGTCCCCGGATGGCCAGCGATTCCTGATGATCAAGCCCATCGAACAGGAACAGGCGGCGCCTACGCAGATTAACGTCGTGTTGAACTGGACGGAAGAATTGAAGCGTCTCGTGCCCGTGGAGAAGAAGTGATGACGCTGAGCGCCGGCACGAAACTCGGTCCGTACGAAATCACTGGCGCGATCGGCGCTGGCGGGATGGGCGAGGTGTACCGCGCGCGGGATGCGAAGCTCGGGCGCGATGTGGCGCTGAAGGTCCTGCCTGAAGCCTTCGCGCGCGACGTCGAGCGCATGGCGCGATTCCAGCGGGAAGCGAAAGTCCTCGCGTCCCTCAATCACCCCAACATCGCGACAATTCACGAACTCGAAGACTCCGGCAAGACACACGCGCTGGTGATGGAGTTGGTCGAAGGGCCGACGCTTGCCGACCGCATCAAGTCTGGTCCGATTCCAATAAACGAAGCATTGCCGATCGCCAAGCAGATGTGCGATGCGCTCGAATACGCGCACGAGCGCGGGATCGTGCATCGGGACTTGAAACCCGCGAACGTCAAGGTGACGAGCGGCGACGCCGTGAAGGTTCTCGACTTTGGTCTGGCAAAGGCAATCGAAGGCGACGCGGCATCAATCGACATCGCCACGTCTCCGACGATCAGCCGGATGGCGACTCTAGCGGGCGTTCTGCTTGGGACAGCGGCGTACATGTCGCCGGAGCAGGCAAAAGGCAAGGTGGTGGATCGGCGAGCAGACATCTGGGGATTCGGCTGCGTCCTGTTCGAGATGCTAACGGGGAAGATGGCCTTCAGCGGCGAATCGGTGACGGACACGTTGGCGGCCGTTATCAAGGAAGAGCCGGATTGGTCACAGCTCCCCGCCGCGACGCCGGTGCGGGTTCGGGTGCTTTTACAGCGTTGCTTGCAGAAAGACCCGAAGCAGCGGCTGCGGGACATTGGCGACGCGCGCATTTCGCTCGACGAAGTTCTCTCCGGCGCGCCACAGGACGCGTCATTCGAAGCGGCTGCGGCACCTCGGTGGCGCCGCATGTTGCCGTGGACGATTGCGGCGACGGCGGTTGCAGTGGCAGCGATGGCGGTCGCATTCTGGGCACCTCGGCGTACTGCAACGACGCCCGCTGCTGTCGAACCGGTCCGCTTTCAGATCTCGCTCCCGGAGAAGATGACCACTGCTGGCACCGGTGGGTCGGCGCTGTCCCCGGATGGCCACCAGTTGGCCTTCGCCGCCGCCGGCTCCGATGGAGTTCAGCGCCTCTGGGTCCGCGCTCTGGACTCGCTCGAAGCTCGGCCATTGCCTGGTTCGGAACTACCCGACATCCCGATCCCGTTCTTCTGGTCTCCCGACAGCCGGTACATCGCATTTTACGCCGATGGAAAACTGAAAAAGACTGTTGTCTCCGGCGGAGCGGTGGAAGTGCTGTGCGATTTGCAGCAGACCGCAGTGGGTGGCTCGTGGAGCCCCGACGGCGTGATCATCTTCGGCCAAGCCAGGGGAGGTCTGATGCGGGTTTCCGCGAATGGCGGAGACGCATCGCCAGTGACGATTCTCGATTCATCCCGCGGCGAAAACCACCATGTCTTTCCGTCGTTCCTTCCTGACGGGCGGCACTTCATCTACCTGCGTACTTCAACCAAGCCAGGAAACAGCGGCGTTTACGTTGGCTCGCTGGATGCCAAACCAGACGAGCAGGATACAAAACTGCGGCTTGCGACTCACTTCGCGGCGGCCTACGTGCCTTCTTCCGACCCTTACTCGGGCCAGTTGCTTTTTGTCCGCGACGGGGCGCTCCTGTCGCAATCGTTCGATGCTCGCCGTCTGGCACTCGCGGATGAGGCAGTGACAGTGGTTGATCACATCGGAGCTTTCAGAGACCACGGTTTCTTTTCGTCTTCCGCTAACGGCGTTCTGGTTTACAGGACAGGCGGCGGTGCAAACTCCCAGCTCAGATGGTTTGACCGGCAAGGGAAAGTCCTCGGCATGGCGCTGGAGGTGGGCCCCGAGATTGCGTCGCTGTCCCTATCTTCGGATGGAACGAGGGCTGCGGTAGGGCGAGCCAGCCAAGGGAAAACGGGTCTGTGGCTGGTGGATCTTTCGCGGGGCACGAGCACGCGGTTCACATTCGGTCCTGCGAATGCATTCTCCGGCATTTGGTCTCCGGATGGAAGCCGAATCATCTTCGCTGCCAACTCCAGCGGCGAATCCGATCTTTATCAGAAGCTGGCGAGCGGCGTCAAAGACGAGGAGCTTCTACTGAAGTCGACCGAGAGAGCGTTTCCCACGAGTTGGTCGCGTGACGGACGATTCGTGCTCTTTACCGTGGCGAACCTGAAAACACCGGCCAATTTATGGGTTCTTCCCTTGCAGGGCGATAGAAAGCCGATCCCGTTCCTGCAGACGGAGTTCAATGAAGGAGATGGTCATTTTTCTCCGGACGGACATTGGATCGCCTACGTATCGGACGAATCCGGTCGCAACGAAATCTACGTCCAGACATTTTCGCCGGACTCTGCCGGCGCAACTTCGGGTGCCGGGACCAAAGTGCTGATTTCCACGGAGGGAGGAAGCGATCCCCGTTGGCGTGGAGACGGGAAGGAGCTGTACTACGTATCCTCCGATGGGACGCTAACGGCAGTGGACGTAACAACCAGCCCGAGGTTTCAGGCAGGCGTGCCCAAGGCTCTCTTCCGAGTGCCTCCGGCGAGCGGGTTTCCTACACCGTACTCGTGGGATCTAGCGCCGGGTGGCAAACGTTTTCTCTTCCCAGCGCCGCCCGAGCAGGACACCATACCATTCACCGTGGTGCTGAACTGGCAGGCAGGGCTGAAGAAATGACGCTAGCGGTCGGGACAAAACTCGGGCCTTACGAAATTCTCGCGCCAATTGGTGCGGGCGGCATGGGCGAGGTGTACCGCGCGCGGGATGCAAAGCTCGGGCGCGATGTGGCGCTGAAAGTCCTGCCGGAAGCGTTCGCGCGCGACGCGGAGCGCATGGCACGATTCCAGCGCGAGGCGAAGGTCCTCGCCTCGCTAAATCACCCCAACATCGCTTCGATCTATGGTCCCGAAGATTCCGGCAAGACTCATGCCCTGTCGTGCTGAACTGGTTTGAAGAACTGAAGCAGAAGGTGCCTACGGGGACGAAATGATGTCAAAGTAGGGTATGCGATGGTAGGGTCAGACGATTGGCGGCACGGCTCATTTGTTGGCCCGATCGATTTGATCGTGCCGCGTGCTCTGGATTTCGCCTCACGCGATCACTGGACAGTGTAGACGTAGACTTCGCCAGCCGCGTTCGCCCGCGGCGGCACGATGACAAAATAGCGCCCCAACTGGGAGACCAAGAGTTCGTTTTTCCCACCCGGACCGGAAGGAATCTGTCCAATCGATGTGTAATGGTCCGCATCGTCCTCGCGGTACACGGCGGTTGAGCCTTGCTCCGCACCACAGGACGCGTAGATGCGTTTGCTGGCAGGATCAAAGATCAGGTCGTCCACGCCTTTGGCGATGGGAAGCGCTTGGAGCTCCTTCCCGGTTTGCGTGTCGAAAATCACGATCTGTCCGCTGCGGCAGGCCACAAAAAGGCGATGCGCAGGTTCGTCGAGCGCCATCGCAACATTCACCTTGCCCAGCGTCACGGGCCAGCTCGCCACGAGCGCACGCGTCTGGCGGTCAATGACACTCACTTCGTTTTTCGCCCGGTTATTCACATAGATCCTGGGGCCCGAAGTCTCGAGCGCCATTGCTTCCAAAGTGTCGCCGTCAATCTGGATATCGGCGACTTTTTCGCCGGAAGCCGTATCGACGGCGCTAAACATTGAGAACGTCTCGTGGGCTTCGCCGCCACCGCTGTCAATGTAAAGATAGTGCGTGGCCGGATCGTAGCCGATGGAATCGGCATCGACTTTGAGCGGCACAGTTTTGAGCAGGTCATAGCTCTTCCCATCGTAGATCTTCAGCTCACCGGCTCCGCCGTCGGTTATGTAGATGCGATTGAGATCTTCACGGCAAAAGATCGTGTGCGGTATCTGGATGCCCTCGATGGCGCGAATGAATTTGCCATTGCGAAGATCGAGCACCAGAACCTCGTGATCGGTCTCCGCCGCAAGAAAAAGCCGATTGCCCCGCACATCAACGCCGAGGTGGTCGAACCGACCTTTGACGGAATCGGGCATTTCATATTTCGTCGCGAGACTGAGCGGTGCAGGCGCCTGAGCCGCAGCCCCAAATCCCAAAGCAAGAAAAACGCCAATGAACGTCGCAGCCGGTCGTATCATTCCCCGTCTCCTGGCGCTGCGTCGCTTGTAGTCTGCACTGGGCCCGTAATCGCAACGCAAACGCGCGAGTCAGTTTACATTGGGACTGGCGATTCTCAAAAATATCACGACGCCCGAGGCAAGGTGGGTCGTGAAACATTTTGGCGCGCGACTGCGTATCATCAGGCAAGAGAGGTGTACGATGGGACAAACAGGACCACAGATGGGCAGGCCGCGGCACAGATCATTTGTGGGACCGATTCTGCTGATCATGCTTGGCGGTTTGTTCCTGGCGTTTAACTTGTATCCCAGCTTCGATCCCTGGCCGATTCTCTATCGCTACTGGCCTCTGATTTTGATTTCAATCGGCCTGGGGAAAATATGGGACAGCTACTACGCTCACGAGCATCCCGATCGGGCGATCGGGCCATGGGTCTCCGGGACCGGCATTGCGTGGACGATTCTCCTCGTATTCTTCTTTTTCGCGGCGTGGCATCGAGGTCCCGCGTGGCACGGCGGCTGGGGCTGGCATGGCGGACGGGGCTGGAACGATCGATCCTGGGGCGCGTACTTGCACGACACGCAAGCGGTCGAGATACAGGGCGCGAAATCGGTGAGCGCAGACCTGGAAATTTCCGCGGGCGCGCTGACCTTGACGGGAGGATCGAGCCGGCTGCTCGACGCAGACTTTGAATACGACGGGATAAGCGAGAAACCGAAAGTGGAGTACGTGGTGTCCGGCGATCACGGCCAACTGAACGTGACGCAGAATCAGATTCACACGCCCTTTGGAAACGAGCACAACGATTGGAACCTACACTTCAACAACGACGTGCCGGTTGATCTGCGGATCCAAATGGGCGCAGGCCGCGACGACCTGCGGCTCAACGGGATGAATTTGAGCGGACTGGATATTCACATGGGCGCGGGCGAATTGAATCTGGACCTGACCGGGGAGCGGAAAACGAGCTTCCGGGGGGACATCGAGGGCGGCGCCGGGCGCGCGACGATTCGTCTGCCAAAGGACGTGGGCGTGCGCGTCGAAGCGTCCGGCGGGATTGGCTCCATCAACGCTTCCAGGTTTGGGCGTGAAGGCGGCGCCTACGTCAACGACGTTTACGGGAAGACTCCCACTTCGATCGACCTGACCGTTCACGGCGGCGTGGGCGAGATCGACCTCATCGAGGAGTAAATGTCGTAACTTCGAGGCAGTCATCCCCCGAATTAGCTCGGCTTCAGGGGCTTCCCGATACAAACCATCGGGACGCAAAAACCGCGAAAGCCCATTTTCTTGGGCGCGAATTACGGCGGGGCTGAAGCCCCGCCCTTCCGAATCAACTCCTCGAACATCCACATGTGCAGTTAGCCATGCGTTACTCAATCGCGGCAGGGCACGGCGGATGGCTTTGACCGGGGCGTGGGGCTCCGCTAGAGTCGTCAGGAGACGCGCGGCAGTTCCCTTCGCGCGCCCGAGCGAAAACAGGAGCCAACCTTGGCGCGGCCCATCATTACGCTGACGACGGACTACGGCACGAGCGACCATCTGGTCGGGGTCATGAAGGGCGTGATCCTGAGCATCAATCCCGAAGTCAACGTGGTGGACATCACGCACAGCGTGCTGGCCCACGATCTGCTCGACGGCGCTCTCACGATCGGACAGGCCTACAAGTATTTCCCGCCGAAAACGATTCATATCGTCGTGGTGGACCCCGGAGTCGGAACCGAGCGGCGGCCGATTCTTGTCGCGGGCGATCAGCATTACTTCGTGGCGCCCGACAACGGCGTGCTCTCGTCCGTGTACGACCAGACGGAGGCCCTGTACGTCTGGAACATCATCTCGGAACACTATTTTCGCCAGCCGGTGAGCAAGACGTTTCATGGGCGGGATATCTTTGCTCCAGTAGGCGCGTGGCTTTCGAAATCCTGGCAGACGGCGGCGTTCGGCGAATCGATTACCGATTTCGTGCGATTCGCGATTCCCAAGCCGAAGACCGCGGGCAACACCGTGAAAGGCATCGTGCTGCGGGTCGATCAGTTCGGCAACCTGGTGACGAACCTGACGCCGACGGAAGTGCCCGCGCTCGCTTCGACGGACGGCAAATTCACGATTCGCGCGGGGAACGCGGCGATCACGAAAGTCGTGCCGACATTCGCGCAGGGGCCGGCGGGCGAGGCGGTCGGAGTGATCGGCTCGAGCGGATATTTGGAGATTTCCGTCAACAAAGGCAGCGCGGCGCGGGCAGTCGGGGCCGGGCGCGGCGCGGAAGTGACTGTCGAGCTGAGCTAGGAGCTAGCCACAGAGACACAGAGGGAACAATAAAGCATAGAGAAATCAAAACTACCCGCCCACCGCAGAGACGCAGAGAACGCAGAGGAATTCAAAGCAGGGCAACTACTCTACGGGAATACCTCGCAACAAATCCGCAGGAAGCAGTCAGCGAGCCAGCGAAGTGACAATCAGATAGGAGCGCATGCGGGGGTCCATCCAGTCGCGAAGCGCGTCGCCGAGAAGATTGAAAGCGAGGACGGCGGCCATGATGGCGAGCGCGGGAAAGATGACCATGTGCGGCGCGTCGAAGAGATGGCTGCGCGCGTCGTTAAGCATGGCGCCCCAGCTTGCCATCGGCGCGAGGACTCCGACGCCGAGGAAGCTCAGCGTGGATTCCGCTAGGATCGCACCCGCCATGCCGACGGTGGCCTGCACCAGCACGGGCTGAAGAATATTCGGCAGCAGATGGCGCAGCAGAATGCGCGCGGGCGAGGCGCCGAGCGAGCGCGCGGCCAGCACGTACTCCATTTCCTTGGCCTGCAGGATTTGCGCCCTGGCCAGGCGCGCGTAACCGGCCCAGCCGGTGACGATCAGCGCGAGGATCACTTTTCCGATGCCCGGGCCGAGGAAGGCGGCCAGCGCGATGGCGAGAAGGATTCCGGGGAACGACAGAAACGCATTGATGAGGACGATGTTCACCAGCCGGTCGAACCATCCGCCGCAATAGCCCGCGAGCGAGCCGATCGCCAGACCCACAATTCCCGCGCCCAGAACCACGCTGACGCCGACGAGCATCGAAACGCGCGCGCCGAAGAGAGTCCGCGAAAGAATGTCGCGCCCTAGTTCATCGGTGCCCATCCAGTGCGCGGCGCTGGGGCCGGCGAGGCGGGTGGGAAGGTCTTGCACTGCGGGATCGGCTGGCGCGAGCCACGGCGCGGCGAGGGCGAGAATGACGAGCAGCAGGGTCAGCGCGAGGCCCCACCGCCCCGGTCCGCTTTGGCGAAGGAATTCGCGAAGACCGCTCATTCGACGCGCACCCGCGGATCGACGAGCGCGTACACGAGGTCCGTCAAGAGATTCACGATGACATAGGAAACGGCAATCAGCAGAATGCACCCCTGCAACAGAGGATAGTCGCGCGCGCCAATCGCCTGCACCACGAGGCGGCCGATTCCGGGCCAGGAGAAAATCGTTTCGGTGACGATCGTGCCGGCGAGCAGCGTGCCGAACTGCAATCCCAGAATTGTCAGGATCGGGATCAGAGCGTTGCGAAAGGCGTGCCTAAAGAGGACGGCGGATTCCGAAAGGCCTTTGGCGCGAGCCGTGCGAACGTAGTCGCTCGAAAGTTCCTCCATGACGGACGTGCGAACCATGCGCGTCAATATGGCGGCGAGGGCGGCGCCGAGCGTGATTGCCGGCAAGACCAGGTGCGCCGGACCGCCGCGGCCGGAGACAGGCAGCCATCCGAGAATCACGGAAAACACGAGAATCAGCACCGGTCCGAGGGCAAAGTTCGGGACAGAAAGGCCCAAGAGCGTGAACACGCCGACAGCGCGGTCGGTCGAAGTACCGCGGCGCTCAGCCGCGAGGAGGCCGGCGGGAATGCCGATCGCCGCGCAAACAAGCAGCGCCACAAAGGCCAGCTCAAGCGTCGCCGGGTAGTGCTCGAGGACGACTCGCGTTACAGGCTCCCGGAAACGAAACGATTCGCCGAGATCGCCGCGAAGAACTCCGGAGAGGTAGTGCACATACTGCGCGGACACGGGCATATCGAGCCGCAGGGCGTGACGCAATTGCTGCAAATCCTCCGCGCGCGCGCCTTCCCCGAGCATCTGCTGCACGGGATCGCCCGGAACGATATGCGCGAGCAGGAACACGAGCGTGACGATGAGCCAGAGCGCCGGGAGCGCAAACGCAAGCCGCAGCGAAATGTAGCGAATCATTTCCTGCGGCGCTCCTTCGTGGCAACGACCGGAGTGGATTCTTTCGCGGCGGGTGACGCGGCCCGCGGCTGGGGAGCCGGGGCTTCTATCAAAGGCTGGAGCGGCTTGATCTTCACGCGGGAGACGCGCCGGCGATCCATCTCCATCACGGTGAACCGATAGCCATCGGCCTCGAAGCTTTCGCCGCCCCGCGGGATGAATCCGAGTCTGCTGAGAACAAATCCGCCCACCGTTTCGTAGGACGAGTCGTCGGCCAGCACGATGTTGTACTGCGTCTCGAGATCGCGGACTTTCATGGCCGCGTCGAAGATCATCGAGCCGTCCGCCAGCACCAGCGGCCGTTCGACGACGTCGAACTCATCGTGAATCTCGCCGACCATTTGCTCGAGGATATCTTCCATGGTGACCAGCCCCAGAATGCTCCCGAACTCGTCCACGACCATGGCCAGGCCGGTGCGGCGGGAGCGAAATTCGACGAGGAGCTCGCTTGCAGGCTTGGTCTCGGGGACGATCAAAACGTCGCGGAGCATGGTTCTCAACTGGAATGGAGGAGCGGGCAAATGCTCATCGGCGCGGCGAGCGCGATCGAGGAGAATCCAAATCACGTCCTTGATGTGCACGAAGCCCAGGATGTGGTCGAGCGAGCTCTCATACACAGGCAGGCGCGAGCGCTGCGTCGTGGCGAACATGCTCATCGTGTCGTCCAAACTGGCGTCCGCGGGCAGGGCGTGCATGTCCGGACGCGGGACCATCAGCTCGTGAACCTGCACCTGCCCCAGCTCGAGCGCATTCTGAATGAAACGCGCCTCGCCCGCCGGCAGGAGACCGTGGTCGCGCGCCTGCTCGATCATCACCTGCAATTCCTCGATGGAACGCACGATCGTGTGGCTATGGCGTGAGACCACGCCGAGAACGCCGACGATTTTTTCAGCGGTGCCGTCCAACAGATCGATCGCCCAGCGGAACGTGTTCAGGAACCAGTGGAACGGCCGCGCGATCAGGAGGGCCACGCGCTCGGCGCGGGCCAGGCTGAGGCTCTTGGGGACGAGTTCGCCAAAGATGACCTGTAACACGGTGAGCAGGCCGAATACGAGAATGAGCGCGACGATGTGAGCGACGGCCGGGGCCCACGGGCGCGCGACCTGCTCGACGAAGGGCCGGACAACCGCCGCCAGAGTAATCTCACCGAGATAGCCGAGCAGCAGGCTCGCGATCGTGATCCCCACTTGAACGCCGGAGACGACGCGACTCAAGTCGCCGATGAGATGTTCGACGATCTTGGCCCGGGGATCGCCCTTCGCCACGAGTTGCCGGACGCGCGAAAGCCGGACCGCCACGAGCGAAAACTCCGCCGCGGAGAAAAAGGCGTTCATGCCGATCAGGAAAACAATGCCAAAAAGATGGAGTGCGCTCATCGTCCGGAAGCCCTCAAAGCCCGGGTATCCGCCAACTCCAGCGATTCTAACAAGACGGAATGTACAACGGGAGAAATCCACGGGAGCTATTGAGATATCGGCGGCCTGCCGAGTGATTCCGGGGCGATCCGAACCCGGGTTGGGCCGAAGGAGGTGAGCGCGGACGCGGCGGGACTAGCGCTGCGAAAGCTCGCCGGCGTTCACGCGAGCATTGAAGTTTGCAGACTTGCCGCGCGGAATGCTCAGGCTAGTCCACTGGTTGCTCGCAAGATGTTTCGCGAGAAACAGGATCTGGCCCACGTGATAGCAGCAGTGCGTCGTGCCGCGGTTGATGGCCTGCATCACCGAATGGCGTTCGCCGCGGATACGAATGGTGCCGTTCAGGTCGGCGTCGGTCAGCGAAGTGAGCGTTCCGAGCAGAGCTTTCCATCCCGCTTCCCACATCGCCAGGATTTCGGCGCGCGTCTGGGGCGGTGCTTCGAATTCGGAGTCGCGGTTGCGCCAGGGCTTTTCGCCGTCGGAGGTGAGGAAATCCCTCCAGCGCGAGCGCATGTTGCCGGACAGATGCTTGACGATGATGGCGATCGAGTTCGACTCCGGGTCAATCGCGGCCGTGAGCGCGGCGTCCGAGACCTGCGCCATGGCCTGCTCGCCGAGTTTCTTGTAATAGCGCAGAATCGCGAGGGTGTCCGCGAGATAGGACGTGGTGAATTCGAGTGCCATGGGCCGATTGTCTATCCATCAAGGGCGAAAGCGCAAGTTCGCATAAGGCATTGTTGACGTTCTGTGACGTGCGCTAGAATGCTGACGCACATTGACGGCGATCGATTCGAAAGCCGGATCACGGAGCGAAATGAGCTCAGCCACGAACAAGGCAGCCGAGCCTCAGAAAAAGGGCGATTTCGAGAAGTCGCTCGCCCGGCTCGAAGAGGTCGTAAAGCGGCTCGAGAGCACGGACCTCGCTCTCGACGAAGCCATGAAACTGTTCGAGGAAGGCGTGAAGCTTTCGCGCGAGTGCCAGAAACAGCTCGAAGAAGCGGAAGGCCGCGTGGAAATCCTTTTGAAGAAGGCGGACGGCAAGATCGCCGCGGAACCGTTCGAACCCGAAGATGAATCTTCCTAGCCCGCGCCGCTCGTTGTGCCCCGCGCTCCACAGTTCCCTTCCCGCGAAGCTGCAAACATGAGGCTCCCCGATTTCTACGAAGCCGATCGCGCCGCGATTGAAGCGGCCCTAGAGAAGTTACTCCCTCCCGAAAATACCCAGCCTCCCTCGATTCACAAGTCGATGCGGTACAGCGTGTCCGCGGGGGGAAAGAGGATTCGGCCGGTGTTGTGCCTGGAATCGGCGCGCATGTTCACGGAAAATCTCGAAGGGGCCATTCACGCAGGATGCGCGCTCGAATTCATTCATACATATTCGCTGATTCACGACGACCTGCCCGCTCTCGACAACGATGATCTGCGGCGAGGCAAGCCGACCAACCACAAGGTTTTTGGCGAGGCGATCGCGATTCTGGCCGGCGACGCGCTGCTGACGCTTGCATTTCAGACGCTGGCCTGCGCTCCGCTCGAGCCCGCGCGGCGCGCACGGGTGATCGCCGAGGTTGCGGCGGCGGCGGGGACGGTCAACGGCATGGTCGGCGGGCAAGTGGCGGACCTCGAGGCCGAGGGGAAGGCGCCGGACGCCGCGACGCTTGAGTACATCCACCGGTCGAAGACAGCGGCGCTGATTCGCGGATCGATCGTCGCGGGCGCCATCTCCGGCGGCGCCGGGGACGGAGACGTCGAGCGACTACGCCGCTTCGGCGACAACATCGGCTGGGCATTTCAAGTGGTGGACGATCTACTCGACGTGGAGGAGTCGTCCGCGGCGCTCGGAAAAACGGCCGGGAAGGATCAGGCGCAGAAGAAGGCGACGTATCCGGCGCTTTATGGAATCGAGAAATCGCGCGCCATTGCCGCCGACCTGGAAGCGAAGGCTATCGCCGAGATTGCCCCGTACAGCGAGCGAGCGGCGCGGCTCAGACAGCTCTGCGAGTTTCTCGTCGCGCGACGTTCGTGATTTGAAGATGAAAGCCTCTCACCGTCAGCCTCGCGGTGCCCCTCAGACCAAGAAATCTAAGCCGGGCAAGGCTCGGCTCGACGTGCTGCTTGTAGAGCGAGGCCTGGCGCCTTCGCGGGAGCGCGCGCAAGCACTGCTGCTGGCGGGGCAAGTTCGCGTAAACGGCGCGAGGGCCGAAAAAGCGGGAACCCAGATCGCGACAGATTCCCGAATCGAGGTTGTTGGTGGAACACTGCGCTATGCGAGCCGCGGAGGATTGAAGCTCGAAGGCGCGCTCGAGGATTTCGGCGTCAGCCCTCAGGACAAAGTTTGTCTCGACGTGGGAAGCTCGACCGGCGGATTCACAGATTGCCTACTGCAACATGGGGCACGCCGCGTGCATGCCGTGGATGTGACGATCGGACAACTGGCTTGGAGGCTCCGGCAAGACCCGCGCGTTGTGACCATCGAGCGAAACGCGCGCTATTTGCGGCCGGAGGACGTCGGCGAGGCGGCTGATCTTCTGGTGGTGGACGTGTCGTTCATTTCCGTCGGCAAGATTTTGCCTGCGATCGTGCCCATCGCTTCGACCTGCGCGGATTTTCTGATCCTGATCAAGCCGCAGTTCGAGCTTCAAAAACGCGACGTGGGCCGTGGCGGAATCGTGCGCGACGCGGCGCTGCATGAGAAGGCTATCGAGGGCGTTCGCCTCGCCGCAGCCGAAGCGGGCCTGGCAATCATCGGCGTGAAGCCAAGCCGAATTACGGGCTCGGAAGGAAACCAGGAGTTTTTTCTGCACGCGCGGCGCCGCGAGTAGAATAGAATGCTGCGTCCAAACCGATGATTCGCTCAGCCGGCATCATCTGCAAACCGATTCGGGACATCGTGTCCTCCGTGGTCCCTCCGCTGATCGCATGGCTGCGGGAGCGCAAGATCGACGTTTTCATCGATCAAGAAACCCAGGCCTGCATCGATTTGCCAGCACCCGCGCTCGCGCGAGATGCGCTGGGCGCGAAGATCGAACTATTGATCGTGCTGGGAGGCGACGGCACTCTGCTTTCGGCGGCTCGCGCGCTAGGAAGCCACAATGTTCCGATTTTGGCGGTCAATTTAGGCGGGCTGGGGTTCCTCACCAGTGTGACGCTTGACGAACTCTATCCCCTGCTTGAGCAGGTCCTCGCAGGAAAACATCGGACAAGCGAACGCATGATGCTCGATGCCGAAATCCTGCGCGGCGGGCAACCGGCCGAGCGGCAATGCGCGCTGAACGATGCGGTGGCCAACAAATCCGCAATGGCACGCATGCTCGATTTCGACGTATACGTGGACCGAAACCACGTGGGGCGCTATCGCGCCGACGGGTTGATTGTCGCGACGCCGACGGGATCGACGGCGTATTCGCTGGCCGCGGGAGGGCCGATTGTCGATCCGGAGCTCGACGCATTTGTGATCACGCCGATCTGCCCGCACATGCTGACCAACCGGCCGCTGGTCGTCCCCGACACGGCGCGCATCGACGTGGATTTTACGCCGGCGGAGGAACCGGTGTACGTGACACTCGACGGACAAATCGGATTCCAGCTCAAGCCGAAGGACCGCGTCACGATCACGAAATCGAAGAGCCGCGTGGCGCTGGTCCGCCCGCCGAGCAAGACGTACTTCGAGGTACTGCGCAGCAAACTCAAGTGGGGTGAGCGCTAATCCGCCGGCTCGGGGACGGTCAATTCACCTTGAGGACGACGAGGGTGCGATCGTCGATTGGATGCTGGCCGCCGGTGAATGCGTCCGCGGCCTCCAGGATGCGGTCGGCGATCCCGTCCGCCGATGAGCTCAGGTTTTCGGTGATAATCTTCGCAACGCGGCCGTAGCCGAAGAAATCGCCCGCCCGATTTTGGGCGTCGCCGACTCCATCCGAATAAAACACCACGATATCGCCCGGATCGAGCAGGAAGGTTCCTTCGTCGTAGGTCACTTCCTCAAAAATCCCCACTGGAAATCCCGCCAGCGGGATTTTTTCGCAGCGCCCTGCATGATAGAGGAGCGGCTGCTCCTGGCCCGCATTCGCGACCCGCAGTCGGCGGCGCCGACGATTCCACGTAGCGAAGCAAAGGGTCATGAAGCGGCCCTCGATCAGGCGCTCGCCCAAAAAGCCGTTGACGGCACGGAGCATGGTGGCCGGCCGGGGCTTCTGCGAGCCCAGGCTGCGAAGCGTGCCGACGGCGACGGCGCCGTAAAGTGCGGCTGCGCTTCCCTTCCCGCTGACGTCGCCGAAAGCGACCCCGAGGTCCTGCGCACCGTAGCGGAGAAAATCATAGAGGTCACCGCTCAGCTCGCGCGACGAGACGACGCGCGCGGCGATATCAAGCCCAAATTCCGGACCGGGCAACCGGGGGAGCAGCGCTCCCTGAATGCGGCGTGCCGCGTTGAGGTCGCGCTCCATGCGGCTCTCGTCGCGCGCCACCTGCTCGTAGAGGCGCGCATTTTCAATGGAGACCGCGAGATGCGCCGCAAGGATCGAAAGCACCTGGACGTGATCCGGCGTGAAGTAATTCAGTTGCGGGCTCTCCAGGTCCATCACGCCGACCACGCGGGTCTTGTGGATCATGGGCACGGCAAGTTCGGAGCGCGTCTCGGGATTCACCATCCGATAACGCGGGTCGAGCGACACGTCGGGGACGAAGACCGGCCGGCGGAGTTTCGCGGCCGCGCCGACGATTCCTTCGTGCGCGGGCACGACGGACTTCTCCTGCACGCGCTGGCCGAATTTCACGGTGACGCGGTGGCGAAAGACGGCGGCGGCTTCGTCAAACAGCAGAATGCTGAAAATCTGATAGTCGATCAGGCGCTTGGTCAGCTCCGCTGCCCGGCGCAAGACTTCTTCCACCTGGAGCGTGGCGCTCGCTTCACGGCCAATTTCATTGAGGAGCAGCAAAGTCTCCGCCTGCTTTTGCGCGCTCTCGAAGAGGCGTGCATTCTCAACGGCAGTGCCGATGCGGCTGGCGACCAGCGTGAGGATGGTCTGCTGGGTTGGTGTGAAATAATCCGGCTGGCGGCTTTCGATGTCCATTACGCCGATCACGCGTCCGCGGACGACCAGCGGCACTGCCATCTCCGAGCGGACCTCCTCTACCGCGGGAAGATAGCGCGGATCCTTCAGCACGTCCCCGACGCGAATCGCTTGGCCCGTCGTGGCGGCGGCGCCGATGATCCCGTCGCCCATGGGAATGCGCCAGTGCTCGATCACCTCCGGGCGGTGCCCGATGGCAAATCGGACGTAGAGATTGCTGGTGCCTTCCTCGGGCAAGAGAACCGAGAAAATCTCATATTCGAGGAGCCGCTTGACCTGCTGGGCCGCGCTGGCCAGCACCTGGTCCAGGTTCAGCGACGCGTTGATCTCGTGGCTGATTTCCGCGAGGACGGCCAGCGTGTCCGCAGAGATTTCCGGCGCCGAATTGAGCTCGGTCGAGTCCATTGTAGTCTGACGAGTACGCCCAGATTCCGGCGCGACGCAGCACCCCAGAATGCGGGAGCATAACCTCGATTGCTCGCGGACCGGGACGAGACGGCCCATTATAACAGGCGCGCAATGAGGGTCCGGGCGAATTGAACGCATCCAAGCGGTCCCGCTTCTACTGCCGCGTCAGAGGGAGGACGCAGACGTCCTTTAGGTTCCGGAAGCGCTCGGCGTGGTCCAGGCCGTATCCGACCACGAATTTATTCGGAATCGTAAATCCGGTGTAGTCGGCTTGCACGGGCTGCACCCTGCGGGAAGGCTTGTCGAGAAACGCGGCGACACGAAGAGTCTTTGGGCGGCGCTGCTTGAAAAGACGCAGCAGATAGTTGAGGGTGAGACCGGTGTCCAGGATGTCTTCGACGACGATCACGTTGAGCCCGGCAATGCTGCTATCGAGATCTTTGAGCAGGCGCACTTGGCCCGAGGTCTCCCTGCCGCGGCCGTAGCTTGCGACAGCGATGAAATCAATCGAGGTCTCGAGGTCAATTTCCCGGGCGAGATCGGCGAGAAAAAAACAGGCTCCCTTGAGGACGCCCACCAAATGAACGCGCTGGCCTTTGAAATCGCGCGTGATTTCGCGCGCCACTTCGCGAACGCGCCGCTCGATTGCGGCGCGGCGAATGAGGACCTTCCCTGTTTGTCGTCGGTCTGGCGGCATCGGCAGTGATGGCTGGCGACTTGAACAGTCTAAACGCGCCCTTCGTCAGGACAGGCCGATGACGCGGCCCGTGGCGAGGTCGATGTCGATCTCGTAGTACCCGGGGCGAGTGGAAAGTCCCGGCATCGTGCTCATCGTGCCCAGCAGCGGATAGAGAAATCCGGCGCCGACGCTTGCACGAATGTCGCGCACGGGAACGATGAAGCCGGTGGGCGCACCCTTCAGGTTCGGATCGTGGCTCAGGCTCAGATGCGTCTTGGCCATGCAGATCGGCAGCTTGTCGAAGCCGAGGCGGTTGTAGAGCTCGATCTTCTTCTCGGCTTCCGGAGAGTACTCCACACCCGCGCCGCCATACATTTGCTTCACGATCGTTTCGATTTTCCCCTTGATGCTCATTTCCAGCGGATAGAGGAACTGGAACTTGCTCGGCTTTTCGCACGCCGCGATCACAGCCTTGCCGAGCTCCACGGCGCCCGCGCCGCCTTCGGCCCAGTGATTTGCCATGACGGCGTCGCTCGCGCCCGCCTCGACGGCAAGTTTTCGGACGAGATCGATCTCGGCCTTCGTATCGTGGTGAAAACGGTTCACTGCGACGACCACGGGAATCCCGAAGAGGCGCGCGTTTTGAATCATCTTCTTAAGGTTGGCGCAGCCCTTTTCCAGTAGCTCCAGATTTTCTTCCGTGTAGGCGTGGTTCAGTGGCTGGCCAGCCACGACTTTCGGGCCGCCGCCGTGCATCTTGAGCGCGCGAATCGTGGCCACGAGAACGACGCAATTGGGGATCAAGCCGCTATACCGGCACTTGATGTTGAAGAACTTTTCCATGCCAATATCCGCGCCGAATCCCGCTTCCGTGAGCACGAATCCGTCCGCCCCGACCAACTTAAGGGCGAGCTGATCGGCCACGATCGATGAATTGCCGTGCGCGATGTTCGCAAACGGTCCGGCGTGAACGAAAGCCGGCGTGCCCTCGAGCGTCTGCATCAGATTGGGATAGATCGCGTCCTTCATCAACACGGTGAGCGCGCCGCCCACGCCGATATCATCCGCCGTGATCGCTTCGCCCGCTTTGCTGGTGCCGATCACCATCGCGCCCAGCCGCTCGCGCATGTCGGCGAGGCTGGTGGTGAGAGCGAGGATCGCCATAATCTCGCTGGCGACGGCGATGTCGTAACCGGTCACGCGGGTCGCGCCTTTTTCTTCCGGGCCCTGGCCGATGGTGATCTGGCGCAGCATGCGGTCGTTCGTGTCCGTGACGCGGCGCCAAGTAATGCTGTCAGGATCGATATCGAGGCGCGCAAAACGGCTGCGCTCTTCCGGTGTCAAGGTATTCGGGTCGGTCTTTGAAATGCCGAGCTTGCGCATACGGCGCAGCATGACAGGAGAAAACCGGCGGCTGCCGTCCTTGGCCGGGGGACAAAGACGCTCAAAGAGCGCTTCATCCTTCTGCGTGTTTTCGTGAAGCCAGCGCGTGTCGATCGCGGCGGCGAGCAGATTGTTGGCGGCCGTGATGGCGTGAATGTCGCCTGTGAGATGGAGGTTGAACTCCTCCATCGGGATGATCTGGCTGTAGCCGCCGCCGGCGGCGCCGCCCTTAATGCCGAACGTCGGTCCCTGGCTCGGCTGCCGCACGCACGTGAAGACCTTCTTGCCCAGATGCGCCCCCAGCGCCTGGCTGAGACCAACCGTCGTGGTCGTCTTGCCCTCGCCGAGGGGAGTGGGCGTGATCGCTGTGACCACAACGTATTTCCCGTTGGGGACGTCCTTCAGGCGGTCGCGGACCGACAGGCGTACCTTGGCTTTGTTCTTGCCGTAGAGCTCGAGCTCGTCCGGGAGGATGCCCGCTTCGGCGGCGATCTTATCGATCGGGATCGGCGTGGCAGCCTGGGCGATATCGATGTCGCTCGGCACCTTCGCCAGAATATTTTTCAGCTTATGCGGCATTCCTCATCTCCTCCGTTACCAACAGGGATCGGCTTCCAAATCTCAGGATTCGCGGCGGCGTGTGGGCCGCACGGTGTTCTCGAAGCACGCGACGCAAACGGATACCGTATATGGCGGGTTACGGAGTTGTCAAGCAACAACCAGACTCGTGTCTTAGCCCAATAATTCTGTCACCCCTTAACGGCCCAGTGAAAATGTCACCCTATGAACCGGGAGACATTTCGCTTGAGCCAGAAAGAGTTGCAACGAGTGGCTGTGATTTCATCCTGCATCAAGGGAGACCTGGCGT
>DATNIN010000015.1:0-41644 GCA_035604415.1 Candidatus Acidiferrales bacterium
CGAGTGCTGGAACTCGGCGCAATCCACCTTGATCACCGCCCGTGGATCGCCGAACAGCACTTCGGCCGTGGCTTCGACCACGCGCGTCTTCCCCGCTCCGGTCGGCCCCAGGAACAGCAAATTCCCCACCGGCCGCCCCGGCGAGTTCAGACCGGCGCGAAACACCTGGTACAAATCGACGACGGCCTGCACCGCCTCGTCCTGCCCCACGATCTTCCGCCGCAGCCCTCCCTCGAAATCCCGCGACTCCACGCTGCGCCGCGCTGGATCGAGCTCTCTCACACGAAATGCCTCCATCGGACTACCCCCTTTCACAACAATCGGCACCGAGCGCCACATTCGTTGACAAGACGGTGACGCAGGTTGCGAAGCAGACACGTAGCCAAAGTCCGCCGGTTAGATGTTGAGTCAAGCCCTGTGTATTCATCGAGCTGCGGCGTGAGCCGAAAGGGTACAAACACCGGGAGAAGCGGGAAACGTTTCACGAGCAACGCGGCGGACCGTAATGAAACTGTTAACGCCGCGTTAAAACCGCGCATGCGAGCGAGCACACGCTTGCGTCCGAGGCGGCATTTCCCGTATGTTGTGGGCGACCGCCCGAAAGAGAATCGATGAAAAGAATTCAGTTAATCGAAGACGACAAAGACATCGTCGAGTTGGTGAGATACAACCTGGAGAAGGACGGATTTCACGTGGCCGCGAGCGGAGACGGCGCCACGGGGCTCGCGCAGATCCGGAAAGCGCCTCCCGACCTGTTGATCCTCGACCTGATGCTGCCGAAACTTTCAGGTCTCGAAATCTGCAAGGAGGTCCGCAAGGACGCCAGCCTGAATCGCCTGCCGGTCCTGATCCTGACGGCGAAGGGCGAAGAGGCGGATCGGGTGGTGGGACTGGAACTCGGCGCGGACGACTACGTCACGAAACCGTTCAGTCCTCGCGAGCTCGTGGCCCGCGTCAAAGCGCTTCTGCGGCGCACGGAGCCGGCGAGTCTTTCGGAGAAACCGATCGAGATCGGAGCGCTGCGAATCGATCCGGCCGCCTATCGAGTGACGCGCGCGGGGAAACCCGTGCCGATGAGCACGCTCGAGTTCCGCCTTCTCTATTTTCTTGCGGCGCGCCCCAACCGCGTGTTCACGCGCGATCAATTGCTCGATGGCGTGTGGGGAACCGAACGTTTCGTCACGCCGCGCAGCGTGGACGTGTACGTGCGCCGGCTGCGCGAAAAGATCGAAGCCGATCCGCAGCATCCGGCTTACATGAAGACGATTCGCGGAGCCGGTTACCTCTTCGAAACCCGTGCGAGCTAGGCTTTTCTGGAAGGTCGGGCTTACCTACCTTGCCCTGCTGCTCGGCGTTCTCCTCGCCGTGGATTTCTATTCCTCGCGCATTTTCCGCCGCGATTACATCCGCTCCGCCGGCGATGCGCTCGCTTCTCTCACGAATCTGGCGCAAGCGCGGCCGCCGCGTCTGGACGATGCGGCCGAGCTTCGATCCTGGACGGAATGGATGGGACGCAGCGGCGCGCGAGTGACCATCATCGACAAGACCGGCCGGGTTCTGGCGGATTCGGAGCGGGATACGGGTCCCGCGGAAGACTATTCGAACCGGCCGGAAATTCAACAGGCGTTCGCGGCGGGTGAAGGGCAGTCTGTCCGCCAGAGCGCGACGCTTGGCCGTGACCTACTGTATCGCGCCGTGCGGTACGATCCGCCCGCGGGCTCACCCGTCGTGATCCGCATGTCGCTGCCGCTGGCCCAGATCGACTCCTCACTCGCGGAACTTCGGCGAAGACTCCTGGTCGCTTCTCTTGTCATCCTGCTGCTGGGCGGGCTGTTCTCGCTGATCTACTTCCGGCTGTTTGCCGCCCGGATCGATCGGCTTAAGGACTTTTCCCGCCGCGTCGCGGAAGGCGATTTTCGGCCGCTTCCGGCCGAGCGTCCGCGCGACGAACTCGCCGAACTGGCCATCGCACTGAACGAAACGGCGGCGTGGATGGACCGGACCATCCACTCGCTAAGCGGGGAACGCAACCGATCGAGCGCAATCCTGCGCAGCATGGTGGAGGGCGTCGCTGTGATCGACGCGCAGGAGAAGCTCGTCTTCTGCAACCGCGCTTTCTCGGAGATTCTGAATCTGGAGGCCGCGGCCGTGGAAGGGCGTCCGATCATCGAAGTCCTTCGCAATTCCGACCTGGTTGGATTGATTCGGCGTGCGTTGCGCGGCGAGGAAGGATTGCAGAGCAACATCACGATGGGGATCGTGCAGCAAAGAAGTTTCTCGATGACGGCCGCTCCGGTGCAGGCGCTGGAATCGGGCTCGCCGCCCGGTTCGCCGCCAGTCGCCGCCGGCGCGCCACGTGCGACGGGCGAGAAGCCTTCCGGGGCCGTCGTGGTGCTGCACGATGTCAGCGAACTGCGCCGGCTGGAACGCGTGCGGCAGGATTTCGTCGCCAACGTCTCGCACGAGTTCAAGACGCCGCTGACGGCGATTCAGGGCTTCGCCGAGACTTTGCTCGCCGGGGCTCTTGAAGACCCCGGCAGCAACCGCCGGTTCCTCGAAATCATTCGCGATCATGCGATACGGCTTGCCCGGCTGACCGACGACCTGCTGAAACTGGCGCGGATCGAGGCCGGGAAACTCGAAGTGGAATTTGTTCCGGTGCGGCTGGCGGAGATGATCGAGCGCTGCGCCGAAACGACGCTGCTGAAATCCGCGCGCAAGCAGATCACGCTCGAGATCGATGTGGCGCCGGGGTTGCCGGCGGTGCGCGGCGATGCGGGGCTGCTGCGCGAAGTCGTGCAGAACCTGCTCGACAATGCGATTCAATACACGCCGCCGGGCGGGCGCATCCAGGTGAGCGCCGTGGCCGGGCCGCGGGAAGCGGTCGTCAGCGTTGCCGACACGGGCATCGGGATTCCCCTCGCTGAACAGGAACGCATTTTCGAACGCTTCTATCGCGTGGACGCAGCGCGCTCGCGCGAGGAGGGCGGCACGGGCCTCGGTCTGTCGATCGCGAAACACATCGTCGAGGCGCACGGCGGCCGCCTGTGGGTTGAAAGTGAAGTGGGCCGCGGATCGAAGTTTTCCTTCTCGATTGCCCTCGCCAGCTAGCTCCGTATCCTGTCTTGAAAGATTCACGCTTTCTTTACCTGCTTGCAATCCCCAAGAGCGATCGTGCATGTGACGAACTAGATTCATGTGGCGCGCAGCCACCCGGGAGAATGCCATCATGGCAGCAACGAAAACGAACGCCGAGGGAGTCTTCCAGACCGTGCTGATGAATTATCTGATTTCGCAGGCACGGACAGTGGAGGGTTCGGTCAACCGGGCGCTGGGAGCGTTGCTCGGCAGGGATGAAAGGCTGGCCAGCGAGGTGTTTCTCACCGAGCCCCGCATCAACGAGATGGAAATCATCATCGACGAACATGCCATTCGCGTTCTGCACCAGGGGAACCTGATCGATCAGGACGTCCGCTTGATTGTCGCCACGCTCAAGATCAACAACGATCTCGAGCGCATGGGCGACCTCGCGGTGAACGTGGCCGAGCGCGCCCTCTCGCTGGCGGCGATGGGAGAGGTGCAGGTTCCGGCGGAACTCGAGCCAATGACGGCTGCGGTCCGGGCAATGGTTTCGAAGTGCCTTGGTGCGCTGATTTACGCGAACGTGGACCTAGCCACGCAGGTGCTCGAAAGCGACGACGCTGTCGATCAGTATCGCGACCGCGTGTTTGAGGCTCTCCTGAGTGGCATTGCGGAAGACCCTGCGCACGCCGCTCCAAACCTCCAGTTCGTCCTGGCTTCGCGGCATCTCGAGCGGATCGCCGACCACGCCACGAACATCGCAGAGGACATTCTCTTCTGGGTTCGCGGGCTGGAGGTACGACACGGCCGTGCGAAGCAAATGGAAACCCGGACCGAGAACGCTGCGGTCACCGGCGGGTAGTCATCGATTTTTAACACTTCCCTCATCGGCGGTTCAACGAGCAAGGCCATGCTGCCGCGCCATGGCACCCAGGCAGTAAGCCTTTGATCCAGCTTGTTACGCATTCAATGGCGTGTAGTTGCGGCTGGTCACGGGCCGGCGTGTTTGGCTGGGGCGTCATTCGAGGAAGGATTTGACGAGTTCTGGCGTTTCAGCATCCTGCGCCGGAAGCAGGGCACGCTCGACTGGCCCACCGTAGAGGCGCGATCTCCCACCCCCCGAGGTCGCGCCTCTTATCTTCAGAAAAGCGCGAGGGGCGATTTCACGCCGAATTCTCGGCGATGTAACACGGTTGTAACAGCTCAGAAACGATACTTACGAAGGAGACCCTCCAGATCATGCGAAAAAGCTTAGTTGTAGCGTTGCTTGTTCTCGGCCTGGCAGCCACCGCAGGCGCACAGTCGGGCACGGTGCTCTTGAACGCCGCCGGCGCCACGTTTCCCTATCCCATTTATTCGAAGTGGTTTGACGTGTACCATACGGCGCATTCCGACGTTCAAATCAATTACCAGTCGATCGGTTCAGGTGGCGGGATTCGCCAGCTTCTTGCCGGAACGGTCGATTTTGGCGCGTCCGATGGCCCGATGACGGACGATCAGCTTGCACAGGCGAAGGTGAAAATCCTGCATTTTCCGACAGTTCTAGGCGCCGTCGTGCTGACGTACAACGTGGCGGGCATCTCAGGCGACTTGAACTTTACGCAGAAGGCTATCGCCGGCATCTACCTGGGAACGATCACGAAGTGGAATGACCCCGAGATCGCCAAGGCGAATCCCGGTGTTAGCCTCCCCAGCACCGACATTGTTGTGGTCCACCGCTCGGATGGCAGCGGCACTTCGTACATCTTCACGGACTTCCTTTCGAAGGCGAGCGCCGATTGGAAGAGCAAAATCGGAAACGGCACGTCGGTGAATTGGCCTGTGGGCCTCGGCGGCAAGGGCAATGAGGGAGTGACAGGGCTCGTCAAGCAGACTCCGGGATCGATCGGATATGTGGAGCTGATTTACGCCCTTTCGAACAACATTCCTTACGGCAAGGTCCAAAACGCCTCGGGCAAGTTCCTAAAGGCCGATCTCGCTGGCGTAACGGCCGCTGCCGCGGCTGCCGCAAAGGACATGCCGGACGACTTCCGGGTTTCGATCACAAACGCCCCGGGCGCAGCGGCTTATCCGATTTCCAGCTTCACTTGGCTGCTGATCCCCGCGCAGATTTCGGACGCCACCAAGCGCGACGCGATCAAGGGGTTCTTGAAGTGGATGCTCGATGACGGACAGGGTTACAATGAAAGCCTGTCCTATGCAAAACTGCCCAAGCCGGTGATCGACAAGGAAAAGAAGGCTATCGCGCTCGTCCAATAGTCGAATAGATGTCCACAACGGCCACCACCATGGATCGCGCGGCTCCCCGGCACGTCGGGGGGCCGCGTTCTTTTGTTGAGCGCTTGCGCGACGGCGATGAGATCGCGCACGTCATCACGCTGATCTTCGCGTCGGTGATTCTCCTCATCACGTCGATGCTGGTGTATGAGCTGTGGGTGAATTCGCACCTATCGCGTGCGCAGTTTGGCTGGCACTTCTTTTGGACGCAGACGTGGGATCCGATCTTCGACCACTTTGGGGCGGCGCCATTCATTTACGGCACGCTGGTCACGTCGATTGTTTCTCTGATTATCGCGGTTCCGCTGGGACTTGCAGCGGCCGTGTTCCTCGCGGAGCTCGCTCCGCGGAACCTGAGCGACTCGATTGCCTTTCTGATCGATCTGCTGGCGGCCGTGCCGAGCGTCATCTACGGCCTGCTGGGAATCTTCATCGTCGTGCCCGTGATGCGCACAACGATAGGGCCAATTCTCATCAATACGATCGGGAATGTTCCCATTGTCGGGAAATTTTTCAAGGGACCAAACTATGGAGTCGGATTCCTGACGGCAAGCATCGTTCTTGCCATCATGATCGTTCCATTCATCATCTCTGTGTCCCGTGAGGTGTTGCTGACCGTTCCGCGCGAACAGCGCGAGGCGGCGCTCGCCATGGGAGCGACGCGCTGGGAATCCACGTGGAAGGTAGTGATCCCCTGGGCGCGCACCGGCATCATGGGCTCGATATTCCTGGCGCTTGCGCGCGCGCTGGGCGAGACGATGGCCGTGACAATGGTGATCGGCAACGATCCCAAGATTCGGGAGTCGCTTTTCGCGCCGGGCTACACGATCGCAGCCGTAATCGCCAATGAGTTCACCGAAGCGACCGGCGACCTGTATCTCAGCGCGCTGATCGAGCTCGGCCTCGTGCTCTTCCTGATGACGTTCATCCTCAATGGACTGGCCCGCATACTCATCGTTGCCACCGAGCGGGGAGGGGGCCACCCGTAATGAGCCGCATCCACTTGATCTGGCGAAAGTCTCTCAACGCCGTGATGCTGACGCTCACGGGCGTGTGCGCGTTTGCGATCGTATCGATTCTGTTTTTGATTCTCGGCTATCTGATCTACAACGGCGGGAAATCGCTCAATTGGGACTTCTTCACGAAGCTGCCGAAACCTGTCGGCGAAACGGGCGGCGGTATGGCTAACGCCATCCTTGGCAGTCTGAAGCTGCTGTTGCTGGCGGCGCTGATGGGCTTGCCGGTGGGTTTGATGGCCGGTGTATATCTGGCGGAATTCGGCGGGAAGACTTTCTCGTTCGTGATTCGCTATACCACGGACCTGCTGAACGGCGTGCCTTCGATCGTGATCGGCATTTTCGCGTATTCGCTGGCGGTTTTGCCGGTGAAGCATTTCTCCACCGTCGCCGGCGGATTCGCGCTGGGCATCATGGTGATTCCGATCACCGTGCGGGCCACCGAAGAGTTCCTGCACGCGGTCCCGGGAAACCTGCGCGAAGGAGCGATGGCGCTCGGCGCGAGCAAGTGGCGCACGATTGCAACGGTAGTGCTGCCTGCGGCGAGCGGCGGCATTCTCACCGGGATGCTTCTGTCTCTCGCGCGGGTCGCGGGCGAGACGGCGCCGCTGCTCTTCACCGCGTTCAGCAACCGTTTCTGGAGCCCGGGCTGGAATCAGCCCATCGCTTCACTGCCGGTGATGATTTATACGTATGCGATCGCGCCGTATGACGATTGGCACAGGCAGGCGTGGGCCGCCGGACTGGTGCTGCTTGGCTTGGTCCTTCTTGCCAATCTGGGTTGCCGTGCCGTATTGCATCGTCGCGGCTTCTCTCGGAGCGTATAAGATGGCTTCTCCAGCACATGGAAACGACACCGCCGCAAGACTCGCACCGGAGGTGCGACTGATGGAGACGACACCCGCGGTTCCACACAAGGAGGCGACGGTCCGCTTCTCGATTTCCGGCCTCAACTTTTACTACGGCGCGAAGCAGGCCGTCTTTGATCTGAACCTGAAGATCCCGGCCAACAGAGTTACCGCCCTCATCGGTCCGTCTGGTTGCGGGAAATCGACTTTCCTCCGGACGCTGAACCGCATGAACGATACGATCCGGCACAGCCGTGCTCAAGGCGAAATTCTCCTCGACGGACAGGACATTCTCAGCATGGATGTCGTCAAACTTCGCCGCCGCGTCGGCATGGTCTTTCAGAGGCCCAACCCGTTTCCGAAATCGATCTACGACAACGTGGCCTACGGCTTGCGGATCAACGGCTACAAGGGACGCCTCGATGATCTCGTCGAGCACAGCCTGCGGCGCGCGGCGCTTTGGGAAGAAGTGAAGGACTACCTCCAGAAGTCAGCGTTCGCTCTTTCAGGCGGCCAGCAGCAGCGGCTGTGCATCGCACGCGCGCTGGCGGTTGACCCGGAGGTTCTGCTGCTCGATGAGCCCTGCTCGGCGCTCGATCCCGTAACCACGGCGAAGATCGAAGAACTGATGTTCCATTTGAAGGATAGCTGCACGATGGCGATCGTCACGCACAACATGCAACAGGCCGCCCGCGCCAGCGATTTCACCGCTTTCATGCTCGACGGAAAGCTGATCGAGCACAGCGAAACCTCGAAGCTCTTCACCACGCCCAAAGATCCACGCACCGAGGCGTATATCACGGGACGTTTCGGATGATCGGACAAGCTGGTCCGGCTTTATAGTATGGAAGGGACTGACGATCCATGGAACGCCATTTCGAACACGATCTCGAAGAACTGAAGCAGCGGCTGCTGTGGATGGGTAGCCTTGCCGAGCGCGCGGTCCACCAGGCCGTCCATGCCGTGCTCGACGCCGAGGAGAACCTCGCCGAAGCCGTGCTCGCCGAAGAAGACACGATTAACGAGATGCAGATTGAAATCGACGAGCGCGTGCAGCGCTTGCTCGCTTTGCAGGCGCCCATGGCGGCTGATCTGCGCTTCCTGCTGGCCGTTTCGCGCATTAACGGAGACCTGGAGCGCATCGGCGACCAGGCCGTGAACATCGCGCAATCCGCCATGCGCATACTCCGCCACCCGCAGGTGAAGCCCTACGTCGATTTGCCGAGGATGAGCGAGCTGGCCGAAGCCATGGTTCGCGACAGCCTGAACGCCGTCGTGCGCGGCGATATGGAGCTCGCCCAGACCGTCCTCCAGCGTGATGACCAGGTGGATCGCCTGCGCGACCAGCTCTTCCGCGAGCTGCTCACGTATATGATGGAGAATTCTTCCGTCGTTTTTTCGGCGTTCGAGCTGATCTTGGTCGCCAAGAACCTCGAACGCATCGGTGATCACGCCACGAACATCGCCGAGGACGTCATCTACTTTGTCGCGGGCCGCGACGTCCGTCACCCCGCCCTCGACCGCCGCTGACAATCCGCGCGCGTCCGTATCGGCTCCCATTCGCTGCGGCTGATGTCATATAATAGCCGCCATGACAGACATTTCCGCTGCTTCTCCCAGCGTCACCGAAATGCTCCGCGGCTATTCGATCGAAGTGAATCCCGGCGAGTCCAAGATCGTCGACGCGGCCCCGGACCGCCTCGATAAAGGCACCGAGGTCTTCCTTACGTGGATACCCGGGACAGATCCGATGACCATCGTCCCTGCGGCGGCGAAGCTGCGCCGCGGCGGCCTTTTCCCGACCCCTCACATTGGCGCTCGCCATGTCGAAAGCGCGGCCCAGCTCTCGGACTTGGCGGCGCGCTTTGTGGATGCGGGTGTTGACCGCGTCCTCATCATTGCGGGGGACCGCGACAAGCCTGCCGGTCCCTACGACTCGAGCCTGGCGGTCATGCAGTCGGGTCTGCTTCAGAAAGCCGGCATCGTCCGCACCGCCGTCGGGGGTTTCCCGGAGGGCAATCCCAATATTTCGGACCCGGTCCTCGCGCAAGCGCTCACAGCCAAGGTAGATTTCGCGCGCAGCGCGGGTCTGCAACTCTCCATCGTCACGCAATTCTGTTTCGAGGCTGATCCCATCGTCGAGTGGGTTCGCCGCATCCGGAGCCAGGGCATCGACGTGCCCGTTCGTGTGGGCCTCGCCGGCCCGGCCGGCCTCATCGCGCTCACGCGTTATGCCATCCGCTGCGGCGTGGGAAACTCAGTGAAAGTGCTTACCGAGAAGCCTGCATTCGCCAAACTCCTCATCGACAAGGGTCCTGAGCCGATCATTCGCGAGGTCGCGACGGGCATCGGACCCGGAAGCGGACCGGGGCTGCCGCTAGGCGTCGCCGGCCTGCACTTCTTCGTCTTCGGCGGTTTCAACAAGACCGTCGACTGGATCAACGCCACAAGGTCAAATTAGATAGGCTACCGGCCCCGAACCTGGAAACCCTTTGTAGTTTTCCAGCGTTGTAGTATCTTCGCGCGGGTTGACGAGTCTTTGGGGGGACATATGCGGAAAAGCATTTTCGCTGTGTTACTTTTCCTTGCGGCCGTTGTTTTCAGCGGCATGTTGGCTCAGCCGAGCCGCGCCCGCGGATCGAATGGCGGGCAGAGCGCCGCCTCGGGCGCATGCGACCGCGCGTGCTTGTACGGATTCCTCGACCAGTATCTCGATGCGCTGAAGGCGAAGGACCCGTCGCGCCTGCCGCTGGCGAAGGGCTTCAAATACACGGAAAACAATGTGGCGATGAATATTGGCGATGGCGTGTGGGGCACCGTCACCGGCCTCGGCACCTACAATCTTAGAATGGCGGACGCCACAAACGGCCAGGTCGGTTTCTACGGGATCGTCCAGGAGACCTCCGCCACGTCGACGTTCGCCCTGCGGTTGAAGGTCGAAGACCGGAAAATTTCCGAAGCCGAGATCCTGATCCGCCGAAGCGAAGGCGGCGGACCATTTCCAAGCAAGCCGAATTTGGTGGATAAGCCCATCCTGAATGAGATCGTGCCGCCGGAAAACAGGCGTCCTCGCGAACGGATGATCGCTCTTGTCGACGGCTATTTCAGCACGTTGCAGCTGAACGACGGCGTGCTCTTCACGCAATTCGACGACAATTGCAATCGCATTGAAAACGGTCTTCAGACGACCCACAATCCCGATCTCGTCAAGACCATCCCGGTTTCCACCATGGGATGCGCGGAGCAGTTCAAGCTCGGGAATTATCGCTACGACGATCGAGTTCGTGACCGGCGCTACTTCCTCGTGGACGAGGAGCGAGGCCTTGTGATGTCGGCCGCATTCATCGATCACGCAGGCAGGCTCGGTTCCTACACGCTGACGGACGGCAGGGTTATGAACTCGCCGATGAGAATCCCGAGCACGCTTTGTTTGCTGGAGCTGTTCAAGATTCGGAACGGGGAAATCCAGCAAATCGAGGCGGTCTTCATCGGCGTGCCCTATAATATGCCGTCTCCCTGGGTTCAGTATTAAGCGGAACTATCGCCGCAGCCGGTCGAAGGAGAGATAGCCCAATGTCCGCGAGACTCGCAGTCGTGTGCGCCATGGTCGTTTCCGCCGCTGGCGTTGCGTTCGTCGCTTCCCATGGGAAGGACGCAGTGGCTCTGGCGGATCAAGCCAAGCCTGCGGCGCGCGGGCAGATCGATCGGAATCGCCTGCTGGCTGCCGATAAACATCCGGGAGACTGGCTGACGACGGGCCGCGATTTCGGCAAAGGTCACTATTCGCCTCTCACGCAAATCAACAAGCAGACGGTTGACCGGCTCGGGTTCGCATGGGACTACCACACGCAGACGAATCGCGGCCTCGAGGCCACACCGATCGTCGTCGATGGCGTGATGTACACATCCGGCTCGACCGGCAAGGCCTACGCGCTCGACGCGGCGACCGGCAAGGAACTGTGGGCTTTCGACCCGAAGAGCGACCTGCGCGTTAATCGCGAGGCGTGCTGCGACGAAGTGAATCGCGGCGTTGCCGTCTGGAAGGGCAAGGTCTACGTCGCATCGTTCGACGGCCGGCTTTTCGCGCTCGATGCGGCCACAGGTGCGCTCCTGTGGGAAGTCGACACGATTACGGATAAGAAGGTAGGCTATACGATCACGGGCGCGCCGGAGGTCGCCGGAAACGTCGTCGTGATCGGCAATTCCGGCGGTGAATACGACGCGCGCGGCTACGTCAGCGCTTACAACGTGGACACTGGCAAGCTGGCGTGGCGGTTCTTCACCGTACCCGGCGATCCCTCCAAGCCGTTCGAAAACCCCGAATTGGAAGCGGCCTCCAAGACCTGGGATCCGAAGAGCCGCTGGGACATGGGCGGTGGCGGCACGGTCTGGGATGCGATGGTGTACGACCCCGAGTTGAACCTCCTGTATTTCGGCACGGGCAACGGCACGTTCTACGACCAGTCGCGGCGCAGCCCCGCCGGCGGCGACAACCTCTACATCGCTTCGATTCTCGCCATCAATCCCGACACGGGCCGCCTCGTTTGGCACTACCAGGAAGTGCCGGGTGACCAGTGGGACTACGACACCCTTCAGCCAATCATATTGACGGACCTGAAGATCGGCGGAAGTGTCCGCAAGGTCTTGATGCAGGCGTCGAAGGACGGATTTTTCTACATCATCGATCGGAAGACCGGCACGGTGATTCAGGCGGACAACTTTGTGCCGGTCACCTGGGCCAGCCACGTGGACTTGAAGACGGGGCGCCCGGTCGAGCTCGCGAACGCGCGGGACTATCGATACTCCTCGAACGGGAAAGGGTTCATTTCCCCTTCGCCGATGGGAGGCCACAATTGGAATCCGATGTCCTACGACCCGCAGAGGGGCCTCGTCTATATTCCGGCGATTGAGAATGGCCAGACGGGACTTTTTTCGGGCAAGGCGATGCTCAGGGCCTGGGATCCGGTTCGCGGCAAGATCGTATGGGACGTGCCCATGTCGGACTGGTGGGATCGCCCGGGAGTGTTGGCCACGGCCGGAGGCTTGGTATTCCAGGGCACGGGAACCGGTCATTTCTGCGCGTACGACGCGGACACCGGGAAGAAGATCAAGGACATCGACGTGGGAACCTCGATCATCGCCGGCCCGATGAGCTATAGCGTTGGCGGCGTGCAATACGTGGCCGTGATGGCCGCGTGGGGCGGAGGCGGATGGAATTTTCCGCATCCGGAAAGCGCCGCATACCAGCGCGGAAATGATGGCCGCATCATCGTATTCAAATTGGACGGCGGTCCCACGCCGAAGCCGGACCTCTTGCCGCCGATCCCGCCCATTCCGCAACCGCCCGCGCTCACGGCTTCGGCGGAAACCGTCAAACACGGCGGCGAGCTCTTCGGCGCGCGCTGCGGAGGGTGCCATCTGAATCAACCGCGTACCGGTGCAGCCGATTTGCGGCGCATGAGCCCCGAAACGCACGACGCGTTCCAGCAAATTGTGCTTGGCGGAATCCTCAAAAACGCGGGGATGCCCCCGTGGGACGGCGTTCTCAGCCCAGAGGACGTGAATGCCATCCACGCCTACCTGATCTCGATCTCCTGGGACGCGTACAACAAGCAACAGGCCGCACCCAAGAACTAGGGAACCCCGCATCGGTGCGGCACCCGCAATTCTAGGTTAGAATCGATCAAATCATGCCATCCCAAGCGAGCAAAGCGGTCACGGCGATCTACCCGGGCTCGTTCGATCCGGTGACGAACGGTCATCTCGACCTGATCGGGCGCGCTGCGATGATTTTCGACAGGCTCATCGTTGCCGTGGCACGCAATCTCGAGAAGGACCCGCTCTTCGAGGTCAAAGAGCGGATCGAGATGCTCGAAGCCGTCACGTTCGAATGGAAAAACGTCGAAATTGACAGCTTCGACGGGTTGCTCGTCGATTTCGCGCGCTCGAACGGCGGGACGGTGATCCTGCGTGGCATCCGCGCCGTATCCGACTACGAGTACGAATTGCAGATGGCGATGATGAATCGCAAGATCGAGCCGCAGATCGAGACCGTCTTCATGCTGCCCGGCGAGGCATACAGCTACATAAGTTCGCGGCTGGTGAAGGAGCTTGCGCGGCTGGGCGGGCCGGTGAAGGGCCTGGTGCCGCCGCTCGTGGAAGAGCGCCTGCGCGCCAAAGTCGGTTAAAATAGATCGTCGATCAGAACCCGTACGGGGAAGAGCAAATGGAACCGGCAACAGGAGTGAAGGTAGAAGAAGCGATACGGTTCTCGGACCGCGTGAATCGCATCGGCGCGTCTCCCACGATGGCGGTCCTGCACGCCGCGGACCAACTGAAATCGAAAGGCGTTGACGTCGCCGACTTCGGCGCGGGCGAGCCCGATTTCCCGACGCCCGAACACATCAAGCGCGCCGCGATTCAGGCGCTCGAAGAAAACCGCACGAAGTACACGCCCGTGCCGGGCATCCCGGCGCTGCGTCAGGCGATCTGCGACTGGCATGCGCGGGAGCTTGGCTCGTCGTATCAGGCCGCGGAGTGTGTCGTCAACGTGGGCGGCAAGCATTCGATTTTCAACGCCGTCTGCTCGCTGATCAACGGAGGCGACGAAGTGGTGATGGCCGCGCCTTACTGGGTCAGCTATCCCGACATCGTGAAGTACGCGGGCGGGAAGCCGGTGATCCTCGAGACGCACGCGGACGACAACTTCGTGATGCGCGCGGCCGCGCTGGAAAAGCTCATCACCTCGCGGACACGCATGGTGATCGCGGACTCGCCGAGCAATCCCTCGGGAGCCGTGATTCCCCCGGACGAGTACGCCAAAGTGCTGGCTCTCTGCCAGCGCAAGGGAGTGTGGCTCCTCGCGGACGAATGCTACTCGCACTTCACCTACGGAGATGCGAAACCGTTCTCGGTCGCCAGCGTGCCGGGCTCGAAAAACGCGCTCATCGTCGTCGGATCGTTTTCGAAGACGTTCGCGATGACCGGATGGCGCCTGGGGTACGTCCTCGCGCCGCAGCCGCTCGTCGCCACGATCACGAAATTGCAGAGCCAGTCCACGTCGAACCCGACATCGATCTCGCAATATGCGGGGCTCGCGGCGATGCGTGGCCCGATGGATTCGGTGACGACGATGCTGGCGGAGTACGCCCGGCGGCGCGAACGGATCGTCGCGGGCCTGCGCGCCATTCCGGGAGTCACTTGCACGGTGCCGCAGGGGGCGTTTTACGTCTTCCCGAATGTTTCGGCGCATCTCAACTCCGAAATGCCCAACGACACGGCCGTGGCGAAGCTGCTCCTCGAACGCGAACACGTCGCCGTTGTTCCCGGCGAGGCGTTTGGCGCGCCGGGGCATCTCCGCCTCTCGTACGCCACGTCGATGGACCGCATTGACGAGGGCCTGCGGCGGATGAGCCGTTTCTTCGGCCGAGCGAAGTGATTGTCTGCCCAGCGCGCCTGGAGCCCACCTTCAGTCCGCGCCCGTGGGGTTCTCTTTCGCTCGCGCCGCTTTTCCCCGAAAAATCCAATCTCGCCGAGCCTCTCGGCGAGGCCTGGATGACGGGCAATGAATCGCGATTCGCGAGTGGGCCGTTCGCCGGCAAGACGCTCGGCGAAGCCTGGCCCGAAATGCCGCCCGAATGGGCCGGCACGCGCGCGGACCAAAGCGGCGCATTTCCTCTTCTTGTGAAGTTCATTTTCCCGGAAGAGAAGCTTTCCGTGCAGGTCCATCCGGACGACGACTACGCCTCGCAGCGCGAGCGCGAGGCCGGAGGCCGCGGCAAAACGGAAATGTGGTACGTGTTGCGGGCGCGGCCGGGCGCCGAAGTGATGGTCGGCCTGAAATCGAGCGTCACGCGCGGGGAATTCCAGCGCGCGATCGCGGATGGCACGGCCGAGAAATGCCTCGAACACATTCCCCTGCGCGCCGGAGATGCCGTCTTCGTTCCGGCCGGGACGGCGCACACGATCGGACCGGGACTCGTGCTCTGCGAGGTTCAGCAGAATTCCGACCTTACGTATCGTGTCTATGACTACAACCGCCGCGATGCGCAGGGCCGCGCGCGCGAGCTGCATATCGCGAAAGCGCTCGACGTGATGCGCTTCGGCAAGCAGATCGGCGGAAAAGTCGAGCCGGTGCGTGTCCGGCAGGGCCCGCTGACCGCAACCCACTTTGCCGCGTGCCGCTATTTTGCGACGGAGCAGTGGGAATTTTCCGAGCGCATCAATACGGCCACCTCGCGCGAGCATTTCGATCTGCTGATTTTTCTCGATGGCAGCGGTAGCATCCAGTGGGGCGCGGACCGCGCCGAATACGCTCCGGCGCAGGTGTGGCTGCTGCCCGCCGCGCTCGGTGATTACCTGCTCGCGCCGGATGCGCGCACTTTGCTTCTGCGAACCTATGTCCCAGGCGACTTGAAAGAACTTGGGCGCCGCCTCGCCGAGCAAGGAGTGGCCGAAGCGGACTGGTCGGGGCTGGTTCATCGATGAGACAGCTCGAAAACAATTCGGCGAAGCGCCAATCTCTGCCGGCCTGCGCCATTCGCTCCGTGGGCCGGGTTTGTTTTGTAGGGGGTCGGAGCTTTAGCTCCGACATCAGTGGACGGCGCGAAGCGCCCGCCGTTGCGCTGTTTTTATCGCAGCAAGTATCTTGGTCGCACGCACCTCGCCGCATCATTGGCGGGCCGTTGTCATAGGTGCTGATGAAATCACACGCAAAGACCGGCACAAACCAAGACCGGCTCCCCGCCTGCGCGGTGCTGCTTGCCGGAGGGCGCGGCACGCGCTTCTGGCCGCGCAGCCGGATGCGCACGCCGAAACAGCTTCTCAACATTGTTGGCCGCGAAACGATGCTGCGCGAAACGATGGCTCGCCTTGCGCCGCTCGTGCAGCCGCGAAATATCTGGGCGGTGACGAATGTCGAGCAAGCGGCCGCCGTGCGGCGCGAGCTGCGCGGAGTTCCCGCGTCGCACGTCCTTGCCGAGCCCGTGGGGCGCAACACGGCTGCGGCGATCGGTCTCGCGGCAGTGCATCTCGCCCACGAACATGGCGATGCGCTGATGGCCGTGCTGCCGTCGGATGCCTACATCCGCGACGCAGCGAAGTATCGCGGCTTGGTCCGGGCGGCGCTCGATCTGGCTCGCGCGGAGGGAAACCTCGTCGTCCTCGGCATTCCGCCATCCCGCCCCGAAACCGGCTATGGCTATGTGGAGCGCGCGGGTGTTTCGGGGCGGCCGTGCGGCGTGGCGGCGTACGCTGTTCGGCGCTTCACGGAAAAGCCGGCGCTGCCGCTCGCGCGCAAATACGTCGCCTCCGGAAAATTCTTTTGGAATGCTGGGATGTTCTTCTGGCGCGTCTCGACATTTCTCGAAAATCTCGAGCGCTTCCTTCCCAAGACGCATGATGCGCTGCTCGAGCTCGGCGAAACCATCGGCACGCGGCGGTATGCCCCCGCGCTGCGGCGGATCTATCCGCGCCTCGAAAACATTTCGGTGGACTACGCCGTCATGGAGCCTGCGACACGGAGTGTGGGCAAATCGCGCGTTTCCGTGATTCCGGCGAAAGTCGGCTGGAGCGACATCGGCTCTTGGGCGGCCGTGTATGAATTGCTGGCCGCGAAGCCCGGCGCAAACGTCTCCGCGGGGCCGTCGTTCGGTCTCGATGCGGACGGCAACTATTTTTGGAGTCCGAAGAAACTCGTCGCCGCCATCGGTGTCCGCGATCTCGTGCTCGTCGAAACGGACGATGCACTGCTCCTTTGCTCCCGCGAGCGGTCGCAGGACGTCGGCAAAATTGTCCAATGGCTGGAAGCGCAACGCAAGAAGGACCTCTTGTAGTGCGTGGCTTCGTCGCGAGAATCTTTACACCAACAACCGTTTGAAATTCTTGCGGAATCGTGGCAGCTTCGATGCGAAGATGCTTGCGTTGAAAAAGTGCAGCGCAGCGTCGAAGAGTCGGAACCCTGGGGAGACGTCCCTCCGGGAAGGCGCCACAGTCGGCCGCCGCACCGCGCTCAATTTCGAGACCACGAGTCACGAGTTACGAATCACGAGTCACGCCTTACAGGTCACGCTTCTAATCGACACTCCGGCGATTAGAATTCCTTCTAACGCATTGAAACTAAAGGACGGGGGCCTTGTCTAATCGACACGGAATCGAGCCTCGCCACGCCGCCTCGGCCGAGATCAAATTCGGTACCGACGGCTGGCGCGGCGTAATCGCCGAAGATTTCACGTACGCGAACGTGCGCAAGGTGGCGCACGCAATTGCGCGCTACGTGGTGCGCGCCGAAAAGCCCGGGAGCGGTGTCGTCGTCGGATACGACACTCGCTTCGGCTCGGAGCGCTTCGCGCGCGTGGCCGCCGAGGCGGTCGCGGCGACGGGCATACCTGTTTGGCTTTCGGCAGACGCCTGCCCTACGCCCGCGGTTTCCCTGCTCGTCCGGCAGCGCGGTGCAGCCGGCGGAATTCAAATCACCGCGAGCCACAATCCCTACCGATGGAATGGAATCAAGTTCAAGGCGAGCTATGGCAGCTCGGCATCGCCCGCGATCGTCGCGCAGGTGGAAGCGGAGCTCGCCAAGGTGTTGCGCGACGGCGTCCCCGGACTTCCGCCGCGCGACGATCTGATTCATCCGCTCGATGTCCGCACTCCGTATCTGGAAACGCTAGCCGGCTTGGTCGATTGGGACCGCCTGCGCGCCTCGAAGCTCCGATTCCTGATCGACCCGATGCACGGAGCGGGTCGCGGCCTGCTGCGCGAGCTCTTTCGCCGCCAGGGCATTGAAGCGGGCGAAATTCGCGGCACGCGCGATCCTCTTTTTGGCGGGGTGAATCCGGAACCGATCGAACCGCACATCGACGCGCTCCGCAAGGCGGTGCCCGAAGGCGGATACGATGCGGGCCTCGCATTCGACGGCGACGCGGATCGCATCGGAGCGGTCGATCGCGACGGCACGTTCATTACGCCGCACCAGATTTTTTCGATCCTCTTCTGGCACATGGCGGGCACCCGAAAGCTCACGGGCGACGTCGCAAAGACGTTTTCGACGACCAAGATGATCGACAAGATTGCGGTGAAATTCGGCCGCAAGGTGTGCGAAACGCCGATCGGGTTCAAATACATCTGCGATCGCATGCTGGAAAGCGACATCCTGCTCGGCGGCGAGGAGAGCGGCGGCATCGGAACGAAGCTGCATTTGCCGGAGCGCGACGCAACCGTGAACGCTCTCCTGCTTGCCGAAGTGATGGCCTGGCACGGGAAGAGCCTGGGCGAGCTCGTCGCAATGCTGCATCGCGAGTTCGGCGAACATCACTACGGCCGTGTGGACCTCACGCTGAAAGACGGGCAAAAGGGAAAGGCGATCGAATATTTCGCGGCCCCGAAATTGAATCGCTTTCTTGACTGGCCGATCGTGCGCCGCGAGGATCTCGACGGCGTGAAAGTCTATCTCGGCGACATCGGATGGGTGATGGTGCGCGCTTCCGGCACCGAACCCATGCTGCGGGTCTATTCGGAAACCACTCGCCCGGAAACCACGCGGCGCCTCCTCGACGAGGTCACCACGCTCGTCAAGAAACTCTAGCCACGGGACTAAATCACCAAACTCTTGTAGGCAGCGTCGAGAATGCCGTTGAGGAAGGCAGGCGCTTCAGCGGAGGAGAATTTCTTGGCGAGCTCAAGGGCTTCGTCGATCACGACCTTCGGCGGCGCGGTGCCGAAGCGAAGCTCGTAGATCGCCAGGCGGAGAATGCTCCGGTCAATGGCTGCGAGGCGCTCGAGCCGCCAGTTTTCAGCGAGTTTCTCGATGAGCTGATCGATCGTGCCCGCCTGCGCAACGGTGCCCTCAAACAGCTGGTCCGCAAACTTGCGAGTCGATTCGGAAGCGCGCGCCGATTTCCAAAAGAGCTTTTCCACGTGCGCGGGCTCCTGGTGCGTCATGTCCCATTCGAAAAGCATCTGGAGAGCGAATTCGCGCGATTTGCGGCGGAGAGTCATCAGCGACGCCGCGGCCGGCGGCCGTCACGAGGCTTCGGGACGCCAGAATTCCCGGACAATTTGCGTGAGAGACGGGCCATCTCGACCGCGCCGAGCCCGACTTCGTAACCCTTGTTGCCGCCCTTCAGCCCCGCACGGTCGATGGCCTGCTCAAGCGTATCGCAGGTGAGCACGCAGAACCCCATCGGCACGCCGGTATCGAGCTGCGCGAGCTGGATGCCGCGGGCCGTCTCCGACGCGACGTAATCGTAGTGCGACGTCTCGCCTCGGAGCACGCAGCCGATGCAGATGATGGAATCGACGCGGCCAGTGGACGCGAGCTTTTTTGCCGCCAGCGGAATCTCGAACGATCCGGGGACGCGGATGATCTCGATCCGGTCATCGGAGGCCCCGGTGCCGCGCAGGGCGTCGAGGGCGCCTGCGAGCAGCCGATCCGTGATGAAGCTGTTGAATTCGCTCACAACGATGCCGAAGCGCAGTCCCGCGGCGCTGAGTCCGCCGCGCTCGCCGGGGCGAGCTTTCGGTATTTCGTGTCCCGCCATCAATCAGCACCCATGATTTCTACGGAGTTGCCAGCGGCACGAGAACGTTTCCGCCGCGCTGGCGCGCCTCGTCGAGCCCAGCTTCGGCGCGGTTGATCCATTCCGTGACGCGGTCCTCGGTTTCATCGCCCGGGCGGGAAGACGCCTCGGCCACGATGGCGCTCGCCGTAAGATCCTGCCCATCCCATGAGGGCCGCACCGTGGCGGCAACCTGGCGAAGCTTTTCCGCGAGTGCGCGCGCATTTTCAAGCGACGTGTTGGGCAGAACAAATACGAGCGACCATGCCGTATATTTCACTGCGATGTCGGTCTGGCGGACAGCTGAAGACAAAGCGCGCGCCAGCTGCTCAACATACTGCTCGACGGCCGCGTCACCGTGCTGCCGCAGAAGGTCTCCGCCGCGATCAATCTGCAAGACGACGAGCGAAAGGGGCGTGCCTTGCGAGCGCGATCGATTCGATTCGACGAGCAGGCAATCGATGTACGCACCGCGGCTTAGCAAGCCCGTCTTTTCGTCGGCCACGGCGAGCGAACGAACCAGAGAGCGGAGACGCGTGTGGCTCACCGAGAGCACGAGCTGGTCGCCGACCGCTTGCAGAAAGAAGCTCTCGTTTGGCTTCCATTTTCTTGCCGCGGCGTCTCCGACCAGCAAAGCGCCTGCGGGGGCTTGCGTTTCTTTGTCCGTGAGCTCGACGGCCAGGGCGGTCTCGAGGCCCAATTCGCGCAAGCCCGGTGCGTTCGAGGAGTGAAGCTCGATTCCGCCCAGAGGATCGGGCGAGGCCTTTGAAACCAGGGAAATGATCGAGGGAATGCGCGACGAGCCCGCCGCAACCGTGCCCGGCGCGAAGTATTCCGCAGTCAGTTGCGGCGCTTCGCCTGTCGCGCCCACGGCGACCAGGCATCGCGTTACGCCGAGATACTTGCCGATTTCCCCCGCTGTTGTCGCGAGGAGTTCACGCGGAGTCTGCTGCCTGTACATCAAGCGGTTGATCTCCGCGATGGCAGCGAGATCGCGATGCGTCTCCGCAGGCGTAGGCGCGGCCGCCGGAGGCGGCGCTGGGATTTCGGCAGGCGACGGACGCTGGGGAGCCGGCGCAGCGGTCGCGGGTTTGCGCGGCGCGCCCTTGGGCCACCAGTTGGCGCGCTCGTAGAGCGCGCGTAAGCGCTCGTTCTTTTCCTCTTCGCCGGGAAAGAGTTCGGCGATTCGCTCGAGCCGCTCGACGGCTTTTGTCTGGAGTGAATATTGGAGGAAGATTTCCACCTGCACCACCAGATCTTCCAGAGCTTGTTGGGCGCGAACTTCCTCGGAGACCGGTCCTGCGGCCGAGGCCACCTCCGAACCCGCTCCCGAAAAGCCATCGGTGCGGGTCGAGACGGTTGCGGCCTTGGCTGCGCGAGAGAGGATATTTTGGAGGAAACCGGGATCCACGTTCCCTTCAAGCTTCGCGATGCGCTCCTGATTGCGGTAGTCGTAGGGGTCGATGTCCACGAGCCGGTCGAGCGCGTCGCAGGCCTCTTTCATGCGTCCGGCGCCATGATAGAGATCGAAGAGCTGGACCAGCGCGTCGAAGTACTTCGTCTCGCGATTCATCTCCTCATAGGCACGCGCGACCGCCTCGGCCAGCGGCAACGAAGCCGGGTGCGCCGCGGCGAGACGATCCATCTGCGCGGCAAGCTCGGCTTCCTTTCGCCCCGCGCGCATCCAGTCCTTGATCTGCGCCAGCAGCGATGCGGCTTTCGCATCTTCGCCGGCGCCCACGTACGCTCCGGCGAGTTCAAACAACTTCTCGAAGCTATCCGGCTTCTGCCTGTAATAGGCTTCGAACACTTCTCGTGCATGGTCCAGGCGCCCCGTGCGCAGAAGCCCTTCGCCGAACAGCGCGAGAAATGCGGTGTCCTTTTCATTGGGCGCGAACGGTTCGAGGAGCGCCACGGAGCCTTCCGAGTCGCCCTTCCGGAGCTTGGCTTCGGCGAAGAGCAGCGCCCCGCTGCGGTCATTCGGCAGGAGCCCGTGGGCCCGTCCAAAATACTCGAGTGCTTCATCGAGCCCGCCGGACGCCTGCGTCAGTTGGCCGGCACGGAGGAAGCTCCGAGCGGCGAGGTCGGCGTGCCGAAGTTGCTCCGCGAGTTCGCCGAGCGCAACGTGCCGCGAGGCATTTTCCGGATCGAGCATCGCCATGCTTTCGTAGCACGCCAGAGCCTCAATCCCGCGCTGCTGCTGGAGAAAAAGCTCGGCTGCGGCCCCAAACTGTTCGACGGCCTCCGAGGCGTGGTTCTGCCGTTGGAGCAGCGAGCCATAGCGCATCAACCGGTCGGGGGGTTGGGGGAATGGCCGCAGAAAACGGCTGAAGATCGCGGAGGCTTTGGCGCCGTCGCCCGCATCGAGCAGCCGATCGAACTGCGCCCCGTAATACTGGGCGGCCTGCGCAGGCTCGTTGAGGCGTGTATAGATGTCGGCTAGGGCCTGCAGAGCCTCTTGATGGGCAGGCACCTCGTCAACGACAGCTTGATATTCGGCGACCGCCTCGCGGAGCTTGTTTTTTTCGAGGCTGCGCCGTGCTCGTTCAAGGTGCTTGTTGATGTCCGGAGCCATGGGGAATCGCGTGCCCTTCGCGCGTTGCGGCTGAAAATTAAACTATATACCGGACGGCTTGCGGCCCTTCAAACGAATTCACGGGAATGTGCCGATGATGGCTGCGGGGCACTCGCAATCGCCGCTTCAGGCTTGTGAGTCCGACTCGAGGGCCTGCCTGGGCATTCCGCTGACCTTTTCCCGCATCGAACGGAGCGATAGTCCGCTGCGCAACAAAGCCGCAAAGCCTAGAAGGACGAGGGGGAGAGTGAGGGCCAGAAACGCGAAAATTGAAAACCCGGTCGCGGTCGTTTTCTCGGTCTGGAACACGCTCAGTCCCAGAACGCAAAACAATTGATAGGAGCCGACATTGGCCGGAGCATTCGGGAGCGACACGCCGAGGTTGATGATCAGAAGCACGACCACTGCGGCCAGGAACGACAGCTCGAGGCCGTACGAGTGCATCATGGCCCAGAGGCCCAGAACCTGGAAGAAGGGTATCAACAGGGACGTCAGCACCGCCGGATAGAAACTCGGAGCCGTGCCCATCGCGTGCAAGTCCGTCAACACGGCCATCACTCTTCCCGGCAGCCGGCGCCGCTTGGCGTCGGGCTGGGGAGTGCTTCCCAGCTTGATTTCAAGATACAGAATCATGACCCCGGCAATGGCCAGCAGGACGAGCGTCACGATGCCGAGTATGTACGCCACCCGCTCGATACGCCCCCGCAGGTCGACAAAGAGCGAAACGATGGCAAGAGCGGCCGTGGCGATCACGAGGTCCACAAAGCGCTCGACACCGACCGACCCCAGCACTCGCCCGAGCCGGATGTCTTCGGAGTCCGACAGGACATAGCTGCGGAGAATTTCACCGGGGCGCAACGGCAGAATGATGTTCGCGAACAGGCCGGAATACACCGCGCGAATCGAGCGGCTCAGCCGGACCTTGCCGAACGGCGCGAGCAGAAATTTCCAACGCAGCGCCTGGATGCCATAGCTGAAAACATCGCAGGCCATCCCCACCACGACCCACTTCCAATCCACATTGGCTATTTCGCGGAGCGCCTTCACGAGATGGAAATCGTGCAGGACCCAGACCAGGCAGATGGAAGCCAGCCCGTAACCCAGAATCAGGAGAATTCTGGGCCGCCCCGGATTCTTGTTCTGGATAAGCTCGCTCAATGGGACGGTTCCGTGGGGCGCGAGGCCTCTTGTTTCAGAACGCTCAGTTTGCCCGATGGCTCGAGCACGGCCGCGCGCACTTCCTCGAGATCGAATATGCCCTGGGAGCGCAGGTTCGAAAGGAGCTCCTCCCTGCTGATATTCGTCCGGCGCAGATTCGGCAGGACCAGTTCACCGTGGTGAACGAGCAGCGTGGGCACTCCTTCGATCGCTTTCTCGAACCAGCGGCTGCTGAAAGCCGCGCGGCCCACTAGCCAGTTGATCGCCAGGATCGTGGCCGCGCCGATCAAGCCGCCCGTGACCGAATTGTCCGGGCCGATCATCGCGTTTTGCAAGACGTTGCTCAGGATCAGGAGCACGATGAGATCGAACACCGTCATCTGCGCCACCTCGCGCTTGCCCAGGAGGCGGAACATGATGAGCAGGAACAAATAGACGATGAGCGAGCGCAGAATCTTCTCGCCCACGGGGATTTCCGGCAGCCACCAGTGCATCATCACTCCTCGGGGTATGTGGTTCCCGGACGGCTCACAGGTCGCCTGCCCGGAGCCTTCGCACCGCTGGATTCACGTCGCGTTCGGGGTTCGCGTTTGCTGCACCCGCCGGGAGCCCTCCGGCTTCATCCTGTCAAACTGCCGCCGGCGCAAACAGGTAGCCCGAAACCTGGTACAGCCTACGACATCAGCCCCCGCCAGGCAATCCGCGACTCTCCGTGAATGCCTGGGAGTTCGTCCGGCAGGGAAACGGGCGTATAATGGTTGTTCAGATGACAGGGCACTTGCAAAAGCACTGGAACTCCTACCTCAGCGTAGCCGAATGAAAGCCGCGCAATCCGTGGATCGTCGAGAGCGAGTGTTGCTCGTAGGTGTGTCTCTGCGGCGCCCCTCGCGCGCCAAACCGACCAGCCCTGCAATCCCCAGCCGGGATTCACTGGACGAGCTTGAAGAGCTGGCGCAGAGCGCCGGGGCGAAGATTGAGGGCAGCCTGCTACAGGTGCGCGATTCGCTCGATCCCGCGACGCTCGTGGGTCGCGGCAAACTCGACGAGATCCGGGCCGAAGCGGAATCACGGCGCGTGCCGCTGGTGATCGTCGATCACGACCTGACGGCGGTGCAACTCCGCAACATGGAAAAGGGGACCGGGTGCCGTGTGATCGACCGCACCCAACTGATCCTGGACATTTTCGCCACGCATGCACGCTCGCGAGAAGGGCAGCTTCAGGTGGAACTCGCCCAGCTGAACTATCTGCTCCCGCGGTTGACCGGGCGGGGTGAGGAACTTTCGCGGCTCGGAGGCGGCATCGGGACGCGCGGACCCGGCGAGCAGAAACTCGAAACCGACAGACGGCGGATCCGCGATCGAGTCCGGAAAATCAAGGATGCCATCGAAACGGTCCGTCGGCAGCGCACCACCCGGCGGCTGGCGCGCCAGGCCGTGCCGCTCGGAATGATTGCATTCGTGGGTTACACGAACGCGGGGAAATCGACGCTCTTCAATGCGCTGACGCACGCGGGCGTGTTCACTTCCTCCAAGATGTTTGCGACGCTCGATCCGACAATCCGCGCGGTCCAATTGCCGTCGCGTCGCCGCGTTCTTCTCTCCGACACGGTCGGTTTCCTGCGCGACCTCCCTCCGGACTTGATCGCCGCTTTCCGCGCAACACTCGAAGAGGTGCAGGAAGCGGCGCTGATCGTTCATGTGACCGACATTTCGAATCCGCATCATGCCGAGCAGGACGCCGAAGTGCTCAAAGTGCTGCGTGAACTGGGCGTGGAAGACCGGCCGCGGCTGCACGTGCTCAACAAAATCGACCGGCTGAGCGACGAAGAGAGCGAATCGCTGCGCCGTTCGAATGGCCATGGCCGCGACAACGTGTTTGCTTCGGCAGCGACTGGCGAGGGGCTGGAGGAGTTGCTCGCAAGGATCGATTCGGCGATGCCCGTGGATCCGCTCGTGCGGCTGCGCTTGCGCATGCCTGTGTCCGATGGACGCCATCTTTCGCAGGTGCAGGCCCGGGGGCGCGTGCTCCACTCAGAAGTGATCGATGGGTATTTCCACCTGGAAGCCGAATTGCCGCAGTCGGCCGCGCGGCGCCTGCAAGAATTCGTGCTCGATTAAGTTCCAAGTTGGCGTGCCCGACGCTGATCGGAGCCACAATCTGTGAAGCTAATTGTGGAAATCCTTGTGGAAAAGGGCATGTCGAGCAGGCCATCGCCGGAGCCGAGTTTTGAATCTGAGAAAGCATCTTTCAATCTGCACTCCGTGTAACTGCTTTTGAATCATTGTGTTAGCAGTACATGGAGTATGGATCGATGGGTCCGGATTCCCAGATCAAACCAATTTACCCCCTCGCCGAATTTGCACAGGTTTGCAGCAACTTTTGAGCTAAGAGTTACTAGCATAGGGATTTGTCGTTCTCATCACGAGCCCCGCCGGCTGGCCTTCATTCATCAGAGCGCGCGTACCGTTGACTCACCGGACAGTGGGGACTATAGTTCAAACGACTGATCATCCGGCCCATGGGCGGGCTTTGCTAAGCCGTTTCCGAGAACGCAATGAATCTGCCGAATAGCCTCACGGTTCTGCGAATTTTCTTCGTTCCTGTCCTTGTGGTCGTTTTGCTTACCCGCCAGCCAAACTTCGGGCCCATCCATTTCGAAGTCTGGGGCGTGCTGATTCTGTTGGTGGCCGCCGCGACCGACGCGATGGACGGCTATATCGCCCGCAAGCGGCGTGAGATCACCACTCTGGGAATCCTGCTGGATCCGATCGCAGACAAGCTACTCATCTCGGCCGCATTCATTCCTCTCGTCTGGATGCATCTCGTGCCCGCGTGGATGGTGGTGATCATCATCGGGCGAGAATTCATCGTCGTGGGACTGCGCGAGATCGCTTCCGTGGAAGGACTGGTGATCCCCGCCTCCGCGCTGGGAAAGACCAAAATGATCTTGCAGGTCCTGGCCGGCTGCGCCGTGATTCTGACGGCGAAACATCCGGCACTGAAGACGCTCGGGACAACCTTGCTCTGGCTCGTAGTGCTGAGCGCGGTGCTGTCAGCGATTCACTATTTCCAGATGTTCTGGAGCCAGATCAATTTTCGGGTTCAGCAGCGGCGCGGCAGCAGCGTTGTAATCGTTGATCCGAAAGAAAAGCCGCAGGATGTCCTCACTCGGTAGCCACGAAAAGCAGTTACTTCTGGAAGTAGCACGGCGCGCGCTCACGGCAGCAGCTGAGCGCCGCGCATCCCTCGACATACTGCCTGAGGAGCCAAATCTGGGGGAGCGCACGGGCGCATTCGTGACGCTGCATCTTCGTGGCCGGCTCCGCGGCTGCGTTGGACAGATTGATTCGGACGAGCCGCTTATTCGAGTCGTCGCGCACTCCGCGAAGGCCGCTGGGCTGGAAGATCCGCGATTCGACCCGGTTCGCCCGGACGAACTCGCCGAAATCGAGATTGAGCTTTCGGTGCTTTCGGCTCTGGTGGAGATTGCCCCTGACCGGATCGAGGCCGGCAAACACGGATTGATGGTGAGCAGAGGCTGGCAACGCGGTGTGCTGCTGCCGCAGGTGGCAACGCAGTTCCGCTGGGAGGCTTATCGATTCCTGGAAGAGACCTGCGTCAAGGCGGGATTCGCTCGAGACGCATGGAAGGAGCCGGGGACTCGAATCCACGGATTTACCACCGAGGTCTTCAGCGAATCGGAATTTCGAACAGCCCAGCGGCCCGGGCCGCTGGGCGGAACGAAGCGCGGCTACTCGACTTCGACGTAATCGCCAGGGAAGACTTCGCGCAGGCTGAACGTGATGAGGACGGTCGAGGAGTTCGGCCCCGTACGCAACACGATTCCTTCGCCCAGATCTTCTCGAGGCACATTGTTCCAATTGTACTTCGTGGGAACTCGCCCGAACCCTTCGGTCGGACCCAGTACCCCTTCTACATCAAATGCATTTCGGTGGGTTTGATACACGGTTTCGTGTTCCGTGCCCTGGTACCGGAAGATGCGGAAATAGTCGCCGACCTTTACTCCCTGAGCGTTTCCCAGATTGACGTACACGACATCGTTGTTGCCCACTTGCTGCTGGAACTTCTTGCCGGTGATGACCATCGCCATTGGCTTCCCGTTGGCGGGGGCAAACCGGTCAAAACTAGCTTCGGACTTCAAAGGGGGCGCGGGGCGTTCGACAAACGGCAGGACGATATCGCCGCGCTCTACGTAGTCGCAAGAATGCTCCACCTGCGCGATCGAGACATCCGGACGGACAACGACAACTCTTACGCGGCCCTCATCGTCCCACACCGTTCCCATCTTGTGGAGAATGGCGGTCTGCCACTTCGACCATTCGACCTTGATCGAGTCCGTGACCGGGCGCACCACCGAGAATTCGTCACCGACCTTCACACCCTGGCTGGAGCCTTTGTTGACGTACACATAGTCGCCTTCGTCGAATGTAATCCGGTAGAACGACTGTTCGCCTGTGATCACGTAGGTGTCGCGCGGGATAGACTCGCTCGTGACCAGTCCCGAGCAATAAACATCGCTCGGCCTGGGTACGGCTGGTTGATCCTGCGCCGCAGTTACGATTCCGGACAGGCCAAGAACTAGACCCGCAAGGACAATTTTCCCGCGCATGACACTCGCTCCTTATCGGAATACTTGGCGTCCGAGAGCAGACGCCTGCCCATGAGCCGACCGTAGCAAACGCCTACCGGGGCGTCAAGACAATGGTCGGCCGGGCTTTACACATTGTGCACCGCATGATAGAAGCAAGAAATCCCCCGAATGCAGCTGATCAGGGTGTGGTGGCGCGGATCCGGAAGGGATTGGAAACACAGGATGTTAGGGCAAGACAAAATCTGCGCCGTGGTGGCGGCGCCCGATGCTGGAGCCATGTGGAGACAGCTTCGGAAGGCCTTGCGCCAGACACGTACCATAGAGCTTCGGCTTGACTGGCTTTCGGATGACCGCGAGATCACCCAGTTTCTCCGGCGATTGGCAGTCGGGCGCCTCCGAGCGACACTGATTGCCACATGCCGGCGCCGCGAGGCTGGTGGGCGATACCGCGGGACGATTGCCAAGCAGCTAGTCCATCTGGCCGATGCCATCCGCGCGGGCTGCGCATGGTACGACCTCGAAATCGAAACTGTCAGGAGGTGTCCGCCGGAGCTGCTGGACGTACTCCTGGGCGACGGGCGCCAACTGAGGTCGGCGCACTTTTTTCAGAGAATGCCAGCGGATCTGCGGCGAGTTGCCACCGAGCTCAGGCGGGGGCAGCCGGATGCCATCAAGATCGCGGCACAGTGCGAGTCTCTCGCGGACAGCTGGAAGATGCTCCGCTTCGCGCGGACGCAGCGGAACATCGTCGCCGTGCCGATGGGCGATGTGGCTTTGCCTGCTCGGCTCCTGGCGCTGCGCGAGAAGCACGGCTTCGCGTATGCGCCGGTGGAAACCGCTACGGCGCCGGGGCAAATCTCGCTCGACGAAACGAAGCGCGTCTATCGCGCTGACTCGCTCGACCGGCGTACGAGAGTCTATGGCGTGATCGGCGATCCCGTAGGGCATTCGCTTTCGCCTGTGATGCAGAACGCGGGATTCGAGGCCCGGCGGATGAATGCGGTCTATCTGCCGTTTCTCGTGCGCGATTTGAAAGATTTTCTCGATTCGGTCGGGCCGCTGGGTATCCGGGGCTTCAGCGCGACCCTGCCGCACAAGGAGCGCATCCTGAGCCACCTCGACGGCTGCGACCCGCTGGCGGCCCGCATCGGTGCCGTCAATACGGTGGTGGTGCGCGGCGGCGGAAAGCTTTACGGGTACAACACGGACTATGTCGGCGTGTTGCGCGCCCTGGAGCGGCGCATGCCGCTTCGAGGCAGCCGCGTGCTGATCGTCGGAGCGGGCGGCGCAGCCCGCGCCGTGGCATTCGCGCTCGCGCAGGCCGGAGCGTCCGTTTGCGTCTGCGCCCGGCGGCCCGGCAGGGCGAAGTCTTTGGCGCGAGCTGTGGGCGGTGACGCGGTCGCGCGGGCTCGCTTGCACCGTGAGTTCTTCGATGCGATTGTGAATGCGACGCCTGTGGGAATGCACCCGCAGGTGGGAAGCTCGCCGCTCGACGCGCGCGAATTGAATTGCAGGCTGGTATTTGACACCATTTATCGTCCGCGCCAAACGAAGCTGCTGAAGCTTGCGGCGCAGCGAGGGATCGAAACCGTGTCCGGCGTCGAAATGTTCGTCGCGCAGGGCACGGCGCAGTGGGAAATCTGGACTGGCGAGCGCGCGCCCATGGAAGCCATGCGAAGAGCTGTCGTCCAGGCCCTGACGCGCGAGGAAAAGACAGACAGCGTGCAAAGAAAGATTCGGACCAAGCGATGATTCAACCTGACTTCAAGACGTTTTCCAGTTTGGCGCGGCAGGGAAACCTCGTGCCGGTCTACGAGACGTACACGGCCGACTTGCTCACGCCCGTCGGAGCGTATCTCCGCATAGCGCACGACGCGAAATACTCGTTCCTGCTTGAAAGCGTTGAGGGCGGCGAGAACATCGCGCGGTACACGTTTGCCGGCGCGAATCCCGTGGAGGTCTTCCGCGCGCGCGGCCGGAAATGCACGGTGGAGACTGGCAAGAAGGAAGCCCATTTCGAAGCGGACCCTGTCGAGCATTTGCGGCAGCTCACCAAGAAGTACCGGCCTGTGCGCGTGCCGGGGCTTCCCCCTCTGATCGCTGGCGCGATCGGCTACTTCGCTTACGACATGGTGAGGCTCATCGAGCGCATTCCAGATACCGGAAAGGATGACCTCGGCGTCGACGATTGCGTGATGATGTTCTATCTGGGCCTGCTCGCGTTCGATCACGTGCAGCACCGGGTCTGGGTGGTGCGCAACGTATTCACCGAGGGGCCCGGCAGCCTGCGGAAGAAGTACGACGCCGCGGTCCGCGAAATCCGGCGCACGAGGCAGATGCTCGAGCGGCCTTTGTCGACCGAGCGCCGGGCGCGGCGTGCCGGACCGTTGCGCGTCCGCTCCAACATGACGAAGGCTCAATTCACGGGTGCCGTGGAGAAAGCCAAGGAGTACATCCTCGCGGGCGACGCTTTCCAAATCGTGGTGAGCCAGAGGTTCGAGGCTCGGACGAACGCGAAGCCCTTCGAAATCTACCGGGCGCTGCGCGTCGTGAATCCTTCTCCATACCTCTATTTTCTGAAGCTCGGGGATTTATCGGTTGTCGGCAGCTCGCCGGAAATGCTCGTGAAGGTGCAGGGCCGCAACGCTTCCTACCGCCCCCTCGCAGGGACGCGGCCGCGCGGGCGCAACGAAAAGGAAGATGGGCAGCTCGAAGCGGAACTTCTCGCCGATCCCAAGGAACGCGCCGAGCACGTGATGCTCGTGGACCTCGGCCGGAACGATCTGGGACGCGTTTGCGAGTATGGCTCGGTGAAAGCGGAGCGGCTCATGTTCGTCGAGCGCTATTCGCACGTGATGCATCTGGCATCGAGTCTGCACGGGCGTCTGCGGGACGATGTGGATTGCTTCGACGCGCTCATGGCGTGCTTCCCGGCGGGAACGCTTTCGGGCGCGCCCAAGGTGCGCGCCATGCAGATCATCGACGAACTCGAGCCCACGCGGCGCGGAATCTACGCGGGCGCGATCCTCTATCTCGATTTCTCCGGCAATCTAGATTCGTGCATCGGGCTGCGGACGCTCGTCGCGAAAAACGGGCGCGCGTACGTGCAGGCGGGCGCAGGCATCGTGGCGGATTCGGTTCCCGAACTGGAGTATGAGGAATCGGCGAACAAAGCGCGCGCCGTGCTGAAGGCTCTCGAGATCGCGCACCGCGGGGGCGCCGAGGAATGAGCGCGGCCCGTTGGCTGACACGTGGGAGCAAGTTTCAAACCCGCCTCTACTGATACAATTGAACTGTCCATGCTTCTGCTTCTCGACAACTACGACTCGTTCACCTACAACCTCGCGCAGTACCTCGGCCAGATGGGGCAGGAACTCGAAGTGCGCCGGAACGATCAAATCACGCTTGAGGAAATCGAGGAACGACGGCCGGAGCGCATCGTGATCTCGCCGGGTCCGTGCACGCCGAAAGAGGCGGGCATCAGCGTGCCGCTCATCGAGCGCTTCGCGGGAAGGATTCCGATCCTCGGCGTGTGCCTCGGGCATCAGGCAATCGGTGCCGCGTTCGGAGGCAACGTGATCCGCGCGCCGCAGGTGATGCACGGCAAGACGAGCGCGATCCATCATGATGGCAAGACCATCTTTCGCGGCCTGCCGCAGGATTTTCAGGCCACGCGCTACCACTCGCTGATCGTCGAGAGGGAATCCCTGCCGGAAGTGCTCGAAATCTCCGCCGAGACAGCCGACGGCACGATCATGGGTTTGCGTCACAAGAAGTTCAAAGTCGAAGGCGTGCAGTTCCACCCCGAATCGGTCCTCACCGACGCCGGATTTAAGCTCCTCGAAAATTTCGTAGCGCTGTAGTTGAGAGGAATCGCCTACTGAGGGTCTTTGGCCTTAGTTCCTACGACGGAGCCACCGCACAATGCTGTCAAAACAAGAACCAAGAAAGCGAAGAGAAGGAACTATTGAATTGCGGTGCTTTTGTGCGCGCGCCCTCTTGCGATAGGGCCTGTGCCCTAATTTATGGAATGTCGAATGACTCCGCGTTCTGCTGTCTGAATTCTGCCGAGGAGGAAGTGCTGGAGCGCGCATTGCGGGGCAAATGCTCTGGTACTCACACCAATCGCAGAGCGGGCTCACGCTTGTCGGGAAGGAACTCGCTGACTCAATTTTGGCGATGGTCCGTAGAGCGTGTTGCCTAGCTGCCTCCAGTTGGTTCGGCGTTTTCGTGTCTCGAATCTCTTTTTCGTGGGCCAGATAGTGCCATACCAGGGAGACATCCTTCGTATCAGGCCATCGATGACGTATCGCCACCTCGTATAGTGCAAGCTGGGTATCACTCCTGACTTTGTCCAGTGAAGGCAGGCGGCGTGCGGTCTTGTAATCGTGGATTTCGACGCGGCCCTCGCTAGCATTTGAAATGCGGTCAATGACGCCCTGAAACGAATCTGCCCCTGCCAAGGGGAAAGAGATCTCCATCTCCACTCCAATGGTGCTCACCTGATTGAAAGGATGGAACCGCGTGTAGTAGCGCGAGACCATTTCCCGACCGCTCTCGAGATAGTCCCGCGCGGTGGTCCCGGTCCTCACAACTCTCGTTGAAGGGGTCAGCGTCGCATTCCATTGTTCATTGTAGAACTCGAGGATTTCGCTCTGGGAATTCAGTTTCGGAATCTGCAAATCGGCATACAGTTTTCGAAGCGTTTCGTGAACCACGCTGCCGAGGTGCAATTCGATGGTTCGGCTTGGCGGCTGAATACCTTGGATGTAACGAAACTCGTACTTCTTGGGGCACTGCAAATAACACGAGAGTTTAGAGTGTGAATATTGGGCCACTTTGGAACCACGACAGGTCCGCTAGTCGCCCGAGATTATTTGTCTCAGTAATTATCGCGTCAAGAAAATTCGCGGTGACGGCGGACTAGGAAGCTGCTTTCGTTCCCTCTTTTTCCGCTTGTGAAAAGGTGACGAGGGCATCAAGCCGTTCGCGTGCGGCGCCTGAGTCGATCGAGTGCGCAGCAAGGCGCGCTCCGTCGGCGAAGTCCGTCGCGCGGCCGGCCGCGACCAAGGCTGCGGAGGCATTGGCGAGCACAATGTCGCGGTGCGGGCCATGATCGTCATAGACCATCGAGCGGTCGAGCACTTTGTGGATGATCTCCGCGTTTTGCTTGGCGTCGCCGCCTCGAATGGATTCCAGCGGCGCGCGGCGCAAGCCGAAATCCGCAGGCGTCACGGTGAAGGTGCGCACTTCTTTGTCACGCAACTCGGCAACGTGGGTCTCGCCCGAGATCGAAACCTCATCGAGCCCATCCGCTCCGTGGACCACCAGAGCGCGGCGCACGCCGAGTTCACCGAGCGCCCGCGCGAGTAGAACGGTCAGGCTCGCGTCATACACGCCGACCACCTGCGCCGAAGCTCCGGCCGGGTTCGTGAGCGGTCCGAGCAGATTGAACACCGTGCGCATTTTCAATTCGCGGCGCGCGGACATCGCGTGGCGCGTGGCCGCATGCATCGCCGGGGCAAACAGAAAGCCGATGCCGATTTCCTCAATGGCGCGCGCGATTCGCTCCGGCGGGAGATCGATCCGCACGCCGAGCTGTTCGAGCACATCAGCCGAGCCGCAGCGCGAGCTGATCGAGCGGTTGCCGTGCTTTGCCACGCGCACGCCCGCTCCCGCGACAACAAACGCCGCAGCGGTGGAAACATTGAACGTCCCCGAGGCATCTCCGCCGGTGCCGCAGGTATCGACGAGCGCTTCGTCCGCATGCGAATGCCCTGCCGGGAAAATCGGCGTGGCGTGGCGGCGCATCGCTGTCGCAAAGCCGACGAGCTCGTCCACTGTTTCGACCTTCATCCGCAAGCCGGTCAGCAGCGCGGCGATTTGCGCGTCGGTGGCGTTGCCGGCGAGAATCTGCTCCATCGCCGCGTCGGCTTCGGCCCGCGAGAGGTCTTCTCCCGCAACGATTTTTTCGAGCGCTTTGAGGATCATATTCTTGAACGCGAAGCCTGCCTTGCCCGGCCTCTGAGTTCCAAGTAAACTGAGACGCTTTTATAGGTGAGTGAATTCTAGCACTTCTCGGACCGGCTTCCGTTCGGCCGATGCGGCCAGCATGAAAATCCACGAATACCAGGCCAAGGCGATTCTCGCGAGATTCGGCGTACCGGTGCCGCGCGGCGAAGTCGTGCTCAAGGCCGAGGACGCGAAGGCTGCGGCGCAGAAGCTGGGGACGCCGGTAGTCGTCGTCAAAGCGCAAATTCACGCGGGCGGCCGCGGCAAGGCCGGAGGCGTCAAGATTGCAAAGTCGGCGGACGAAGCCGCGGCGGCCGCCGAGCGCATGCTGGGACTGAAGCTCGTGACGGCGCAAACGGGCCCGGAGGGACGCATCGTCCGGCGCGTGTTGATCGAAGAAGGGCTTGACATCAAGCGCGAGCTCTACCTGAGCGTGCTCGTGGACCGCACGGCGAGCGCTCCGGTGTTCATGGCCAGCGCCGCGGGCGGAATGGAAATCGAGCAAGTCGCGAAAGAGCGGCCGGAAGCGATTCTGCGCGAGACGATTCGTCCCGAGACGGGCTTTCAGGCCTATCACGCGCGCAAGCTCGCGTTTGGCTTGGGGCTTTCGGCGGAGCTCGTGAACGCCGCCGTGCCGTTCTTGCAATCTCTCTATCGCGCGTTCATTGAAACGGATGCGTCGCTCCTCGAGATCAATCCGTGCGTCGTGACGGGCGACGGCCGTCTTGTGGCGCTCGACGCCAAGGTGAATTTCGACGACAACGCGCTCTACCGCCACCCGGAGTTCATGGAGCTGCGCGATCTGGACGAAGAAACGCCGCTCGAAGTCGAAGCCTCGAAATACAAGCTCAACTACATCAAGCTCGACGGCACGATCGCGTGCATGGTCAACGGCGCGGGCCTGGCGATGGCCACGATGGACATCATCAAGCTGAGCGGCGGTAATCCCGCGAATTTCCTCGATGTCGGCGGCGACGCGTCGGAGGAGCGCGTGAAAAACGCGTTCCGCATCCTGCTGAGCGATACGAATGTGAAGGCCGTGTTCATCAACGTGTTCGGCGGCATCCTGCGGTGCGACATGCTGGCGAGCGGCATCGTCAAAGCCGCCAAGGAGCTGAAAATCAAGGCTCCGGTGGTCGTGAGAATGGAAGGCACCAACGTGAAGCAGGGGCAGGAAATCCTGCGCAATTCGGGAATGAATTTCACGGTCGCGATTGGAATGAAAGACGGAGCGGAAAAAGCGGTTGCTCTGGCCCGCGGCGCGCAATGAGCATACTGGTCGACAAAAGCACTCGCGTGATCGTCCAAGGCCTCACGGGCCGTGAGGGAAGTTTTCAGACGCAGCAGATGATCGACTATGGCACGAAGATCGTCGCCGGCGTGACTCCCGGCAAGGGTGGGACGAAGCATCTCGGCGTGCCCGTGTTCGATACGGTGATCGAGGCCGTGCGCGAAACCGGCGCAAACGCGGCGCTCGCGTTTGTTCCGCCGCCTTTCGCCGCGGATGCGATCCTCGAAGCGGCGGATGCGGAATTGCCGCTCGTCATCTGCATTGCGGAAGGCGTGCCGGTGCTCGATATGGTCCACGTCGCCGCCGCGCTGAAGAATTCGAAGACGCGGTTGATCGGACCCAACTGCCCGGGAATCATTTCTCCGGGCAAATGCAAGCTCGGCATCATGCCAGGCTTCATCCATAAGCAGGGCCACGTCGGTGTTGTGAGCCGCAGCGGCACGCTCACGTATGAAACGGTGGGCCAGCTTACGGCCCTCGGCATCGGGCAATCCACCTGCATCGGCATCGGAGGCGATCCGATCATCGGCACGTCGTTTTTGGACGCGATACGAATGTTCAACGATGATCCGGAAACGCACGCCATCGTGATGATCGGAGAAATCGGCGGCAACGCGGAGGAAATTGCGGCGGACTTTATCAAAAAGCACGTCAAGAAGCCGGTGGTCGGTTTTGTGGCCGGGCAGACTGCGCCGCCCGGCCGCCGCATGGGCCATGCAGGAGCGATCATCAGCGGCGGGCAGGGCACGGCCAAAGAGAAGTACGCGGCGCTACGCGCTGCGGGAATTCACACGGTACAAAGTCCGGCGGAGATTGGCCAAACCCTTGCCGATGTGTTGAAGAAATCGAAAACAAAGTCCCATTCGAAATCCCGCTTGAAAAAGAAACCTGCGGCTCGTCGAGCGCGCCGCAGAAAATAGCTCGCAAATTCCAGGAGGAATGTTTTGGCAACCGAACGCACTCTTACAATCATCAAGCCCGACGCCGTGGGCCGCGGACTTACCGGCGAAATCCTGAGCCGCATTCACGCAGCGAAATTTCAGATTGTCGCGATCAAGTCGCTGCGGCTGACGAAGACCGAAGCGGAAGGGTTTTACGCCGTGCACCGCGAGCGGCCGTTTTTCGGGGAGCTGACGGATTTCATGAGCTCGGGGAAAGCCGTCGTCATCGTCCTCGAAGCGGAGGGCGCCATCTCGAAATGGCGCGACACGATGGGCGCCACCGATCCCGCGAAGGCCGCTCCCGGCACGATCCGCAAAGAGCTGGGCACGAGCATTCAGTACAACTGCACGCACGGCTCGGATGCGCCGGCGACCGCGGCGTTTGAGATCGGCTATTTCTTCGCGGGGCTCGATCTGGTTTAGGTTTCGCGCCGTCCAATCACGGCGGGAATCGGGCTAGAATGTCGCTTTCCGTTGCTCTTATGGACCCCCTGCGCGAACTCGGGAAGCTGCTGCTCGTCGCCGGTGTCGTTCTCGTCGGCGTTGGCGCCCTGTTGGTGTTTGGCGCCAGGCTCCCGTTCCGCCTCGGGCGCCTGCCCGGCGACATCGCGTATCAGAGCCGCCACGGCTCGTTCTACTTTCCGATCGTCACGTGTATTCTCGTGAGCGTCGCCCTCACGCTGATTTTCTGGGTCGTGAATTTCTTCCGCCGCTAGAGCCATGAACCAAACGTCACTCTTCGATCTCGCGCCCGAGCGCCACATCTGGAAAGTCAGCGAGCTGACCGAGCGCATCAGCGAACTGCTCGAGCGCGCGTTCACGGATGTATGGATCGAAGGCGAAGTCTCGAATTACCGCGCGGCGCAATCTGGTCATCTCTATTTCACGCTCAAGGACGCGCGGTCGCAAATCCGCTGCGTCTGCTTTCGCGATCAGGTGCGCGGGCTGAAGTTCCGCCCAGAGGACGGCTTGCACGTCACGGTGCGCGGATCGCTCGGCGTGTACGAGCCGCGCGGCGAGTATCAGGTGTACGTCAGCTACATCGAGCCGGTCGGCCTTGGCGCGCTGCAACTCGCGTTCGAGCAGCTCAAGCGGAAGCTTCAGGACGAGGGGCTGTTCGACGAGGAGCGCAAAAAGCCGCTGCCGATTCTGCCAAGATGCATCGGTGTGGTGACGTCTCCGACGGGCGCGGCGATCCGCGATATTTTGCGCGTGCTCAAGCGGCGATTCGCCAACGTGCGCGTGCAGCTCTATCCCGTAAAAGTGCAGGGCGAGGGCGCGGCCGGCGAGATTGTGGCCGCGCTGCGCCATTTCAACCGCGCCAAGGTGGCGGACGTGCTGATCGTGGCGCGCGGCGGCGGGTCGCTCGAAGACCTGTGGGCCTTCAACGAGGAAATCGTGGCCCGCGCGATCGCCGCCTCCGAAATCCCCGTGATCACGGGCATCGGCCACGAGACCGATTTCACGATTGCCGATTTCGTAGCCGATCTGCGCGCGCCGACGCCTTCGGCTGCCGCCGAGATCGTTCTCCAATCCAGGCAGGAATTCGAGCGCCACATCGCCGCGCACTACCGCGATCTCGTCCAGCAGATGCGCTACCTGCTCTCCGAACGGCGGCACCGCGTGCGCGATTTGCAAACGCATCGCGGCTTTCGTCAGATCGAAGTGCTCGTGCGGCGGCGCCACCAGCAATTGGACGAGCTCTCGTCGTCGCTCGGAACCGCAGCGCGTCTGCGGCTCGCATTGGCGCGCGAGCGGACCACGAAAGCGAGCGCGCAGATTTCTTCATTCGATCTGCGAACGCGCGCAGCCGTGCTGCGGCGGCGCATCGAACAGCAGAGGCAAGCGCTGCGGGCGGCGCTCGAACGCGTGATGACGCGGAAGCAGCGGCGATTCACGTTCGCGCACGTGCGATTTGCCGCGCTCGACTTGCGAGCGCGGGTCGGCAAACTCCGCCGCACACTCGACCAGCGCATGAGCGAGCTGCGCATGCGGATAGATCGCGCGCTCATCGCCAAACGTCGCGGGCTCGCGGCCGCGGCGCTTCAGCTCGAAGAGCGCAGCCCATTCCAGCTACTCGAGCGCGGTTATGCGATTGCTTACGATGCCTCGGGGAAAGTTCTGCGCTCGCCCGATCAGGTCGCGCTCGGCGACAATATTTCCGTCCGCCTCGCCCGAGGACAGCTCGATGCCACCGTCCGAAGGAAGCGGAATACGTAGTTACCTCCGTGGTGTTTTCATGCTCTTTAATTGTTCGCAATTCCAGAAATCTGTCGGGGCCCTGCGCGTCCAGAATCCAAGGGTTGATTGAATAGGAGAATGGGCTGCCCTCCAAGTCGGTATTCTCCACTCAAAGGAGACGGTACCGTTTCGATTTGCCCGATTCCGCTAGTTGGGGTCTAATCCTTCAGGCGCACCAATCTTTCCCGGGAGTCTGTCGATGTCATCTAGACCACCTATCCCAGACACCGTGAAACGCGAGGTACGTCAACGCTGCGGCTTCGGTTGTGTATTCTGTGGACTCCCAATTTATGAGTTCGAGCACATAGAGCCCTGGGCTCGGGTACAGGAACATCGTCCTGAGAACCTGGTTCTTCTATGCCCCAATCACCATGCCGAGTTCACGAGGAACCAACGGTCAAAGGCGGACATCTCCGATGCTGCCCGGAAGCCCTTCAATTTGAATGTGGGTATCGTGCGCCATGTCTTCCATGTCAACAAGCCTCCCCTGGAAGTACTCCTCGGAAGTAACAGGTACATACGCGTGCCGCGGATCTTGGTCGTAGATGGAACGCCGCTGATCAGCGTAGAAAACCTAGTCGAAGATGGCACCGAAGTCGGCATCAGCGCCTTGATATACAGTCGTGAGAAAACTGAGATTCTTCGCATTGAGCGGAACGAATGGATTACGTCCTCAAATCAATGGGACATCGAAACAATTGGGCCTCGACTGATCATAAGAAACGACACAAGCAAGATATTGTTGCAGATTCGCGTCGACCCCCCGAGTCAAATCACCTTTGAGCGGGGTATGCTCTACTACCAAGGATGGGAGTTAAATTTCGGCGAGGACTACGTCCAGTACCAAGGTAAGCAGCGCCTGACCATGGTCAATTGCAGGTTCGAGAACTGTGCTGTTGGGCTGGCATTGGAATCCAGGAAATTAGGTCTAGGAGGGTCCTCCAATACTCATCTCGTCCGCGTACTATTCCTCTTCTGTTCCGCCAGCGACCTTCAGCACAGCGAGGAACGCTTCCTGGGGGATATCCACGCGGCCGACGCGCTTCATGCGCTTCTTGCCTTCCTTTTGCTTTTCGAGGAGCTTGCGCTTGCGCGTGATGTCGCCGCCGTAGCACTTCGCCAGCACGTTCTTTCGGATGGCGCTTATCGTCTCGCGGGCGATCACGCGGCTGCCAATCGCAGCCTGAATCGGGACCTCGAACATCTGGCGCGGAATCAGCTTCCGCAACTGACTCACGAGGGTGCGCCCGCGCTCGTAGGATAGGTCGCGGTGGCAGATGATCGTCAGCGCGTCCACCGGCTCACCGGCAATCAGCACGTCGAGTTTGACGAGATCCGATTCGCGGTAGCCGGAGAGGTGATAGTCGAGCGAAGCGTAGCCCCGCGAGACGCTCTTCAGCCGGTCGTAGAAATCGAGCACGATTTCGTTCAGCGGCATCTCGTAGGTGAGCATGATGCGCGTGGGCGCGAGATATTCGAACTTCTTCTGCACGCCGCGCTTTTCCTCGCACAGCGCCAGCACCCCGCCGACGGACTCCTCCGACGTGATGATCATCGCCGTGAGGATCGGCTCCTCGATCTTTGCAATCGATGTCGGAGGCGGGAATTTCGTTGGGTTATCGACTTCCATGACTTCACCGGAAGTCGTGGTAATCCGGTATTCCACGCTCGGCGCCGTGGTGATCAGGTCGATATTGAATTCGCGCTCCAGCCGTTCCTGCACGATTTCCATGTGCAGAAGGCCGAGAAACCCGCAGCGAAAGCCGAAGCCGAGCGCGACGGAGTTCTCCGGCTCGTAGAAGAAGGCGGCGTCGTTGAGCTGCAGCTTGCCGAGCGCATCGCGCAACAGTTCGTAATCGGTCGCGTTCACCGGAAACAATCCGGCGAAGACCATCGGCTTGATCGCTTCAAAGCCGGGAAGCGGCGGGGCGGGGCGGTCGGCTTCGACCACTGTATCGCCCATGCGGGCGTCGGCCACACGCTTGATATTGGCGATGATGAAGCCGACGTCGCCCGCCGCGAGCTCGTCCAGCACAACGGGCTTGGGCGTGAGCGCGCCGAGAGCCTCGACTTCATAGACTTCATTGCCCGCGCAAAGGCGAACCTTCATGCGCGGTGCGATGCGGCCCTCCATCACGCGCACCAACACGACCGCGCCGCGATATATGTCGAACCACGAATCGAAAATGAGAGCGCGGAGGGGCGCATCGGCCGACCCTTTCGGCGGCGGAACGCGCGCCACGATCGCCTCGAGCACATCCTCCACGCCGAGCCCGCTCTTCGCACTGATCAGGAGGGCATCGTCGGCGGGAATTGCCAGCACATTTTCAATCTGCTCCTTCACGTATTCGGGCTGCGCGGCGGGCAAGTCGATCTTGTTGATCACCGGAATGATCGCGAGATTGTGGCGCGAGGCGAGGAACGCGTTGGCGACCGTTTGCGCCTCCACGCCCTGGCTCGCGTCCACCACCAGAAGCGCGCCCTCGCAGGCGGAAAGCGCGCGTGAGACTTCATAGGAAAAATCCACGTGCCCCGGCGTATCGATCAGGTTCAGTTGATATTCATGGCCGTCTTTTGCAGTGTAGTGCAGGCGGATGCTCTTGGCCTTGATCGTGATGCCGCGCTCGCGCTCGAGATCCATCGAGTCGAGCACCTGCGCGGTCATCTCGCGCTGGCTGAGCGCACCCGTGAGCTCGAGCAAGCGGTCGGCCAGGGTGGATTTCCCGTGGTCGATATGCGCGATGATGCAGAAATTCCGGATGAACTGGGGATCCATGGATTCTCATGCGGATCGCGGCCCGGCAGAGACGCCACGCGCTCGGTGCGCGCCCGCCGCGTCCTTCAAACTATCGAGTGTGCCACAGTTTGCAGCGCCCGGCCAGCGGGGCGCCGGACCATGTCTTAGCCCAATAATTCTGTCACCCCTTAACGGCCCAGTGAAAATGTCACCCTATGAACCGGGAGACATTTCGCTTGAGCCAGAAAGAGTTGCAACGAGTGGCTGTGATTTCATCCTGCATCAAGGGAGACCTGGCGT